>JBJDYS010000001.1:0-84802 GCA_051867595.1 Oscillospiraceae bacterium
TACACCATGGAAAAACGCCGGAACTTACGTCCCGGCGCTTGGCGCATCGAAAAAGTCCACGGGCCCCCTCGTCAGCGGGAGCCTATTCGTGTTTTTTGACAGGCTGAACATCCCCGCCCGCTGTATGCAGACGGGGATGCTTTCATTCCTCCTCGGTCGACTCGACGGCGGGGATACGCACGGTGAAGATCGCGCCGCCCCCTTCCCGGTTGGCTGCCGAGATCGTACCCTTATGTGTCTCGATGATTTTCTTGCAGATGGCCAGGCCCAGACCCGTGCCGCGCTCGCCTTTCGTTGTGAAGTACGGCTCATAAATGTATCGGAGCTGTTCCGGCGGAATCCCCGATCCTGTATCGGCAATTTCCACGCAGGCGTAAGCATGACCGGAACGCATCTCGCGCCAAGCCCGGATCGTCAGCGTACCCTCGCTGCCCATGGCCTGACAGGCGTTGATGCAGATATTCAGAAACGCCTGGGTCAGAAGCTGACTGTTTCCGCGGACATACAGCAATTCACTCGGAAGCATGATCTCCTGAATGATATGGGGATCTTTCGCCATCGCGGACAGGTTCATGGTGTTTCGCAAAAGACCGCCAAGCTCCAGCGTCTGGAAGTGAATATCCACATTCTTTTTGCTCAGCGCGGACATACGCCGCAGCATTTCCCGGGCATTTTCCGACGCCTCGTATATATCGAGCGCGCTCTCAAACGGCGGAGAGTCCTCCTGATCGGCCAATTCCTCCAGCAGCAGCATACTCTGGCTCATGATCGGTGTGAGCATATTGTTGAATTCATGCACGATGCCGGAGGTCATGACGCCGAGCTGCTGAAGGCGCTCCGTGTGTTCAAGGCTCTGCTGCTGCCGGTTGATCTCCTCCATGAGATCTGCGCGTTCCTTCACCGCCTGCAATTCCAGACGATCCCGACGGTTCATGACCAGGATCCACGCCGCCACCAAAAACAGGATCAGTGCGCCGCCGATTTCCATCAGAATGATCCAGGTCACCTCTTGCAGCGTATCCGAGAGGAACGAGTCAAACTCCCCGAAGCTCAGCGCAGCTCCGACAATCAGCGTATTTCCGCTGGATATGAGCGGGGATGTGACGACCAGCGTCTCTTCGGATTTTCCGCCGTCATCCTGATACTCCTGCCACGGAAATCGCACAACGACATATTCTTCCGGTGACATACGGACACGGTTTGCCAACGTCTCAAGCGTTTCCGCGTCCACGGACGTATGCGTCTGCAAAAGCTCGTCCACGCTCTCGGTCGCCGTTACCTCTCCGTCGGAATAGGAGAACATCTGCCCGCCGGCATCCATCAGAAACAGATAGCCGCCGCGTCCGACACGGGAAACCTCCGCATGGTAGGAAAACAACGCCTGCACCGAAACCGCCATCTCATACGCCAGACCGCCGTCCGACGTCACGCTGAACACGAACCAATAGGTTCCGGAGTCATCGCATCGGAGCACGGCCTTCTCCCCCACCGCCTCGTCCTCGCCGAGAGCCAGGGGATACGCCTCATCCGACGACGCAAGCAGCATACCGTCGGCATCCAGAACCGCCATTTTCCGCTGCTCCCCCATAGCGCGCATATCCGGACGCGCCATCAGCTCGCGAAAATACACGGCATCCCCGGTTTCCAGATAGCCTTCTTCCGCGTAGATGACCTCGCGTCTGCCAAGAAACTGCGTGAGCTGCACATCGTATCCGCCCATCATCCAGTCCATGCCGCGACCACTGCTGCTCACGATGCTGTCGAGATGGCGGCTCTCATACGTCAGCATATCCGCACGATAATGCTGGTAAACCAGAACCACGCGGAAAAGACCCATCCCCATCAGCGTCGCCGCCAGAATAATCAGCGCGGCAAAATAAAAACGCGTTTTCTTCCCTTTCATAAAAAAAGCCTCATTTAACGCTTGTTTTCAGTGGTTTTGTGATGTATAATATTGTAAATGATTGTACGTTATAGAGGGTTCATTTGTCAACCGGGTACAAATCATTCCAGATCAGGAGGTTAGCCGTATGATGCCGAAAGCCTTGATCGTTGAAGACGATGCCGCCGTTCGCAATACTCTGACCAAGGTTCTCACCAGCAGCGGAATTCAGTCTGTTCCGACCGCAAGTGGTCAGGAAGCCTTGGAAAAAGTCCTGTCCGACACCTTTGATATCATCCTGCTTGATATCAATCTCGGCAGCATGGACGGTTTTGAGGTCATTCACGCCCTGCGCGACAGCGGAAACCACATTCCGGTCATGGTCGTGAGCGGCCGAACGGAGGATGTCGATATGCTTTACAGCCTTGAGATCGGCGCCGACGACTATATCACCAAACCGTTCAATCCCGTGACCCTCGCTGCTAAGGTAAAAGCGCTCATCCGCCGCAGCCAGACCTCCAGCGCCGCGGCAATCGAATCCGGGCCTTTCCGCTTCGACAACGAAACCCTGAAGCTGTATAAGGACGGCGTCGAGCTGCCCCTCTCCGCCAAGGAGAGCGCGATCATGAAACTGTTCCTTGACAACCCCAACCGGATCTTCTCCAAAGCTTCGCTTTATGACCTGATCTGGGGCAATACCAATGTCGATGACAGCGCGATCGTCGTATACATCAATCGTCTGCGGAACAAGATCGAAAACGATCCCAGTCGCCCGGAACATATCCAGACCGTACGCGGTCTCGGCTACCGCTTTGTTCCATAATCTTCACCTTCTTTAACAATCTTCCATTTCAACTGGTTTAAATGACTAAAAACCCCGCCGATTTCAACGGTGGGGTTCATGTTTTTGCCAAACATATTTTCGGCGTATTGACATTTTAGAAAGTGTATCATAATATAAGTAACAATTACTAGGGAAAGAGGTAAACCTTATAATGAAAAGAGCAAAGAAACTTCTCGCGATGCTCATGGCTCTGACCATGATCTTCGCCCTCTGCGCCGGCTGCGGTTCCAGCTCCAACACCCCCGCCGAGACCACTTCCGATTCCGCTTCCGAACCCGCTGCAGAGCCTGCCGCCGAAGCTGCCGACGACGCCGGTGAAATCGTTATCGGCTGGCTTGGCCCCCAGACCGGCGGTGTCGCCCAGTATGGTCTGGCTGTCCAGTACGGCGTTGATCTGTATGTCGAGCAGCTGAACGCTGCCGGCGGCATCAACGGCAAGCCGGTTCGCGTCGTCTATTATGACGAAGAGGGTGATACCACCAAGGCGATCACCGGTTACAACTCTCTGGTTGACTCCGGCGTCGTGGCCATCATCGGCGACGTCACCACCGGCCCGTGCACCGCTGTTGTGGCCGAGAGCCAGAACGACAATATGCCCATGATTACCGCTTCCGCTACGGCAGCCTCCATCACCTACAACGAAGAGACGGATACGGTTTACACCAATATGTTCCGTTCCTGCTTCATTGACCCCTTCCAGGGTACCACCATGGCGAACTTTGCCAGCGAGGTGCTGGGCGCCACCACCGCCGCTATCCTCTACGACAACGGCGACACTTACTCCACCGGCGTTTACGAGTATTTCGCCGCGCAGTGCGAGGAACTGGGCATTGAGATCGTCGCCACGGAGAGCTATGCCTCCGGCAGCGTTGACTTCTCCGGCCAGCTCACCAACATTGCCAATGCCGATCCCGACGTTCTGTTCCTGCCCGTCTACTACAACGACGTGGCCCTGATTGCCGCCGCTGCCGCTTCCGCCGGTGTGGACGCCACCCTGCTGGGCGTTGACGGCTGGTCTTCCGTGCTGGACGTTGTCACCGATCCCTCTCAGGTCGAGGGCGCTTACTATTGCTCCGGCTACTCCACGGAGGACACCTCTGAGCTGATCCAGACTTTCCTGGCCGATTTCGCCGCCAAGTATGGCGAGGACGAGATCCCCAATATGTTCTCCGCTCAGGGCTATGACGCCGCGTGGATCCTCTGCGATGCGATTGCCGCTGCTGAGGAAGCCGGTGTTGCCTATGGCACCGCCGAGTACTCCGAGGCTATCATCGCGGCTATGGCTGCCACCGATGGCGACTATGTCACCGGCCACGTGAGCTATGACGAGCACAACGATCCTCAGAAGACGGCTGCCATCCTCAACATCACCGACGGCGCCGAGACCTTCTGGGGCAGCTATTGATCGCATTCCCACAACAATAATACCGTATTCCGGACTCCGGCCGGGGGTTTCCCCGGCCGGTACTCATACATAGAGGTGAATACCAAATGATTGTTTTGCAGCACTTTCTCAACGGCCTCCGGCTCGGCAGTATTTATGCGCTGATTGCCCTTGGTTACAGCATGGTCTACGGAATCATCCAACTGCTGAACTTTGCCCATGGCGATATTATCATGGTCGGCGGTTACATCGCGCTGCTCCTCATCGGCGCTCAGATTTCTCCGGCCATCGCCATCATCTGCTCCATTGTCGGATGTGTCCTGCTGGCCTGCTTTATTGAAAAGACCGCGTACAAGCCCCTGCGTCAGGCCCCCCGCATCAGCCTGCTGATTACGGCTATCGGCGTCTCCTATTTTCTGGAGAATCTCGCTCAGCTCATTTGGGGCGCGGATCCCCGGAGCTTCCCCAATACCGCCATTATCCCCGCCGCCACCTATACCATCGGCGGCCTGAGCATCTCACTGACCACCATCGTCACCATCGCGGTGTCCGTCGTGGCCATGGCTCTGCTCACCATTTTGGTTCAGAAAACAAAAATGGGGAAAGCCATGCGGGCCGTTTCCGAGGACACAGGCGCCGCCCAGCTCATGGGCATCAATGTGAATACGACCATCAATTTCACCTTTGCCATCGGTGCGGCACTGGCCGCCATCGGCGCGATCCTGTACTGCTGCTGTGTGCCTCAGGTCAAGCCGACCACCGGCTATCTGCTGGGTATCAAGGCCTTTGTTGCGGCCGTTCTGGGCGGTATCGGCTCCATTCCCGGCGCCATGCTGGGCGGTCTGGCCATCGGCATTGCCGAGGTCATCGTCAATGCTTTGGGCCTGTCCAGCTGGACGGACGCGGTGGTATACGCTATTCTGGTCGTCGTGCTGCTGGTAAAACCGACCGGTTTCATGGGCCGTTCCATGACCGAAAAGGTGTAAGGAGGCGGGATCATGATGAAAAATGAACACCGTATTTCCATGCCCGTTCGCTATGGTATCAACACCATTCTGACCGTTGCGTTTCTTGTGGCCGGCTCCTTTCTCATGAGTTCCGGTATTTTCAACCGTGCCACCACCGCCATCATTCAGCAGATCGGCATCTACATCATTCTCGCGGTAAGCCTGAATATGGTCACGGGCTATCTGGGGCAGCTTCCACTGGGCCATGCCGGTTTCATGGCTGTCGGCGCCTATTCCGCCGCCATTGTGTGGAAAGCGACCACCGTCCTCCCCCCCTGGGTATCCATCCTTCTGGGCCTCATCGTCGCCGGCATCATGGCCGCCATTTTCGGTATCATCATCGGCATCCCGGCTCTGCGGCTGAAAGGCGACTATCTGGCCATCATCACACTCGGTTTCGGCGAGATCATCCGCATCTGCATCATCAACCTCCCAGGCATCACCGGCGGCACGCCCGGCCTTCTGAACATCCCCAAATACTCCAGCTTTTTTGTCGTGTTCACCGCCGTGGCGGTCACCTGCTATGTGATCCACACCATTATGCACTCCCACCATGGCCGTGCCATTCTGGCCATTCGCGGAAATGAGATCGCTGCCGACGCCTGCGGCATAAACCTGACGTATTACAAGGTCTTCACCTTTGCCGTATCCGCCTTTTTTGCCGGCGTCGCCGGCGCTCTGTACGCCGGTTATCAGGGAAGCCTCTTCCCCAAGAGCTTCGATTTCATGGCCTCCATCAACATTCTGGTCATGGTCGTTCTCGGCGGCATGGGCAGTATGATGGGTTCTGTGATCGCCGCCACGGTTCTGACGGCACTGCCGCTCATCCTGCAGCCTCTCAGCGAGTACCGTATGCTCATCTATTCCCTTCTGCTCATCATTGTGATGATCTTCAAGCCGTCGGGCCTGATGGGACGGTATGACTTCTCCTTCACCCGTATTCTGGAAAAACTGCTGAACTGCCGCCTGTTCAGAAGGAAAACGAAAGGAGGCGCGGAAAATGAGTGAAACCAAGCTGGCTCAGGTCCCCTCCAATGCCTATATTCCGGAACGGGATCTGGACAAACGACCGGTTCTTGAAACGCATCACCTTGGCATAAACTTCGGCGGACTCTCCGCCGTCGATGATTTCAATCTGACCATCGGCCGTACCGAGATCGCGGGCCTTATCGGCCCCAACGGCGCCGGCAAGACGACCGTCTTCAATCTTCTGACCAATGTCTATCAGCCCACACACGGCACCATTCTGCTGGACGGAAAGGATACACGCGGTCTGAAAACCAGTCAGGTCTGTCAGCTCGGCATTGCGCGTACCTTCCAAAACATCCGCCTGTTCAAGGATATGTCCGTCATGGACAACGTCCTGGTTGGCCTGCACAACGAGATTAAATGCTCTGTGGCCCAAAGTGTTCTGCGTCTGCCGAGCTACTGGAAATCGGAAAAAGTCGCCCGTGAGCGTGTCATGGAGCTTTTGAGCATCTTCAATATGGAAGACTTTGCGGATCATCAGGCCGGTTCCCTGCCCTATGGCGCACAGCGCCGTCTGGAGATCCTCCGTGCTCTCGCCACCAATCCCTGCCTTCTGCTTCTCGACGAGCCGGCCGCCGGTATGAACCCGTCGGAAACGACGGAGCTCATGGAGAACATCCGCAAAATCCGCGACACGTTCAAAATCGCCGTTCTGCTTATCGAACACGACATGAATCTGGTCATGGGCATCTGCGAGGGCATCTGTGTCCTGAACTACGGCAAGGTCATTGCAAAAGGCGTCCCCGCAGAGATCAAGAACAACCCCACCGTTATCGAAGCCTATCTCGGCAAAAAGGGGGCGAAGTAAATGCTCAAGGTTGAAAATATCGACGTCTTTTACGGCAACATTCACGCTCTGAAGGGTGTTTCTTTTGAGGTGCACGAGGGCGAGATCGTCGCGCTCATCGGCGCAAACGGCGCCGGCAAGTCCACCACGCTCAAAACCGTTTCCGGCATGATGCACCCGCGCAGCGGCTCGATCTCCTTCCTCGGCGAGGACATCACCCGCATTGATAGCTACAAGCTGCCCGCCAAGGGCATGGCTCATGTCCCGGAGGGCCGCCGCATCTTCCTGCAGATGACCGTCATGGAAAATTTGGAGATGGGCGCCTATATCCACAAAAAGATCTCGCAGGAAGCGTTGGAAAATGTGTTCGAGCAGTTTCCCCGCCTGAAAGAGCGCCGCACGCAGATCGCCGGCACGCTCTCCGGCGGCGAGCAGCAGATGCTTGCCATGGGACGCGCACTGATGTGCCACCCGAAGCTCATGATGCTCGATGAGCCCTCCATGGGTCTGGCCCCCATTCTCGTAGAGCAGATCTTTGAGATCATCCGGCGTCTGCATGAAGCCGGCACTACGATCCTGCTCGTCGAGCAGAACGCAGAGATGGCCCTGCAGATCGCAAACCGCGCCTATGTCCTTGAATCCGGGCGCGTGACGCTCTCCGGCACCGGCACGGAGCTTGCACAGAGCGACGAGATCAAGAAGGCCTACCTCGGCGGCTGAACGGAAAACATCAAAAAACATAACAGCAGCGGTACAGTCCATCGACTGTACCGCTGTTTTTACGGGCAAAAATAAAAAACAGTTGACAAGTGTAGTCTGTTATGCTATGCTTCACACAGATGACACGTGTAGTCTTTGCAAAGGGGTATATACCATGAACGATCTTGCTGAAAAAATCACCGATTCCGAGTTGGAGGTCATGCGCGCACTTTGGGATGCGGCGGATGCGCTGCCGATTGCAGAAATTCGCCGGACGCTCCAGAAACGTCAGGGATGGGAAGCCACTACCATCAAGACGCTGGTGTCCCGTCTCTGCTCAAAGGGCGCTGTTGCACAGGAGCGCCGGAATGTGTTTTACTACCGGGCGCTCATCTCCGAGACGGAATACAACGAATGGGCCACAGCCGATCTCATCCGCAAACTTTACCGGGGCAGCGCCAAAAACCTTGTGGCGGCCCTGCTGCATTCCGATGAGCTGACAACGGAGGACGTGGATGAGCTGCGCGCTATGTTCCACGGGGAGGACAAAAAATGAGACAGATACTGCTCCTGACGCTGGCTGGATCAGGGCTTGGACTTGCTCTTATGCTCCTGCGCCGCATTCTGCGGCACCGCCTTCCAAGCGCGTTTTATTACGCCGCATGGCTTTTGGTACTGCTGCGGTTGGCACTGCCGCTGCCGGGGCTTATCCCCACTCTCGCCGTCGAAGAGTCCGATACGCAGCTTCTGGCAGGTACCACGCTTCATAACTATCACTACGGCGCAGATCATAACAGCGTTGTGATGGTGGCTGGCGGCGAAAACGCCTCCGACAACCCAAGCGAAGTCAAGGTGGCCGCAGAGACCAAAAATGCTGTCACGGAAGAGAAACCGGCAGACGCGGTCAGCCGTACGGCTGCATCCCGTCCCAAGCTTCCGGCACTCTCCGAACTTGTAAAAACCCAAGGCTTTTGGCTGGTGATATGGCTCGCGGGAGCGATGCTGTCCATGGGACACATGATCCTTGTCTATCAGCGGTTCAACGCCGCGCTGCTGCCGACTCTTACGACAACGGACGGTGAAACGGCACGCGTATATGCAGCATTTCCTCTGAAGCGAAAACCAAAGCTTTTATGCAGCCAGTTTACGGAGACGCCCATGCTGCTTGGATTGCTTCGGCCGCTGATCGTCCTTCCGGCTAAAAAACTACCGCCGGAAACGGCACAATATGTCCTGCGCCATGAGCTGACGCATTACCGTCGGGGCGACCTTTTTTACAAATGGTTTGCCGCGCTTGTATTCGCTCTGCACTGGTTTAATCCGCTTATGCTCCTGTTCAGGCGCGAGATCAACCAGGTATGCGAGTTAAGCTGCGACGAGCGCGTCCTGCGCGATATGGACGCCGGAGAAAAACAACGCTACGGCGAGACGCTTCTTGATCTCGCCGCCGGACACGCGCTGCCTGTCGGCGTGGTGACTACCACCTTCGCGACGGAGAAGCGCCATCTCAGAGAAAGGTTGGAACAGATTATGAAACATAAAAAAATGAGCCGCGTAAGCATCGCGCTGACCATCATCGCGCTGATACTTCTCTGCTTCGTCGCTGCCGCGGCCGGGCCTGCGCGGGCCGCCTCCGCCGCAGCCGCTTCCGACGAAGAGCTGAACACCGTGTATGTCTCGACAGTGGACGAATTTCTTGACGCGATACGTCCCAATACGCGCATCCTGCTTGCACCGGGCGAGTATGATCTGAGCACCGCCGGAACATACGGAGAGGATCAGGATCGGTATTACTGGGAAGAGGTCGCCGACGGCTATCAGCTCATTATTGAGAATATGGATTCTCTGACGATCGCTTCGGAGAGCGGAGACCCGACGGATGTGACCATCTCCGCAGAACCCCGGTATGCCAATGTGATGGTCTTCCGAAGCTGCAGTTCCATTAAGCTGAACTGCATCACCGCCGGCCATACCGAGGAACCGGGCGGTTGTACCGGCGGCGTCATCGCTCTTCAGGGCTGTGATGACACGCAAATTTCAAATGCCGCCCTGTATGGATGCGGTATTCTGGGCATTGATGCGGAAAACTGCCGCCGATTGAGTGTCACCGACACGGACATTTACGAATGCTCAAACGGCGCTGTGCGGCTAATGTCGTGCTATGATGTGCGTTTTACGGACTGCATCTTCCGCGACTGCGGCCAGGAATATCCCGCGATTTCGATTATTTCGGCATCGAACTGCTACGGTGTACTCGTGCAAAACAGCAGCATCTATAACAACCAGGCGGAAACTCTCTTCCGCGGCAGCTATTCAGCCGAGGTTTATCTCCTCGGGACGCTGTTCGGGGATAATACCACTGAAAATACGTTTGAGCTGACCGGAAGCACCGTTCAGGCAGCGGGCTGCAAGTTCCCGGCGCAGACTATACTCAACCTGAGCGACGGCGCGAAGATCACAGATGAAAGTGGAAACGAGCTGAAGACAGCCGATCTTGCCGCCATGACGCAAAAGAATGTGCCGTTCAGCGGCTTTGCCGAGCCCGCCTCTGTTGAGCTCGAAACCAGCTATAACGAGGAGGAGAATATGCAGGAGGTTCACGTCTCCAATATTGACGAGCTTCTTGCCGCCATTGCGCCGGATACGATCGTCTATCTGGAGCCGGGGGTATATCTCCTCAGCGAAGCTTCTGGTTACGGCGCCGTCCGGGGCGAATACTATTATTGGAGATCCAATTTTGACGGCCCTGGCCTTGTGATTTCCGGCGTTCAAAACTTCCGTCTGATTGGCGACGCGAAAGACACAACCACCATCTGTGCTGAGCCGCGCTATTCGGATGTCATCAAGTTTGAGGACTGCTCGAATATTCTTGTCAGCAGTCTGACCGCCGGGCATACACAGGAAGCCGGAACCTGCTCCGGCGCGGTTCTGTTCTTTGCAGACAGCGATTCCGTTTCTGTGACGGATTGCGGGCTTTTCGGCTGCGGCACCCTTGGCGTGCAGGCCCGGGATACCGATAATCTGATCGTTGCCGGAAATGAGATATACCAGTGCAGCACGGGAGCGATCAGCCTTTCAAACTGCAAAAACGCAGTCTTTACAGATAATGACATCCACGATTGTGCCTATCCCACCTATTCCTTCTCCGCTTGCACGGATGTAACGGTTGACGGCGAGGCCGTTAAAGAGTCGGAACCCATTATTCTGGATGGTGAGCTGGTAGGATATGAGTCTGTCAATATAGACATCCCCGACGCCGGGCCGTATAAATCGGCCGCATCGAAATAAGGAAACCAGAATCCCAGGAGCGTATTCTTATGCAGGGTATCCCCGTCAATATGCTCCGTGAAACGCAGCAGCCCGGACACTCCTGTGTCCGGGCTGTGGTTATATTATTCTGTTTTACAAACGCCCGTCATTTTCTCGGGCGTTTTTTCTCTCTTACGCGAGCAGGACGCGGTCGCTTTCCAAACCCTGTCCGCCGCTGACCTCGGCAAATTTCTGCAGCAGATCCTCGCGGGTGAGCCTCTGCTTCTCTTCCCCGGAGACATCAAAGATGATTTTGCCTTCGTTCATCATGATAAGGCGGTTGCCGTGCGCGATCGCATCGCGCATATTGTGCGTCACCATGAACGCCGTCAGGTTGTTCTCGCGGATGATCCTGTCCGTGGTGTTGAGAACCTTTTCCGCCGTCTTGGGGTCAAGCGCCGCCGTGTGCTCGTCCAGAAGCAGAAGGCGGGGCTTTTTGAGCGTTGCCATGAGAAGCGTGAGCGCCTGCCGCTGACCGCCGGAGAGAAGGCCAACCTTGGCCGTCAGGCGATCCTCCAGACCAAGATCCAGAATCTTCAGAAGCTCTCTGAACTCCTCGCGTTCTTTTTTCGTAACTCCCCAGCGGAGGCCGCGACGATCACCGCGGCGAGCTGCCAGCGCAAGGTTTTCCTCGATCATCATGCTGGCCGCCGTGCCGGTCATGGGGTCCTGGAATACGCGGCCCAGCATCACCGCACGCTTATGCTCGGGCAGTGCGGAGACATCCTTTCCATCAATCAGAATAGCGCCGCTGTCAACCGGCCACACGCCGGCGATCGCGTTCAGCGTCGTGGATTTACCGGCGCCGTTGCCGCCGATAACCGTTACGAAATCGCCCTCGTTCAGCTTGAGGGAAACGCCCTGCAGCGCTTTCTTTTCGTTGATCGTACCGGGATTAAAGGTCTTGTAAATGTCACGAATTTCAAGCATCTTACTTACCCTCCTTGGCAGCCTTGGCATTCTGTTTCGCCAGATGG
Organism: Oscillospiraceae bacterium; assembly: GCA_051867595.1. Taxonomy (GTDB): domain Bacteria; phylum Bacillota; class Clostridia; order Oscillospirales; family Oscillospiraceae; genus CAJOIG01. The sequence continues at coordinate 11,919 of JBJDYS010000001.1, forward strand.
GCGAACGAACTCTTGGACTTTGCCTGCAGATACGGAACGGCCAGGAAGATCGCGACCACGATCGCCGTCAGAAGCTTCATGTCGTTTGCGGGGAACTTGAGCCAGAGAACGAACACATAAACGAGGTAATAGATCACACCGCCCAGCACAACAAAAACAAGGCGCAGCAGGAAGTTCAGACGCTTGCCCATAACAGCCTCGCCGAGAACCTCACCGATGATGACCGCCGCAAGGCCGACCACGATCGCGCCGCGGCCCATGTTGACATCCGCGAAGCCCTGATACTGCGCCAGCATACCGCCCGCCAGCGCGACGACGCCATTGGAAAGGGCGAGCGCAATGACTTTCATCCGGTCGGTGTTGATGCCCTGTGCGCGGGACATATTGGGGTTTGTGCCGGTGGCGCGGATCGCAGAGCCCTGCTCCGTGCCGAGATACCAGTACAGCGCCAGAACCAGCGCCGCACAGCAGATGACGGAAATGAGAATCGTGCGGGGCAGCAGCACCGCATTGGAGGTGAACCGAAGCGAGGTGCTGTTGACGTTAATGGCCTGGTTAGCCTTACCCATGATATTCAGGTTAATGGAATAAAGCGAAATCTGCGTCAAAATACCCGAGAGGATGGGCGGAATGCCCAGACGCGTATGGAGAAGGCCCGTGACAAGACCCGCCAGCACGCCGGCGAGGAGAGCAATCAGAAGCGAAAGCTCCGGGTTCCAACCATTCAGAATAAGCATAATCGAAACGGCGCCGCCGGTAGCGAAGGAACCGTCCACGCTCAGGTCGGCGAAATCGAGCATCCGAAACGTCAGAAACACACCAAGGGCCATAATGCCCCAAAGAAGGCCCTGTGCAATACCGCCGGGGCAGGCACGGAACAGCGCCATAGGATTCAGCGATGCGAAATAGGCTAACATAGTACATCCTCCGTAAGGGTAACAAATATCCAATTCTAATTATATCAAAAAACACCGACCAAGGAAAGACCTCAGCCGGTGTTTTTTCATAAAATTTTCTGGAAGTCAGCCCAGATTACTCAGCCGCAGGAACAAACGCGGTGTAATCATCCGGCATCTCGAAGCCGATGGCCTCGGCATAATCGGGATTGTACTCCTTGACAGCGTTGGCGGAGTAGCCGATGGGCATCGTGGAGATGTCAGCGCCGTTGGCAAGAACGTCGTAAGCCATCTCGCCGCAGAGGTAGCCGATGTCATAGTAGCTGATGGAACAGGTGGCAAGACCGCCGTTGGACATCATGCCCTCCTCGCCGCAGATGATGGGGATGCCGGCCGGCTGGCAGACGTTCGCAACAATGGTCATGTTGGAAGCCGCGGTGTTATCGGTGGGGATGTAAAGAGCGTCAGCGCCCTCGATAGCGGCGGTCACAACAGCCTGAATGTCGTTGGAGTCGGAGAAGGTGTACTCGGTGCAGGTGACGCCGTACTCTTCCATGCAAGCCATGAAGTTCGCAGACTGCACAACGGAGTTGGCCTCAGCGGAGCAATACAGGATGGAGACATTCTGAGCATCGGGAACAAGCTCCATAGTCATGTCAGCATAAAGCTGGGCGTCCACACCGTCGGAGGTACCGGAGACGTTGATGCCGGTGCCGGCGGAAGCGTCCATATCCTCGTCAGCGAGCGCGGTCGCGTAGTCGGTGACGGAGGTGCCGAGAACGGGGATGGTGGAGGTGGCAGAGATCGCAGCCTGCAGAGCGGGCGTGGCGTTCGCCATAATCAGGTCATACTCGTTGGAAACGAAGCCGCCCACGATGGTGGCGCAGGTGGTGGAATCGCCCTGGGCGTTCTGGAGGTCGAAGGTGACAACGCCTTCACCGAACAGATCGTTCAGCGCATCCTGGAAGCCCTGGGTAGCGGCGTCCAGCGCATCGTGCTGCACGAGCTGGCAGATACCGACGGTGAACTGGCCCTGCTCGAAATCCGCAGCGGGAGCCTCAGCCGGAGCCTCAGCGGGAGCTTCGTCAGCGGCAGGCGCCTGCTCGGCGGCAAGGGCGTCAACCTGAGCCTGGATGCTTTCAACGGTGGCCTGGATCTCGTCGAGCTGAGCGGTATCGACGGAGCTTCCGCAGGCGGTCAGAGCAAGAACCATGACCAGCGCAAGCATAAGTGCAAGAATCTTCTTCATTTTGTTTTTCCTTTCCAAATTGTTGCTTCTTCGATATGCAAAAAACTTCCCTGCATATTCGATTAGATAGTAAGTATTGTAATACTTTAAATGGTTGATGTCAATGTATACTTTTACAAAAATCCAGCTCAATTTTTATCCCTTTTTGACATAATCACACAGGATAAATCCATGAAAAAACCGCCGCAGAATGTGCGGCGGTTTTCATTGGCCGGATTTATTCAAGAACGATCTTTCCGAAGCTCTTCTTTCCTCTCTTGAGGAGAACGCCCTCGCGCAGCTCGTCGGCGGAGACCGAAAGATAGATATCCGTCACCTTCTCGCCGTTCAGGGACACGCCGCCCTGCGTGATGTTCTGACGGGCCTCAGAGTTCGACTTGCAGAGTCCGGCCTTCACGAGCAGAACCTTGATATCCGCCTTGCCGTCAGTGAGATCAGCTTCGGTGATGGTGGTCACGGGCATCTCCGCATCGCTTCCCGCACCGAACAGGGCCTTGGCGGCGGAGCGGGCCTTTTCGGCCTCCTCCTCGCCGTGGACAAGCTTCGTCAGCTCATAGGCGAGAATCTCCTTGGCGGTGTTGAGCTGGGCGTCCTTCCAGGTATCCATCTCCTCGATCTGCTCAAGCGGCAGGAAGGTCAGCATACGGATGCACTTCATGACGTCCGCATCGCCGACATTGCGCCAGTACTGGAAGAAATCATAGGGCGACGTCTTGTTGGGATCGAGCCAGACGGCATTGCCCGCGGTCTTTCCCATCTTGTTGCCCTGCGAATCGGTCAGAAGCGTGATGGTCATGGCGTGGGCATCCTTGCCGAGCTTGCGGCGGATAAGCTCCGTACCACCGAGCATATTCGACCACTGGTCGTTTCCGCCGAACTGCATATTGCAGCCATAGTGCTGGAACAGGTAGTAGAAGTCATAGGACTGCATAATCATATAGTTGAACTCCAGGAAGCTCAGCCCCTTTTCCATGCGCTGCTTGTAGCACTCGGCGCGGAGCATATTGTTCACGGAGAAGCACGCGCCGACCTCGCGCAGCAGCTCGACATAGTTGAGGTTCAGCAGCCAGTCGGCGTTGTTGATCATCATGGCCTTGCCGTCGGAAAAGTCGATGAACCGCTCCATCTGGCGTTTGAAGCACTCGGCATTGTGGTCGATGTCCTCTTTCGTAAGCATCTTACGCATATCGGTGCGGCCGGAGGGGTCGCCGATCATGGTCGTACCGCCGCCGATCAGGGCGATGGGCTTGTTCCCGGCCTGCTGGAGCCGCTTCATCAGCGTCAGGGCCATGAAATGGCCGGCCGTCAGGCTGTCCGCCGTGCAGTCAAAGCCGATGTAGAATGTGGCCTTGCCGGCGTTTATCATTTCTTTGATCTCTTCCTCGTTCGTCACCTGCGCGATCAGTCCGCGGGCGACGAGTTCATCATAAAGCGTCATGTCTGTCTCCTTGTATGTTTAACGATGTGATTTTACTGTTTTTTCCTGCGAGCGTCCGCCGAGGAGAGCAGCTCCTCCGCCGATGCCAGCGTAAGCTCCGTGATATTGTCGCCGCCGATCAGACGCGCCAGTTCCCGGCGCCGCCCTTCCCGTTCCAGCTCATGTACGGTCGTGTAGGTGCGTCCGCCGCGTTCCTGCTTCACGATGCTGTACTGCGCGTCGGCCATGGCAGCGATCTGCGGCAGATGACTCACGCACAGCACCTGACGGGCACGCCCGATGTCGGAGAGCTTCTCGCCCACCCGGCTTGCCGCCACACCGGATACGCCGGTGTCGATCTCGTCAAACACGGCGGTGGGCACAGGGTCGTTCTCCCCGAACACGGTCTTAAGCGCGAGCATAATGCGGCTCAGCTCACCGCCGGAGGCGATTTTTGAGATGCGGCCCGGCTTTTCCCCGGCGTTCGCGCTCATCAGAAACAGAACCTCATCCGCCCCTTTCGGGCCAAAGCCCGGTTCCCCGCCGAGCGAAACGATCTCCGTCTCAAAGCGGACGGACGGCATGGACAGCGCCTTCAGTTCGCACTCCACGCGCCCGGCAAGGTTTTCGGCGGCGGTCTGTCGCGCTTTTCGCAGCGTCATGGCCTTTCGGATGCAGTCCGCCTTGAGCGTTTCCCGCTTCCGGTAAAGTTGTTCAAGCGCCGCGTCGCCGTACTCGATCTCCGCCAGCCGTTTGGCGGACGTGTCGTAAAGGTCGATCAGCTCCGCCTCGTCGGACACGGAGAATTTCTTCTCCAGCCGCCGGAGCTGTGACAAACGGCTCTCCACGCGGTCAAATTCCTCCGGAGAAAAATCGAGGGACATCTGAAAATCCCGGATGCGCTCGGCGGCGTCCTCCAGCAGGCTGAGAGCCTCCTTGATCGACGCATCCGCCTCCGCAAGCTCCGCGCTGTAGCCGACAGCCCGGGAGAGATACCCTCTCGCCTCGCCCGCCAGCGCGACCGCGGACGCCTCGTCCCCGTACAGCGCGGCATACGCGCCGCCGGATGCTTCCTGCAGGCGTTCGCCGTTTCGCAGAAGCGTAGACTTCGCTTCCAGCTCGGCCTCTTCCCCGGCTTTCAGCTCCGCTTTCTCCAGCTCCTGCACCCGGTATGCGAGGCTCTCCGCCAGACGGCGGCGGGTCTCGTCGTCGAGGCTCAGGCGGGATATCTCCCGTTCGTTCTGCCTGTACGCCTCATACGCCGCACGGTAATCGGACATCTCCTGTTCCGCGCCCGCAAAGGCGTCGAGATAGTCGATATGCCGCCCCTCGTCCAGAAGCTGACGTCCGTCGTTCTGTCCGTGGATATCCACCAGCAGCGCGCCCAGCGCACGAAGCTGTGCGGCCGTCACCGGAACCCCGTTTACACGGCAGGAGCTTTTTCCGTCCGCCGTAATGGCCCGCTGGACAATCAGCTCGCCATCCTCGGCGTCCACGCCGTTTTCCTCGCACCAGATACCTGTGCCCTCCGCGTCAAACACAGCGGCAGCCAGGCCCTTCGACGCACCGGTTCGCACCAGCTCGCGGCTCGTGCGTCCGCCCGTCACGGCATACAGCGCATCAATGATGATGGATTTGCCCGCACCGGTCTCACCGGTCAGGACATTCAACCCCTCGCGGAATTCCACATCCGCCCGCTCCACGACGGCAATGTTTTCGATGTGGAGACTTTTGAGCATGGTTCGTCTCCTTTATCAGCGCTTGAAGGTTCGGCGAAGCTGAACACAGAGCCGTTCCGCCGCCGCCGCATTTCGCATGATGAGAATGCCCGTGTCATCACCGGCGACGGTGCCGAGGATGTTTTCATCCCACATGGCGTCCACCGCGCCGCATACCGCCGAGGCAAGCCCCGGCAGGGTCTTGATGACCACCGTGTGCAGGGCGTGATCGAAGCTGACGCAGCCCTCGCGGAAAATCTCCATCATGCGCCGGTTCGCGTCCGAAGTCTCGTCATTGGTCGCCTGCGTATAGCGATATGTGCCGTTCGGCGAGATCTCCTTGACAAGGCGCAGATCCTTGATATCACGGGAGACGGTCGCCTGCGTGCTGACGACGCCGCGGGCCTGAAGCGCTTCGAGAAGCTGTCCCTGCGTTTCGATATCCTGTTCGGCGATGACCTCGAGGATCACATTTTGTCTTGCACTTTTCATTCCCTCTCCCCCAGTTTTTCAAATGCCGTCTCATAGAAGCTCTTCGTGCCCAGATGGGCAAAGCAGAGGCGGTGTTCCGATTTCTGCACGATGACCTCGTCCCCGTTCTGCAGCTCCGTCATGCCGCGCCCGTCTGCCGAGACGATGCAGCGTTTATCCATCTCCAGATCCTGCGGCACGACCGTCACCACCCGATCCGGCGTCAGCACAAAGGAGCGCGCCGCCAGCATATGCGGGCAGATCGGCGTCACGATAATATTCTCCGCATTCGGCTCGACCAGCGGGCCTCCGGCCGACATGGAATACGCCGTTGAACCCGTCGGCGAGGAGACGATGATCCCGTCGCCGGAAACCGTCAGGATCCGCTCACCGTCGCTCATGGCCGTCAGGCGGACATTCTGCACGATACCGGAGATCAGCGCCTCGTTGATCGCGGTATCAGAGAAAATGATCTCCCCGTCACGCCGGATGCGGATATCGAGCATCATGCGGGAAACGAGCTCATACCGGCCCGCGGCGGCCTCCAGAAGCATCCCAGCGCTGGCGGCGTCGAGCTCCGTGAGGAAGCCCTTATGGCCGAGGTTCACGCCGATGATCGGGACTTTGTACCGCATGACCAGCGGCGCCAGATGCAGAATCGTACCGTCGCCGCCGAGCGTTACCAGCAGATCCGCACCGCTCAGCGCCTCTTCCAGCGGCATCTGTTCCACGCCGGGAACCGAGCCGTAGACCGGTGAGATCACGGCCTCGTGGCCCGCCTGCTCCAGCATGGCTTTGACCCGCAGCGTGAATGTAAGTCCCGCGTCCCGCGAAACATTGGGACACAATGCAATCTTTTTCATCGTTTGCTCCTAGCGCTCCAGCGCCTCATGCGACCGGCGGACAAGCTCCCCGCAGTCCACCGCTATACTCTCTCCGTCCGTCTTCAGCCAAGCGAGGTATTCGATGTTTCCCTCCGGGCCCCGAACCGGTGAAAAATCAAGTCCCGCCAGCGAATATCCCATCGGCTCCAGCCGTGCGATAAAATCCTCCAGCACCTCCCGGTGCACGGCGGGGTCGCGTACCACGCCCTTCTTTCCGACCTTCTCGCGTCCCGCCTCAAACTGCGGCTTGACGAGACAGACGACCTGTCCGTTCTCCGTCAGGAGCGTCCGCACCGCAGGCAGCACGAGATGAAGGGAAATGAACGACATATCCATGACCGCCATGTCCATGCGCTCCGGGAACATATCCGGCGTAAGGCTGCGGGCATTCGTGCGCTCCATGACCGTTACGCGCTCATCGCAGCGCAGGCTCCATGCGAGCTGGCCATAGCCGACATCCACCGCGTAGACGTGCCGGGCGCCCCGCTGCAGAAGGCAGTCCGTAAAACCGCCCGTCGAGGCCCCGCAGTCCACGCAGGTATATCCCGCCGGGTCGATCGGAAACACCGTCAGCGCCTTCTGAAGCTTGAGGCCGCCCCGGCTGACAAAGGGAAGCTTTTCGCCGCGCACCTCGATCGCCGCGTCCGCCGCAACGGAGGTGCCGGGCTTTGTCTGTTTCTCTCCGTTGACATAGACGGAACCGGCCATAATCAGCGCTTTGGCCTTTTCGCGGCTCTCGGCATGGCCCAGGTCGAATACCGCCTGGTCAAGTCTTATCTTCTGCATTCATAATCTCCCCGACCGTCCGGGCGATGCCCTCACCGTCCAGCCCGGTCATTTTACGCAAATCCTGCGGCGCGCCGTTTTCCAGGATGCCGTCGCCGAGGTCGATCCGGCGCACAGCCCGGGGCGAAAGGCCCGCTTCCGCCAGCCCGGCCAGAAGCTTCTCTCCCATGCTTCCGGGACGGCAGACATCCTCCGCCGTCACGAGCCGTCCGGTTTTCCGGACGGATTTTATGATCTCCGAAAAATCCGGCGGAGAGAGGCGGTTGATCTTCACGACCTCCGCCGCAATCCCATTCTGTTTCAAAAGCGCCGCAGCTGCCAGCGCCTCATTGATCTCCACGCCATACGAGACGACGGTCACATCCGTTCCCTCGCGCAGGCAAACACAGGGCGCCGCAGAATGATCCTCCGTATAGCTGCCCTCCCCGCCGCGGGGATAGCGCACCGCCACCGGCCCGGTCTCCTCCAGCACCGCCCGGCGCAGCATCGTACGCAGCTCGGCAAAGCTGGACGGCGAATAGACCGTCATCCCCGGCACGCTTGTGAGATAGGACACGTCAAACGAGCCCTGATGGGTCTGCCCGTCCTTTCCGACGATGCCGGCCCGATCCACGCCGAACACGGCATGAAGTCCCATCAGCGAAACATCGTGGATGAGCATATCATAGCTTCGCTGAAGAAACGTGGAATACACCGCAAACACCGGAACCAGTCCCTGTGCCGCCATACCGCCCGCCATCGCGCAGGCGTGTTCCTCCGCGATGCCGACGTCGAAAAAGCGCTTCGGATGCGCCTGACGGAACGGAACAAGGCCTGTCCCCTCCGCCATCGCCGCCGTGATGGCCACAACGCGCTCATCCGCATCCGCAAGCTCCGTGAGCGTTTTTCCGAAAACGGCAGAGAAGTCCGTCCCGGACACTTTGGATTCCCCGCTCACCGGGTCAAAGGCGCCGACGCCGTGGAACAGATCCGGCGACTTCTCGGCCGGCGTGTAGCCGTGGCCCTTTTGGGTGATGACGTGTATGAGGCAGGGCTTTTTTTGCTCCCGCGCCCAACGCAGCGCCTGTTCAAGCTTCGGAATATCGTGCCCGTCCATAGGGCCAAGGTATTCAAAGCCGAAATCGTCGAACATATTGTCCGGGATCACGCGTTCTTTGATCCAGCGCTTCACCCGGTGCGTGAACTGATATACGCGGGGCTGCCGATCGGCCACAACACCGCGATACCAGCGCTTGAAATTGATGTATTCGGGCTTTGTCCGCAGGCGGCCGAGCATCTGCGCGATCCCGCCGACGCCGCGGTTGATGGACATCCCGTTGTCGTTCAGGATGATAACGAGCGGTTCGCCGCTGTGCCCGGCGTCCGACAGTCCCTCAAAGGCCATTCCGCCGTTTAACGCGCCGTCGCCGATGAGCGCCACCACATCGTAATCCGCGCCCAGCGCCGTCCGCGCCCGCGCCATGCCCAGCGCGACGGAAATGGAGTTCGACGCATGACCGGCTATAAACGCGTCGTGTTCGCTCTCCGTCGGTTTCGGAAAGCCCGACATCCCGCCAAGCTCGCGAAAATTTTCAAAACCACCCATGCGTCCGGTCAGCAGCTTGTGCACATAGCACTGATGTCCCACATCAAAAACCAGGCGGTCTTTTGTCGTATCATACACACGGTGCAGCGCCAGCGTGAGCTCCACCGAACCGAGGTTGGAGGCCAGATGCCCGCCGCTCTTTGACAGGCTCTCCACGAGAAATTGCCGGATCTCGCCGCACAAAACATCAAGCTGCTCCGTGTTGAATGCCCGGATATCCTCCGGGCTGTTGATTTTATCCAGATAAACCATGTGCATGGCTCCATAAATTTTCCAAGTCTTTTCAAGTCTTTATATAATAACAAAATACACCTCATATTTCAAGGTGTATTTTGCATATATTCATATATTCCTGAATATTCTGTTTCTCACATACTGCGCCCGGCCAGCTCCTCCGCCAGCGCGCGCAGAAAGCCGGTATCCGGGAAGCGCTCCAGAAGCGCAAGCGCTCTTTCCGTATACATCTCCGTCATCGCGGCACATTTCTCCGCGCCGAGCAGCGCACAGAAGCCGTCGCCGTCCAGCATATCGTCCCGGCACTGAAACGCCATGCCGAGCGCTGCGCCGAAGGCGTCCGCGTCCGATATCACGGCTTCGCTGCCCCCCGCCGACGCCGCGCCCAAAGCACAGGCAGCGCCCATGAGGGTCGCGGTCTTTCCGTATTCCACCGCGCTCAGCGCTTCGACCGTTTGGCTGCTGTCCATGAGGTCGAGATACTGTCCGCCGCAAATCCCCGGAAGACCCGCCGCATGAGCCAGGATCCGGCAGCAGCGAAAACGCTCCGCTTCGCCGATCTCCGCCGCGCAGACTGCGGCAAACGCCTCCGCCTGCAGGCAGTCACCGGCCAAAAGCGCGGTCGTCTCCCCGAAGCGCTTATGGCTCGTCGGCTGACCGCGCCGCTCGTCATCATTGTCCATGCAGGGCAGGTCATCGTGGATAAGGCTGTAGGTGTGCAGCATTTCCACGCCGCAGGCAACCGGCATAGCCTTTGCCGCTTCCAATCCGCCCAAACGGGCAAATTCAAGGCAAAGCACCGGACGAATCCGCTTTCCCCCGGCCAGCAGGCTGTAACGCATGGCCTCGCGCAGCCCGTCCATGCCGTTCCCGGCCGGCAGAAAATAGCCCTTGAGCGCCGCATCCACGGCGTTTTTCAGTTCGTTATACCGCTCCGTCATGGCGCTCACTCAAACGGAAGCTCTTCCGGCGAGCCGTCCGCGCTTTTGCGAAGCTGCACGACCTTCTGCTCGGCTTCGTCGAGAAGCTTTCCGCAGGATTTAATAAGGCCCGCTCCCTCCTCAAACAAACCGAGGCTCTCCGCGAGGGGCGCATCGCCGCGCTCCAGCAGCTTTACAATCTCCTCCAGCCGCGCCAGCGACTGCTCAAAGCTTTTTTCAGCCATGATCGATCTCCTCCACTTGACAGCCGAGCGTTCCCCCGGCCAGCTTTATATCGACCCGGTCGCCCACGCGGACATCGTCCACCGAGCGCACCGGCTTTCCCTCTCTGTCCTCGGCAATGGCATAGCCGCGGCTCAGAACCTTCAGCGGGCTGAGCGCATCGAGCTTCGCCGCCAGCTCCACATACGAGCGCCGGCACGCCGCCGTGCGCGCCTCCCCCGCCGCGGCCAGGGACGTTCTCGCAAAATCCAGCGACATACGCTTCGCGCCGAGATACACCTCCGGGTCGGTCAGTGCCGGACGCTCCGAAAGCTCCCGCAGCCGACGGGTGAGCATATCGAGCTTTTTCCCCATCGCCTGCTCAAGCCGGATGCCGTCCTGCGCGACGAGCGCCTTGACCTCCACCATATCCGGCCCCGCGATCTCGGCGGCATTCGACGGCGTCGCCGCCCGGCGATCCGCCACATAGTCCGCGATGGTCACGTCCGGCTCATGGCCCACCGCCGAGATGACCGGAAGCTCGGACTCATAGATCGCCCGCGCCACGCGCTCGTCGTTAAAGGCCCACAGATCCTCCATGGAACCGCCGCCTCGCCCGGTGATGATGAGATCCGCCACCTTCCAGCGGTTTGCATAGCGGATCGCTCCGACGATCTCCGGCGGCGCTTCAACGCCCTGCACCCGGACGGGCAGCAGCAGAATTTTCGCCGCAGGCCAGCGCTTTCCTAGGACGCGGATGATGTCGTGCACCGCCGCGCCTGCGCCGCTCGTGATGACCGCGATCTTTTTCGGAAAGGGCGGCAGGGGCTTTTTGTGCGCGGGGTCAAACAGACCCTCCGCCTCGAGCTTTGCCTTGAGCTGCTCAAAGGCCACCTGCAAGTCGCCCGTTCCCTCCGGCATCAGATCGGAAACATAGAGCTGGTACGCGCCGTCCCGCGGATAGACCGAGATGCGGCCCGCCGCCGTGACGCTCATGCCGCTCTCCGGGCGGAAACGCAGCTTCGACGCGCTGGAACGGAACATCACGCATTTCAGGCTCGCCTCGGCGTCCTTCATCGTGAAGTAGTGATGCCCGGAAGGGTATATTTTGTAGTTCGACAGCTCGCCCCGAACCGTCACGCGGCCCAGCATCGGGTCGGATTCAACAAGGGCTTTGATGTGCGCGTTCAGCTGCGAGACGGTCAGCGCCATCTCACTCATCGGCCTTGTTCTCCTCCGCCGTGGGTTCCTCGTGCAGGATCTCCGCACGGTAGAACCCGCCCAGCACGCCGTTTACAAAGGCGACGACATCGCCGTCCTCGTATCCTTTCATAAGCTCGACAGCCTCATCAATGGCCGCGGCGTCCGGCACGTCCGGCATATAGAGGATCTCAAACATCGCCTGCCGCAGCACGGCAGCCGCGCTGCGGGAAATGCGCTCCGTGCGCCAGCCCTTGGCATACAGGCCGATCAGGCGGTCAAGCTCTTCCTGATGCGCGGCCACGCCCGCGACGCTCTCCTTGATATAGGCAAGATCCTTCTTCGAGGGTTTTTCGGCATACAGCTCGCCCTCGGCCTTCATGCTCTCATAATGCTCCGGCTCGAAAAAGGCATCGACGGCGGCTTCCGGGTCCAGGCCCGCAGAAACCACGGCAAACCCGAGCTGGATGGCGATCTCTCTTGCGGCAGTTCTTTTCATCGTTCTGTCTCCATAAAAAATACAACAAGGAGCCCCGCAGCAAGGGGGCTCCGATTCAGTTTGCGGTTATTATTTATCGAATACAACGCCCGTGACATGGACGTTCACCACAGCGCACATACCCGTAACGGACTCCACCTCGCGGCACACTGCCTCCTGCACGCGCAGGGCAATGTCGGTGATGCTGCCGCCAAGCTTCACGTTGACCATAACGTCGATCGTGACCTTATCGTCGATAAAGCGAATTTTGAGTCCCTTTGTGTTGGTTTTGCGTCCGAACAGCTCCACGAGCTCCGGCGTGGTAGCCACACCAAAACCGGCAACGCCGTCCACCTCGGTCACAGCCGCGCTCACCATAACGGCGATCACGTCCTCCGCGATGTTGATGGTTCCTTTTTCCAGCTGCTTGGTGATATAGTTTTCCGCCATAACGGCACCTCCTGTATTGAAGTCGTTCCGTGTCATTCTCACAATACAGGGTGATTATATCACGAGCCGCGAAAAAAGAAAAGAAAAATCTCTCAAGTTTTGCGTCAGTCCTTCACTTCCACGATGTTCAGCTCCGTTGCGCCGAAATCCGTGGTGGAAATGACCGCCTCCGTGATCTGGGCCACCTGCACGTCGGTAAGGCCCTCCATCGGCGCCGGAACGGCAACCGTCACGCCCTCATCGGAGACGAGCGCCACGCAGTCGGCAAAGTTCTTTGCCAGAAGCTCGTTTTCCAGCAGGCTCTCCTGCAGATCCCAGGCCGCCATGGCATTGATCTGGCGCATGGACTCGTCGATGACCTCCTGTGATACGTCCTCGACGGCACAGGCCTGCTCAAGCAGTGACAGCGCCTCATCCCGGCTCGACTGCCGTGTCAGACGGGCCTTGTCAAAATAGGCATTCGTATTCGCCTGCGCCAGCGCGGCGGTGGCGAGGTAATCCTCATCCGCAGCCAGCATCGCCGCATCCTCCGCCGCCACCATGGCCGAATCGGCCGAACCCCAACGGCTGTTATACGACCAGTTCAGATAGACCGCCGCTCCCACAAAAACCAGCACCGCCGCAACGACGATGTTTCTCTTCATATTTCTTCTCACGTTGGCTCCCTCCCATTATTCGGATTTGAAAATTTGCACCTCATCGGCGCCCAGGCCGGTATAGCATTTCACGGCCCGGGTGATCTTCAGGCAGACAGAGGCGCTGTCCGCGCCGTCACATACGACCACCGCTCCGCTGTCCGACAGCAGAACCTGTGCCTCTCCCACCCCCTCGATCTGCGACAGCAATGCCGCCACGCGCAGTTCCTCCTCCCGGCCCGTGACCGTTTCCGCGGATGCGCTCCCCGTCGGCCACAGGATCAGCAGAAGCCCGACTGCCGCCACCAGCAGAACATACCGGAATTCCGACAGCTTCTTCAGAGGTTTCTTTCCTTTATCAGCCATCTTCCCTCCAGCTCTGCCGTTCGGCGGGAATGCCAAGCTCCCCTTCGATCAGCCGGGAAAGTCCGGCGTTATAAACGCCATCCACCTGTACGGACCACGGATACCACAACAGGGCTTCGTCATCCCAGCAGGCCTCCACCGACACGCTGTCCACAGCCGCGGCGCTTTCCTCCGCTTTGCCCAATATATATGCGGCGCATTGTTCTTCTATGTATGTGCGTTCCAGCATTTTTCCCTCTTCCTCCCCGTTCTCCTGCAGGATGCGCGCCTGCTCCCGGTATTCCCCGAGGCCGACCGACAAAGCGTCCATGTCGAGTGTCAGGAGCGGCGACGCGATCGCCAGCGCGCATACGATCCCGCATACCATTCGCGTCACGGCCTTCACCCGTCCCGCCGGAGCAAGCACCATGGCGATGCTGCTCAACAGCGACGCCGCAAACACGCCGCGCACCCATTCCATCATCCCGTCAGCACCTCCGTTCCCAGTACGACCGATACGAAAAGCATGATCCCCGCGCTCCCCAGGAGACCCAGCGCCATGCCATAGCAGGACGCGACATTGCCGATGAGCTTCGACAGGCGTCCGTCCGCAAACGGTTCGCTGACACAGGCCGCCGCCTTGAACAGCAGATAGTGCAGACCCAATCCGAGCAGCGGCCCGAGACATACCCCCAGCACCGCTGCGACGCCGAATACACCTACCGCGCCGCGCAGAAGCTTTGCCCCCGCGACATACGCATCCGCCGCATCGGCGACGATCTTTCCGACCACGGGAAGCGCCGCCGAGATCGCGCTTTTGGCCACGCTCCCCGCGAGCTTATCCGCGTGACCTGCGATCACGCCGGAGAGGGTCAGGCACATGGTGAACACGGTCGTTAAGGCCGTCAGAAGCGCCGTGCAGACCCAGGACATGAGCTTCTCCGGGCCGCCCAGCGCGCCGTCCGGCATGGCGGCATTGGCCGTGCTCACCGCGCCGTAGGCATAGATCATCGGTAAAATCACATGGCGTCCGACGGCTATGAGCATATCCAGAAACAGCGCCGAGACCGTATACCGCGCCGCGCCGGAGGCTCCCTGTCCCACCGCCGCGGACGCGCCTGCCACGCAGGGCAAAAGCGCCCGCGAAAAATCCGAAAGCTCATCGAGCGCCGTCCCCACCTGCCCGAGGAAGGAGTTTATATCTCCCGCGCAGACGCCCATGATTGCGAGCGCCCCGCCGAGCAGCATATACCCCGGCGTTTTCCCGTCCGGACTGACGGCTCCGGCCACGGAGCACAGCAGCGTGACGGCCAGCGTCGTCAGCGCACTTTTGGCCGCGCCGGAAAGAAGCGTGCCGAGCTGTTCTTTGGCCCAGCTCAGCACCCGTTCAAACAGACTTGTCCCGGTCATCACATCCTGCACCGTCACATCACCGAGGATCGTCCGGGCGGATTCCGGCAGGGCCGCCTCCAAACCGTCCGTATCCACCGCCAGCGCCGGGACGGAGAGGAGCAGCACCCATAGTACAAAAATCATCAGTCGTTTCATAGCATCTCGCTTATCATCTTCAGAAGAGAGCGTATCAGCGGCAGCGCCGTCACGAGCGCGCAGGCCGCCCCGCACAGCTCCACGGCAGAGGCGGCGGCGCTCTGTCCGGCATCCTTGCAGATATCCGCGGAAATACGCGTGACGATCCCCACGCCCACGCATTTCATCACCGGCCCGACCACTGCGGGGCTCAGCCCCGTCTGCTCCTTTACGAGCGTCAGCATCTCCGAAAATCCGGAAACAAGCTCCATCGCAAGCGCCGCCGCCATCAGGCTCACGGCCACGCTCACCGCAAGCCCCATTTCCGGCGCAGAGCGTTTGAGGAGCAGTGACAGGATCGCGCCGGTAATGCCTATGACCGCGGCTTTTAAAAGCAGCGTCATCCGAGATCAAACAGGCTCTTTATCAGGTCAAAAAGACCCGCGATTTCCTGCACGAGGATCACCAGCACCACCACAAGCCCCGCTATGGTCGTCATGAGCGCCTGCTCGTCCCTGCCGGAACGGCTCAGAAGCAGATTCAGCACCGCCACCAGAATCCCGACCGCCGCAATTTTAAAAATCAGATCAACATTCATGTGCATCCTTCGTCATTCCTTACAGCAAAAGCACCGCCAGCATCACACCCGCCGCTGAGCAAAGCCCCACCCGCACGCGGCCCTGCTCCCGCAATGCCCGCTCCCGCGCACCGCGAAGCTGCGTCAGCCTATGGAGCGCGCTATCGACCGCGGCCACTTCTTCCTCCGCCCCGTAGCTGCCGAGCACATTTCCGAGCGACCGGAGGATGTCCCGTTCCTCCGGCGGCAGCGCCTCCATCTGCCGGTTCCAGCACACGGACAGGCTTTCCCCGTCTGCAAGTCCATCGCTCAGCGCCCTGCAGAAATCCCCGGCCGCACCGGGAAAGGACGACGCCCGCTCCGCGAAAAAATCCGGAAGCGGCGTCCGAAAGCGGCCGATCTCAAACGTGAGAAGCTCGAGAAGCTGACAGAGCTCCGCGCAGCGTTTTACATTCCCGGAGAGACTGGCGCGGGCCGCCAGCCCGCACCACAGCCCGGCCGCCGCGAGCAGAAACGCACCGCACAGCTTCACGTCAGCGTCCCCGCCCTGTAATGCCGGATGCCGTGCCAGTTCTCCACGGTCACATACCGGCTGAACGCCCCGGCCTCCAGCAGCATACGCCCGTTCGGACGGCGCCGGACATCCTCCATATCCGCCGCATGGATCGTCGCGAGCAGATACACGCCGCAGCCGACCGCGTGCAGGAGCGCCTGTGCATCCGCCGGATCCGTGATCTCATCCATGGCAATCACCGCCGGGTTCATGGCCCGCAGCAGCATTCCCGCCGCCAGAGCCTTGGGCGCACCGGTCATCACATCCGTATGCGGCCCCAGGTCAAACCGGCCGTCTCCCCCGATCTCGCTGCGCTCATCCGCGACCGACACGACATACCCGCTCTCCGACAGACGCCGGATAATCTCCCGCAGAAGGGTCGTTTTGCCTCCGCCCGGCGGAGCCAGAATCAGAAGGGAGGAAAAACCGCCCGCCGTGATCCCGTTCCATATACCGTCCGCGCAGCCGGTCACAGCCCGCGGGATACGCAGGGACAGCGACGAGATCGCACGCAGGCCCGTCGTATCCGTTCCGCTCATGACCGCCGTGCCGCAGACGCCGACACGCACGCCGCCCGGCGCCGTGATATACCCCCGGCTGAGAGCGCTCTGCGCCGCATGAAAGGATGACCTCGTCGCCGTTTCCAGCACGGCGCGCAGCTCGGCCTCCGTCACCGGCGCGTCCCCGAGGGCACGTTCCCGGCCCTCCAGCCGGGCCATGAGCGGATAGCCGCACCGCAGGCGCAGCTCCTCACAGCGGGCTTTCTCCGGCCCGGAAAGGCAATCCGCCGCCCGACGCATCGTTCCCGGCAGCAGCGCAGCCGCCGCCTCCCATTCCGACATCCCATCACCCCCACGGGACAAGTCTATGGCCCGTCCCGCTCCGATATGCCTGCACCGCCGCATTTGACCGGACTTGTCTTTCGATTGACATTAATTATTAAATGGTGTAATATACCATAGATTTGGCATACATGGCAGAATTTACAAATTGTTCTTATCTGCCCGCACAACATCCGATATAATTATTCTGTATATTTGAAAGCATTGTTAAAGGAGCTGCATTTACCCATGGGAAAGATCCTCACCAGGTACTGGGGAAAGTATAAAAAATCCCTGTTCCTGACGCCTATTTTCGTCCTTTTGGAGTCGCTGGTCACGCTGGCGCTCCCCACGCTCATGTCGAACATCGTGGACATCGGCGTGGCCTCCGGAGACCGGAGCTACATCATCCGCTGCGGTCTTTTCATGACCCTGCTCGCCATCATCAGCATGATTTCGGGCTTCATCAGCACATGGCACGCCTCCCGTGCCGCGAACGGCTTCGGCTCGAACCTGCGCGTCGCCATGTTCCACCACATTCAGGAATTCTCCTTCGGCGACATCGACCGTTTCTCGACCGCCAGCCTCGTGACGCGCACCACGAGCGACGTGCGTCAGCTTCAGAACTCCGTGCAGATGATGATGCGTACATTTATTCAGGCCCCGTTCCAGCTCATCGTCGCGGTCATCATCGTTATGACGTACAGCTGGAAGCTCGCGCTCATCTACCTCATCGCGGTTCCCGTTCTCTTCATCGGCGTCATCAGCATGATGCGTATGGTTGACCGGCTCTTTGAGCTTGTCCAGAAAAAGCTCGACGCCATGAACGCCGATATTCAGGAGAACCTCATCGCCATCCGCGTTGTCAAGGCGTTTGTCCGCCAGCATCATGAACGCGAGAAATTCCGCAAGACCAACGATGAGCTCACCCACGCAAACCTGCGCGCCGTCGGCGTCATCATCGCCCTCAACCCCCTCGCAACGATCGTCCTGAACGCGGTCACGCTGTGCCTGTACTGGTTCGGCGGCAAAATGGTCGCCACCGGCGAGATCCAGTCCGGCCAGCTTCTCGCGGTCGTCAGCTATCTGACGCAGATCATGATGAGCGTCATGATGTTCTCCATGGTTCTCATGCAGTACACCCGCAGCCTTGCCTGCGGCAAACGTATTGCCGAGGTTCTCGACACCGTACCCGACATCCGCTCCAAGCCTGACGCTCCTGAGCACATCATTGCACAGGATCACGGCTCCGTAATCTTTGAAAACGTCAGCTTCCGCTATGCGAAAACCGGCACCGGTGAGGAGGTTCTCAAAAACCTCTCCTTCTCCGCACAGCCCGGCGAGACCATCGCCATTGTCGGCGGAACCGGTTCGGGCAAGTCAAGCCTTGTGAACCTCATTCCCCGCTTCTATGACGCTTCGGAGGGCCGCATTCTCGTTGACGGAACCGATGTGCGCGATTACCGCATCGAAGATCTGCGGGACGGCATCGGCATGGTTCTGCAGAACAACGTCCTCTTCACCGGCACCATCCGCGACAACCTCCTCTGGGGCAAGGCGGACGCCACCGACGAGGAGATCATCGCCGCGCTGAAAAACGCGCAGGCCTGGGACTTCGTCTCCGAGATGCCCGACGGCCTCGACACCTTCATCCAGCAGGGCGGCACGAACGTGTCCGGCGGTCAGAAGCAGCGCCTGTGCATCGCACGGGCCATGCTCAAGCACCCCGCCATTCTCATTCTTGACGACAGCACCAGCGCCGTGGACTCGGACACCGAGGGCCGCATCCGCGAAAGCTTCCATCGCGAGCTGAAGGACACGACCGTGTTCATCATCGCCCAGCGCATCTCCTCCGTCGTGACCGCCGATAAGATCATCGTTCTGGACAACGGCTGCATCGAGAGCATCGGAACGCATGACGAGCTGATGCAGTCGAGCCCCATCTATCGGGACATCTACACTTCGCAGGTAAAGGAGGCGCTGTCCAATGGCTGAAAAACGCAAATCCATCCTGCAGCAGCTCAAAGAGCGTATCGCAGTCGACAGCGTTGACACGAACGACGCGCGCATCTACAAAAACGTCACCGGCGGCCCCGGTCCCGGCGGCGGACGTGATTTCCGCAGGCCCAAGGACACAAAGGGCACGCTTCTCCGCATCCTCGGCTATGCCGGCAAGAAAAAAGGCCTGTTTGTTCTGATCCTTGTTCTGATGCTGGCCTCCACCGGCTGTTCCCTCGTCGCGAGCTATTACCTCAAGCCGCTCATCGACGACTACATCGTTCCGCTCATCACGCAGCCGGAGAAGGATTACTCCGCGCTCGCGATCCAGCTTCTCATCCTCGCCGGTATTTATCTCGCCAGCGCGGTGGCGACCTACTTCACCTCCCGCGCCTGCATGACGCTGGCACAGTGGTCCACGAACGCCCTGCGTCGGGATCTCTTCTCGGCGCTGCAGGATCTGCCCATCACCTACTACGACCAGCATACACACGGCGAGCTTATGAGCCGCTTCACAAACGACGCCGATAACGTGCAGATGGCGCTGGAGCAGGGTCTTGTGCAGTTCATCTCCGGCATCATCACCTTCGTCGGCACGATCGTGCTGATGATCCTCCTGAGCTGGAAGCTCTTCATCATCACCTTCATCACGATCGCCCTTTCCCTCATCCTGGTGAAGGGCGTCGGCAAGTACTCCAAGATCCTCTTCAAAAAGCAGCAGGCCGCCCTCGGCATCATGAACGGCAATATCGAGGAGATGCTGGACGGCCTCAAGGTCGTCAAGGCCTTCAACTACGAAGAGCGCGCCAAGGAGACCTTCGGCAGCCTGAACGACGAGTACCGCGAGAATTCGATCTACGCGATGTTCCTCGGCTCCGCCATCTTCCCCACGATGAACGCCATCATGAATATCTGCTACGCCGTGACGGCGGTTCTCGGCGGCTTCATGACCTTCGCCGGAAGCTTCTCCATCGGCAGTCTCGGCGTGTATCTGAACTATATCCGTCAGGTCACGATGCCCATCAACATGATCTCGAACCAGGCCATCAACCTCTTCTCCGCCATCGCCGGCGCGGAGCGCATCTTCGCCGTCATCGACCACGAGCCGGAGTCGGATGAAGGCACCGTTGCCCTCGTCACCGTGAACCGTGCGGACGACGGCACGTTCACCGAGACAGAAAAGGGCGAGCGCACCGGCTTCTGGGCCTGGAAGATCCCGCAGGAGGACGGCTCGTATGAGTTCCGCGAGGTGCAGGGCAACGTCCGGCTCGAGGATGTTTATTTCTCCTACGTTCCGGAAAAGCCCGTTCTGAAAGACGTCACCGTCTGGGCAAAGCCCGGCGAGAAGATCGCCTTTGTCGGCTCCACCGGCGCGGGCAAAACCACGATCACAAACCTCATCAACCGCTTCTATGAGATCGACAGCGGCCGCATCCTCTTTGACGGCATCGACATAAAGGACATCAAAAAGTCCGCGCTGCGCCGCAGTCTCGGTATGGTTCTGCAGGACACGAACCTCTTCACCGGCACCGTCATGGACAACATCCGCTACGGCAAGCTCGACGCGACGGATGAGGAGTGCATCGCCGCCGCCAAGGCCGCCAACGCCCACGGCTTCATCACCCGTCTGCCCGACGGCTACAACACCATGATCACCGGAAACGGACAGAACCTCTCCCAGGGCCAGCGTCAGCTGCTCGCCATCGCACGCACCGCGGTCGCCCGTCACCCGGTCATGATCCTCGACGAGGCCACAAGCTCCATTGATACCCGCACCGAAAAGCTCATCGACAGGGGCATGGACACCCTCATGGAGGGCCGCACGGTCTTTGTCATCGCGCATCGTCTCTCCACGGTACGCAACGCCAACGCGATCGTCGTCATCGAGCACGGCGAGATCGTCGAACGCGGCAGCCATGACGAGCTGCTCGAGCAGCAGGGCCGCTACTATATGCTCTATACCGGCCAGAGCGAGCTGGATTAAGAAAAGAGGACGAACGTCAACATGGAAAACGTATTGGTCGTAAAAACCGCCTCCCTCGGGGACATCGTGGCTGAAAACGGTCTGATCACCGGCCGCGAACAGGAGGTTCTGGAGCTCATCGCCTCGGAAGGGCTGTTTCTGGCCCGTCCGACGGCGGAGGAAAGCCCGGAATACAAGCAGATCATCCCCTATGTCGCCATTGTGCGCGGCGGCGAGGTATTTGCCACGCGCCGTCTCAACAAGGGCGGCGAGGCGCGCCTCCACGGCCTGATGAGCCTCGGCGTCGGCGGTCACATCAACGAGATCGATGAGGCTGGCGGCGACTGGCTCATGAACTGCCTGCGCCGCGAGATCGAGGAAGAGGTCGACATCGAGGATTTCGGTACGCTGACCCTGCGCGGCCTCATAAACGACAACGCTAACGACGTCGGCAGCGTCCACCTCGGCTTCTTCTTCACGCTGACCACCACAGGCAGCGTTTCCGTGCGCGAGACCGAAAAGCTCAAAGGCGGCTTTACGCCCCTTGCCTCCCTGTCGGAGGAAGCGGAGGGCATGGAGACCTGGAGCCAGATCATCACCCCGGAGCTTATACGCCTATGGACAGCTGGGAAACTTTAAAGCGCGAGTGCGCCGGCTGCGGGCGCTGTGAGCTGGGACGCACGCGCACGAACCTCGTCTTTGGCGTCGGAAACGAGAACGCCGACGTCATGTTCATCGGCGAAGGCCCCGGCGAGCAGGAGGATTTGAAGGGCGAGCCCTTTGTCGGCCCGGCCGGACAGCTGCTCGATACCATGATGGAAATCATCGGCCTCGACCGGACAAAGGTCTATATCGCGAACATCGTCAAGTGCCGTCCGCCCCGTAACCGCGATCCCCTGCCCAACGAGCAGGACGCCTGCATCGGCTGGCTCCACCGCCAGATCGAGCTTGTCAACCCGAAGCTTCTTGTTTTCCTCGGGCGCATCGCCGCGCAGGTATTCATCAAGCCCGATTTCCGCATCACCCGCGAGCACGGCCAGTGGTTTGAGGCCGCCGGCCGTCCGTGCATGGCGCTTTACCACCCGTCCGCACTGCTGCGCGATCCGTCGAAACGCCCGGAAACCTTTGTTGATCTAAAGCATTTACAGCAGGAGATTCAAAAACTGTCATGATCGAATTACACCCCGTATCGCTCGGGGATAAAGCCTGGATCGACCCCCTCGTTTGGGCCGAAGGCTCCTCGAGCGCGGACTTCAACTTCGGAAACATCTTCCTCTGGGATAAATCCTTCCATCAGCTTGTCGGACGGCTGAACGATCGCGTGATTGTTCTTCCCTGCTACGACGAAGCCCCGTTTTTCGCCTGGCCCGTCGGCACCGGCGATCTAGCCCCCGTTCTCGCGGAAATGGAGGCCTATGCCAGGGCGCACGGCTTCCCGTTCACGCTCCGCGGCGTGACAAAGGAACATCTTCCGCTGCTTCCGGAGCTGTTTGCGGGCCGAAACTATTCCATCGAGACCGAGCGCCCGCTCTGGGACTACATTTACAGCGCCGAAAAGCTTGATACCCTCTCAGGCAAAAAGCTCCACGGCAAGCGCAACCACATAAACCGCTTCGAGGCGGAAAACAACTGGACCTTTGCGCCGCTCACGACGGCGGATTTTCCGGACTGCATGGCGCTGCTCGACAGGTGGAACGCCGCCAATCCCGAGGACAACGACATCGGCGCCAGCGACGAGTATATGGCGATCTGCCGTGCCTTTGAGCATTACGACGCGCTCGGCCTTTCGGGCGGCATCCTCCGCATTGACGGAAAACCCGCCGCCTTCACGCTGGGCGAGCCCGTCTGCGAGCACACCTTTGTCGTTCACTTTGAAAAGGCCTATGCCGACATAAACGGCGCATACACCATGGTGAACCGCGAATTTGTGCGCTATATCCGCAAAAAATATCCTTCGATCCTGTGGATCAACCGGGAGGACGACATGGGCCACGAATCCCTGCGTCAGGCCAAGGAAAGCTACCGCCCGGATCACATGGTGGAAAAATATACGGTGCTTATTCAAGATGATTGATGATCGGATCCGTTCCTGGAAAAAGGAGGACAGGCCGCAGCTCCGGGCGCTCTGGAAGCTCGCCTTCGGCGACAGCGACGAGTATATCGACTGCTTTTTTAAAAAATTTCTCCGTAAGGACGCCTGCGTCGTCGCGGAGGCGGACGGAAAGGTCGTCTCGGCCATGTATATTCTGCCCGGCGGGACATTCAATCCGTACCGCGAGAACCGCCTGACCGCCGGCTATACCTACGCGCTTGCCACGCTGCCGGAATACCGCGGTCAGGGCATCGGCCGCGCGGTATACCGGGCCGCCAGCGACAGGGCGCTCGAAACCGCGGACGCCGCCGCCGTTCTCCCCGCCGAGAGAAGCCTCTACCCTTTCTATGAAAACGCCTCCGGCGCAAAGCCTTTGAGCTATGTGCGCGAGGCACGTCTGACACGGGATACGTTGTCCGGGACAGCGCCCTGCGATGCAGTCCCCGTACCCGCCCTCCGGTACGCCGGTATGCGCGAGGAGCTTCTCGGCCGTATGCCCCACGTCACCTTCCCGATGGAATTTTTCGATCTCATGGAAGTGACCGGCATGGAGTTTTTCGTCCTCGCAAACAGTCTGGCCGCCGTGGAAACGGACGACGGCGGCGTGTGCCATATCCGCGAGCTGCTTGCCCCCGGCGAGGACGTACTGCGTTCGGTCGCCGGTATTTCCCGCAAATGTCCCGCCGGGGAATACATCGTCCGCACGCCGCTGTTTTTTGACGGCCCCGGCGAGAGCCGTCCCTATGTGCTGGCCGCCATGAACCGCACGCTCTCTTATCCCATGCCGAACGACCTCTGGTGGGGATTTGGACTGGAATGAACGCAAAATTTTTGCGAATTTAATAGTTTTGAAACATTCTTGCACTTTCTTTTGTAATACTCGGCCGTTAAAATAATACTTGCAAGAGACAGTTTCATCTTTTTCATTTTGTCCTCAATCCATAAGAAATCACCGGAGCGATGTCGCAACGCTCCGGTGATCTCTTTTTATAGGAAGGAGTTTTTTATGAAATTCAGAATCCTCCCCGCTCTGCTTTGCATGACGCTGTGCTTTTTGCTCCTGCCCGGCTGCGCCTCGGGTGCGGCCGCACAAACGGCTCCTGCCGCTGACGAGACCGTACTCGCATTTTCCGGCAAGAGCCTCCAGATTGCCGGCTCCGGTGCGTCAATCGACGATGACGGCGCGGTATCCATCGACGCCGGCGGAATCTATCGCATCACCGGCACCTCCGGGAACGCCCGCATTGAGGTCTCCGCGAACAACGATCTTGTCACGCTGATTCTCGACGGCTGCGACCTCACCTATGAGGACGACGAGGTGATCTATATCAAGTCCGCCGGATCAGCGGTCGTGGAGCTGGCAGACGGCACGGAAAACGTGCTGACAAGCGGCGTGGAGATCCTGCCTCTGGCGGACGAAACCGCCTCCGGCGCAGCGCTCCGGGCCAAATGTCCGCTGACGATCCGCGGCAGCGGCTCGCTGACGGTCAACGGTTTTCTGAATAACGGCATCGCCTCCAATGACGACATCACCGTCGAGAGCGGGCGCATAGCCGTCGCCGCCTCCAACGACGGCATCAAGAGCAAGACGGATATTTCGATCGGCGGCGGCACGATTGACATCACCGCCTCGCAGGACGCCGTGCAGGCCGACGGAGGCCTGACCGTCACCGGCGGTGAGCTGAACATCGTCTCCGGCGGCGGCGCAAACGAGACGGCCATGAAAACCAGCGATTCCGCCATGATGGGCGGCCCCCGCCGCGACCCCTCCTCCGAGCAGACGACCGAAACCGCCTCCGATGATATGGGCGATTCCTGGGATTTTGACACCACCGACAGCGGCAGTCAGAAGGGACTTAAGTCCGAAACCGGCATCGTGATCGCGGGCGGCAGCATCACCCTCAACACCGCAGACGACGCCGTTCACAGCGGCGGCGATATTTCGATTTCGGACGGCACCCTCCTTATCCGCGCCGGGGATGACGGCATCCACAGCGACACCGCGCTCACCATCGACGGTGGCAGCATTGATATTCAGCTGGCCTACGAGGGTCTCGAAGCGCCCTCCATCATCCAGAACGCCGGGTATGTCAGCATCGTCGCCAAGGACGACGGTCTGAACGCAAACGGCGGCGGTATGTTCCCCTTCCCCTCCGGCGAAGCCTCCGGGGAAACGGACAGCAGCGATATGCCCCTGCTCCGCGTCACCGGCGGTACGCTGATCGTGGATTCCGGCGGCGACGGTCTCGACTCCAACGGCAATCTTTATGTCGAGGGCGGCCTTGTCTATGTCAGCGGCCCGTCCACCAACTGGGACGCGGCGCTTGATTCCGGCGAGCGCGGTGAGCTCATCTTCTCCGGCGGCACGGTGATGGCGGCGGGCTATTCCGGCATGATGGAATCGCCCGAGGCGGCCGATAACGCCCAGCCCGCCATCTACTACACGCAGTCGGAATACTGCCCGGACGGCACATCGGTCACGCTCACGGATGCCGACGGCAATCTGATCTGCGAATACGCCTTTGCCCACAGCTTCAACTGCGTCGTCATCACCTCCCCGGATATTCAGGTCGGTCAGACCTATACACTCACGATGGGCGATAACATCGTTTCGATCGAAATGACGGACACGATCACCTCGAACCGTATGCGCGGCGGCCCCGGCGGAAGCGGTGAACCCGGCGCAAGCCGTGAGCCCAGCGCAGAACCGAATACGCAGGCATAACGCAAGGAGGTCGGCTATGGCCGAGTATAAAACGGCGTGCCGCGGATGCCACGGCGGCTGTATGCACATTCTCACCGTCGAGGAGGGGTGCGTGACGAAGGTCCGCCCCGATCCGGACGGCCCGCTCAATCATGGGCGCGCTTGTGTCAAGGGCATGAGCATCCTTGAACAGATGTATCACCCGGACCGTCTCACCCATCCCCTGCGCCGCATCGGCCCGAAGGGCAGCGGTCAATGGGAACGCATCACCTGGGACGAGGCTCTCGACACGATCGCCGAAAAACTAAGCGGCTACATCCGCGATTACGGCGCGGAAAGCATTGCGCTCATCTCCGGCACGGGCCGCCATCATCTGAGCCAGTTCTGGCGCTTTGCCAATGTCCTCGGCACGCCGAACGCGACCTCCTCCGGCGCGCTCATCTGTCTCGGCCCGCGCAAAAATGCCGGCGAGCTCTGCTGCGGGCATTTCGCCGGTGTGGACTATTACGGCGATGTCCGTCCCGGCGGCATCCTCGTATGGGGCGCAAACCCCGCCATCTCCGGCGCGGACGGCGAGCTGACCTTTCTCATCAGAGACGCCGTCCGGGAGGGCATCCCGCTCCTCGTCGTCGACCCCAAGCCCAATGAGCTGACCCGCGCCGCGAAGCTGTGGCTGCCCCTGCGCCCCGGCACGGACGGCGCTCTGGCCATGGGCATCCTGAACATCCTGATTCAGGAAAAGCTCTATGACCGCGACTTTGTGGAAAACTATACCTACGGCTTTGACGCACTTGCCGCCCGGTGTGCGGAATACGGTCTTGCCCGTGTCGCGGAGATTACCGGGCTTCCCCCCGAAAAGATCACAGAGGCCGCGCATCTCATCGCCTCCATAAGGCCCCTCGCGCTTGAATGGGGCACCGCCATCGAGCAGAGCACAAACGCCCTGCAGACCTGCCGCGCCATCTTCATGATCCCGGCCCTGACCGGAAACTACGACGTTCCCGGCGGGTTTGTGGAGAGCATGGAGATCGCGCCGACGGCGGATATTCTCCTCGACCGGCTCAGCCCGGAGCAGATCGAAAAGTGCATCTCCGGGCCCTATCCGCTCTGCAACGGCACGGCCTCGCCGAAGCTCTTCGCGCACCCCTATTTCACGCTCGACGCGATCCGAACCGGAAAGCCCTATCCGATCCGCGCCCTCCTCTCCAGCGCAAACAACACGCTCCTTTCCGTTGCCGACAGCCGCCACACCTTCGACTGTCTGAACGCTCTGGAATTTTTCGTGTATATGGACTTTTTCATGACTCCGACGGCGGAGCTTGCGGACATCATCCTCCCGGCCGCGCTGTGGCCCGAGGTGGACAGCGTGTTCTGTATGCCGGAATTCGGCGATGTCGCGGCTCTGTGTATGCAGAAGGTCGTGCAGGTCGGCGAATGCCGCGCCGATGAGGAGGTTTTTCTCGCGCTGTCCCAGCGCATGGGCCTCGATTACGGCGCGGACAGCCAGCGGGATATCCTCGACGGCATTCTCGCCGAGCTGGGACGCCGCCGCCCGGAATACGCCGGGATCGATTTCGAGCGCTTCAAAACGCTCGGCTGGATCGCGCCGGAGCGGGAATACCTCTCCTACCGCCAACGCGGCTTCCACACCCCGACCGGAAAGTTTGAGCTGTGGTCAACCATCCTGGAAAAGGCCGGCGCCGATCCGCTCCCGGCCTGGTACGAGCCGCCCGAAACGCCGGTCAGCCGCCCGGATATGCTCGCAGACTACCCTCTGATTCTGACCACCGGCAGCCGCACGATGCCGTTTTTCATTTCCAACAACCGGCAGATCAAATCCCTGCGCCGCCAGCATCCCTTCCCGCTTGTGTCCATGAGCGTCGCCACCGCCGCCCGGTACGGCATAAAGGACGGGCAATGGGTCTTTATCGAGACCGCCCGCGGGCGCATCACCCAGAAGGCACAGCTTCTTGCCGATATGCCAGACGGCATCGTCAACTGCGAAATGGGCTGGTGGTACCCCGAGGCGTCCGCGCCCGGCTATGGCTGGGACGAATCAAATGCCAACATCCTCACCATTTGCGCGCCGCCTCACGATCCCATCGGCGGTGCATACCAGACGCGCGCTCTGCTCTGCAAAATCTATCCGAACCCCGACTGCCGCATTGAGGAGCGTTATCACGCCTGGATAAACGAATAAAAACATCGCCGCGTTTCCGAATAAGGGGGAAATGCGGCGATTTTTTCCGGCACAGGCTTGTATTTGACCCGATGTTTTTGTATAATTTTTGTTTGGACACGGGGTAGAAATACCCTGAATATAGAAAGGAAGTATAAAACAATGAGTAGTATGTCCAAACAGAAAAAAACGACGCTCATCATCGTGGCCGTCGCGATCGTTCTGGTCATAGCCCTCCTTGTCGTCTGGGCAACCTTCCGGCCCGGTGCGCTTGAGGGAGTTAAGGAGATCACCGTGAACGTCACGCACACCGATGAGAGCACGTACACCAACACGTTCGAGACGACCGCAAAATATCTGGCGGAAGCGCTTGAACCCTATGACCTGCTCGACGGGGACGAAACCGAATACGGCCTGTTTGTCAAGACCGTTGACGGCGAGTATGCCAACGACGCCGAGGGCGCATACTGGATGTATGACGCAAACGGCACCATGGCCGAGTACGGCGTTGACACGCAGCCCATCGAGGACGGCGACGTTTACGACTTCTATATCATGACCTACTGATATGAAGCTCGCAGCGCGTGAGCTTGTCAGCCTGAGCCTGATCGCGGCCATCACCGTCGCCGCCAAGGAGGCCATGTCCTTCCTGCCGAACATCGAGCCGGTCACGCTGTTTCTCATGTGCACGGCGCTGGTCTACGGCTGGAAGGCCCTGTATCCCTGCTATATTTTCGTGCTGCTGGAGGGGCTTCTGTATGGCTTTGGCTGGTGGTTCTACTGTTATCTCTACATCTGGGGAATCCTGGTTGCCGTCGTCGTGCTTCTCAAACGCTTTGACCTGTCATGGACGGCGTGGACGATCATCGCCGCGCTGTTCGGCCTGTTTTTCGGCACGCTCTGCTGCGTTCAGTCGCTGATCGTGGGCGGCTGGCAGCTCGCCTTTTCGTTCTTTGTCGCCGGCATCCCCTATGACCTTCTCCACTGCGCCGGAAACGCCGTGATCTGCGGCGTTCTGTTGAAGCCGCTCACGACACGGCTGCAGAAGCTGGCGCACCCTGAAACATCCATTCCGGAAAAGGAGTAATACCCATGAACACTCTCGAACAATACGCCGCCGAAGCCGCGGCCGCCATGGAAGAACTCGTGGAAACGGCTAAGCTCCGCCCCGGCCAGATCGTGGTCGTCGGCTGCAGCACCAGCGAAGTCACCGGGCATAAGATCGGCAGCTTTTCCGCCCCGGAGATCGGACAGGCTCTGTTCGAGGGCATCCAGTCCGTGCTGAAACCACGCGGCATCTATCTCGCCGCCCAGTGCTGCGAGCATCTGAACCGCGCCATCATCACCGAAGCCGCCGCCGTGCCCGGCGCGGACATCGTAAACGTCGTTCCGCAGCCCAAGGCCGGAGGCTCTTTTGCCACGGCGGCATACCACGGCTTTGAGCAGCCCGTCGCGCTCGAGCATATCCGCGCCGACGCGGGCCTTGACATCGGATGCACCCTCATCGGTATGCACCTCAAGGAGGTCGCCGTCCCCGTCCGGCTCGCCCACAACCGCATCGGTGAAGCCTTGGTCTTATCCGCCCGTGTCCGACCGAAGTTCATCGGCGGTCAGCGCGCCGTCTATGACGACGACCTGAAATGATTCTCCGCGAATAATCCCGGAACCATGGGCGGCGCCCATCAAGCAGTATTCCAACCGCCCGAAGAAGTCCCGGATTTCTTCGGGCGATTTCTGTACGGATAGCGGACTTTTTCGTGTTCTATTGATAGAATTCAGCAAAAGTGTACGATAAATCAGGGTTTGGAGGAATCTTATGACTTTATTTATCAACAAAACCGTGAGCAGCATATTCCAAATTATTCTGTTTGCCATTGTTCCTTTTATTTGGTGGTTTGTAACGGCAAGAAAACAACAAAAATTCTCACAGTGGATTGGGCTGAAAAAAATTGATGGCGGTACGAAAACTTTCGCGGCTACCAGTATATTATCTGTTGCTTTTTTATTATTCGGAGCGTTCACTCTATATTTGATAAGAGGTATTGAGACGGCGACTTCCGAATTTGCGGGGCTTGGGGTAAACGCAATGCCGGCAATCGTTGTATATGCTGCCTTTAATACGGCCTTTCCGGAGGAAATTTTATTCAGAGGATTTCTGTTGAAAAGGATGACAAATAAAGTTGGCTTTACCACGGCAAATATAATACAGGCTTTATTATTCGGATTATTGCATGGCGTGATGTTTTTCTCGCTGGCAGGAGCGTTAAAGGTTGTTTTGATTATATTCTTTACAGGCGCTATTGCCTGGTGTATGGGATATATCAATGAAAAGTATGCCAATGGCTCCATTATTCCGAGCTGGATCATACATACAATTTCCAATTTATTTTCCGGAATTTGTGCGGCGTTTTCTATCATATAAAATTCAACATCCTGCCCAGGCCGCTATTCCCTGCGGTCTTTCCGTCTGCAAACCGAAAAGAATCCTCCGTATGATTGACACCATACGGAGGATTTACTAATGGGATATTTTATTCCTTGTCGTTCTTCCCGGCCAGCGCCATCGCGCGAAGCTCGTCGTAGGTGAAAACGTACTTCGATCCGCAGAAATCGCAGGATATCTCCGCATCCTGTTTGGCCAAAACCATGTCGATGAGGTCCGCACGGTCAATGGTCGAGATGGCCTTAGCAAAGCGCTCGCGGCTGCAGTTGCATTTGTACGCCACCGGGTACTGCTCGGTGATGTGGTACTCAAAGCCCTTCAGAACCTGCGCGAACAGCGCCTCCGCGCCGTCCTCGTCGAGGATGGTCGTGAGCTGATCCATGAGGAAGATGTTGTCCTCAAGGCGCGTGATGAGCTCCTCCTCCGCCCCGGGCATGAGCTGCACGATGAAGCCGCCAGCCGCCTTGATGGACGTGTCCGTGTCCACCAGCACGCCCAGCGCACACGCGGACGGAACCTGCTCGCTCTCGAGCAGATACGCCGTGATGTCCTCGGCGATCTCCCCACTCACGAGCTCTACCGAGCCGATATACGGCTCTTTGAGGCCGAGGTCGCGGCTGACCACCAGCATACCGGTATGGCCCACGGCGCCGCCGACATCGAGCTTCCCGTCCGCACGAAGCGGAAGATTCACCGCCGGATTTTCCATGATACCGCGGACATTGCCGTCCGAGTCCGACACGGCGATGATCTGTCCGGCAGGGCCGTCGCCCTGCACGCGGATCGTGAGGCTCGCGTCCTCCTCCTTGAGCATATTCCCCATAAGCGACGCGGCGCACAGCGTGCGGCCCAAAGCCGCGGCAGCGGTCGGCGTGCAGTTATGGATTTCGCGGGCACG
This sequence comes from Oscillospiraceae bacterium, assembly GCA_051867595.1. Classification (GTDB taxonomy): domain Bacteria; phylum Bacillota; class Clostridia; order Oscillospirales; family Oscillospiraceae; genus CAJOIG01. Next base: position 43,164 of record JBJDYS010000001.1, read on the forward strand.
CTGTATCATATCGCGCGCGTCGATGACTGCCATTTTGATATATCCGTCCCCGGCTGTGGCCCGGATGATTCTGTCCATAAATAACACCTCTTATAAGCTATTGTCTTCACGCGATTATACCAAATCCCACGGCCGGTGTAAAGTCGATGCCGCCCGGAACGTAAAGAAAGAGCCGTCCGGAAGGACGACTCTTTCCCACTATGTGATTACTTGGAAGCTTCGCCGCTGGCGGAGGCCGCCGGCGCAGCCGGGCTGACGGTAAACGTACCGTCGGCGTTCTCGGTAACCGTGCCGATGATGGTGCTCGTCGCATCCACGGTGAGCTCCGCCACGGTGCACTCCTCGGTGACCGTCCAGACGGAACCCTCGGTCAGCGTGATGTAGGCAAAGCCGACCGCTTCCTCCCCCATCTCGCCGGAGGTGGCGAGGCTGGGATCGGCGTAGATGACCGTGCCGCTCCACTCGGAATTCACGAGCGTGGCATTCACGGCGTTGGTGTTCTTCGGCCCGACGTAGAAGTCGCCCACGAGCTCGCAGGTCTCGTCGGAAGCGCCGGTCACGTCCCACTTGGTGCGGCTGTTCTCATTCACGAAGGTGACATTCAGCTTGCCGCTGTTCTCGGCGGAGGCGATGAGGTTATCGGCCGGGGTGTAGATTTCCTTCTCCGCCTCGGTCAGGCTGTTCCACCACTCGGACTCCACGCCGTAGTTCGTGTAGTTATCATTCGTCAGCAGGCAGGAATCGACATTCACGACCGCAGGAGAACCGTCGGAGTAGATGACCGCAAACTTGTTTCCGCCCGAATAACCGGGGGTCTTGGAGCGGTCGAGATACCACCAGGTGATGCCGCCCGCGTTATAGTGGGGGCTGTTCGCCGGGTCGATGAAGATGTTCATGCTGGAGCCGTAGGCATTGCCCTCCTCCACGATATACTGATACAGCGCAGCGTCGGCGCGGGTCAGATAATCGGCGTAGGACTCATTCGCGCCCTGAGGCTCAATGCCTGCCGCTTCCCCGATCTCGGCGATGAACTCATCGGGAGAACCGACAACATAGGCATCCTCCTCCGCCTGCGCGTCATAGCTTGCGGCGATGCGGCTGTTTTTGACCCACAGACCGGCGTCCTCGGTATTGGTGTTGCCGGAGGCACGAACCTTCAGGCCCATGCAGCCCTGCAGACGGCAGTTAAAGGCGAAGCCGTAGCCCGCCGAGGCGGAGCAGAGCGCCGCGTCAAGGTTGGAGGTGCAGTCAGAGTTGAACACATAGACCCAGCTCTCGGAATAGCCGATCGTGTAAACACCGGCGGAGCGCAGGCCATAGCACTTCGTGACGACCTGGTTCGCGACGATGGTGCCGCCGCCCTTATCGGTCGCCAGCGCGGTACCGGCATCCAGGCCGGACACGATGACGGTCACATCGTCGGGATGGTCGGTCAGAACCAGAACATTGTTGCCGTCCTCGTCCTGCCCCATCGCGGCATAGGAGTAATCGGGGATCTCCGTCGCCTCGGGATCGACGATGTTCACAGAACCGTCCTCGTTGATGAGGTTCGTGCCATCGGTGTTCAGGAGAATCTGGCCTCCCTGGGAGACATAGGGGCCGTGACCGCCGGAGGACGCAGCGAAGATGTCACCGCCCTGAATGATCGCAAGTCCGCGTCCGGTGGCATAGATGGAGTTGTTGCGACCCAGGATCTGGGGCTGGTTCAGACGCAGAATGGAGGTATCATAGTGGATGTCGCTTGCTGCGATCTTGCCCTCGGTGCCGCCGTCGACATGGACCTGAGAACCGACGCCGTAGAAGTTGCCGGACTCGGACGGGCCGCGGCCGCTGGTGTAGCAGTACACGATCAGGTCATTGATGGTGTACTCACCGAGGCCCTGCGCGAATACGGACGCATGGTCGACATTGTCCGCCGAATAGACGAGCTGACCGTCCAGCACAGAGCCGTCATCCGAGGTCTCGTCCACCATCTTGTAGAGGTAGGTGCAGTACATGATGACCGTACCGCGGGCCGGGCCGGAGGTGATATTGGCATAGTAGTTGTGCAGGCGGATGATGTCATAGTCCTCGCCGTAGACAAGGCCCTGCGTCTCATACATACCGTTGATGACTTCCGCCTTGGTCAGATACTCGACCTCGGTGGCCTGCGAGGAATAGACCTCCTTATACAGGCTATCACCGTTCTTATAGAACACACCCGTGGAAACGCCCAGCGCGTGGACATAGTCCGTGACGGAGGCGTTGGGATCCTCGACCTTATACAGATCGTCGGGCAGCTCGGCGCCGTCCGCCACTGCGCCGGGGATGATCTCGGTGTAGGCATAGCTCGTACCGCTTGTGGAGAAGGTACGGGTCTCCTTCTCACCCTCGGCCAGGGCCGTAAAGGCCGCATCAATGCCGGTGGATGCCGCGGAGAAGGTATAGTTGAAGGTGTAGTCCTGCACGAAATCGGTGACTTCGGTGGTCTTGCCGTCCACAGTGATCGAGGCGATCTTATAGCCCTCCGCCGCGCTGACGGTCAGGGTCGTGGAAAGGCCGTAAACTTCCGCAGGAACCGCATAGGTACCGGCCGGCGTAATGGAGCCGTTCGCGGTGTTCGCCACGACGAACGGCGTGCAGCCGGCGATGTCCCTGACCTCCTTGCCGTTCAGCGCCGCGGAAGCCGCCGCGGAAGAGCCCGGCTCGGTCATGACATAGCCGGAGCAGCTCAGCCAGGGAGCATCGGAGACCTCGACAGAAGCCGGGATGACCCACGCAACCGTGTTGTTGAAGTCGTGGATGGACGAGTCGGCAACATATCCCAGTTCCTCCGGGAACAGCGCCCAGGAGCCATTGAGCTTGTTATTCGACATGACCGCTCCCCCGTTGCCGAGGGCATCGACGGTCTCGCCCGCCATATAGCCGGGCAGCAGCACGACCATTTCGCTCTTGACGCTCTGGGGCGCCTGAATGACGGTGATGACCCCGTCCTCGACGGTATACATCCAGCCGCTCTGCTCGGCCGTGATCGGGCCGGAAAGCTCCACCACCGGCGGCGCAGCCGTCTCGCCGGACGCCTCACCGCTCGCAAAAGCGGATGCGCCCAGCATCAGAATCATCACAAGTGCCAGAATGATGCTCAGAAGTTTCTTCATGGGATATTCCTCCTTGTTTTTTGCTTTTTCATGCTGACCTTGGGATTATACCATAGTTCCCTGTGAAAGAATTTACAAGCTAGAAACATAATGATTACTAAAAATGTTATATCCCCGGATGCGGCCAGCACATCCGGGGACATGAATTTCAGTTTTGTTCTTCCGTGACCATCGCGTCGAGGAGAAGCTGATGGATCTCCGGATAGCTTCGCTTCAGGGAGACGATATGCCCCTCCGCGTCGAGGAAAGCGTGACGGCTCTCCCCCAGCGTGCAAAGCTCGCCGGTATCCAGCTTCGTGATCCGGTACAGGATCGTCAGCTTCAGGCCGGTATACTCCGCGATGCGGCACTCGATCAGTACGCGCTCGTTGAAGTGTACCATGGACTTGTACTCCGTCGAAATGCCGAGCACCGGACTGTAAACGCCCATGCTCTCCATTTTCTCATAGCCGAAGCCGATCTGCTCCATGATATCCACGCGGGCCTCCTCCATCCAGTGGACGTAGTTGGCATGGTGGATGATTTTCATCTGGTCGGTCTCGTAGTAGTTTGCAAACCGCACATAGGGCTTTACCCGCAGCGGAGCGGCTTCTTCAAAGGTGATCTTTTTCCGTTCTTTCATATGTATTTCCCCCGGATGAAAAGACCGCGCCGATTCCGGCGCGGCCCGTAAATTGTCAGAAACGATCCTCCCGCAGACGGCTGTCCGGCTGACGGCCCCAGTTGACCTTGGGTTCCTTCTTCGCCAGAAGCTTTCCGATGTTGCCGCGGTGACGCCAGAGGATGAACAGGAACGTGATCATCACAAGGACGCCCGCAAGGCCCTTCATCTGCTCCGACTCCACGAAAATCCACGCGGCGATCATCCCGGTGAAGCCGCCGGAAAGGCTCGCCAGAGACAGGAACTGGCTCAGCGCCAGCACCGCGACAAACACGCCGGTCACGAACAGGCCGATGCGCCAGTCCGCCAGCCAAAGCGCGGTGAACAGGCAGGTAACGCCCTTGCCGCCGCGGAAATTACGCTGGATGGGATAGATGTCGCCCAGCACGACGCAGAAGCCCGCAAAGAGCTTTCCGATGACCGGGAAACCGCCTTCCCCGCCGGGAATTTTCATCAGCAGGCCGCCAATGATGACGGCGACTGCCGCCTTGACAATATCGCCGAGAATGACGGCAAATCCCCATTTCCGGCCGAAATGACGCACGAAGGTGTTGTAACCGACGAAACGGCCCGGCCGGGAAATATCCTTGTGGAAGACATATTTTGCCAGAAGGATCGGGCTCGACAGCGTGCCGAGCGCATACGACACCGCGGCAATGAGAATCAGAAGCAGAGCGGTCATTCCTTGTCTCCTTTTTGTCGGATCGTTATCCGAACCGGCGTTCCCTCCAGGCCAAAGGCGGCGCGGATACGGTTTTCGATGTAACGCTGATAGGAAAAATGGAACAGTTCCTTGCTGTTGCAGAAAATCACGAAATGCGGCGGCTTTACGCCGGTCTGGGTCATGTAATAGACCTTCAGGCGTCGGCCTCTGTCCGTGGGCGGCTGCTGCCGTGCCTGCGCGTCGGCAAGGACGTTGTTGAGCATACCGGTGGTGATCCGCATACTGGCCTGATCGTTCACGAAGTTCACCAATTCAAATATACGCTCCGCACGCTGCCCCGTCAAGCAGGAGATGAACAGAATCGGCGCATACGGCATGAACGACAGGTCGCGCTGCACCTCCTTACGCATACGCTCCATCGTGTTGGTTTCCTTTTCGATCAGATCCCACTTGTTCACGACGATAATGCTCGCCTTCCCCGCCTCATGGGCAAGGCCCGCGATTTTGGTGTCCTGCTCGGTGACACCCTCGCGTGCATCGATCATGATGAGGCACACATCGCTGCGCTCGATGGCCATCTGGGCGCGCATGACGGAGAATTTCTCCACACGCTCATTCACCTTCGACTTGCGGCGGATGCCGGCGGTGTCAATAAAGAGGTATTTTCCGAATTTGTTTTCAACGGGTGTGTCCACCGCGTCGCGGGTCGTGCCGGGCATATCCGCCACGATGACGCGCTTTTCGCCCAGAATGTGGTTGATGAGCGAGGATTTGCCGACATTGGGCTTTCCGATGACCGCGACCTTGATGCGGTCGTCCTCCTCCTCGAACTCCTCCTCCGGCGGGAAATACGCCACGCAGGCATCCAGCAGATCGCCGGTGCCGTGGCCGTGTACGGCGGAGACCGCGATAGGGTCGCCGAGGCCGAGGTTGTAGAACTCATAGATGCCCGGGTCATTCGGCCCGATGGAATCCATCTTGTTGACCGCCAGCACGACGGGCTTTCCGCAGCGCTGGAGCATACTCGCCACATCCTGATCGGCGGCGGTGATGCCCGTTCCGATCTCCGTCACCAGGACGATGACCGTCGCCGCATCAATCGCCATCATGGCCTGTTCGCGCATGAAGAGAAGAATCTCGTTGTCGGTGTTCGGCTCGATGCCGCCGGTATCGACGATGTCGAATTTGCGGCCCAGCCACTCGCATTCCGCGTACAGGCGGTCACGGGTCACGCCGGGCGTGTCCTCGACAATGGACAGACGCCGTCCGGCCAGACGGTTGAACAGGTGGGATTTCCCCACATTGGGCCGGCCAACGATCGCCACAAGAGGTCTCTGCATTTGGTTCCGCCTCCTTTCGATTTGTTATAGATAACACGCTAGGGACGACTTTCGCCGTCCCGAAAAAAGTTCGTATTTGCAAAAAAAGGGAGGAAATCTTAGGTTTCCCTCCCCCGTTTTTGCTCAGTCAGCAGCATCCACCGCGACAACCTCGCGTCCGTTATACTGGCCGCAGGAAGGGCACGCACGGTGAGGCATATGATACTCGCCGCAGTTGGGGCAGGCAACCAGCTTGGGAAGCTTCAGCTTCCAGACACTGGAACGTCTTTTGCTCTTTCTGGCGTGGGATACTTTTCTTTTAGGGACTGCCATGGCTCACACCTCCTGTATATCATCCAACAGCTGCGCGAGAGCAGCCATTCTTGGATCGGTTTGTTTGCGACAACCGCAGGGGCCGTCGTTCAGATTCTTGCCGCAGGTGCCGCACAGGCCCTTGCAGTCCTCCCGACACAGGAATTTCTGTTCCATGTTCAGGATGAAGCAGGTCTCCAGCACGTCGCTCACATCGACCCCGTCCCCGTCCAGGGGAAAGAGCTCGTCGTAATCGTCCTCGTCGGGATCGGCTTTCAGCGTCGCCTCAACAGGGACGGAGCGTTTTTGCGAAAACTCCGCGGTGCAGCGATCGCAGCGGACGGTCATGTCCGCTTCCACAATGGCGGTCAGCTCCAGGATACCCGCGGTATTTTTCACCTCGCCGGAGGCTGTCACCGGCCCGTCAAAACGGACAAGAGCCGGGAACGCAAGCCGTTCGCGGTCAAGCTCGCACCGAAACGGAACCCGTCCGCCCGGTACCTCGATTATCTCGTGCAGATCAAGAAACATAGCGATAACCTCATACAGTCGCCAAAGTATTATAAAATACCCGTGCCTTATTGTCAACCAGAATTTTTCATGTTATGATGCCGATATGAGAGAATTTTTCGTTACAAGAAACGACGCGGGACAGCGGCTCGACCGCTTCGCCGCCAAATGCGCGCCGAAGCTCCCGTCCTCCCTCCTGCAGCGCTACTTCCGCACGAAGGACATCAAGGTGAACGGCCACTGGGCCAAACCCGATGTCCGGCTCGCGGAGGGCGATGCCGTACGGCTGTATGTGCCGGAGGAGTTTTTCGGCGAGGCGGAGCGCCGGGAGGAATCCGGCTGGCTCAAAACCCTGCGCCCCAAATTGGATATAGTATACGAGGACGGGAACATTCTCCTTGTGAACAAGCGTCCGGGGGTGCTGTGCCACGCCGCCGGAGGCTGGTCCGCCGACACGCTGATCGCCCATATCCAGGCGCACGCCTATCAGGCCGGGCAGTGGGATCCCGCGAAGGAAAACAGCTTCGCGCCCGCGCTGTGCAACCGCATCGACCGCGGCACGGGCGGCATCGTCATCGCCGCCAAGACCGCCGAAGCGCTGCGTATCCTCGACGATAAGATCCGCTCACGCGAGATCGACAAGGAATATCTCTGCGTCTGCCTCGGCACGCCCTCTCCGCCCACCGGCACGCTGACCGACTGGCTTTTCAAGGACGCCGTCAAAAACCAGGTGTTCGTCAAGCCCCGGCAGGAGCCGGGCGCAAGCATCGCCGTCACGGACTACGCCGTTCTCGGCAGCCGGAACGGCCTGTCCCTTGTGGAATGCCGCCTGCACACCGGGCGGACACACCAGATTCGCGTACAGATGGCCCACGCCGGGCATCCCCTCCTCGGCGACAGCAAGTACGGCGTCGAGAAGATGAACCGCCGGTACGGCGAGAGCCGTCAGCTTCTCTGGAGCTATAAGCTCACGTTTTCTTTTACCACGGACGCGGGCGCTCTGCAATACCTGAACGCTCGGGTTTTCACGGTCCGAAACGTGCCGTTTGCCGAAAAATACTTCCCTGACGCCGCGCCGAAACGCTAGTTTCTGTTACTTTCTGTCATAATTCGAGTTTCCTATTGACAAAGATTTTGGAGCTTGCTAGAATTAACCGTCTCAATTGGAAACATCGAAAGAGTCTTTCCAAAGCAGGATGCGACCGCCGCTTTTTCGGAAGCGGCCAAGGCCAGACGGACAGCCGGGTCGAATGCCGATTTCCCGCCCGCGTGCGGTGGCAGCTTCTGTTGCCTTATTGATTGAGTTAGAAGCTCAAGTTTTATAAGTTGGTATACTTTATAACCATGTGCCTGGGGCATACAAACTTGTGAAATGGTCAATAAGAGTAGTAAAAGTAATCTTTGCTATATAGACTCTAAAAACCAATGGGATTGTGAATACCGCCGATTGCCTGTGTTTGTGTGTATTATCTGCGGAACAATATCCGATCATACAAGTGGAGTATGCCAAAGCATACTCCACTTTTTACATTTTCCGGAGAGACGCCATGAAAAAGATCATTGAACTCAAAAACATCACCAAATCCTTTGACGGCGAGGTCGTCCTGAACAACATCAGCCTCGATATCTACGACAACGAGTTCATCACGCTGCTCGGCCCCTCCGGCTGCGGTAAAACCACCACCCTGCGTCTGATCGGCGGCTTTGAGACGCCGGATTCCGGCGACATCATATTCATGGGCCAGCGCATAAACGACGTTCCCGCGCACAAGCGGAATGTGAACACCGTCTTTCAGCGGTACGCGCTCTTCCCCCACCTGAACGTATTTGAGAACGTCGCGTTTCCCCTGCGCGAGAAAAAGGTGCCGAAGGACGAGATCGAGCAGCGCGTGGAGGAAATGCTCTCCATGGTCGCCCTCAAGGGCTTTGAAAAGCGCAACGTCACCCGTCTTTCCGGCGGCCAGCAGCAGCGCGTCGCCATCGCCCGTGCGCTCATCAGCCATCCGCAGGTGCTGCTCCTCGACGAGCCGCTCGCCGCGCTTGATCTCAAGCTGCGTAAGGATATGCAGCAGGAGCTGAAAAACATCCAGAAGGCCACCGGCATCACCTTCATCTTCGTCACCCACGATCAGGAGGAGGCGCTCTCCATGTCCGACACCATCGTCGTCATGTCCGAGGGCCGGATCCAGCAGATCGGCACGAGCGTCGATGTATACAACGAGCCGGAAAACGCCTTCGTCGCGGACTTCATCGGCGAGTCGAACATCCTCGACGGCGTGATGGAAAAGGACTACACCGTCAGCTTCTCCGGCCAGACCTTCCCCTGCCTCGACGCCGGCTTTGCCCCGAACGAGCCGGTCGATGTGGTCGTCCGCCCGGAGGACGTCGATATCGTCGCCCCGGAAAAGGGTATGCTGCAGGGCGTCGTCACCTCCGTCACCTTCATGGGCGTTCATTACGAGGTCATCGTGGACATCGGCGGCTTCAAGTGGATGATCCAGACCACCGACTTTGTGGACGTGGACGAGAAGATCGGCCTGTATATCGAGCCGGACGCGATCCATGTTATGAAAAAGAGCGAATACTCCGGTATGTACGGCGATTATTCCTCCTTCTCGAACGAGCTCGACGAGCTCTCCGATGCGGAAGCCGAGGTTGACGAATGAAGCGCGCCGCCCTCAAGCCGAAAAAGCGCGGCATTTCGCTGTATAACCTCGCGCTCGCACCCTACTCCGTGTGGGCCGTTCTGTTCATCATCGTGCCGCTCATCTTTGTCGCCTACTATGCCTTCACGGACGACAGCTTCCGCTTCACCACGGCGAACATCACCCGCTTTTTCACCGCCACCTCCCAGATGACGATGGATAACGGCGCCACGCAGGAGGTTCACACCTATCTGCTGATCTTCTGGCGTTCGCTGAAGCTTGCCATCATCTCGACCGCCATCTGCCTTCTCGCCGGTTATCCCATCGCCTATATCATCGCACGGGCAAGCCCCAAGGCGCAGAAGCTCATGATTACCCTCATCATGATCCCCATGTGGATGAACTTCCTCATCCGCACCTACGCGTGGATGACCATCCTGCAGGACACCGGCATCTTCAACAACTTCCTCGGTCTGTTCGGTCTGCCTCCCGTCCACATCATCGGCACGGAAGCCGCCGTCGTCATCGGCATGGTATACGACTACTTCCCGTACATGATCCTGCCGCTGTACTCCATCATGGCCAAGATGGACACCCGCCTATTTGAGGCCGCGCGCGACCTCGGCTGCTCGAATTTCGGCGTTCTGCGCCGGGTCATCCTGCCGCTGAGTACGCCGGGCATCCTCTCCGGCATCACGATGGTGCTCATCCCCTCGATCAGCACCTTCTATATCTCCCAGAAGCTCGGCAACGGCAAATTCTTCCTCATCGGCGACGCCATCGAGGGCCAGTATCTGTCGAACAACCTGCATTTCGCCGCCGCCATCGCGTTCATTATGATGGTCGTGCTGCTCGCCGCCATGGCGCTCATGCGCTATCTCACCGGCAAGCGCGTTTACGGAGGTACCTGACATGAAGACTGCATCGAAAATCTATACCGCGCTGGTGTTCGTCTTTCTGTTTGCGCCGATCGCCATTCTGCTGGTGTTTTCCTTCAACGAAGCCAAGAGCCTTTCCGTGTTCTCCACCTTCTCCTTCAAGTGGTACCGGGAGCTTTTCCGCGACAGCGACACCCTCGCGTCCGTGAAAAACACGCTCATCCTCGCAGTGTCCGCCTCCGTCATCTCCACCGTCATGGGCACGGCCGCAGCCGTCGGCATCAACAAGCTGCGAAACCGTTTCCTGCGTTCGGCGATGGACACCGTGACGGACATCCCCATGACGAACCCGGACATCATCACCGGCATCTCCCTGATGCTCATGTTCGTGTTCGTCGGCACCCTGTTCGGAACGCGCACCAGCCTGAGCTTCTGGACGATGCTCATTTCGCACATCACCTTCTGCCTGCCGTATGTCATATTGCAGGTGCTGCCGAAGCTGCGCCAGATGGATCCCGCGCTGCCCGAGGCCGCCATGGATCTCGGCTGCACGCCGCTCAGGGCGTTTTTGAAGGTTGAGCTTCCGGAGATCATGCCCGGCATCGTGACCGGCCTGATTATGGCGTTCACCCTGTCGCTCGACGACTTCGTCATCAGCTACTTCACGCAGGGCAACGGCTTCCAGACCCTGCCCATCCGCATCTACAACATGACCAAAAAGACCGTTACGCCGAAGATGTATGCCCTCGCGACCATCATTTTCTTTGTCATACTGGCTCTGCTCCTCATCTCGAACCTCATCGACCGGGACGAGACCGAAAAGCAGTCCTGACCATATGAAAGCATCACTGATTCCAGGAGGTTGACCCCATGAAAAAGACAATTTCCCTGCTCCTCGTGTGCGCGCTGCTCGCGGCTGCACTCCTGTGCCTGACCGGCTGCGGCTCGTCCGATACGCTCACGCTCAACGTATACAACTGGGGCGAATATATTTCCGACGGCTCCGAGGACACGCTCGACACCATCGCCGCCTTTGAGGACTGGTACGAGCAGACCTATGGCACCAAGGTCAAGGTCATCTACGACACCTACGACAGCAACGAGACCATGTATAGCCGCATCAGCAGCGGCGCCGTCAATTACGACGTCATCATCCCCTCCGACTATATGATCGCGCGCATGGCGAGCGAAGGGATGCTCCTGCCGCTGAACTTCGACAACATCCCCAACTACCAGTACATTAACGACAGCTTCCGCGGCCTGTTCTATGACCCGGACAACACCTACTCCGTGCCCTACACCTACGGCATCGTCGGCGTTATCTACAACGCCAATGTCGTGGACGAGGCGGACGCGCAGGGCTGGGAGCTTATGTGGAACGAGAAGTACGCCGGGCAGATCCTCCAGTTCAACAACTCCCGCGACGCCTTCGGCACCGCCATGTATAAGCTCGGCCTCGATGTGAACAGCACCGATCACGCGGTTTGGGACACCGCGCTCGACGAGCTTCTCACCCAAGCCCCGCTCGTGAAGAGCTACGTCATGGACGAGATCTACAACATGATGGAGTCCGGCGAGGCCGCCGTCAGCTCCTACTACGCCGGTGACTACTTCACGATGCTCGACGCGCAGGCCGACGACGTCGATCTGCAGTTCTACTATCCGGAGACCACCAACTATTTCGTCGACGCCATGTGCATCCCCACCTGCTGCCAGAATCAGGAGCTGGCGGAGATCTTCATCAATTATATGCTCTCCGAGGAGCCCGCCATTGCGAACGCCGAGTATATCTGGTACGCCTCCCCCAACTCGCTCGTCTATGAAAACGAGGACTACATCGACGAGATCGGCGAGGACGCCATGGCGATTCTCTATCCCGACATCGAGAACTTCTCCCGGAATTTCAACACCTACGCCTACCGCAACCTCGACGCGGACACGCTCGGTTACATCAACACCCTCTGGGAGACGCTCAAGATCAACTGAACCAAAACTGAAAAACTGCCGCCGCGGAGCTGTTCCGCGGCGGTTTTTTAAACTTTCTGTTAAGTTCTTCCCCGCCTTATTGTCCCTCATTTTTGAATATGTTATATTGATTAAAGCATTTTTATGTAATCCTTTTGCATCGAGGTCCTGTTCATGTCTAAATTCAGCGTCCGCAAACCGCTGACCGTCTTTGTGGTTGCCCTGGCGGTTCTCATCCTCGGCGTCGTCGCCTTCGTAAAGATGACGCCTGACCTGCTGCCCAATATGGACTTCCCCTATGTCGTCATTATGACGTCCTATCCCGGCGCAAGCCCGGAAACCGTGGAGGAGGAAGTCTCCAAGCCTCTCGAGCAGTCCATGTCCACGCTCGAGCATATCGTATCCGTATCCTCCACCTCCAGCGAGAACGTATCCATCGTGATGCTGGAGTTCGAGGAGGATGTCAACATGGACACCGTCGGCGTGGATATCCAGCAGAACATCGCTTCGCTGAGCGGCACGTGGAGCGAGGAGATCGGCACGCCTTATGTTCTCAAGATCAACCCGTCCCTCCTGCCCGTCGAGGTCGCCGCCGTCTCGATGGAGGGCATGGACAACATCGAACTGTCGGACTTTATAAACGACACCATTCTGCCCCGGCTGGACGGCGTTACCGGCGTGGCCCGCATCAGCGCCGTCGGCTCAGTCGAACAGCAGGTTCATGTCTTTATCAGCGAGGATAAGATCGACGCCGTCAACGCCCGGATGACCGACAGCGTCAATCAGCAGCTCGACGACGCCGTCGCGGAGCTGGAGGACAGCCGTGCGGAGCTGGAGGACGCGCAGGAGGAACTGGAAAGCGCGCAGAACCAGATTTCCAGCGGCTCAAACACCCTTGCCACGCAGACGGCGGAGGCGGAATCCACGCTGAACCAGAAGCAGCTCTCCGCCCTGCAGACCCGCATCGAGCTGCAGCAGCAGATCGTCGAGCTGACCGAAACCCGCACGCAGCTTGCCAGCACGCTGGAGATGGTGACGCCGCTTCAGGAGTCCGTCACCGCGCTGGAGGCCCGAGAGGCCGAGCTGAACGACCGCATCGCGGAGCTCAAGGCCTCGTCAGATGAGCTGGCCGAAGCCGAGGCCGAGCTGCAGACGCTCAAAGACCGCCTCGCGGAGCTGGAGGCGGCTATGGAACCCTCGGATCCGGAGCCGGATCCCGCCGCAGATCCCGAGGCGTCCGATCCGGATGATCCCACCGACACGCTCGATGATATTACGGAGTCGGAAGAATATGTGAACACGCTCGCGGCGATTGCCGAACTTGAAGCCCGTATCGTCGAGCTGAGCGCGGGAGCCACGGCCGATGCCGCCGAGCTGGCCGCCGCCGAGGCGGAGCTGGCCGCCGTGCAGGCCCAGCTCGTCTCCATGGACGCGACGCTCGAGAGCCTTGACACGAATCGCAGCGGTCTTGCCGATAAGATCGCCGAGATGCAGGCCGGTCTCGCGCAGGCCGACGCCGGCATCGAGTCTCTGAACGAGGCGCTCACACAGCTTGACGAGGGCTCGATCCAGATCAGCGAAGCGCTGGCGACCCTCAGCTCCACCAAATCCACGAGCCTGATTCAGCTCGCGGACACCGCAGCGCAGATCGCCGTCAATTCCGCCACGATCAATTCCGCGCTGGAGCAGATCGATTCCGGCCTTGAGCAGCTCGAGGATTCCCGCGAGGACGCGCTCGCCTCCGCGGATCTCTCCGGCAACATCACGATGAAAAACATCGCCGCTATCCTCTCGGCACAGAATTTCTCCATGCCCGCAGGCTATGTGACCGAGGACGATGTCAGCTACATGGTCTCCGTCGGCGACGAGCTGACCGAGGTGGAGGAGCTTGAAAATCTGCTGCTGTTTGACACCGGCGAGGACGCGATCGGCCCCGTATATCTGAAGGACGTGGCCGACATCTTCGTCACGGATACCTCCGACAGCACCTACGCGAAGCTGAACGGCGAAAACGGCCTCATCCTCACCTTTGAAAAGCAGTCGAACGCCGCCACCGCCGAGGTCACGGATGCGCTCAGCCAGCGTTTTGAGGAGCTCGAGGAAACCTACCCCGGCCTGCATTTCGTTTCCCTGATGGATCAGGGCGAATATATCCACATCATCATAAACGCCATCCTGCAGAGTCTTCTGACGGGCGCGCTTTTCGCCATCATCGTGCTGTTCCTGTTCCTGCGGGATATCCGCCCGACCTTTATCACGCTCGTTTCCATTCCGCTGAGCGTGGTGTTCGCGATCGTCCTGATGTACTTCACCGGCGTTTCGCTCAACATGATCTCGTTGTCGGGACTGGCGGTCTCTGTCGGAATGCTGGTGGATAACTCCATCGTCGTCATTGAAAACATCTACCGCCTGCGCGCCAAGGGCGCCACGGCCGTTCAGGCAGCAGTCGCGGGCACCAAGCAGGTCGCCGGCGCCATCACCGCCTCGACCCTGACGACCATCTGCGTTTTCCTCCCGATCGTATTCGTGGAGGGCATCACGAGGCAGCTTTTCACCGACCTCGCCCTCACTATGGGCTACTCCCTCCTCGCGAGCCTGATCGTCGCGCTGACGCTTGTGCCGGCCATGTCCCGCGGTATGCTGAAGAAGCAGCGGGAACCGAAGCTCACCGATGGCAGGCGCTCCACGGACAGCCGCTTTTACCGCGCCTACCGCCGCTCCATTTCCTGGTCCCTGCGGCACAAATGGATCGTTCTGCCCCTCGCGCTGATCCTGCTCGTCGGCAGCGCTGCGCTGGAGCTCTCCCGCGGTTTCAGCTTCATGCCGGAGCTGGATTCCAACACCGTCAACGTCACGATCACCATGCCGGAGGATATTTCCCGTGACGACGCCGTTGCCATGGCGGACGAAGTTCTCGCCCGGATCGAGACCATCGACAATGTCGAGAACATCGGCGCGATGATGGGCGGCTCAGGCCTTACCAGTTCCGGCACAAGCTACGACGTCACGGCCTATGTCACGCTCCCGGAGGATGCCTCCGGCGCAGCCGCCGGACGGCAGATCCGCGATCTCTGCGCGGATCTCGACTGCGAGGTGAGCTGCGATTCCCAGACCATGAATATGGGTATGCTCACCGGCTCCGGCGTTGAGATTCTCCTCTATGGCAACGATATGGAGGATCTGCAGTCCGCCGCGCAGAGTATTGCCGACGCGCTGGAGGAGGTTCCCACCCTTGAAAACGCGGACTCCGGCCTGGAGGAGGCGCAGCGCGCCGTCCATGTCCGCGTCGATCGAAACGCCGCCATGGAAAAGGGCTACACCGTCGCCCAGCTCTATATGGAGATCGCCGGTGCCCTGACCGACTCCACCACCGCCATGTCCCTGGATATGGACGGCATCACGGCGGATGTTCTCGTCGAGACCGGAGACAGCATGACGCAGGAGCAGCTGGCCGCGCTCTCGTTTGAGTATACCGATTCCGAGGGCGAGACACAGCACTTCCAGCTGCAGGATGTCGCCACGCTCGAGGATACGGTCAGCCTCGCCTCCATCCACCGCGATAACCAGCGCCGCTATATCAGCGTCACCGCCTCGGTGAAGGAGGGACAGAACGTCACCCTCGCCACGAACGACGCCGAAAAGGCCGTTGCCGCGCTGGAGCTTCCCGCCGGTGTGACCTACGAATTCGCCGGTGAAAACGAGACGGTCATGGAGGCCGTCAGACAGCTCGGCCTGATGCTTCTGCTCGGCATTATCCTCGTTTACTTCATCATGGTCGCGCAGTTCCAGAGCCTCAAAAACCCGTTCATCGTCATGTTCACGATTCCCCTGGCCTTCACAGGCGGCTTCCTCGCCCTTCTCCTCTGCGGCATGGAGGTGAGCGTCATCTCCCTCGTCGGCTTCGTTATGCTGACGGGCATCATTGTGAACAACGGCATCGTGCTCGTGGACTATGTGAACCAGCTCCGCGCCGCCGGCATGGAGCGCCGCGATGCGCTGATCGAGGCCGGTGCGACCCGTCTGCGTCCCATTCTCATGACCAGCCTGACCACCATTCTCGGCCTCATCATCATGGCCCTCGGCCGCAACGCCGGCACTGCATTCATGCAGCCCATCGCCGTCGTGTGCATCGGCGGTCTGCTGTACGCCACGCTGATGACCCTGTATGTCGTGCCGTGCATCTACGACATCATGAACAAGAAGCCGATCGTCGTCGTCAAGGATGAGGACATGGAATACAACGAGCTGTAACACCCCGCTCTTGACAAATCCCTCATTTCATTGTTTACTAAGGCAAAGAAAGAAAGCAAAGAGGATAAATCCATGTATATTACCTGTTTAGACCTTGAAGGCGTTCTCGTTCCGGAAATCTGGATTGCCTTCGCCGATGCCGCCGGCATCCCGGAGCTGCGCCGCACCACCCGTGACGAGCCCGATTACGACAAGCTCATGAAATACCGCCTGAACCTCCTCAAAGAGCACGGACTCGGCCTCCGGGAGATTCAGGACGTCATCGCCACCATCGACCCGATGCCCGGCGCCAAGGAGTTTCTCGACGAGCTTCGCTCCATAACGCAGGCCGTCATCCTGAGCGACACCTTCACGCAGTTTGCCCAGCCGCTTATGAAAAAGCTCGGCTGGCCCGCCATCTTCTGCAACGAGCTGATCGTCGCGGACAGCGGCGAGATCACGGGCTATAAGCTCCGCTGCCAGCAGACCAAGCTCACGACCGTCCGTGCCCTGCAGTCCTGCGGCTTCGAGACCATCGCGAGCGGTGACAGCTTCAACGACCTGGCCATGATTAAGGCGAGCAAGGCCGGTTTCCTGTTCCGCAGTCCCGAGAGCATCCGGCAGGACAATCCCGACATTCCCGCCTGCGAGACCTATGACGAGCTGATGGCGCTCATCAAAGCCGCCATGACCTAAACGACAAAAAACGCGCTGTGGATATCCACAGCGCGTTTTTCCGTTTTTGTGCGGGTATCAGCCGTTGTAAGCCGCCACGACCGAGGCAAGATCCGCCGCGACCTGATCTTCGGTCGCGACCTCGATGAGGTTGATGTCGCCGTCAAACAGGCCGTCAATGGCAAAGTTTCCGGCCGCATCGACCGTGCCGGTCACGGTCAGGACAAACTCGTCGCCTTCCATGTTCTGGCCGGTCTTTTCCATCTTGAAGGTGAGGTCATCCGCAATGACGAGCGTGTTCACGCCGTCGGTGTAGGTGCCGGGCGCCACGCCCTCGCCGGAGGGCTCGCCGGACGCATCGACCTTACCCATGGCAAACACCGCCTCGACAGACGCCAGATCGCCGGCCTTCTGGTCGTCGGTCGCCATATCAAATACATTCAGCTCGCCGTCAAACAGACCGGTCAGCGTGAAGACGCCGTCCTCGGTGACGGTACCGGTAACGGTCAGGGAGAACGCGGCGCCGTCCATATTTTCGCCGGTCTTTTCCATGATGAAGGTGAGGTTATCGTTGATGACCAGCGTATTCACGCCGTCGGTATAGGTGCCGGCAATGCCGCCCTCTGCCGAGGCCTCGCCGGAGGGTTCGCCGGAAGGTTCGCCGGACGCAGGCTCCGCAGACGCAAACGCGCCGACAGACAGAAGCAGGCAAAGCGCAAGGATCAGGGTCAGGATCTTGGACATACTCTTCATGGTAAGTTCCTCCTATATGTTTATGACAACACTTTAACACAACCTGCTCCCGGTTTCAAGAGCAATCCGTATCGGTTGTGTCCGTTTTGAATATACGTCACTATATAATGCGGTATTCATTGACTTTCCGATTTGGATGTAATATACTTTTGTGTTGTGTCATGGCATAGAAAGGGATAACTATGTCCAAATTCATTTTTGTAACCGGCGGCGTCGTCTCCGGCCTTGGCAAGGGCATCACCGCCGCCTCCCTCGGACGCCTGCTGAAAGCCCGCGGTCTCAAGGTTGCCGCCCAAAAGCTCGACCCGTACATCAACGTCGATCCGGGCACCATGAGCCCCTATCAGCACGGGGAGGTCTATGTCACCGAGGACGGCGCGGAGACCGACCTTGACCTCGGCCACTACGAGCGCTTCATCGACGAGGATCTGAACAAGTTCTCGAACCTCACCACCGGCAAGGTCTACTGGAACGTACTCAACAAGGAGCGCCGCGGCGAATACCTTGGCAGCACGGTTCAGATCATTCCCCACATCACGAACGAGATCAAGGAATTCATTTACAGCGTCGGCCGCAAGACCGAGGCAGATGTGGTCATCACCGAAGTCGGCGGCACCATCGGCGACATTGAGAGCCAGCCCTTCCTCGAAGCCATCCGTCAGGTGGGACTTGAGGTCGGCAAGGAAAACGCGCTCTATATCCACGTCACCCTTGTGCCCTTCCTGCGCGGCAGCAACGAGCACAAAACCAAGCCCACGCAGCACTCCGTCAAGGAGCTGCAGGGCATGGGCATCCACCCGGACATCATCGTGCTTCGCTCCGACGAGCCGATCGAGGACGAGTCGATCTTCCAAAAGGTGGCGATGTTCTGCAATGTGCAGCCGGAATGTGTCATTGAAAACCGTACCATCGGCGTATTGTATGAATGTCCGCTGATGCTGGAGGAGCAAAATTTCTCCTCCATCGTATGCAAAAAGCTCGGCCTCTCCGTCGGCGAACCGGCGCTCGACGACTGGCGCGCCATGGTGGCTTCTGTCCACAACCTCTCGAAAAAGGTCACGATCGCCCTTGTCGGCAAGTATGTCCAACTGCACGACGCGTACCTCTCCGTTTCCGAGGCGCTCAAGCACGCAGGCTACGCGAAGGGCGCCGAGATCGACATCCGCTGGATCGACTCGGAGACCGTTACGGCGGAGAGCGCCGGAAAGCTCCTCGGCGATGTGGACGCCATCCTCGTCCCCGGCGGCTTCGGCAGCCGCGGCATAGAGGGCAAGATCCTCGCCGCGCAGTATGCCCGCGAGCATAAGCTCCCGTACCTCGGTCTCTGCCTCGGTATGCAGATCGCGGTCATTGAGTTTGCCCGCCACGCCGCCGGTCTCACCGGCGCAAACTCCCGTGAGTTTGACGAGAGCGCTCCCTACCGCGTCATCGACTTCATGCCCGGTCAGAACGACGAGATCGACAAGGGCGGCACACTGCGCCTCGGCGCGTATCCCTGCGCGGTGCAGCCGGGTACACTTTTGGAAAAATGCTACGGCGCTTCGGAGATCTCCGAGCGGCACCGTCACCGCTACGAATTCAACAACGAATACCGCGACGCTCTCACGAAGGCCGGTCTCGTGATCGGCGGCGTCTCCCCGGACGGACGTCTTGTCGAGACCGTTGAGGTCGCGGATCACCCGTTTTATATCGGCGTGCAGTATCACCCCGAGTTCAAGAGCCGGCCCAACCGTCCCCACCCTCTGTTTGTGGGTCTCGTGAGCGCCGCGCTCGACCGAAACAAATAACGGAAGGAATGATTTTCCATGTGCGGAATCGTCGGCTTTGTCGGCACACAGGACGCCGCCCCCATCCTGCTGGACGGGCTGGAGCGTCTCGAATACCGCGGATATGACTCGGCCGGCATCGCCGTGCTCTCCCCGGCCGGGGCCTTGCAGGTGCAGAAATGCAAAGGCCGGCTTCAGGAACTGCGCGGCAAGCTCGCCGCCCAGCCGCCCATCACCGGCTGCCTCGGCATTGGCCACACCCGCTGGGCCACCCATGGCGAGCCGAACGACATAAACTCCCACCCCCATGTCAGCGAAAACGGCAGGGTGGCCATCGTACATAACGGTATCATTGAAAACTATGTGCAGATCAAGGACTTTCTGCTCTCCAAGGGCGTGACCTTCCAGTCCGATACCGACTCTGAGGTCATCGCGCAGCTTCTCGAATACTGCTTCAACAACTGCGACGACATCATGCAGGCCGTGTATCAGGTTCTCGAAAAGATCGAGGGCGCCTACGCGCTCGGCATCATCTGCTCCGATGACCCCGACCGGCTGATCGCCGCCCGCAAGGATGCGCCGTTGCTGATCGGCTACGGCGACGGATGCAGCTTCATCGCCTCCGACGTCACCGCAATCATTGCCCACACCCGGACGGTCTCCTATATGGACGACGGCGAGGTCGCCGTCCTCACAAAGGACAAGGTCGAGGTCTTTGACGAGTACCGCCGCCCGGTGAAAAAGAAAAGCCACTATATCGACTGGGATGTCTCTGCGGCGGAAAAGGGCGGCTATGCCCATTTCATGTTCAAGGAGATCATGGAGCAGCCCGAGGCCATCCGCAAGACCATCTCCCCGCATCTGCGGGACGGACGGATCGTGTTTGACGACCTCAGCCTGACCCCGGAGTTCATCCGCTCCCTGTCACGCATCCATATCATTGCCTGCGGCTCCTCGTACCATGTCGGTATGCTCGGGCAGTACAACCTACAGCGCCTTCTTCGCATCCCGGTATCGGTCTCTCTCGCTTCGGAGTTCCGCTATTCCGACCCGCTCGTGGATGAACGGGATCTCGTCATCGTCATCAGTCAGTCCGGCGAGACGCTGGACTCCATGGCGGCCCTGCGCGAGGCAAAGGCCCGCGGCGCGCACATCCTCTCCATCGTGAACGTGGTCGGAAGCTCCATCGCCCGCGAATCGGACGATGTGATCTATACCTGGGCCGGCCCGGAGATCGCAGTCGCCACGACGAAGGCATACAGCACGCAGCTCATCCTTCTCGATCTGCTGGGTCTTTACTTTGCCGACCTCATCGGCACGGTCACGCCGGAGGAATACCGCGCGATCATCGACGCGGCGCAGGCCCTCCCGGCACAGATGGAGACCATCCTCGCCGATACCGACCCGTACCAGTACCTCGCCTCGCAGTACTTCAACCGCGAGAGCGTGTTCTTCATCGGCCGCAACCTCGACTACGCGCTTGGTCTGGAAGGCTCGCTGAAGCTCAAGGAGATCTCCTACATCCACTCCGAGTCCTACGCCTCCGGCGAGCTGAAGCACGGCACGATCTCCCTGATCGAGGACGGCACGCTCGTCATCGCGCTGGCCACCTATGCTCCTCTGTTTGACAAGGCGCAGTCGAATGTCGTGGAGGTGCAGGCCCGCGGCGCGGATGTCATCGCGCTCACGACGGAGAGCCTGCGCGAACGGATGGAAAAGACCACGGAGCAGCTGCTCGTCATCCCCGACACGCACACGATCCTCCAGCCGAGCCTCGGTGTGATCCCGCTGCAGCTTTTCGCGTATTACATCGCCCTGCAAAGAGGCTGTGATATAGACAAACCCAAGAACCTGGCCAAATCCGTTACGGTCGAATAAGAAGGAGAGAGACATGAACAAACCGATTTACGAAAATCCCCTGTGCGCCCGTTACGCTTCGCGTACCATGCAGCATATCTTCTCCCCTGACTTCAAATTTTCCACCTGGCGCCGTCTCTGGATCGCCCTGGCAGAGTCCGAAAAGGAGCTGGGCCTGCCCATCACCGACGAGCAGCTCGACGAGATGCGCGCCCATATCGACGACATCGACTATGACAGGGCCGCGGAGTATGAAAGCCGCCTGCGCCACGACGTCATGGCGCACATCCGCACCTACGGTGATCTCTGCCCGACGGCAAAGCCCATCATCCACCTCGGCGCCACAAGCTGCTATGTCGGCGATAACACCGACATCATCCAGCTGCGCGAGGGCCTTCTGCAGGTGCGTAAACTCCTCGTGAACGCCATCGCCGCCATCGGCGACTTTGCCCGCACGAACCGCGATGTCCCGACGCTCGCCTACACCCATTTTCAGGCCGCCCAGCCCACCACGGTCGGCAAGCGCGCCTGCCTCTGGCTTCAGGATCTCGTCATGGATCTCGACCGCCTCGAATTCGAGCTTTCGCATCTGCGGCTGCTCGGATGCAAGGGTACGACCGGCACCGGCGCGAGCTTCCTCGAACTCTTCGGCGGCGACGCCGAAAAGGTCTACGCCCTCGAGGACAAGATCGCCGCGAAGATGGGCTTTGACGCCTGTATGCCCGTCTCCGGCCAGACCTATTCCCGCAAGGTGGACTCCTATGTTCTGAACGTCCTCGCGGACATCGCGCAGAGCACCTGCAAGATGGCGACCGATATCCGCCTGCTCGCGCACATGAAGGAATTTGACGAGCCGTTCGAGACCGAGCAGGTCGGCTCCTCCGCCATGGCCTATAAGCGCAACCCGATGCGCTCGGAGCGCGTCTGCTCCCTGTCCCGCTATGTGCTGAACGCCGTGCGAAACACCGCCGACACCGCCGCCTCCCAGTGGCTGGAGCGCACGCTCGACGATTCGGCGAACCGCCGCATCACGCTGCCCGAGGCCTTCCTCGCCACCGACGGTGCGCTGACCCTCATCATCAACGTCATCCGCGGCGGACGTATCTATCCGAAGGTCATGGAAAAGCACCTCAACGAGGAGATGCCCTTCATGGCGACCGAGAACATCCTCATGCACGCCGTCACCCTCGGCGGCGACCGTCAGGAGCTGCACGAGCTCATCCGTCAGCACTCCCAGGCCGCGGCTGCAAAGGTCAAGCTCGAGGGCGGTGAGAACGATCTTCTCTCCCGGCTTATGGCGGATCCCGCGTTCCACCTGACCGAGGCCGATCTCGCGAAGGTGCTCGACGTGCGGAAGTTCGTCGGGCTTGCCCCCGAGCAGACGGACAAGTTCCTCGCTCAGTTTGTCGATCCCATCGTTGCCAAATACGCCGCCGAGCTCGGCGTTGAGGCCACTACGAACGTATAATCATCCCATCCCAAAAGGAGCTTAAACTTATGATAACAGCAGTTGTTGGTATTAACTGGGGCGACGAGGGCAAAGGCCGCATGGTCGATCTGCTCGCGAGCCGGTATGATATTGTCGCCCGCTATCAGGGCGGCAACAACGCCGGTCACACCGTCGTGAACGAGCGGGGCAAGTTCATCCTGAACCTCCTCCCCTCCGGCATCCTGCGTCCCGAGACCGTGAACGTCATGGGCCCCGGCATGGTCATCGACATCGAGCATCTGCATAAGGAGCTCGGCACGCTGAACGCGCAGGGCGTTGAGGTCGGCGCAGAGCACCTTCGCATCAGTGACAAGGCGACGATCTGTATGCCCTATCACCCCCTGCTCGACGGCCTCGAAGAGGATCGCATGGGCTCGAAAAAGCAGGGCTCTACCCGCCGCGGCATCGGCCCTGTGTACTCCGATAAGTATATGCGTAAGTCCATCCGCATCGGCGACCTTCTCTTCCGCGACGTGCTGCGCGAGCGTCTTGCCGACATCGTGGAGTGGAAAAATCTCACCGTCGAAAAGGGCTACGGCCACGAGCCGCTGAGCGTCGATGCGATGTACGACTGGCTCATGACCTACGGCGATCCCCTGCTGCCGCATATCTGCGACACCACCGTCCTGCTCTCTGAGGCAGACGACGCCGGCAAGTCCATCCTGCTTGAGGCCCAGCTTGGTGCGCTGCGCGACCTCGACTACGGCATTTTCCCCTACACCTCTTCCTCCTGCACGCTGGCGGCCTATGCCCCCATTGGTGCAGGCATCCCCGGCCGCACGCTCGACAACAGCGTCGGCATCATGAAGGCCTATTCCTCCGCCGTCGGCGGCGGCCCGTTCGTCTGCGAATTCTCCGGCAGGGAAGCCGAGGAGCTGCGCGAGGCCGGCGGTGAATACGGCGCGGCGACCGGCCGTCCCCGCCGTGTCGGCGGCTTCGACGTGGTCGCCTCCCGCTACGGCGTTCAGCTTCAGGGCGCGACCGAACTGGCCGTCACAAAGCTCGACGTGCTGTCCGGCATGGAGAAGATTCCCGTCTGCACCGCCTATGAGCTGGACGGCGAAAGGATCGACACCTTCCCCCTCGAGCCGGCGCTCGAAAAGTGCACGCCTGTCTATGAGTATCTGCCCGGCTTCTCCGGCGACATCACCGGCTGCCGCAAGTTCAGCGAGCTGCCGCAGGCCGCGCAGGACTATGTCAAGTACCTTGAGGATGTCGTGAAGTGCCCCATCAAGTATGTTTCCGTGGGCGCTGACCGCGACCAGTATATCGAAATGTTCTAAGGAGGTTCCCATGAGGGATTATCAGAAAGAATTTGACGGCCGTGTGGCCTTTATCAAAAAGCTTGTCGCGGAAAGCGGCGCAAACGGTATTGTTTACGGAAACTCCGGCGGCAAGGATTCCGCCCTGGTGGGCATTCTCTGCAAGGCTGCCTGTGAGAACACCGTCGGCATCATCATGCCCTGCTCCTCCAAGCGCAATTTCGGCATCGACATGGAGGACGGCAACGCCGTCGCCAGGCAGTTCGGCATCGAAACGCGCACGGTGGATCTGACCCCGATCCGCGAGACCGCCGCGGAGGTCATCGGCGGCGTGACCGACATAAACGCCCTCTCCCTCGCCAACATCGCGCCGCGCCTGCGTATGATCACGCTCTACACCGTCGCGGGCAGCGAAGGCCGTCTCGTCGCCGGAACCGGCAACCGCAGCGAGGCCTATATGGGCTATTTCACCAAATGGGGCGACGGCGCGTATGACTTCAACCCCATCGCCGACCTGACCGTGACGGAAATTTTCGAGTTCCTGGCCTGGCTCGACGCGCCCATGTCCATCCGCACCAAGGCTCCCTCTGCCGGTCTTTTCGAGGGTCAGACGGACGAAACGGAAATGGGCATCACCTACGCCGCCATCGACAAGTTCCTCCTCACCGGCGAGGTGTCGGACGAGGACAAGGCGATCATCGACCGCTTCCACAGCCGCAGCGAGCATAAGCGCTGCCCCGCCGCGACCTATACGGGCGAGGAATGAGAGAATATGCGGCAAAGCAGCTCGGTGACGCCGTTGCCCGGCTGTATGTGGACGCCTGCCTTCACCTGCCCGCGCACGTGAAGGAAAAGCTCTATGCTTTCGGCAATCCCTACATCATCGAAAACTTTGAGAAAAACGGCATCATCCCCCTCTGCCAGGACACCGGTATGGCGGTGGTGTATCTGGAGGTCGGACAGGACGCGCACATCACCGGCTCTATTCCCGACGCCATCAACGACGGCGTGCGCCGCGCGGTGAAAAACGGCTATCTCCGCTCGTCCATCGTCGCCGATCCCCTGCGGCGGACAAACACCGGCGACAACACCCCGGCAACCATCTACACCGACATCGTCCCCGGCGACACCGTCAAGGTCACCGTCGCGCCCCGCGGCTTCGGCTGTGAGAACAAGGCCCGCGTGGCCATGCTCGCACCGGCGGACGGTCTCGAGGGTGTGCGGAGCTTTGTGCTGGAAACCGCCCGTCTGGCCGTGCCGGACGCCTGTCCGCCCGTCATGATCGGCGTCGGCATCGGCGGAAACTTTGACCGCGTGGCGTACTACTCCAAAAAAGCCGTTCTGCGCGTCGGGCCGAACCCCGATCCGTACTACGCCGCGCTGGAGGAGGAGCTCTTCGCCGAGGTCAAAACATTCGCCATCGGCGTGAACATTATCCAGGCCCCGACCCACATCGCCGGGCTTCCCTGCGCCGTCTCGATCGGCTGCCACAGCCTGCGAATCGCATCGGAGGTGCTGGCATGACGCACAATATCCAAACGCCGCTCTCCGCCGAGGTCGTCCGTACCCTCCGCGCCGGAGACGAGATCCGCATCACCGGCGTCATCTACACCGCCCGCGACGCGGCGCATAAAAAGCTCTGCGAGCTTCTCGCGGCGGGTGAGCCGCTGCCCGTTGAGCTGCGCGATCAGATCATCTACTACACCGGTCCGGCTCCCACGCCTCCCGGCTATGCCATCGGCTCCTGCGGGCCGACCACGTCCTACCGCATGGATCGCTATACGCCCGCCCTGCTCGGCGAGGGACTGCGCGGCATCATCGGCAAGGGCCGCCGCGGACAGGCCGTCATCGACGCGATCGTCGAGCACACCGCCGTGTATTTCTCCGCAGAAGGCGGCTGCGGCGCGCTTCTGGCAAACTATGTCAAGGCCTGCGAGGTCGTGGCTTTTCCCGAGCTTGGCACCGAGGCCATCCACCGTCTCGAGGTCGAGAACTTCCCTGTCACTGTTTTCTGCGACTGCACGGGCGCGATCTACTCGCCCTACCTATAAAAGAAAGAGAACACGATCATGGACTATCTGAAGGAATCGCTCAAAAAGCATTATGAATGGCGCGGCAAGCTGGACATCCGCTCCAAGACCCGCGTCGATAACGCCGAGGCGCTGTCCCTGGCGTATACCCCCGGCGTCGCCGCGCCCTGCCTTGAGATTCAGAAGGACGTCTCCAAGAGCTACGAGCTCACCGGCCGCTGGAACACCGTCGCCGTCGTCACGGACGGCACGGCCGTGCTCGGTCTCGGCGACATCGGCCCGGAGGCCGGTATGCCGGTCATGGAGGGCAAATGCGTTCTGTTTAAGGAGTTCGGCGGCGTGGACGCCGTGCCTCTGTGCGTCCGTTCCAAGGATGTGGACGACATCGTGAACACCGTGCGCCTGCTCGCGGGCAGCTTCGGCGGCGTGAACCTCGAGGACATCGCCGCTCCCCGCTGCTTTGAGATCGAGCGCCGACTCAAGGAGGTCTGCGACATCCCCATCTTTCACGACGACCAGCACGGCACCGCCATCATCGCCCTGGCCGGTATTCTGAACGCCCTCAAGGTCGTCGGAAAGAAGCTTGAGGACATCACCGTCGTCATCAACGGCGCAGGCGCGGCCGGTACGGCCATCGCGCGGCTTCTGGTCTCCGCCGGTGCGGGCGACGTCATCGTCTGTGACCGCACGGGTGCCATTTCCCGCGGCCGTGAGAAGCTGAATGAAGCGAAAGCCGACCTCGCCGGTGTCACGAATAAGCAGAACAAAACCGGCGCTCTCGCCGAGGTTCTCGTCGGCGCGGATGTGTTCATCGGCGTGTCCAGCCCCGGCGCTGTCACCGGCGCGATGGTGCAGACCATGGCAAAGGACGCCGTCATCTTCGCCTGCGCGAACCCGACGCCCGAGATCTTCCCGGAGGAAGCGCTCGCCAACGGCGCCGCCGTCGCCGCCACGGGCCGCAGCGATATGCCGAACCAGCTCAACAACGTCCTCGCCTTCCCCGGCGTGTTCCGCGGCGCGCTGGATGTCCGCGCTTCGGACATTAACGACGCGATGAAGGTCGCCGCCGCTCATGCGCTGGCCGGTCTCGTCAGCGACGAGGAGCTCTGCGCCGAGTACATCATCCCCAAGCCCTTTGACCCACGCGTCAAGGACGCGGTCGCCGCCGCGGTGGCACAGGCCGCCCGCGATTCCGGCATCGCACGAATCTGAAAAAACTTCTCCTGCGCCGCCGCGCTTTTGCGGCGGCGTTTTTTGAAACGTATGAAAAGACTGACTGTCGGCATACTCGCACATGTGGACGCGGGCAAGACCACCCTCTCGGAGAGTATGCTGTATCTGACCGGGACAATCCGAAAGCTGGGACGCGTCGATCATCGCAATACGTTCCTTGACACGCATACCCTCGAACGCGAGCGCGGCATCACGATCTTCTCCAAGCAGGCGCGCCTCTCCACGGGCGACATGGAAATCACGCTTCTCGACACGCCCGGACACGCCGATTTCTCCGGCGAGACGGAGCGCACGCTCCCCGTCCTTGACTACGCGATCCTCGTCATCAGCGGCACGGACGGCGTGCAGGCGCACACGGAAACGCTCTGGGCACTGCTCGAACGGTATCATGTCCCGACCTTTGTGTTCGTGACGAAAATGGACGCCTCCCATCACACGCAGGCGGAGCTCATGGATGATCTGCAGGCGCACCTCAGCGACCGCTGTCTCGACCTCCGCGAACGGGATGACGAAACCCTCGCCATGCTCGACGAGGGTTTGCTGGATCGTTATATGGACACGGGAACCGTCACCGACGGCGATATTACCGCGCTGATCCAAAACCGACGGCTGTTCCCGGTCTGTTTCGGCTCCGGCCTCCGGCTCACGGGCGTCCCGGAATTTCTCGAGACGCTCGCGCGCTTCACCACAGAGCCTGCCTACCCCGAGGCCTTCGGCGCGCTGGTCTATAAAATCGCCCGCGATCTGCAGGGGACGCGCCTGACCTATCTGAAGGTCACAGGCGGATCGCTCTCCGTGCGCGATACCATTCGCTGCCGCACCGCTGCCGGCGAGGAGATCGAAGAAAAAGCGGCGCAGCTTCGGCTCTATTCCGGCCAGAAATTTGAAACAGCCTCCACTGTCCCCGCCGGATGTATCTGCGCCGTCACGGGCCTGACCGGCACATGGCCCGGGCAGGGCCTCGGCGCGCAGGAGGACGCGCTTTCGCCCCTTCTCATCCCCGCGCTCAGCTACCGTCTGACCCTGCCGAAGGGCGTGGAGGCCCGGACGATGCTGCCGAAGCTGCGCGAGCTCGAGGAGGAAGAACCGCTTCTGCGCGTCGTGTGGCAGGAGCAGCTCAGCGAGATCCAGCTTCAGCTCATGGGCGCGGTGCAGATCGAGGTCGTCAAAAGCCTCATACGCGAGCGTTTCGATGTGGACGTGCAGATCGGCTCCGGGCGCATTCTCTACCGCGAGACGATCGCAGACACCGTCGAGGGCGTCGGACATTTTGAGCCGCTGCGCCATTATGCGGAGGTGCATCTGCTCATCGAGCCGGGCGAGCGCGGCAGCGGAATCCTATGCCGAAGCGCGCTGTCTGAGGATGTGCTCGACCTCAGCTGGCAGAGGCTCATCCTCACGCATCTCGAAGAAAAACAGCATCTCGGCGTTCTCACCGGCGCTCCGCTGACCGATGTCGTCATTACGCTCATTGCCGGGCGGGCGCATCTCAAGCACACCGAGGGCGGCGATTTCCGGCAGGCAGCCTACCGCGCCGTGCGGCAGGGTCTCATGCAGGCGCAAAGCGTCCTTCTCGAGCCGTACTATGCGTTTCGGCTGGAGGTGCCGGCGGAGCATATCGGCCGCGCCATCAGCGACATTCACGCCATGGGCGGTGAGCACGGCTCCCCGGAGACGCTCGGTGACCGCATGGTCATTTCCGGCACCGCGCCGGTCTCTGCCATGGCGGAATACGGCGCCGAGGTTGCCGCCTATACCCGCGGGCGCGGACGCTTTTCCGTCCGCGTGGAGGGCTACCGGCCCTGCCGCAACCAGGACGCCGTTGTCGCGGAGCTCGGCTATGACCCGGAAGCCGATACGGCGAACACGCCGGACAGCGTGTTCTGCGCCCATGGCGCGGGCTTCAACGTCAAATGGCGCGACGTGCCGGAGTATATGCACCTCGACAGCGGCCTGAAACGCGCCGCCGACCCCGTCCCGGAGGTTCGCATTCGCCCCCACAGCCTCGACATCGACGAGCGTGAGCTGGAGGCCATCATGGAGCGCGAATTTGGCCCCATTCGCCGCAAGGTCTATTCCGCACCGACGGTCAACAGCGCGATCGGCGTGGAGTATCAGGCCCGGAAAAAGCCCGAGCGCATCATCGTGGACGGATACAATGTGATCTTTGCATGGGATGAGCTCAAAGCGCTCGCCGAAAAGAACATCGACTCCGCCCGCGCACGGCTCATCGACCTCCTCGCAAGCTACCGCGGCTATACAAAGTCCGAGCTTGTGCTGGTGTTTGACGCCTACCGCGTCCCCGCCGGGCAAGGCTCGAAATACGACGACGCAAAGCTCCATATCGCCTACACCAAGGAGGGCGAGACGGCCGATATGTATATCGAGCGGCTCGTCGCCGACATCGGCAAAAACGAGTCCGTCCGCGTCATCACCT
The DNA here is from genome assembly GCA_051867595.1 of Oscillospiraceae bacterium. Classification (GTDB taxonomy): domain Bacteria; phylum Bacillota; class Clostridia; order Oscillospirales; family Oscillospiraceae; genus CAJOIG01. The sequence goes on from JBJDYS010000001.1 coordinate 72,987, forward strand.
CCGACCGTCTCATCCGGCTGTCGGCCATGCGTACGGGCGTCCGCCTCACCTCGTCCAAAGAGTTTGAGGCCGAGGTCGCCTGGGTGATGGAGCAGATCGACGCGATCGTGAAGAAATCGCAGGAATGACAGCATGAACCATGAAAGCAATTCTTTTATCCGGCGCATCGGGGATCTTGCCGACCGCTGCGAGCGGCAGGGCGTCGTCACCGCGACCGGCTTTCTGACCCCGGCGGAGCAGTACGAGCTGCGCTCATGGGCCGCGTCGCACCCGGAGGTGAGCCTTCTTCTCTCCGGCGGACAGGACGGCTGCGAGAGGCAGTGCGCGTTCTTTCTCCCCTTTTGGATGGAACCGGATGAGCTTGACCTGTCCGAATACATCCACGCGGTACGCATGGAGGCCCATTTCGGCAGACCCGGACACCGGGACTACCTGGGCGCGGCGCTCGGCCTCGGCATTCAGCGGGAGTGGCTCGGCGATTTACGCATCCGCGACACGACGGCGTATGTGTTCTGCCTGCCGTCCGTGGAGCCGCTTCTCCTCGACGAGCTGACAAAGGCGGGCCGCGTCGGCATCAAGATCGCCTCCTGCCCGCTGTCCGACGTTCCTCCGCCGGAGCGCACAGTAAAGCGGGTGAGCTTCACGGTCAAAAGTCCCCGGCTCGACGCCGTGGCCGGTTCGATGTTCGGCCTTTCCCGCACGGCGGCCGCCGAGCTTATCCGCATGGGTGCGGTAAGCCTGAACTATTCGGTCTGCGACAAGATCGACGCACCCGTCAAGGAGGGCGACGTCATCTCCATGCGCGGCCACGGCAAGGGCGTCCTCACCGATTTCGGCGGACGCTCACGCAAAGACCGCCTCTTTCTGGAAGCGGAAATATACCTCTGACATACGAAAACGCCCGATGTGTCGGGCGTTTTTTTGCTTTCATTTCAGCCGACATGACCAAAAGTCATGTTCTGCAATCCGTCCGCAAAGCGCCACAAAATGTTTGTACGGATGCATCATTTTTCCAAAAGCGCACAAACTACCGCCATGGAAACAAAACGAATGGGAAAACAGACCGTCTTTCTGACGAAACAGCCGTCTGTTCTGGCGGCCGCCTGCGCCGGCGGCCGAAAAGAGAGCCAAGGCCCTCTGCGTAAGTATTTCGACCATCTGAGCCAGGATTCGCGCTTCGGGTCAAAAAGCTGGGAAAAGGCGGAGAGCGCCATGCTCCGACAGTGCTTTGCCACCGCCTGCGACAAGGCAAAAATCAAACCGGAGGACATCGAATATGTCTTTTCCGGCGACCTATTGAACCAGTGCGCCGGGTCGGCCTACGCCATGCGGGACTGCGGCGCGCCGTATTTCGGGCTCTACGGCGCCTGCTCGACGATGGCGGAAAGCCTCTCTCTTGCCGCGATGATGATCGACGGGGGATTCTGTCAAACGGCTGCCGCCGCCACAAGCTCACATTTCTGCTCCGCAGAACGGCAGTACCGCTTCCCGCTGCAATACGGCAGTCAGCGTCCGCCCTCCGCGCAGCGAACCGTCACGGGTGCGGGCGCGATCATCCTCGGCAACGACGGCCCCGGGCCGTATATCACCTGCATCACCACGGGCATTATCGTCGATGCGGGCATCACGGACATGAACAATATGGGCGCGGCGATGGCGCCTGCCGCTTTTGAGACCCTCTCCGCGCATTTCCGCGACACGGGACGCACGCCCGACTACTACGACGCCATCGTCACGGGCGACCTCGGCGTGGTCGGCTCGGACATCCTGCGCGAGCTTTTCGCCATGGACAAGATCGACCTCGGGGTACAGTATATGGACTGCGGACGGCTCATCTATTATATCGAAAAACAGGATGCTCACAGCGGCGGCTCCGGCTGCGGATGCTCGGCCTCCGTCCTGTGCGGACATCTGCTCCACGGCATGGCGGCCGGGCAATGGAACAAGCTCCTCTTCGCCGCCACCGGCGCCATGATGAGCCCCACCACCAACCAGCAGGGCGAGAGCATTCCTTCCATCTGCCACGCGGTGGCCATCGAAAATCAAAGGGTGTGACCTATGGAAACGGTATCCATGTTTCTGCGCGCATTTCTCGTCGGCGGCGCGTTCTGCCTCATCGGACAGCTTCTCATCGACCTGACGAAGCTGACGCCTGCCCGTATTCTCACGATGTACGTCGTCGCGGGCGTTATCCTGAGCGCCGTCGGCGTGTATGAGCCGCTCGTCGAATGGGCCGGCTCCGGCGCGAGCGTGCCGCTGACGGGCTTCGGCCATCTTCTCGCGAAGGGCGTCAAGGACGCCATCGCCGAAAAGGGCTGCCTCGGCATCTTTACCGGCGGCTTCACCTCCGCCGCAGGCGGGATATGCGCCGCGATCGTCTTCGGCCTCATCATCGCACTGCTGTTCAAAAGCAAGGAAAAATACTGAATCCGACGCAAAAAATATCCGGCCCCTATTCGGGCCGGATATTTTCGGTTTTGTCTTACCTCACAATGACCTGACATTCCGCCTGCACGCTGCCAACGCTGGCATAGACATAGCAGTACTGGCCGCTTTCACCGACGACGGTGACAAGGCCGGTATCATCCACCGTGGCGATGGAATCATCGGAGCTCGACCATGTGATGACCGTGCTCTCCATGAGCGGATACGCCGTCGCCTCAAGCTGCACCGTCGAGCCTTTCCCCTCCGTAAAGCCGTCGGACATATCGCGGCCCGAGCAGGTGATGGAGATCGACGTAATGGCCGGCGTGGGCGTCGGAGACGGGGTCGGCGTGGGCGTCGGCGGGGGAACGGGCGTCGTCTCGACCGTCACATCCACGATATTTTCTTCCGCGGTCGAGGGCTTGACATCCCCTACGCGCTTGTTGACATTCACCGAGACGATCGTGATAACCGCCGCAATCACGCAGACCAGCAGGATCCCGCCGATCAGCATCTGCCAGTTCATGTCCTCGGCCGCCTTGCGCGCCGCCTCCGTACCGCGCACGGCGCTGTCGCTCTCAGGCATGGTGCGGCGGACTTCCTTGGGCTTTTTCGTGCCGCAATAGGGACAGCGGCCCCGTACAGACGGATACTCGCGGTGGCATCGGCCACAGACCGTGTTGGGCAAAAACTTCATCGTGTTCACCTTTCTATCAAGCAGAATTGTAACATCGGTTACAATCATTACATTCCTGCTACAATAATACAACCGTGCAAGCCCGCTGTCAACATACCAAATGTTAATTTTTTCAGATCGTCAGCGTACCGGAATCGTCCTCCAGAAGAATGAGGATCTTTTCCTGCGCCCCGGTCAGAGCGTTCACATAGATCACATACCGCCGGTCCTCCTGCGAACGGCAGACGAACTCATAGCACAGCCGCTCCTCCCCGCCCGGGGAGGGGATCAGCGCCAGATTCTGCGCCCGGATGGTCAGCGCCGGGGAGATTTCCTCCCGCGCCTGCTGCACCGTAATCTCCGGCTCCGGAAGCTCGCGGTCAAAATGGCAGCTCAGATACCCCGTCGCGTCGTAATCCATCACAGCGCCGGTATCGAGCGCCACGGAGACCTTGACGAGGTCGGGATAGCAGATGATGCCGTCCTCGGCGTACTCAAAATTCACGGTCAGCACACCGTTTTCGATGATGTGATAGCTCTTTTTCAGCCCGGGAAGCCCCTGCTGATTGACAAAGATTTCGGCGGTTTTCAGCGCCTCCTCCGTCTGCACGCGCACAGACCCGGGAAGCCGCGAGCAGATCGCACTCATGACAAAGCCGCCCTGCTTCGTCACATAGACCGTGTATTCACCGCTGTCCGTCCGCCCGGCATAGCACCGGCACGGAATATCGCCGTCCATCTCACCGAGCTCCGTGAGCGCGCTTTCCTCGAGGCCGAGAAATTCCGCCGCCGTCCGTCGGGCCGTGTCCGCGCTGACATCCTCCTGCCCCTCCAGATATTTCGGGCTGCTGCTCGTCATGCTCTCGGAAAACGGCCCGTCATAAATCAGCGTCGGAAGCTCGGGAAATTCCTCCTCGATGCTCTGAAACGCCGTTCCGGCCAAGGGGGCCTGTTCCCCGTCCGCGCCAAGCTGCTTCGCCGCGCCGTACACCTCGTCCATCGTGAGCTTTCCGCTCAGCATCCGCGCCTGCATATCCTGCAGGTTCAGGCTCATAACCCCCGCCGCATCGGCCAGGCTCTGCAGATTTTCAAGCTCCTCATCGGAGTATCCGCCGTTATCTCCCACCGTGCGCGAGAGCGTGCAGGCATAGTCGCCCACCTTGGCGAGAAAGCTCGACACGTTCTCAAGCTCCACGCTCGAGAACGGCAGCTCGCCCATCATGGTCTGCGCCGTCACCGCGCGGCCGAACATCTGTGTGCAAAGGGCGCTTTCGAGCGTCGGATCGGTTACATAGACGCTCTTTTCAAGGGTATTGGACAGCTCGGAAACACTGTTCACGAGCTCGTCGAACGCCCGCTGCGTGCTGCTCCGGGCGTACAGTTCGAGATTCCGCGCCCGGTTATAACCGTTCAGCGCCAGCACGCCCGTCACGACCAACGCCGCAGACAGGAACGTGATGATGCGGACCGTCGTCCGTTTTTTGAACATAAAAAACACCTCTTCCCGGTTAGCTTGTCCGGAAAGAGGCATTTATGCTCGTATGAAATTATGACAGGCGTTCCAATCCGTTCCGCAGACGGCGCAGCGTTTCCTCTTTGCCCAGAATCCGGCAGATCTCCACCGCGCCCCCGGGTGTGACCGCCGTGCCGGTCACGGCAATGCGAACAGGCCACATGAGCTTTGCGTTTTTGACCTCGAGACTCTCCGCCAGACCGACCAGCGCGTCGTGGATATGCTCGTCGTCCCAGTCCTCAACCGCTTCGAGCACCGGAATCGCCGCGGTCAGCATCTCCTTCGACACGGCCTCGTCGGTCTTGGATTTTTTGTGGACATAGAGCGCATTGTCGTAATCGGGCAGCGCGTCGAAGAAGCCGAGCTTTGCGGGAATATCCGTCAGCACCTCGGTGCGCTGCTGCAGGAGCGCAGCAATCGCCGCCGGGTCGATGGCGGGATTTTTGACCGCCTGCCGGATGTACGGCTCCGCGATTTCGGCGAACTTCTCCGGCGCCATGGCGCGGATATACTCGCTGTTGAAGTAGGTGAGCTTTTCGATATCGAAGATCGCCTGGCTCTTGGAGATGCCGGCGAGGTCGAATGCCTCGGCCAGCTCCTGAATGTTGAAAATTTCGCGCTCGCCCTTGGGCGCCCAGCCGAGCAGCGCGACATAGTTCACGACCGCCTCGCGCAGATAGCCGCGCTCAAGCAGATCCTCATAGGACGGATCCCCATGGCGCTTGGACATCTTGTTGTGCGCGTCGCGCATGACCGGCGAGCAGTGGACGTACTTGGGCACCTCCCAGCCGAAGCCCTCGTACAGGAGGTTATACTTCGGGGAACTGGCAAGGTACTCGGAGCCTCGGACGACATGGGTGATGCCCATCAGGTGGTCGTCGATGACGTTCGCGAAGTTGTAGGTCGGCAGCCCGTCGCGCTTGATGAGCACCTGATCGTCCAGATCCTTGTTCGGCGCGGTGACATCCCCGAAAATCTCATCGTGGAAGGTCGTGAAACCCTCTGCGGGAATCTTCTGGCGGATGACAAAGGGCATACCCGCGTCGAGCTTTGCCTGCACCTCGTCGGCGCTCAGGCTGCGGCAGGGATCCTCCGTGCGCTCGAAATGGCCGCTGTCCTCCTCGGACTCGGCCTTCTCGCAGAAGCAGTAATACGCATGGCCCCGGCGCACAAGACGCTCGGCGTAGGGCAGATACAGACTGCGGCGCTCGGTCTGCACATAAGGGCCGACCGGGCCGCCCTTGTCCGGGCCTTCGTCCCAGTCAAGACCGCAGTCGCGCAGCGTGTTGTAGATGACCTCGGTTGCGCCCTCCACCAGACGGTTCTGGTCGGTATCCTCGATGCGGAGCAGGAATTTGCCCCCGAAATGCCGCGCAATGCACCAGGTATACAGCGCCGTGCGTAGGTTTCCGACGTGCATATAGCCCGTGGGACTCGGCGCAAAACGGGTACGCACCTCGCCCTTGGGGATGCGCGCCTCGAGCTCGTCAAAAAATTTCTCGTCCATATATTATTTCTCCTGTTCGGTCGTTTATCCTTTTTGCATTATAATGTTATTTTATTTGTACCCGCTTGTCAAGGGCTTATGGAATGTGGTATCATATTTAAATGTGAAAAAGATGATACGGCGCCGCGGCGCCGTGGAAAGTGTGTATTATGGACGAAGCGAAAAAAGTAATGCTCTCGGGCATCAAGCCCTCCGGCGATCTGACCCTCGGCTCCTATCTCGGGGCGATCAAGAACTGGGCCGAACGCGCCGAGCAGTTTGACTGCTATTATTTCATGGCGGATCTGCACGCGCTGACCACACGCCAGAATCCCGCCGATCTGCGCCGCCGCACGCTGGAGCAGCTTGCCCAGTATGTCGCCTGCGGCCTTGACCCGGAAAAGAACACCCTCTTTATCCAGTCCCATGTCCACGCTCACGCGGAGCTCGGCTGGATCCTCAACTGCTACACCATGTTCGGCGAGCTGTCGCGTATGACCCAGTTCAAGGACAAGAGCCAGAAAAACGCCGACAACATAAACGGCGGTCTGTTCACCTACCCCGCCCTGATGGCGGCGGATATCCTGCTGTACCAGCCGGACTATGTCCCCGTCGGCGACGACCAGAAGCAGCACGTCGAGCTTACCCGCGACGTGGCGCACCGCTTCAACAACCTCTACGGCGACGTGTTCAAGATCCCCGAGCCGTATATCCCCAAGGTCGGCGCACGCGTCATGGATCTTTTGAACCCGACGAGCAAGATGTCCAAGTCCGACGACATCGGCAACGGCCGCGTCGTCATCATGGAAAAGCCCGAGGACATCATGCGGAAGTTCAAGCGCGCCGTCACCGACAGCGAGACCGGCGCAAACTGCGTCCGCTACGACGCGGAGAATAAGCCCGGCGTCGCGAACCTCATGCAGATCTACTCCGCCTGCACCGGCCGGAGCTTTGACGCCATCGAGGCCGAATTTGCCGGACAGGGCTACGGCGCTTTCAAGCTCGCCGTCGGCGAGGCCGTCGTCGAGATGCTCCGCCCCATCCGCGAGGAAGCCGAACGGCTCATCAAGGACAAGGCCTATCTGGAAACGCTCTGCAAGCAGGGCGCGGACAAGGCAAGCTACATCGCAAACAAGACCCTCCGCAAGGTCTACAAGAAAGTCGGTCTGGTCGCGGCGGTCAGGTGAGCAAAATAACGCCCAGCATAATCAGAAGATCCGTATCGCCGCTTTCGCGATACATTAAATACAACACAAGAGCCAATAAGAGGTCGTCGGTCTCCATGCCGGCGACCTCTGTTTTTTGAAAGAGATCTCCCAGGTCGAGGATCGGACGGCGTCCGTTCCGCATTCCCTGCGGCTTTGGCCGGGTATTCGTCTGGGTTCCCGGGGACTCGGCCGGCTCCTCCGGTTCCTTCGGTTTGTACGCTCCACTATACGCCATGCCGGCCTCCTCCCAGCTCACCCATGACCAGGCCCGCGATATGCACCATTCTCGCCACCTCCAGAGCCCGGTCGAGCTTTCCCTGTTTTTCCGGGCGCAGATACGGCCTCATCGCCGTCAGAAGCGCCGTGGAACGGCTGCCGGTTTTCCCGGCGGCGAACGCCTTTGTCAGCGCGGAGAGTATGCGCCCCTCGCTTGGGATACCGGACGGCGGCGGATTGGACGTCTCCGCTGCGGGTGTCTCCTCTCCCGGGGACGCGCTGTCCCCGTTCGGCGCGCTCTCTCCCCCGCTTTGCCCCATCAGCCCCTGGGCAAGCTGCGCGATCTTCGCCATCTGCTCCGGGTCGGACAGGACGGACTGCATCAGCGAGCCGAGATCACCGTCCATGACTGTCCGCCGCCTTTTTCACCTGACCGATAAACGACTGCCCCTCCGGGGTGCTCAGCACATCCTTCAGCAGCGCCGACAGGGCGTCCATATCCCCTGTGCGGGCAGCCTTTTCGAGCGCCGCGCCATCAATCCGCGAAGCGAGCTTTTCCCCGGCGCCGCTTTTTGCCAACGCCTCCAGCGCAGCGGTGTTTTTCCCGGCCAGGGCCTGCTTTGCCAGTTTCTCCATATCCATAAAAATACCCCCTCTGCCGAACCATTCTATGCCGGTTCGCCGGAGGGGGTTCCTGTTTCGTTTGATGGATCAGCTGTCCATCCACTCAGACAGCCGCTCGAAGATCGCCGCGACCTCGGCACGGCTCGCGTAAGACGTGGGCTTGAAGCTGCCGTCCGTGTAGCCGCTGATGACGCCGATGTTCTTCATCGCGTAGACCGCATCGAGCGCATAGGACGATATGCTGGAGTGGTCCGTAAACTTGTTGGATGTACTCGTAGACAGCGTCTTGCCGCTGTAATTCTTCAGGTAGCGGTACAGCATGACACAGATGTCCTGCCGGGTGATACTGCTGTTCGGGGCAAAGGTCGTCGAGGACTGGCCGTTCATGATGCCGTAGATGTACGCCCACTGGGCATAGCCCGTATAGTATGCGCCGTTCGGCAGATCGGTGAACTTGCCCTCGTACACATACAGGAGCTGCTTGCTTCCGTCGGGCATCCACTTGCGGATATAGCCCTGCGTACTGCTGTACTGAACACGGTACCAGGTACCGCCGTCGATGCCGACGGACACCTTGGAGAGGGTCTGCACGTGCTTTCCGCTGCTGCCGGTGAGGGCTTTGACATAGCTCTCATCGTCGGTGGTCGTCGCGTCGCGGATGCAGATATTGTAGCCGTTCGTGACGCCGAGGACACCCGACCAGTTTTCCAGATCACTCCAGGTCGTTCCCTGCTGCTGTGCAATGAAACGGCCGAGGACGGTGACAAACATACCGCGGGTCATCTTGGTGTTCGGCGAGAAGGTCGTTTTGGATGTGCCGGAAAACAGGCCGTTCGTATACACAAATGCGACATTGCCCGCAAACCACTGCGTACTCACGTCCGTGAAGGGCAGCGAAACGACAAAGCTGGCCGAGATGGTGTGATCGCCGGTGACATTGCTGAAGGTGTAGCTCGTCACCTTGCCGACGCTCTTGCCGTCCACGAGGACGTCGGAGATCTGGAAGCTGTCCGCAGGCGTTATCTTGAACGTCACGCTCTTGCCGTTAAGAACGCTGGTCTTTCCGCTCGGCGTGATGGTGCCTCCGCTTCCGGCGCTCGCTGTGATCGTGTAGAAGGTGCCGATCGTAATGTTCAGCTCCGTCACGTCGCTGTTGAGGCTCGAATTGCTGACCGCGATGGCCTTGATCGTGACGGGCCCGTTGATCTTGATGCCGGCGCTCGTCATCTTCGAGTCCTTGGTCGTCGGGGTCGTTCCGTCCGTGGTGTAGTAGATCTCGTCCCCGGCGTCGTTCACAAGACGCAGCATCGTGCCGACGGATACTACACTGCCGGAGATGGCGCCGCTCACGGCCTCGGCATAGGGCTTCTGCGCCTTCTCCACCGTGACCTCATAGGTCAGGGTGTAGCTTCCGGTATAGGGCTTTCCGCAGACGGCGATGGCCTTGACGGTCGTCGTGCGCGTCAGGGAAAACGGCCCGGTGTACTTGGTGCTCTTGGTCGTCGGCGTGGTTCCGTCCGTGGTGTAGTAGATGACCGCACCGGAGACGCTGTGACGCAGCTCCACAACCTTCGCCGTACCGTCGGCGTTCATCGTCATGGAGATGATGGGCGCAGGCGCATAGCCGCTCTCTTCGAGGTTCACAGCCGAGCTTTCCTCGAAACTGACGCTGCCGGAATAACTGCGGCGATAGAGGCCGTAGCCGCCGTTGAAATAGTAGCTCTGGATATAGGACAGGCTGCCCGTGGCCTCATAGGTCTTGCCCGGGAACAGCTCGCCGTAGCAGGTGACGCGCATCTTGCAGGGCGTCTGCTCGGTGATCTCGACAGCGTTTACGTTGCCGTCCTTGTCGTAGCCGATATTCGTAATGAGCACAACGTGGCTGCTGGTCTTGTTGAGGCAGTCGCCGATCCGCAGGTTCGACAGGCTTGCCGTGACCTTGGTGGAATAGGGCACGATCCCGCTGCAGGTGCAGCGAGTGGGCAGATCCCACGCCCAGGACACAAAGCCGGAACAGTCGCTGCCGTAATACGGCGCGGTACGGGAGTAGTACGAATAGCCGGAATAGAAACGGCTGCCGGTATCGTTGACCGCCTCGATGAAATCGCTGATCGAGAGCGACCAGCCGACGTAGCCGGTGTTGACTGCCTGCGAGTACGGTATGCCCTGATAGGTGGCGCCGCCCTTGAAGTAGCCGTAGGTGACGTTGCCGTCCACGTCCTTGACGGTGCCGCCCCGGTTGTTGCTGACATAGGAGCTGTCATCGCCGCCCCAGGCATAACGCCATTTCAGCGGCGTCCACTTCACCTCTGCCATCTGGCGGGCGCGAAGGACAATGTTTTTCTGATCCGTTGTCAGGGACGGGCTGGTGTAAGCGGTGGATACAATATTGCTGTTCGTGGCCGTATACGCCCCGTCGAGCGAAAGGCTCAGGCCGTCCTGCATCATCGCGTAGGTTTCGGATTCGAGGAACGCCGCCTCGTTCGCGCTCTGCTCCTCATCGGAGAGGCCGGTTTCGCCCTCATCCATGTGCAGGGAATAGACCTGCGGCGCGTAAGTACCGGCAAAGAGGTCGCTCAGGGCCGCCTGACGGGTAATGCCGTCGGTGGTCACGAAAACGAGCCAGCCCTCATCGGTATAGGCCTGCTCCACGCCGCCCGTAAGACGGGTCGTGCCGGCCCAGAGGTCATAATTCCGAATATCGCCGGTCAGGAAAAGGTTTCCATGTTCGGTCGGGATAAGACCCATGACATCCGCGGGACTCTCCACCGTGAAAAGCTCCGCCGTTTCGAGATCATAGGAGTACACCGCGCCGCCGGACACAAAGCGCAGCTCGCAGCCCATGACGTACATCTGTTTGATATACTGGCCGAAGGAATACACCGTCTCAGCCGAGCCGCCGCCCGCGGACACGCGGCGCACATCGCCGCTTTCCGTGGTGTAGTACAGCCAGCCGTCAACGAGGTTCAGGTTTCCACCCTCCTCCGCCGTGATGAGGCTCGTTCCGTTCGGGCCGTCAAGCCAAATGCCGCCGTCGCTGTAATAGAGCTTGCCATTGGTGCGAAGGTATTTACCGCCGCCGAGAATCTCGGAATCCGTGTTGCCGGGCGTTACCCATGCGCGGGATTCCGCCGCCGTCGCTTCCGCTTCCGCGTGATCCTCGGTCTCCTCCGCCTCAGGCTCTTCCGACGAAACGATTTCTTCCGCAGGCGGCGCGCTTTCCTCGGGGACACTCACTTCCTCCTCCGGTGCTTCGCTCTCCTCCGGCGGAATGGTCTCCTCCGGCGGAACGGTCTCCTCCGGCGGCGTGGTCTCCTCCTCCGATTCGGAAGCGGTCTCGTCGGCCATCTCCTCCACCGGCGTTTCCGCGGCGTCCGCAAATTCGGCGGACTCAGCCTCCTCCGGTGCTTCGCTCTCCGCGAGCGCCGCCGTTCCCAGAGAAAACAGCGTAACCAGCACCAGTATCAGGGCGATCCATCGTTTTAAGTGGTTCATAATATCCTCCGTCGTTCAACCGCCGAAAGCTCGGCTGAAGCAGGCATAATTACACATATACGCGTATACTTTATCATATTTTACTATTTTTTACAATACCTAATTGAAATTATTTGTTTCTAATTTGTAACTTATCCGACTTTTTTCGCATATAAAAAGAGCCCGGCGGAAAGC
>JBJDYS010000002.1:0-6514 GCA_051867595.1 Oscillospiraceae bacterium
CACGCTCACCACGGCGAACACGGAGAAGCCCTCGGTCTGGAAGGACAGCGCGGACAGGGCGGTATCGCCGTCCAGCTCCACGCTCACGTCCGTCAGCGCCACGGGCGCATCCGCCTCCGCCTCATAGTGGAGCACGGCCACCTCCCCCGCAGCGGGGGAAATCACGCTCTGCTTGAAGCGGAACGTCACGGTGGCGGTGTCCGCCACGGGGATATATTCCTCCTCAGGGGTATAGAAGCTGATGTCATACAGGACGATCTCTTCCGCCTGCCCGGAAACGGCCTCCTCCGCCTGACGGGTCAGCTCGTCATAATCATAGTCCTCGTCCCCGCCCGTGATGGGGCGGACGGACAGCACCGCGTCCTCCGGAACGCCGGCGCCCTCGGGCAGGGTGACCTCCACGGAGAGGGTATCGTCCTCATAGGTATAGGTCTGAACGGGAGCATCCGGGTCGACCGTCTCCACGGGCGTCTCTTCCGGCTCCGCCGTCGATTCCGGTGTGGCTTCCGGCGTCGATTCCGGTGTAGCTTCCGGCGTGGGCTCCGGCTGGACGGAAGCCTCCGGAGCATCCGTCTCCACAGGCGTCTCCTCCGGCTCCGCCGTCGATTCCGGTGTCGGTTCCGGCGTGGGTGTCGGTGTCGGCTCCGGCTGGGCGTAGCACGGCTCGGTATGGGTATGCTCCTCCAGAGCGCAGATCAGCGTCTGCTCCGTTTCATAGCAGTCCTGCGTATGGGTATGCTCCTCCCCCTCCTCCAGGGGGCAGATCAGCGTTTCCGAAACGGCATAGCACGCATCGGTATGGGTATGCTCCTCCAGCCCGCAGACCGTTTCACGCTCCATGGTGATGGCGGGCAGGATCAGCATATAGGTGGTGACAAAAACAACGACGGCGGCAAGGCAGGTGACCACTGTCTGCCAGTTTTTATGCTGGCGCCGTGCGCGCAGCTTTTCCGCCGCGCTTTGCAGCGTGGATCGTTTCACCTTACCGCCTCCTTTCCTGTTTTTGTTTCCGCGCCTCTCAGCCGGGGCGCAATGCGGCTTGAATTACAGTATTTGGCCGAACGCCGACATCGGCCAGAGAATAAAGGTCAGCCGTCCGACGATCTGTTCCTCGGCGATACAGCCGACGGTGGTGCTGCGGCTGTCCACCGACACGCTTCGGTGGTCGCCCATGACGAAGATGCGGCCGTCCGGCACCTGATAGGGCAGCTGGATGTCACACTCGCCCAGTGCCTGCTCCGTCAGATACGGCTCGTCGATCACCTCGCCGTTTACGGACACGACGCCGTCCTCGTCGATATCCACCCACTCGCCCGGCAGCGCGATCACGCGCTTGACCAGAATCTTGTTGTTATAATAAAACGCCACAACGTCCCCATGCTGAAAGTCCGCGTTTTTGACGGACACGACGATGTCGCCGTCCATCAGCGTGGGGTTCATGCTGCTGCCGTAGATCCGCAGAACCGGCAGCATCAGCGTCGCCACCAGAACCGCTATGGCCGCCACCACGATCAGCACCGAGACCGTGCTGCGGAGCGTCTTAACATACCCCTGCCGGTAACGCTCCCGCTTCAGCTCAGCCTCCAGCTGCTGCAGCGTGGGCCGGGACACGGTGCGGCGGTTATGCCTGCCGCTCATAGCTCCTCCCGCCGGGACAGCGACCGCACGTTTTGCAGGTACTGGTTCGCCGCCGCCTGCGCCGCCTCAAACACATGGTTCAGCCGGAGCGACGCCTCCGCGATGGAGCCGGCCTCCCGCAGGACGATCTCCCGCTCCTGCAGACGGGCGTTCGCCGCGTCCAGCTCTTCCCGCAGGGCCCGAATCTCCTTTTCCTGCGCGATCATAAGCTCCAGCAGCTCGGAGCGTTTCAGTTTTCGGAGTTGCTTATCGGTCATAAAATCCCTCGTAACGACAGCCAATTTTTCTCTAAGATTTTATTATATAGTATTGGCTTTTTTTCGTCAACAGTTAAAGTTTTTTATACATTCGCCGTCCTGTTCCTACAGGGCACACTTTCCCATACTTCCTATTCCAATTCGTCAGTATACCACAGACAATCTCACAAACTCCTTACAGACAGGCTTCCCGCGCCGGGCGGAGACGAAGTTATTGCTTTTGCGCGGAAAATATGGTAGTGATATATACGATGAAATACCAACACACAGCGCCGCAGGCGGCCCGTGGGAAAGAGGGGAATCGGATGAAAACGTGGAAAGACATCGCCATGCAGGCCGTACTGCTCGGCCTGAGCGCGATCTGCCTGCTCGTCGTGTCGCGCAACAGCAATCAGGCGGCGATGAGTTTGCCCCTCACCCTGGGCTTCGAGGGCGAGTACAGCCGGGACGGGGTGGAATGGTTTCCCCTGGAGACCAGCGACCTCCCCGCGGAGAAAGGCGAACTGATCCTGCGCGGTCATTTTCAGTCCGACATCCACGAGGGCTCCCGGATCAATTACTTCCGGGATCATATCGGCCTGAGCCTCTATGTAAACGGCGAGCTGCTTTATATGGACTCCACGGTATATCTGGCTGCCGCCGGAATCGACCTGATGCCATCCATGTGCGGCCGGGAGTGGAGCTGGATTCTCTCCCCGGGGATCACAACGGAGGATGAGGTCGAGATCCACCTGCATAACTGGCACAGCTTCGGCAACCGACACGCCTATCAGGCGTTTCTGGATACCCTTTTCGCCGGTCCTAACAATTCCGATATGCTGGCAAACTATCTCAAGCCGTACTGCCAGCCCTTCAAGCTGGCAGGCTGGTTCATCCTCTCCGCGGCGCTGATGCTCATAGGCGCTTCGGCAACCGCCGCCGCGCTGCGCGTCCCCATCGGCGGCAGACTGTGGAAGTTCGGACTTCTGGCCACGTGCGCCGGAGGCTTCATCCTGCTGAACACGGCCGATTTTTCCCTGGAAAGCGGACTTCTGGTGTTCAACACCTATGGACGGCAGCTCTGTATGATGCTCTTCGCCTTCTGGCTGGCGCTTTGCGCGGCGGACAGTCTGACCGGCCGCACGGGGAGGCTTGGCCGGATCGCGGTGCTGCTTTCCGCCCTGCTGGACGGCGTTTTGATCCTGCTGTCCTTTACCGGCGTGACGGTGATTTTTGACACGGGCATCTATTGGGCAGTCTCGCAGGCCATCCTCTGCCCGCTGCTGCTGTTCTGCTGCGGATGGGAGCTGCGGCGCAGCGCCGGAGAGACCCGGATATTCCTGATGTCCTATATGCTGCTGTTCTGCACCATACTTCTGGATCTGGCCGGTGTGGGCGCGAGCCTGTACTCCCAGGCCACCTGCACAAAGATCGTCTTTTCCCTGCTGCTCGTGTTCCTGATCCTCCGGACGGCCAAGCAGACCGTGATGAATCAGCAGGCCGCCGACCGCGCCAGGAAGCTGGAGCAGGAGCTGGAGGACAGCCGCATCGCCATCATGCGAAGCCAGATAAAGCCCCATTTTATCTATAATACGCTCGGCACCATCCAGCAGTTCTGCCTCAGCCAGCCCGAAAAAGCCGCCGAGCTGGTGCAGGACTTCTCCCTGTATCTGCGCGGCAATCTCAACGAGCTGGACGATCATGCGCCGATATGCCTTTCCCAGGAGATCGAGCACGTAAAGCACTATGTCAACATCGAACACGTCCGCTTCCCGGATATGCACATTGAATTCGATCTGCAGTCCGGCGAGTTCTTCCTGCCCGCACTGTCGATCCAGCCGTTGGTGGAAAACGCCATCAAGCACGGACTGATGGGCCTTGAAAGCGGCGGCACGGTGGTGATCTCCACCTATGAGACGGACGACGAATACTGCGTGTGCGTCAAGGACGACGGCGTCGGCTTTGACGAGTCCGCCCTACAGGACGGACGCAGGCATATCGGCATCCAGAACACCCGCCGGCGCGTGGAGGCCATGTGCGGCGGCTCGCTGACGGTGAGCAGCACGCCCGGCGCCGGCACGACCGCTCTCATCACAATCCCAAAGAAGGTGACAAAATGATCGCTTTGACAGTGGACGACGAGCGCCCCATGCTGGACGCGCTGACCGCGGCGGTGAAGGCCTCGCCGGACATCTCCACGGTCACGGAGTTTTCCTCCTGCACCGCTGTTCTGGACTGGATCGCGGACAACCGGGTGGACGTGGCCTTTCTGGACATCAGTATGCGCGGCATGGGCGGTCTGGCGCTCGCGAAAAAGATCGCAGAGGCCCAGCCCGGCTGCCGGATCGTTTTCTGCACCGGCCATTCCGAATACGCGGTGGAGGCCTTCCGGCTCCACGTCTCCGGCTATCTGATGAAGCCCGTCACCGCTCAGGCGGTGCAGGCCGAGATCGACCACATCAAGGGCGAAAAGGCAAAGGAAAAGCTGCTGACCGTCCGGTGCTTCGGGAATTTTGAGGTGTTCTCCCACGGAGAGCCGCTGTATTTCCGGCGCACCAGAACGAAGGAGCTTTTGGCCTTCCTCGTCGACCGAAACGGAGCAGGCGTTACCGCAAGACAGATTTGCGCGACGCTGTGGGAGGAGGACACCGAGGACGCAAAGAACCTGAATTATCTCTATCAGCTCTTTGACGACCTGCGCCACGCGCTCCGATCCGCCGGCGCGGAAAGTATTCTGCTGAAAAACGGCATCAGCTACGCCCTGGACACCGCAAGGCTGGACTGTGATTATTACCAGTACCTGAAAACCGGCCAGCCGGATTTTCTCGGCGAATACATGACCCAATACAGTTGGGCGGAGGAGACCTGCGCCATGCTGTGCCAGTAACCTCGTCCCCTTTTCCGCGGCCCGGCAAAACGCCGGGCCGCTTTTCCGTGTCCGTTCCGGCCTGTTTACCCATCGTTTATTATAGTCTCTTAAACGACTATAGTCAACCGCCCCTCTGCGACCGGGGCACTGCCCCGGAGGCAGCGGATGCAAATAAACACTTGCAATTACTACACTTTATTCAGCGTAAAAACTGTAGCCACACTCCTAAAACTCGTTGTATTTTTTGTAATTTTGTGCTATACTACCCTTGTATTATGGGTAACGGAGGTGCGTGTATGTACCGAATTGCTATTGAAAAACTAGTAAAATGGAAAGAAAGCAAACGCCGTAAGCCGTTAATCATTGAGGGAGCGCGGCAGGTCGGCAAAACCTGGCTCATGAAAGAGTTTGGCAAGCTCTACTATGCGGAAACCGTATATATTAACTTCGACTCCAACGCCAGAATGGCAGAGTTATTCGCTTCTGACCTGGATACGGACCGCTTGATTATGGGCCTGGAGCTGTATGCGGGCCACAAAATCGATCCCGAGCATTCTTTGCTTATCTTTGATGAAGTACAGGAAGTTCCAAGGGCGTTGGCATCTCTTAAATATTTCTATGAAAACGCTCCGCAGTATCATATTGTGTGTGCAGGGTCGTTGCTCGGTATTGCTCTGCATCAGGGGACATCTTTCCCCGTGGGTAAAGTGGACTTCTTAAAGCTTTATCCTCTTTCCTTCAAGGAATTTTTGATGGCAACGGACAAAGACCGCTTTGCCGAACTGCTGGATACGCGAGACTTCCCGATGATTACAAGCTTTAAGCAAACGTATATGGATGCTTTGAAGCACTATTATTTTGTTGGCGGTATGCCGGAAGCTGTGCAAAGCTTTGCGGAGAACAAAGACTTTAACGAGGTTCGTGAAATTCAAAAGCGAATCCTTGCCGCTTATGAACAAGATTTCTCCAAGCACGCTCCGAATGAAATCGTGCCGAAACTCCGTATGCTGTGGAACAGCATCCCCTCTCAGCTGGCGAAAGAAAACAAGAAGTTTATTTACGGCCTTGTTCGCGAAGGTGCTCGTGCGAAGGATTATGAGACCGCCATTATGTGGCTCTGTGATTGCGGTCTGGTTCACAGGATCAGCCGTGTCCATGCAGCAGGCATCCCGCTGAGAGCGTATGAAGATTTGAAGGCATTTAAGCTATTTATAGTCGATGTTGGCCTTCTTGGCTGTATGGCCGGCCTGCGTCCGCGCACTTTGCTCGATGGCAACGATCTTTTTGTGGAGTTCAAGGGGGCTCTTACCGAACAGTACGTTTGCCAGCAGTTAAAAACCATCGAGGATTTGGATATTTATTACTACACCAATGACAGAGGCTCCTGCGAGGTTGACTTTGTCGTGGATACGGGCGAGCAGATCGTTCCCGTTGAAGTAAAAGCGGAGGTGAATCTCAGAGCCAAAAGTCTTAAAACCTATCAGGAAAAATTCTCTCCTGAACTATCTGTCCGCACATCTATGGCGGACTATAAAAAGGAAGAATGGCTCGTTAACCTGCCGCTGTATGCGATCGATCAGATTGCAAAGATATAGGAGCCGGGACGGTGATGCTCACAAAAGCGATTTTGCAAAAATCGCGCAGCTGCAAAACTGTGTTTTGCGTTCAACGGGGCTTGGGGGATGCGGCCCACAACAAGCTGAAACGGACAGAGCCGCCGTGCGCGGTTCTGTCCGTTTGACGTAAATGGATATCCATTTACCCAGCTTGC
>JBJDYS010000003.1:0-83841 GCA_051867595.1 Oscillospiraceae bacterium
CGTCCGCCATGGCCGTAACCGTGCAGAACGTGCACAGCACCGCGATGATGGCGAAGATCGCAAGTAATCTCTTCATCTTCATCTAAATCTTTCTCCTTTTTGATATAGATTTTTTGATTGTACTAAAGCACGTTCACAGCCGTTTTACGGATGAACAGGCGGGCCATTCACTATCGCTCTTATGGATAAAAATCCATAGCCTCCCTTCCTGCAAGCAAGCAATAGATTTATAGCGGATAAACCCGTATTGTGCCAATTGCCGCTATTATAAAACATTTAAAAAAACGACACTTGCAATTGTCAGGAAATAACCGAAGCCGTTATTTTACAACGACAAAGGTGTTTTTGTCACACTCTCTGCTTGGTTCGTTCCGGTTCTGTTTTTCGCTCTGTATTGGGTACGCGAACCAATATCTCTGACAAATCGCAGTCCAGCGCTTCGCAAATCAAATCCAGATGCTCCAGATTGACCCGCTCGGCGATTTCATGGTACAGCTCGTTGATTGTTGCAGGTCGTATCCCCGTCTTGCGGGCAAGGTCAGCCTGCGTCCATCGGAGCTCTCCCAGCTTTCTGGACAGCATTATTTTCATCATCACAACGCCACCTCCTTCATGGGTCAGCACGAAAAAGTACAATATTACAATACTATTGTATTTAAAAATTGTCAATAATTGAAATAGAATAAATATAATAGTATTGCAATCTTTATGAGGTGAGTCATGCTAAGTCAACGAATTCGGGAGGCCCGAATTGCCAACCACATGAGCCAGGTCGAGCTTGCCAAAAAGCTCGGCGTATCCAAGCAAAGCCTCTCTAACTGGGAAAATGACAACATCCAGCCATCCGTCGAGATGCTGACGCGCATGGCCGTTCAGCTGAACGTTTCCACCGATTATCTTCTCGGTCTGGACAACCGTCTGTTTATTGAAGTCACCGACCTCACTCTGGAGGAGATCTCTCATATCCAGCTGCTCATCCGCGATCTGTCGCGGAACCGATAGCAAAAAACGGCCCCGGTTCCAAAAGGAACCGGGGCCGTTCGTATGATTTTGTATGATTATTTGGTGCCGAAAATGCGGTCGCCGGCGTCACCGAGGCCGGGTACGATATAGCCGTGATCGTTCAGGTGATCGTCCAGCGCGGCGGCGAAAATGTCCACATCGGGATGCGCCTGCTGCATCGCCTCCACGCCCTCGGGCGCCGCGATGATGCACATAAGCTTGATGCTCTTGACGCCCTCGTCCTTGAGGAACTGCGTCGCGGCGATGGCGCTGCCGCCGGTCGCGAGCATCGGGTCAACGATGATGACGTCGCGCTCGGTGATGTCGGGGGGCATCTTGAAATAGTACTTTACCGGCTCCAGCGTCGCCGGGTCGCGGAACAGGCCGACATGACCGACCTTGACGTTCGGCATCATGGCGACCATGCCGTCCACCATGCCGAGACCGGCACGGAGAATGGGTACGACCGCCAACTTCTTGCCGGCGATGCGATGGCATTTGGCGACGGCAACCGGAGTTCGGACTTCGACTTCCTCCAGAGGCAGGTCACGGGTGGCCTCGTAGCACATGAGCTGGGCGATCTCGCTGATGAGCTCGCGGAACTCCTTGACCGAGGTTTTCTCATCGCGCAGGATGGACAGCTTATGCTGGATGAGAGGGTGGGTAAATACCATTACGTTGCTCATATCATTCACTCCTTC
Source organism: Oscillospiraceae bacterium (assembly GCA_051867595.1). GTDB lineage: Bacteria > Bacillota > Clostridia > Oscillospirales > Oscillospiraceae > CAJOIG01. Next base: position 1,704 of record JBJDYS010000003.1, read on the forward strand.
GATGAAGTTATTTTTCCATTTTGGCCTGCCGTTCCCGTTCGGCCTGGCTCAGCCGCAGGTACACGGGCAAAAGCTCATCCACGGGCCGCGCCTCGTGCGCCATTGCCGCCAAACCGACGCCCCGCGCATTCTGCACACGCAGCGGTTCGGGCGCGAGATGCAGGGTGAGCTTTTCCTTATTTAGGCTATTATAGCACAGCTCCGCTCCATCTCCAAGCAAAACCCACGGTTTTTCATAAGAAATCAGCTCCGGCTCGAGGTCGGAAATCGCGATCGCCCGATCCGGCGTCAGGCGGACGGGCTTCCCGTCCCGCACCGTGAAGAGCGCGTTATACACCTGCCCGCGCCGGGCATCCATCGCGCAGCAGAGCATCGTGCCGTCCATATCCGGCCCGCCGCAGGCCATCGCCTCGAGCGTCGAAACGCCGATCGCCGGAATATCCAGCGCCCAGCAAAGCCCCTTCGCCTCCGCCATGCCGATGCGAAGGCCCGTAAACGACCCCGGCCCGCAGGCCACCGCCACGACGCCGACATCCCGGACGGACTTATCCAGATTTTTGAGAAGCCCCTCCGCCATCGGCAGCAGCGTGCGGCTGTGGGTCAGGCCGCTGTTTTCGACCGTGACCGCGAGGAGCTTTTCGTCCTCAAACACCGCCGCAGACGCGGCTTTCGCCGAGCTCTCCAGTGTCAGCATCAGCATAAGGCACAGCCTCCTTCCACGGTGATCTCGCGGGACTCCTCCGACAGCTTCCGAAAGGTAATCACGACCTCATCCCCCTCAAAGGCGTCCGCGACATTCTCGCTCCACTCCACGGCGCAGACGCCGTTTCGGGCGAGGTAGTCCTCCCAGCCGATGTCGTACAGCTCGTCCGCGCTGCCCAGCCGGTACATATCAAAATGAAACAGCTTCCGCTCCGCGCCGATATACTCGTTCACGATTGTGAAGGTGGGGCTGTTTACCAGCGCGTCAATGCCCATGCCCCGGGCCATGCCCCGGACAAAGGCGGTCTTGCCGCTGCCCAGCTCCCCGTAGAACGCCACCACGCTGCCGTCGGGCAGCTTTTGGGCGATCTCTGCGCCGAGCGCCTCCGTCTCGGCCTCTGAATTTGTTATGTAAACCATATTATGTAAATCTCCGATCAGAGCGGCATCGTGGCGTAGGCGTTCAGGCTGCTGTCCGCCGTATGCCCGGCGAGGTATTCATAGTAGCCCTGCGCGCCGATCATCGCCGCGTTGTCCCCGCAGAGCTTCAGCGGCGGGATATACAGCTTGACGCCCGCCTTTTCACAGGCTTTTTGGAAATCGCCGCGGATGCGGGAATTGGCGGCGACGCCGCCGGCGACGGCGATCCTGTCATAGCCCAGCTCCTTTGCCGCCGCCATCGTGCGTCCAACGAGCGTCTCCGAAACGGCGCGGCACAGGCTCGCGGCAAGGCCCGCCCTGTCCAGCTCCTCGCCCGTCTGCTCACAGTGGTGGGCGATGTTGATGACGGCGGTCTTGAGGCCGGAGAAGCTCATGTCATACGGGTTCTGCCCCACGAAGGGCCGGGGCAGCTCATAGCGGTGGTCGTCTCCCTGCTTCGACAGATCGTCGATCGGCTTGCCGCCGGGATAACCCAGTCCCATCACGCGGGCGGATTTGTCAAAGCACTCGCCCGCCGCATCGTCGCGGGTCTGGCCCAGGATGTGCATATCGGTATAATCGCGCACATCGACGAGCATCGTATTGCCGCCGGAGATCGCAAGGCACAGAAACGGCGGCTCCAGCTCCGGGAAGGCGATGTAGTTTGCCGCGATATGGCCGCGGATGTGATGCACCGGGATGAGCGGCACACCCAGCGCCAGCGCCGCGCTCTTGGCAAAATTCACGCCCACCAGCACCGCGCCGATGAGACCCGGCGCATAGGTGCAGGCCACGGCGTCAATGTCGGCGCGGGTCTTGCCCGCCGCCTTCAAAGCGCGCTCCGCGAGGATGGAGATGACCTCGAGGTGGCTGCGGGCCGCGATCTCGGGCACGACGCCGCCATATACCGCGTGCAGGTCGGCCTGCGAGAAAATCTGGTCGGTCAGGACATTCCGCCCGTTCTCCACAAGCGCAACGGCGGTCTCGTCACAGGACGACTCAACGGATAATATCAGCATATCAAAGCACCAGCGTCATCAAAATGGCGTCCTCTCTGGGTTTCGTATAGTAGTTTTTCCGGCGTCCGACGGCTTCAAAGCCGTGCTTTTCATAGAGCCGGATCGCGGGAATATTGGAGGCGCGCACCTCGAGCATCAGAGCGGCAAGGCCGCTCTCCCGGCCACAGGTTACCGCGTTTTCCACGAGCGCATCTGCGATGCCGCGGCGGCGGTACGCGGGGGACACGGCGACATTGTCGATGTTCCCCTCGTCCAGCACCGTTGACAGCACGAGATACCCCGCGACGGTCTCCTCCTCCAGCGCCACGGTGAAACGCTCCCGCAGCCGCCCGATCATGGCCTCCGGCCACGGCTCGGAGAAGCATTCCTCCTCCAGCGCGGCGATCACCGGCACGTCCTCCGGCCCGGCTTTCCGAATCATCATATCAGTGTGCATCCGCCCAACTGTGTCCGAAACCGGCATCCGCCGTCAGCGGCACGGAGTAATCCGCCGCGTGTTCCATCTCTTCCGTCAGGATGGCCGATGCGGCCTCCGCCTGCTCCGCCGGGCACTCGACGATCAGCTCGTCATGCACCTGCAAAAGGAGCCTCGCCTCCGGCAGTTCTGCCCGAAGCCGCGTCCAGACGCGGATCATCGCAAGCTTCATGACATCGGCCGCCGTGCCCTGAATGGGCATATTCCGCGCAACGCGTTCGCCAAAGGAGCGGAGGTTGAAGTTCGACGAGCCAAGCTCCGGCAGATACCGCCGCCGCCCGAACAGCGTGGACACATAGCCCTGCTCCCGGCCCAGCTCGATGGCGCTCGTCATATACTCGCGGACGCCGTGGTATTTCTCCATATAGGTGTTGATATAGGCCTGCGCCTCTTTCACCGGGACGTTCAGATCCTGCGCGAGCGAGAAGCCCGACTGCCCGTATACGATGCCGAAGTTGACCGCCTTGGCGGAGCTTCGCTGGGCGTGCGTGACCTCGCCGAGCGGGACGCCGAACACCTGACTGGCCGTCACGGCGTGGATATCCTCGCCGGCGCGGAACGCGTTTTGCATGGTCTCGTCCCCGGAGATATGCGCGAGGAGCCGCAGCTCGATCTGGCTGTAATCCGCGTCCACGAGCACATTCCCCGGCCCCGCCACGAACATCCGGCGGATGCCCGCGCCCAGCTCGCGCCGGACGGGGATGTTCTGCAGATTCGGCTCGCGGGAGGACAGCCGCCCCGTGTCGGTGACGGTCATCTGGAAGGTCGTGTGGATGCGTCCGTCCGGCCCAATGGTCTTTAACAGCCCGTCGGTATAGGTGCTTTTGAGCTTCGTCAGCTCCCGGTATTCCAGCACCTCGCCGACGATGGGGTGCTTATCCCGCAGGCGTTCGAGCACGTCGGCGTTGGTGCTCCACCCGGTCTTGGTCTTTTTCCCGGCCGGGAGCATGAGGCGCTCGAACAGCACCTCGCCGAGCTGCTTTGGGGACTGAATATTGAACTCGCTGCCCGCCCGTTCCCAGATCGAGCTTTGCAGCGCGGTGATGCGTTCGGTCAGGCTCTGCCCGAAATCATACAGCGCCTTGCGGTCGACCAGAAATCCGCTGCGCTCCATCTCCGCCAGCACCGGGCAAAGCGGCAGCTCGATGCCGTAATACAGCTCGTGCATACCAAGCTCGTCGAGCTTTCCCGGCAGCACCTCGAAGAGGGCATACGCCGCCTCCGCGCCGTCGCATTCACGGCCGAGATATTTCATGCCGAGCCGCTCAAGCGGATAATCCGACGCGGTGGCGTCGAGCAGATAGGCCGCGAGCGCCGTGTCGAAAACAAACCCCTCCGTGGAGAGGCCCTCCGCCAGCAGCAGCCCCATCAGGTCTTTGACATGGTGGGAGATCTTTCGGATCTTTGCGGAAAACAGCGTGCCGAGAAGCTCGCTGAACGCAAAGCCGGCCTCCGTCCAGCTCAGCGTGAAGACCGCTTCGCCGTCGCAAAGCTCGAGGACATCCAGTCCGTCCACCGGCAGCACGGCGATATGCTCCGCCGCCTCCAGACGGCGGGCGATCTCCTCCGCGTCCGCCTCCACACGGGGCAGCGAGGGCGCTTCCGTTACCGATGCCGCGTCCTCCCCGGAGGTGAGACCCCATTTTTCGATAAACCGTCCGAAGCCGAGACGCCGGAACAGGTCATACAGCGCGCCGGTCGGCGTCAGCGTCCAAAGTCCGTCCTCCGGCGCAAATTCGATCGGCGCATCCCGCCGGATCGTCGCGAGAACAAAGGATTCCCGGGCGCTGTCCGCGCCCTCGGCGAGCTTTTTCCGCTGGCCGGGCTTGATCGAGGCGTCCTCTATATTCTCATATACCCCGTCGAGCGAGCCGAAGCGGTGCAGCAGGTCGAGCGCGGTTTTCTCGCCGATGCCCGGCACGCCGGGGATATTATCCGACGAATCGCCCATGAGCGATTTCAGGTCGATCATGCGGATCGGGTCGAAGCCGTATTCCTCCCGGAAACGGGCCGGATCGTATTCGATCGTCTCCGACTGCCCCATGCGGGTCTTGATGTGGACGACATGGGTTCGGTCGCTGATGAGCTGGAACGAGTCCTTGTCTCCCGTCACGAGGCGGCAGTCCCATCCGGCCTCCTCGCAGAGGCGGGCCATCGTGCCGAGAAGGTCGTCCGCCTCCCACCCGGCCAGCTCATACCGGCGCATATTCATGGCGTCCAGCACATCCTTCAGGATCGGCATCTGCACCCGCAGCTCCTCCGGCATCTCCCTGCGCGTGGCCTTGTAGGCGCCGCTCATCTCATGGCGGAAGGTCGGCGCGTGTACGTCGAACGTCACGCATACGCCGTCGGGCTTCTGTTCCTCCAGAAGCCGCTGCAGGATCGCGAGAAATCCGTACACGCCGTTCGTCGGCGTGCCGTCCGGGGCGTTCAGCATACGGATGCCGTAAAACGCCCGGTTGACGATGGAGTTTCCGTCGATGATCATCAGTTTTTTGACCGCTTCACTCATGGCTTTTCCCCACTCGTTGTTGTTATCATAATATGATACCATATTCTGCCCCAAAAAGAAACGGGAAAGGCAAACAATTTGCGCCGTTTGCCAACGCCCCGGATATATGGTACAATGAACACATCAAATCACGGGAGGTCTTATCCATGCACCGGATCAAAGAACAGTGCCTGCAGGAGCGCAGCACAAACCCCTACGCCATCGCCTGCCGGCTGATGGCCGACCCGGCGATCCCCATGCACGGCCCCGTGCATCATCTGCTGGACGGAGCCGCGCTCATGACGGCGCTTCACAACGCCGGCATGGAATTTGACCTTGCGGCCAGTCTTGACGAGCTGTTTGACCGCGGCGAGAAGATGCCCGGCGCGATCTGCGGTATGTGGGGCGTATGCGGTTCCGCCGCCTCCATGGGCGCGGCGCTCGCGGTCATCCACGGCACCGGCCCGCTCTCGGACAACGACTTTTACAAGGACAACCTCCGCCTGACCTCCCGCATTCTCGCCCGTGAGGCGGAGCTGGGCGGGCCGCGCTGCTGCAAGCGAAACGGCTTCACCGCCCTCCTGACGGCGGTCGAATTCGTCCGCGAGGCCTACGGCGTTGAGCTCGAAATGAGCGAGGTGCGCTGCGGCTTCCATGACCGAAACGCGCAGTGCATTGGCACGCGCTGTCCATATTACCCCGGGTAAAACCCGCGATAAAAGCCGCTCTCCGTCGGGAGAGCGGCTCTTACTATACTTATTTATATTCCTTGGCAAGCTGTTCAAAGACAGGCAGGGCGCGCCGGATGCGCTCCGTCGGCACGCAGTAGGAGATGCGAACATGACCGGGCGCGCCGAAGCCAGCGCCGGGCACGACCAGCAGGTCATGCGCCTTGGCCCGCTCGCTGAACGCAAAATCGTCCGGCTCCAGTGTGCGCGGGAACAGATAGAACGTCCCGCCCGGTTCGACACAGGTAAAGCCCATCGAGCGCAGCCCGTCGAGAAGCAGGCGGCGGTTTTCCGCATACACGGAGATGTCCGCCGTGTCGTCGCCGCAGACGGCGGCCACGCGCTGGAACAGGCTCGACGCGTTCACATAGCCGAGCGCACGGCCCGCACCGGCGACGGCGGCAAACACCAGCTCCCAATCCTCGACATCCGGGCCGACCGCGACATAGCCGATGCGTTCGCCGGGGATGGACAGGGATTTCGACCAGGAATAGCACACCAGGGTGTTCTTATAATACTTCGGGATATACGGCACGACGGTTCCGTCATAGACGATCTCGCGATACGGCTCGTCCGCGATCAGGTAGATCGGATGGCCGAACTCGGCGCTTTTGGCCTCGAGGAGGGCAGCAAGCCTCTTCACCGTCTCTTCGGAATACACAACGCCGGAGGGGTTATTCGGGCTGTTCACAAGCACGGCCTTGGTATGCGCGTTCAGAAGCTCCTCCAGCGCCTCAAAATTAATCTGGAAGCTCTCGACATCCGCCGGAACAAGCGTCATCCTGGCTCCGGCCTTTTCGATAAAGACCTTATACTCCGGGAAATACGGCGCAAACACAACGACCTCGTCCCCGGGGCAGCACAGGCCGTTGAAGCAGCAGCAAAGCGCCGCCGCCGCCCCGACGGTGCAGTAAAAGTGATCGCCGGTGTAGTTCATGCCGAAGCGGCGGTTCACGGAATCCGCCAGCGCGCTTCGCACGCCCGCATCGCCCGCGGCGCTCGTATAGCCGTGGAGCAGGACGGGATCCATCTCCGTCAAAAGGCGGATGGCCTCCCGGTTCACCGATTCCGGCGCTGGCACGCTGGGATTTCCGATGGAGAAGTCGAACACATTCTCCTCGCCGACAACGGCGGCGCGTTTCTTGCCATATTCAAACAGCTCGCGGATGACGGACCGCGCCGTTCCGAGAGCGACCATTTTTTCGTTCAGCATCGCAAACTCTTCTTTCTTTCGTGATTTACACAATTATATCACTCGGTTTCGCCGAATGCAATCTCCATGCCGGTATACATCTGCGTGAGCGCATCGCCCAGGATCGGCTTCATGCGGTCATACGCCGCCTGCCCGGTGCAGTGCCCGGTGACGACGGTCTCCACGCCGGAATCTCTGAGCCTTTCCGCCAGCGCGTCGATTTCCGCTTCGGGCGTCTCGTAGAGATGGAACCCGCCGATCAGAGCGCGGATCGGTTTTTCCGGAAACGCCGTCTCCACCTCCCGCAGGATGTTCATCACCCCGCCGTGCGAACAGCTTGACAGCACGACAAGCCCCGCCCCGGTTTCGAGCACAAGGCTCTGCTCATGGGAAAAATCGTCCGGCTTGCGGCGGAGAAGGCCGTTCACGGTATACATATGCGCGCGTTTTCCGATCGCGCCGAGGCCCGGCGTGGTATGCGGCAGAAGCCACGCGCCGGGATACAGCTCATACAGGCCGTCGGCAAAGACAAGGCGGTCCTTATGCTTCTCCAGCGTGCCGCGGCGGATGCCGATATAACGGCGCCGGAAGCCCTGCATATCAAAGCAGTTTTCCGCCGTACCCTGCCGCAGATAAAACTTCGCCCGGTCATTGGCGGCGAAAAAGGCGTCCATGCCGTCCGCGTGGTCATAATGCGCGTGGGACAGCACGCCGTATTCCACGGCGGCCAGATCACAGCCGACCGCCGCCGCATTCTGCGCGAAAAGCGGCGAGGCGCCCGTATCCAGCAAAATCACATGGCCCGCGTGCTCAATATACAGCGAAAGCCCCCACTCACAGGCGAGGTTCTCCCCGGCGATATTATCCACAAGTATACGCACCCGCATATCCGGTTCCTCCGGTTTGTTCGTTTTTACCCGCAGTATAGCACGCCCCGCGCCGAAAAGGAACAGAAAACAAACCGGCAGGGCGTTTTTTGTTTTACAGGAATCCCCCGCCGTGCTATAATCCGACTATACAAACAAAAAGGAGTTTTTGAGCCATGAAAAAGATTCTTGCCTTCCTGATCGCCTCGATCCTGCTTCTGTCCGCCGGCGCTTACGCCTCTGCCGAGCCCGCCGCCGAAGTGGACGCCTACACCTCCGCCTCCCTGACAAAGACCACGCTCACCGGCGATGAGCTGGCGGCCGCGGCGGAGCTTCTTGCCCAGCACGGCTCCGACCTCGCCACGCTTGCCGACACACAGGCCCCGGGCTACACCGCTCCTGCCGGCTCCCTGCCCGCGCAGATCATGACCGTCAACCCCGACGGCTGCGTCGGTCTGTCCACCATAACCGAGTTCCATTATTATCCCATGGAGGACGGCCGCGATCAGGTCGTGCTGGAGCTCACCTACGGCCAAAACGCCGTGAACCTCGGCAAGCCGGACGCCCGCGGCACGCTCCTCGTCCGCATCGACGGCACCAGCTACCTCGTTCACCTCGACGTCATCGACTACGATGAGCAGGTCTACAACGACGAGGCCTACGCCGCCGGTGAGTTCAACGCCCATTACTCCGGCGCCTCCAACGCGTTCAGCAGCTTCACCATCACCTGCGAGGTGCTCTCCATCGAGACCTCTCAGATGCTCATTTTCGATTTCTGATCGTACAGCCCGGGTCGCGATCTTCCCGCGCCCGGCAGCCTGTTCAAGCAAAACGCCCGATCTCACGATCGGGCGTTTGTTTTTTTACGAGGCCTCGCCGGAGGGCTCCGCGGAGGCTGCGGGGCTCACCAGGATCTCGCCGCTCCAGCTGCCGCCTGCGGAGGTGTCCACAGCGGCGCCGTCCACCGTGACGACGCCGTTGATGACGCCGCCCACTTCGACGGTCAGGCTCACAAGCTGGCTGGCACCGGTGACGTTCCAGACGGAATTTGCGTCAATGGTAAGGGTCGAGCCGTTGCCCGTGCCGTCGTGATAGGTTGCGGCATCGAGCACCCAATAGCAGAGCTCGTCGGCCTTGGCCTCCTCGCTCCAAACGGCGTCCCACTGGGCCTTGGTCCAGGTCTCATACGCGCCGCTCCAGGTGGTATTCACGAGATTCACGGTACAGTTGCGCTGGTAGTCACAGGCCTTCACGTCGCCGTCAATGTCGCAGTCGGTGAGGGTCATCACCGTGCCGCGCCCGGTCATGTCATGCGTGGTCAGGGCGTAGCAGCTCATGGAGTCGGAGTTCACCGCGGTCATGAGCAGCGTGTCGGACTTGCTGTCAATGGTGCAGGCGGTCAGGTCGATGTCCGCATAGGCGGACTTGACGAGGAAGATCGCGCCGTCCACAAAATCGAGGTACTCCGCCACGGAGGGGCCGTAATCGACCGCCCAGTCAACGAGGGTCGCATTTTTCGCGAGCTCATCGGTCGTGACGAAATCCGTATCGGAGGCCTTGACGATGGCGGTCATGCCGCGGGTCGTGCCCTTCGACTCCTCCGGAGAGTGGATCTGGATGCCGTTGCGGCCGCCTTCCACGAGGCTGCGTCCGTCCCGGGCGAGGCAGTCCTCGGACACCGTGTAATCAGCGGGGAGATAGACAAGCGCCTCCTCCGTGGCGTCGTCCAGGGAGGCAAGGTGGATCTCGCCGTTATTGGAGATGATCGCGCCGAGCTCCGCGCCGGAGAGAACGCTGCCGAAGAAGTAGTCCTTGCAGCTCGAGTCGGCATAGGTGCCGTAGCCGCCGTGGATGGCCTTGCCGACGGAGTCATACGCATAGAAGGACAGATCGCGGGTCATGTCGGTGCTCATGGCGGCCCAGCCGTCGGTCTCGACATAGGAGCCGTAATAATAGGTCTTGGTCACGCCCATGGACATATTGGCGCGGGAATAGCCGGAGATCAGCAGGCCGCCGTTGGAGGGCGGCTCCATGATCGCGTCGGTGAGGCCGTCCGGGTCTCCGGCGGTGCCGCGCTGGAGGATGTCGGAGTTGATGACGACGAGCGTGCCGTTCTCGGCGCAGTAGACGGTGTAGTTTCCGAACACGCCGCCCTTGCCCTCGGCGATCAGCGTGGAGTTTTTAATGGTCAGCAGACCGTCCGTGACCCCGGCGCAGTAGCCGCCCGCGGTGGTGACGTCCGTGGGCTCGGATACGCCGTGGGTAATCACGGAGTTCTCAATGACGTATTCGCCGCCGACGACCTGAATGCCGCTCGCGGTGAAATCGTGGATCGCGAGCTCAATGCCGTCGGCGCGGTCGGCGCCGATCTCGCCGGTGAGCTCAAAATTACCGTCCTTTTCGGCAACGGTCTCGCCGTCCACGGTGAACACCGCGGTGCTCTCGGCCTCGCCGGAGGTGGACTGAGCGGTGTTGAAGCTCTCTTCCGAGCCGGACGCCTCCCCAGAGGCAAAGGCGGACAGGCTCATAAGCATGGCCAGTGCCATCAGCAGAGCGGCCAGACGAAGATGTTTGTGCATGAAAATTCCTCCTTGATTTTTTTGATAAAGGGAGTATACCATATTTTATAAGACCGCATAACGAATTTAACGAATTCTTTACGCTCCTCCGACCGTTACAAAAAATCCATAATTTTTTCACATTTTCCCGTAGAAATACCGGGCGGATGGGGGTAAATTACAAGTACAAAGAAACAGAATACTTCTCAGGAGGAAATGAAAGCATGAACGAGAACAATTCCAGCCTGTTTAACGAAAATACCGAAAGTCAGGACCCGAACGAGCGTTTGCTCAGCGAAACGCCGAAGCCGGAAACGCCCGGCTATTCCTATGTGGCAGTGGAATCCCCGGGCACTCCGCCGCAGAAAAAGCCCCGCAAAGGCATGAGCACCGGCGGCATCGTGGCCCTGTGCCTCGTCTGCGCGATCGTCGCGTCGCTCTTCAGCGCGGGTGCAACGTATCTCATCACGACCCGCAGCGGCGGAAGCTCCGTTCTGGACGAAATCGTCCCGACGCCGGTCCCGGTGCTGACGACGGTCTCCTCCGGCTCGGCCGGGGATGTGAACGACACCGCCGCTTACATTTACGAGCTGGCCAAGCAGCAGGTCGTCGGCATCCAGACCGACATCACCTATTATAATATCTTCGGCCAGTCCACCGCGGCCAGCGTGTCCGGCTCCGGCGTCATCCTCACGGAGGACGGGTATATCCTCACGAACCACCACGTCATCGAGGACGCCTACGAGGGCGGCTATGACGTCACGGTCATGATGTACGACGAGACGACGTATGACGCGGAGATCGTCGGCTTCGACCGGGACAACGACCTCGCCCTTCTGAAGATCGACGCCTCCGGCCTGAATGCCGCGCAGCTCGGCGACAGCGATGAGCTGACGGTCGGCCAGGTCGTCTATGCCGTCGGAAATCCGCTGGGCGAGCTGAGCTACACCATGACGAGCGGCATCGTATCCGCGACAAACCGCACCATCACCACGGAGAGCAATGTGGCGATGAACGTGTTCCAGATCGACGCGGCGGTGAACAGCGGCAACTCCGGCGGCCCGGTGTATAACTCCCTCGGCCAGGTCATCGGCATCGTCTCCGCCAAGTACGCCTCCACCGGCGTTGAGGGCATCGGCTTCGCGATCCCCATCACCGACGCGGCGCATATCGCAAACCAGATCCTGGAGTTCGGCTACGTCACCGACCGTGCCTACCTCGGCATCACCACCACGACGGTCACCTCCGCCATCGCGGAGACCTATGACATGGTCGAAGGCGCGTATGTCAACGGCGTCAACGAGGGCAGCGCCGCCGAGACGGCCGGTATCCAGAAGGGCGACATCATCGTCGCGCTGGACGGACAGACCGTTGCCGGTTCCGGTGAGCTGACGAGTATGCTCAAGCAGTACCACGCCGGGGATACCGCGACGATCACCGTTTCCCGCAACCGGGAGAATATCGATCTGACAGTCGTCTTCGACGCCAAGCCCCAGGAGACGGAGGAGGACGCCAGCGAGCAGGCCTCCGACGAGCCCCGTCAGGGCGGCCAGTATTACAGCTACGGAAACGGCGATATGGAGGATTTCTTCCGCCAGTTCTTCGGTAATTTCGGCTTCGGATACTAACGCGGAAAATATAGCACAAACGCTCTGCCATTGGCGGAGCGTTTGTGCTATAATGTTTTGTAAATCCACAAAACAGAAAGAGTCCGAACGATGACCAGACGACCGGAAGTGCTCTCCCCGGCGGGAGATATGGAAAAATTAACAGCGGCCGTGGCCTACGGCGCGGATGCGGTGTATCTGTCCGGCACGGCCTACGGTATGCGCGGCGGCACGGCGAATTTCTCCGCCGGGGATATGCTGCGGGCCGTTTCGTACTGCCACGAGCGGGGCGTGAAGGTCTACGCCGCCGTCAACACGATCCCGTCCGACAACGAGATGGACGCGCTGCCGCCGTTTCTGGAATGCCTGCAGAGCGCGGGCGTGGATGCCGCGATCGTCGCCGATCTCGGCGTTCTGAACGCCTGCCGGAAATACGCGCCGGGCGTCGCGCTCCATGTGAGCACGCAGGCGGGCGTGATGAACGCGGAGACGGCCCGCGCGTTTTATGAGCTGGGAGCCAGCCGCGTGGTGCTGGCACGGGAGATGTCCCTGGCGCAGATCGCCGCGCTGCGGGAACGCGTCCCGGAGGAGCTGGAGCTCGAGGCGTTCTGCCACGGAGCGATGTGCGTCTCCTTTTCCGGGCGCTGTACGCTGTCAAACTACCTGACCGGGCGCGACGCAAACCGCGGAAAATGCGCGCAGCCCTGCCGCTGGAAATATCACCTCGTCGAGGAAAAACGGCCCGGCGAGTATTTCGAGATCACCGAGGACGGCGGGACATACATCCTGAACTCCCGCGATATGTGCATGATCGACCATATCCCGGAGCTGCTCGACGCGGGCGTGACGAGCCTCAAAATCGAGGGCCGCACGAAATCCGCCTACTACACCGCCGCCGTGACGAACGCATACCGGCACGCCGTGGATGCGGCGCTCGCGGGCGAGCCGCTCGACCCGCTCTGGCGGCAGGAGGTGTTCAACGTCAGCCACCGCCCGTATTCCACCGGGTTCTATTTCGGCGAGCCGGGGCAGTATACCGAGGACGCCTTCTACTTTGCGGAGAGCGACGTTGTCGCGATGGTCGAGGCCTGCGACGGAGCGGGACACGCCGTCCTGACGCAGCGAAATCGGTTTTTCCCGGGTGACGAGCTGGAGCTTCTCATGCCCGGGCAGGCGCCGCTTTCGTTCACGGCCGGCGTCCTGACGGATGCGGACGGACAGCCCGTCGAGGCGGCAAGCCACCCGAAGATGGAGCTGCATATGGTGCTGCCCGCCGCCGCGCCGCGGTATTCGTATCTTCGCAAAAAGCGCACCGTGGCCCTGTCCGGCCACGGCATCGGCTGAGGAGGGACGCATGGAAAATCTTGTATTCAGCCTGAACGCGACCATCCCGATCTTCCTCATGATGGCGCTGGGATTTGTACTGCGGCGCGTAGGCGTCATCAGCGAGACGCTGGCCTCCGGGATGAACACCTTCGTATTCAAGGTCGCGCTGCCGGTCATGGTGTTTCACGATCTCGCGGTCGTGGATTTTGCGGAGGCGTGGGACACGCGCTTCGTCCTGTTCTGCTTCTTCGTGACGCTGGTTTCCATCGCCTTTGCGGCGGCGGTGTCGTTTCTGTGGAAGGACAGACGCATTCAGGGCGAGTTCATTCAGGCCTCCTACCGCAGCAGCGCGGCGCTTCTGGGCATTGCATTCATCACGAACATCTACGGCGATTCCGGCATGGCACCGCTCATGATTATCGGCAGCGTGCCGCTGTATAACATCATGGCGGTGGTGGTGCTGTCGTTCTTCCAGCCGGAGCGAACACCGCTGGATGCGGCGCTCCTGAAAAAGACGCTGAAAGGGATCGTCACAAATCCGATCATTCTCGGCATCGCGGCGGGCCTTCTCTGGTCGGCGCTGCGGCTGCCCATGCCCGTGATCCTCAACAAGACCGTGACCAGTCTCGGCGGCGTGGCCAGTCCCATGGGCCTCATGGCGATGGGCGCGACCTTCGACTTCAAAAAGGCCTTTGGAAAGCTCGCCCCGTCGGTCACGGCGGCGGTCATCAAGCTGGTGGGCTTCTGCGCGGTGTTTCTGCCGCTCGCGGTGGCGCTGGGCTTCCGGGAGGAAAAGCTGGTCGCCATCCTCGTGATGCTCGGCTCGGCCACGACCGTTTCGAGCTATGTCATGGCGCGGAGCATGGGCCATGAGGGAACACTTTCGTCCAGCACGGTCATGCTGACGACGCTCTTCTCCGCGTTCACGCTGACCTTCTGGCTGTGGCTTCTGCGGAGTCAGGGGCTTATATAAGAAAAAACAGGGACGGAAACCGTCCCCGGCACACGGCGATTGAACATTTCGCGGCGGTATGGTATACTTTTCCCGGAAAACGGCATGAAAGCAGGGAAACACTATGAAAGAAATCAAAACCGTCCACATCATTGGCATGGGCGCGCTGGGACTTCTGTTCGGCCAGCCCCTCCGCGAAAACCTCGGAAACGGACAGCCGCTCTATATCATGGACGCGGCGCGCCGTGCGCGGCATGAAAAGGACGTATACACGATAAACGGGACGGTGATCCGTCCGATGCTCGCATCGCCGGACGAAGTCGGCCCGGCGGATCTCGTGCTCGTGGGCGTGAAGTATCCGAACCTGCCCGAGGCGATGGACACGATGGCGTCCTCCGTCGGCGGGGACACGATCCTTATATCCCTCATGAACGGCGTGGACAGCGAGGATCTGATCGCGGAGCGCTTCGGAAAGGAAAAGGTTCTGTATTCCGTCTCGCAGGAGATGGACGCGCAGCGGTATGGTTCCGACCTTGTCTATACCAAAGCGGGTCAGCTCTATGTGGGCGTGCCCAATACCGGGGACGAGGCCCTGACCGCGGTGCTGACGGAAAAGCTTGACCGGGTCTGCGCGTTTTTTGAGCAGGTGAAGCTGCCGTATACCCGCGAGGAGAACATCATCTACCGCCAGTGGAGCAAGTTCATGCTGAACGTCGGCTGCAATCAGGTCTGCATGGTGTATGACACGGGCTACGGCCCCTGCATGGTGCCGGGGAGCGAGGCGTTTGCCATGATGACCGGCGCCATGCGCGAGGTCTGCGCCATCGCCCGGGCCAAGGGCATCGCCGTCGGCGAGGACGAGGTACGGCAGTATCTGAACATCCTCCGCACGCTTGACCCGGAGGCGCTGCCCTCCATGGGACAGGATCGCCGGCAGAAGCATCGCTCCGAGGTCGATATGTTTGCCGGGGTCGTGAACCGCTTCGGCGCGGAGCTGGGCATCGAGACGCCGGTGAATCAGTTCCTGCTGCGCCGGGTTCGGGAGATCGAAGCGGCGTACTGACCGCCTCCCGTGCGCTTTTGTGCGCGGATGACGCCGGTCAGCAAGACACCCCCGACCTGATCGGCCGGGGGTGTTTGGCTTTAAGACGGAAGATCAGCCGACGAACTCGTCGTAGGGGAGAATCAGGCCCTGATTGACCAGCATGGAGAACGCGTCGTCATTGCCGTCAGTGGCAGCCTCGATGCTCGCGATGGTGGTGTCCACGATCTCAGCGGGAGCGTGCTCATCCTGCTTCAGAGCGTCGGTGGCATAGGCCTTGTAGCCGTCGAGATCCTTGTTGTAGCCGTCCGCGGGGAACAGCTCGGCAACCGGCTCACCCGTGGGCTCCTCAGAGGGCTCACCCGCATCGGCGGGAGCGGCAGGAGCTTCAGCAGCAGGAGCCTCGGCAGCGGGAGCCTCGGCAGCAGGAGCGGCCTCTTCCTTGGAGCCGCAGCCGGCGCAAAGAGCAAGAACCATCACCATGGCAAGAAGCAGTGCAAGAGTCTTTTTCATGTGTTTTACCTCCAAATTTTGTGTGCCGCTATTTTAATCCTTTTATTAAAGAATGTCAATTATTTACCGATTCAATTTTAAAAAATTTTAATTTTCTCCCCGTACAGCCTGAAAAATAAGAAGTTTTGATAAAATTTTTGTTGGAATATAGCTTTTTTCCTGCGGGTATGCTATAATAACTCAGAATTATGTCTACTTACCGCCGCGGCACTGCGCCGCTTCACACTCTCCGCCCCGTCCCGGGGACGAACGCAGGAGGTTCCGATCCATGATCGATCTTACCGAACAACAGGAACAGGAGATGATCGAGAAGGCCAAGGCCGGCGATCCCGAGGCCAACTACCGGATGTCGCTCTGGGCACTGGAGCAGGCCATGGCCGAGCCCGACGAGGAGCGATGGAACCGTCTGGCCGCCAAATGCCTTGTCCGGTCGGCGGAGGCCGGATACGCCCCCGCCAAGGAGAAAATGGAGGAGCTTCTCGCACAGACCGCCGAGGCCCAGCCGGCCGAGCCCACGCCCGCCCGTCCGGAGCCCGCTCCGGTTCCGCCCGCCCGGAAAGCGGCGGAGCCGTCCGAAGCATCCGCCCCCGTTCAGCGCAAGAGCGCCGCGGCCGTTTTTGCCTCGCTGGGCGCAAAGGTGAAAGGGGCTTTCTCCGGCCTCCGTGCAAAAGGCGGGAACGCCCGGGCCGCATCCCCCGACGGCAAAAAGGCCGGGCTTTTCAACTTCAACCAATGGGATGACGCCAAGTGGAAAAAGATGCAGCTTGTCTGCATCATCATCTGCGTTCTGCTGGCCGTCCTCATTCTCGTCATGGTGCTCAGCGGCCGCAGCAAAAAGAACAGCGCGGCAGAAGCGGAGATCGTCATTCCCCCCGCCGCCGTGGCGGCCACACCCGTGCCGTCCACGCCGACCCCGACCCCCGTCGACTATCCCGCCGATGACGTGAAGGCCGAGATCGCCGCAGCCGACCTCACCGTCTTCCCCGAGGAGGCGGATTTCGTGACCGAGGTCACCACCCGCACCGTCACCACAAACGGCGGCCCGCTGAATATGCGAAAGGGAACAAATTCCGACGCCGAATGGATCTCGTCCATCTCCTCCGGCACAAAGTTGGACGTCTATGCGTTCCGCAACGGCTGGGCCCTTGTGAAGGTGGGCGGCACCTGGGGCTGGTGCAGCAACGATTATCTCAAATAACAAAAAAGCGGCGGGCTGCCTCCGGCAGTCCGCCAAGTATTAGGGTTGTGGGATAAAGATATGAGCCGGGCCCTCCGAGGCCCATTGGATAAGCTGTATCTGCATCATACCCCCCGCCGATCAATTTGTAAAGAGCGAGAAAGATCGAATGGACACTAGTTTTGTCGAACCGCTGAAAAAGTTTGCAGAGACCATGCTGCCGCCTGCCACCGTGATGCTCATCGAGTGCGCCGGCGACCGCACCGGCGATCCCGTGCTTCTTGACCTTTTGGACGAGGTCGAGGAAAAGGGTCTGCGGCACGAGCCTCTCTGCACCGAGCCTTACGAGACGGTCGTGTTTTCCGACCGCATCCTGCTGCGCTGCGCCGGATGCCCCCGCATGGAGACGCTGCCCAAAATCGCCGGGATCGGATACGGCGCGGACGCCGAAGAGGCAAGGCAAAACGCCCTCTATGCCCTGACGCTGCCGCTCGATCATCCGAACGCCCGATACGACGGCTGCATCGCCGCCCTTCAATGGGGCGACGGGCCGGTTCGGGACGTGCAGCTTGCCTGCATCCTCAACCGCGTCGCCTATACACAGTACCCGAAACGAATCCACTGAAACAACAGGGCAGCCGCTTTGTCTTTGCGCGGCTGCCCTGTTATTCGTCGGCGTGAGACAACAGCTCCGCCGCAATCGCGCCGTTGCGCCGTTCCCGGCGTCGCAGCTGTTCCGCTGCAGCAGACAGCGCCTCCCCGTCGAGATGGGCGGTGCCGTCGATCAGCCGGAACAGCGCGTCCGCGGACAGATCGTCCCAGTCAAGCACGGGCAGACCGGCCTCCGCGCAGAAGGAGGCGACCTTCGGGTCGTAGCTCAGACCGCCGGCGGGCGTTCCGGAGCGCAGCGCAAAAATGAGACCGTGCAGCCGCATGGAGATGACAAGGCTCATGCGTCCCACCCGGCGGGTATCGCCGGAAACGGAGCAGGAGACGCCGGATTTTTCAAGCGTCTGCGAAAGGGATCGGGCCAGAGCACGGTCATCAGGCGCAAAGCAGAAAAACACCGGCGCGAGGCGATAGGTCTCGCTGGCATACCAGGCCGCCGCAGCCAGCTCCGAAAGGCGGCTCTCAAAGCCCGTCCATTCGCGCAGAACGAAGCCGATGCAGCGTTCCCGCTCTCCGGCAGGGGCGGCGATATTCAGCGCCGGGTCGGCGGAGAGATGCACCGGCGGCCCCTCGACGCCGATCTCGCGCAGAAGCGCCATGCTCTCCGGGTCGCGCAGCGTGATGACATCCGCGCAGGCGTTCAGCGTTTCCGCGGTCTCGGCGCGGGATTTTTCGCGTGTCAGCGGGCCGATGCCGCAGCCGTACAGCATCACGCGGCAGCCCTGTTTTTTGGCGAGCCGGATGGCGGTCAGGTAATAGAACAGGCTGCGCCGGCTCGTGACATCCTGCAAAAGCGAACCGCCGCCGCTGAGGAAGAGCTCCGCCCGTTTCATCGCGGCAAGCCATCGCCGGAGCCGCAGCGGATGAACGGCCTCCACGCCGAAGCGGGACGCGGTTTTCTTCGGCTGACGGGCCATGACGGTGATGGGAATATCCCGGTCGATCCGGCGCAGCTCGTCCACGATGGCGGACAGGACGGCGTCATCTCCGGCGTTGTCCATACCGTACGCGCCGCAGATCACAACGCCGCGCCGGGGATCGGTGGGAGAAAATATCTTCATGGGACATACCTCTTGTGGGGAATCCGGGAAAGTAGTACAATATACGGGAAATTGTTTGATCGTATACCACAGTATACCACATTTTTGATGGGAAGAACAGGGCGGAGTATTATGACGAAGATTTATTTGATCCGGCACGCCGAGGCGGAGGGGAATCTGTACCGCCGGGCGCAGGGACATTTCAACTCAAATGTGACGCCGCTGGGACGGCGCCAGATCGCCGCGCTGGCGGAACGCTTCCGGGATGTGCCGCTTGACGCGCTGTGGTCGAGCGATCTCAACCGGACGCAGTCCACTGCAGCGGCCATCCGGAAATATCACCCGGAGCTGGCATTGAACCTGTCCGAGCGTCTGCGGGAGATTGACGTCGGCGTATGGGAGGATCAGCCGTGGGGAAACCTCTCCGTAACCTACCCGGAGCAGATGGAGTATTTCACCCACGACCCGGCCCGGTGGAGCATCCCCGGCGGCGAGCCGTATGAGGCGGTGCAGCGCCGCATCAAAGCGGAGGTGCTGTCGCTCGCGGAGCGCTATGACGGACAGACGGTCGCCGTCGTAAGTCACGGCCTCGCGATCCGGTCGCTGCTGTGCGATGTTTTCGGGATCCCGTCGGAGAGAATCGACACCCTGCCCTACGGCGACAACACCTCCGTGACGCTTCTGAATGTGGAAAACGGCAACATCGCCGTGGAATTTTATAACGACGCGTCCCATCTGGACGCGATGGGTCTGAGCACCTTTTCGCGGCAGACCTGGCGGGAAAAGTCCGCGGCGCCGGGAAAACGGCGGTTCAGCCGCCTGACTCCGCTTGACCCGTTCGCGGACAGCGAGCTGTATACCCGCTGCTATGCCGAGACCTGGCGCTGCAGCCACGGCAATCTGGAGGGCTATACGCCCATGATCTATCTGCGCGCCGCGCAGAGCCGGGCCAAGGCCGACCCCCGCTGCGTCATGCAGCTGCGGCGCGGGGAGGACTTCGCCGGGATCATCGAACTCGACCCGGAACGGGGTCAGGAGCAGAACGCGGGCTGGATAAGCCTCCTCTACATCGAGCCGTCCATGCGCGCCGAACGACTGGGTATCCAGCTCATCGGACACGCCTCGTCCTATTTCCGCGGCAAGGGGCGCTCCTCGCTCCGCCTGCACGTGGCGCAGGACAACCAGAACGCCGTGGGCTTTTACGAGCATATCGGCTTTCGGCCCCTCGGCGAGAGCATGGGCGTTGCCGGGATGCTGTATGAGATGGAGATGGATATCGAGCGTCGGATCCTGCGCCCGGAGGAGATTTAAAAACTCTTTTGAAAAAATAAAGGGTTTTTTTCAAAAACGGTGTATAAAGGTATTGCAAAGGAATTTGCAGTACCTTTATTCTTTATGAAATGGTGACGCCATGCCGTGCATTCGTGAGATCCGAGAGGAACAGGAAAAGCTTATCATCGGCCCGTGGGGGACGCTGTCGTCCGCGAGCCGCGGACGATACATATTGGAGGCGGAGGATGAGGTTCGCACCTGCTTTCAGCGGGATGTGGACCGCGTAACGCACTCCAAGGCCTTTCGCCGCCTGCGGCATAAGACGCAGGTATTTCTCCAGCCGGAGGGCGACCACTACCGGACGCGCCTGACCCACACGCTGGAGGTGGCCCGCGTAGCCCGCACCATCGCCCGTGCGCTGCGTCTGAACGAGGATCTCGTGGAGGCCATCGCGCTGGGGCACGATCTCGGGCATACCCCGTTCGGCCATGCCGGGGAGCGCGCGCTGCGGGATGTGACCGGGCAGTTCAACCACTATGAGCAGAGCCTGCGCGTGGTGGACAAGCTCGAAAAGGACGGGCGCGGCCTGAACCTCTGCCACGAGACGCGGACAGGCATTCTGAACCACACCACCGGCGAGCCGCGTGACACGGTGGAGGCCGATGTGGTGCGCCTGTCGGATCATATCGCCTACCTCAACCACGACCTCGACGACGCGCAGCGCGCCGGGATCGTGATGCCGGAGGACGTCCCGGCGATCATCCGGGAGCGCATCGGCACGCGCAACTCCGCGCGCCTGAACGCCATGGTGACCGACGTGATAAACGAAAGCGCGGAGGGCGTCATTCGGTTTTCCCCCATGATGCGCGAGGCGTATGACTGCTTCTACGAATTCATGTACGCCGCGGTGTATCACAACCCCACCGCCAAGGGCGAGGAGTCGAAGGTCAAGGGCATCCTCGCGCCGATCCTGGAGTACTATGCCGCGCATACGGACAAGCTCCCGCCGGAATACCGGGCCATCGCCGGGGAAGAGGGCGCGCTCCGCGCCGCGACGGATTTTGTCTCCGGCATGACCGACGGCTATGCGGTGGAGACCTTTGAGACGCTCTTTATTCCCAAAAGCTGGAGCGTAAAATAAACCAACCGGCGGAAAGGAGGCCGACCCATGCCGTTTCCCGAGGCATTTCTTGAAGAACTCTCGGCGCGGAATGATATTGTGGACGTCGTATCCGGCTATGTCCGGCTGCAGCGGCGAAGCGGCGCAAACCAGTTCGGCCTGTGCCCGTTCCACAGCGAAAAGACCCCCTCCTTTTCGGTCAATGCCGAGCGGCAGATCTATCACTGCTTCGGCTGCGGAAAAGGCGGCGGCGTCATCAACTTCATCATGGAGATCGAAAACCTCTCCTTCCCGGACGCGGTGCAGTTTCTGGCCCGTCGGGCCGGGATGGAGGTGCCGGAGGATACCCCGGACGAGAACCGCGGCCGCCGTGCGCGGATGCTGGAGCTCAACCGGGAGGCGGCGCGGTTCTTCCACGCGCAGCTCACATCGCCGTCCGGCCGTCCGGCGCAGGAATATGTCATGCGCCGCGGCATCACGAACATGGTAAAGCCCTTCGGCCTCGGCTATGCCCCGGACAGCTGGCAGTCGCTCCTCGACGCGATGGGCGCCAAGGGCTATCATCCGGCCGAGCTCATCGAGGCGGGCCTGGCCCGTCCGGGCCGAAACGGCGGCGCGTATGACTATTTCCGCAACCGCCTGATGTTCCCGGTCATCGACGTGCGCGGCAGCGTGATCGGTTTCTCCGGGCGCATCCTCGGCGACGGCGAGCCGAAGTACCTCAACAGCCCCGATACGCTGGTTTACAGCAAATCCCGCAGTCTTTTCGCCCTGAATCTGGCGAAAAAGTCCAAAAGCGGATATATTCTTCTCGCAGAGGGAAATATAGACGTTGTGAGCCTGCATCAGGCCGGGTTCGACAGCGCCGTGGCCAGTCTCGGCACCTCCCTCACCGCCGATCAGGCGCGGCTTCTGGCGCGGTATACAAACGAGATCGTCATCGCCTATGACAGCGACAGCGCCGGAAAAAAAGCCGCCCAGCGCGCGATCCAGCTTTTGCAGCCGCTCGATATGAAGGTGCGGGTTTTGCAGGTGCCGGACGCCAAGGATCCCGACGAGTTCATCCAGAACAAGGGCCCCGGCGCGTTCCGCGAGCTGATCGAGAAGAGCGGCAACCAGATCGAATACCGTATGCAGCAGGCCGAGGAGCCGTTCGACCTCAAAACCGACGAGGGGCGTTCCGGGTATCTGCGCGAGGCCATCAAGCTGCTGGCGTCCCTGCCGACGGATACCGACCGCGAGATATACGGCCGCCGCGTCGCCGAGAAGCTGGATGTGTCGTGGTCGGCGCTCGAAACGGACATCGCCCGTATGCGGCGGAAAAGGCTCACCGCCGCCAAAAAGCAGCAGAGCCGGGAGGCGACGGCGCCCCTGCGGGCCATGCAGCCGCAGAGCCGCGGGCTGCGATACGAAAACGTGCGAAACGCCGCCGCGGAGCGGGGGGTCATCAACCTCCTCTACCGCTTCCCGGAACAGTTCGGGACACTGGCGCTCGCAGGCGGGGACTTCTCAAACCCGGTGCTGGGCAAGCTGTATGACACGCTGCGGGAGCGGCTGCAAAACGGGCAGAGCGTGACTCCGGCGGTTCTGGGCGAACAGCTCTCGCAGGAGGAAATGGGCCTATTGACGGATATCGTTCATCGCGACGAGGTGCCGCCCCAGGCGGCTTCCGGGGCCATGGACGACTACATACGAAAAATACAGGAAGAAAAAGACAAGGCATTATGCCGCGAGGATCCGCGTGGATACGGCAAAAAGCTGAAGCAAAGGAAGGGATATGGAAATGGCAGCTAAGAAAAAGACAGAGGAACTGACGGAAGAGATCGCCGTCCAGGAGACCAGCACGGAAGAAACCGCTCCGGTGGAGACAGCCCCGGCGGAAACCACCCCGGCGGAGACGGAAGCTCCCGCACCGAAGAAAAAGACGACGACCAGGAAAAAGGCTGCTCCCAAGGCCGAGGAGGCTCCGGCGGAAAAGACCAACGAGGAAAAAATCAACGAGCTCATCGAAAAAGGGAAAAAGGCCGGAAAGCTCACGAGCAAGGAGCTGGGCGACGTGCTGGAGAGCATGAACCTCGAGCAGGAGGAGATCGACGCAATCTATGACAAGCTGGAGGATCTGGGCATCGAGACCGCCAGCGAGGAATTTCTGCCCCCGATCGAGGAGGATGCGCTGCCGGAGCTCGAGGAGCTGGAGGAGCTCGAAGAGGTCACCGAAGAAGAGATCATGGACACGGACGCCGTGGCCGAGACCTTCTCGAGCGACGATCCCGTCCGTATGTACCTCAAGGAGATCGGTAAGGTTCCCCTGCTGACGCCGGAAGAAGAGATCGCGCTCGCCAAGCGCATGGCCGAGGGGGACGAGGAGGCCAAGCGCCGCATGGCGGAGGCAAACCTTCGTCTCGTGGTGTCCATAGCCAAGCGCTATGTGGGACGCGGTATGCTGTTCCTCGACCTCATCCAGGAGGGCAACCTGGGCCTTATCAAGGCCGTGGAGAAATTCGATTACAACAAGGGCTTCAAGTTCTCCACCTACGCGACCTGGTGGATCCGTCAGGCCATTACCCGTGCCATCGCCGATCAGGCCCGCACCATCCGCATCCCCGTGCACATGGTCGAGACCATCAACAAGGTCATCCGCGTGTCCCGCCAGCTCCTGCAGGAGCTCGGCCATGATCCCTCCGCCGAGGAGATCGCCGAGGAGATGAACCTCCCGGCGGAAAAAGTCCGCGATATTCTGAAAATCGCGCAGGAGCCCGTCTCGCTTGAGACGCCCATCGGCGAGGAGGAGGACTCCCACCTCGGCGACTTCATCGAGGACGAGGGTGTATCCGAGCCGTCCGAAGCGGCGAGCTTCACGCTGCTCAAGGAACAGCTCATGTCAGTGCTCGACACGCTGACCCCGCGTGAGAAAAAAGTTCTCGAGCTGCGCTTCGGCATCATCGACGGCCGCACCCGCACGCTCGAGGAGGTCGGCAAGGAATTCAACGTCACCCGCGAGCGCATCCGCCAGATCGAGGCCAAGGCGCTCCGCAAGCTGCGTCATCCCAGCCGCTCCAAAAAGCTCCGCGACTTCCTGAACTGAACAGCCAGCCGGCATGGCCCCGAACCTCTCGGCCATGCCGGTTTTTGAATAATTTGTTACGATTAAAGGCGGGAGTATTGACATATTATAAAAGGTGTGGTAAATTAGCACTCGAAGGATAAGAGTGCTAGCAAACCGCACTCGGTATTGCCAAAGAGGTCGGACGATGGAAATCAGTGAGCGAAAGAAAAAAATACTGACGGCCATTGTGGAGAACTATATCGCCACGGCGGAGCCGGTCGGCTCCAAAGCGCTGGCGGAGGTGATCGGCTGTTCATCGGCCACCATCCGCAACGAGATGGCGGAGCTGACCTCCATGGGTTATCTGGAGCAGCCTCACACCAGCGCGGGCCGCGTCCCGTCCCCGGCGGGCTACCGGCTGTACGTCAACGAGCTGATGGAACGCCAGAAGCTCTCGGAGGCAGAGACCGCCGCGATCAACGACAAGCTCGCGATGAAGCAGAAGCAGATCGACGAGCTGATGAACGAGGTCGGTCAGCTGACAAGCTCCATGACCCGCTATCCCGCGTACGCGCTCGCGATGCGCGCACCGGCCGCCGTGAAGCGGTTTGACTTCATCTATGTGGACGCGAACACGTTCATCGTCGTGGCGCTTCTGACCGATAACACGGTGAAAAACAAGCTGGTGCATCTGCCGTTCACGGTGAGTCAGGAACAGATCCAGACCCTGTCGAGCCTCTTCAACGCGCACTTCACCGGCGTGACCGACGCGGAGATCAGCCCGACGCTGATCCAGTCCACGGAGCGCGCCGCAGGCGACACCTACGGCCTGGTGGCGGTGGTGGCTGCGTTTGTGATGGAGGTGCTCGCGCAGGCGCAGTCGGCTTCGATGCGCGTGGCGGGTGCGTCCCACCTGCTGAACCAGCCCGAGTTCCGCGATCCGGACAAGGCGCACGACCTCATGAATTTCATCGCGAGCGGCGACCGGCTGCTCTCGGATATCCCTAATATGGGCGCGGAGCAGGACGGCCTGCGCGTGACCATCGGCCCGGAGAACCTCGCGGAGGAGCTGAAGGATTCCAGCGTGGTCATGGCGTCCTATGACGCCGGCGGCGGTATGCGCGGCTACATCGGCGTCGTCGGCCCAACGCGCATGGACTATTCCGGCGTCGCGGCGAAGCTGAGCTACATTGCCGCGGGACTGAGCCGTCTGCTGGCCGGGACGGACGCCCCCGAGGGCCTTAACAACAAACTGGTTTTGAAGGAATCGAACGATCATGAGTAAGAAGAACGAGAATATGCCGGAGAACGAGCCGGTGGAAGAGGCTGCCGCCGCCGAGGAGGCAGCGGAAGCGGTCGAGGAGAAGCCCGCGGAGAAAACCGAGACGGAGCTTCTGCAGGAACAGCTCAAGGATGCCAATGACAAATACCTGCGTATGCTGGCGGAGTACGACAACTACCGCCGCCGCAGTCAGAAGGAACGGGAGAGCATTTACGCCGACGTCCGTGCGGACACCGTGAAGAAGCTCCTGCCCGTATACGACAACCTGCTTCGCGCCGTGGCCGGAGAGACGAACGAGGACGCCCGCAAGGGCATGGAGGCCATTCGGGCCCAGTTCGAGACCATCCTCACCTCGCTCGGCGTCACGGCGATCGACGCGGTGGGCAAGAAATTTGACCCCGCGCTCCACGAGGCGCTGCTGCACATCGACGACGAGAAGTACGGCGAGGGCGAGATCGTCCTGGAGCTTGAAAAGGGCTTCAAGCTGGGCGATAAGGTCATCCGCTTCTCAAAGGTTCAAGTGGCCAACTAATTTTATTTCACATATAAATCTCATTCAAAATACAGGAGGAAACAATCATGGGTAAGATTATCGGTATTGATCTTGGTACTACCAATAGCTGCGTCGCCGTTATGGAAGGCGGCGAGGCTGCCGTCATCGCGAACGCCGAGGGCGCTCGCACCACTCCGTCCGTCGTCGCGTTTTCCAAGGACGGCGAGCGCATGGTCGGTCAGGTCGCAAAGCGTCAGGCCGTCACGAACCCCGACCGCACCATCTCTTCCATCAAGCGCGAGATGGGCTCGAACTACCGCGTCACCGTGGACGGCAAGAGCTACTCCCCGCAGGAGATCTCCGCGATGGTTCTGGCGAAGCTGAAGAAGGACGCCGAGGCCTATCTCGGCACGACCGTGACCGAGGCGGTCATCACCGTCCCTGCGTACTTCACGGACTCCCAGCGTCAGGCCACCAAGGACGCCGGCAAGATCGCCGGTCTCGAGGTCAAGCGCATCATCAACGAGCCGACCGCGGCCGCGCTCGCGTACGGTCTTGACAAGGAGAACGACCAGAAGATCATGGTCTATGACCTGGGCGGCGGCACGTTCGACGTCTCCGTGCTGGAGATCGGCGACGGCGTCATCGAGGTTCTGGCCACCGCAGGCAACAACCGTCTCGGCGGCGACGACTTCGACGAGTGCATCACCAAGTGGCTTGTCGAGGGCTTCAAGAAGGAGACCGGCGTTGACCTGTCCGGCGACAAGGTCGCCATGCAGCGCCTGCGCGAGGCCGCTGAGAAGGCCAAGTGCGACCTCTCCGGCATGACCACAACGCAGATCAACCTCCCCTATATCACCGCGGACGCCACCGGCCCGAAGCATCTTGACATGACCCTGACCCGCGCAAAGTTCAACGAACTGACCGCGCACCTCGTGGATGCCACCGTCGGCCCCGTGCAGCAGGCGCTGAGCGACGCCGGTCTGTCCGCCGGACAACTCTCCAAGGTTCTGCTCGTGGGCGGCTCCACCCGTATCCCCGCCGTGCAGGATAAGGTCAAGGCCCTGACCGGCAAGGATCCCTTCAAGGGCATCAACCCCGACGAGTGCGTCGCGGTCGGCGCAGCCATTCAGGGCGGCGTGCTCGGCGGCGATGTGGAGGGCATCCTGCTCCTTGACGTCACGCCCCTGTCCCTCGGCATCGAGACCCTGGGCGGCGTCTGCACGAAGCTCATCGAGCGCAACACCACCATCCCCACCCGCAAGAGCCAGATCTTCTCCACCGCAGCCGACAACCAGACCAGCGTGGAGGTCAACGTCCTGCAGGGCGAGCGCGAGATGGCCGCCTACAACAAGAGCCTCGGCCGCTTCCATCTCGACGGCATCGCTCCGGCCCGCCGCGGCGTGCCTCAGATCGAGGTCACCTTCGACATCGACGCGAACGGCATCGTGAACGTCTCCGCGAAGGATCTCGGCACCGGCAAGGAGCAGCACATCACCATCACCGCCTCCACGAACCTCTCCAAGGACGAGATCGACAAGGCCGTCAAGGAAGCCGAGCAGTATGCCGCCGAGGACGCCAAGCGCAAGGAGGAGATCGACACCCGCAACGCCGGCGATCAGATGGCCTATCAGACCGAGAAGACCCTTGAGGAGATGGGCGACAAGCTCGATCCCGCCGACAAGAGCGAGGTCGAGGCGAAGCTCGCCGACCTCAAGACCGCGCTGTCCGGCTCCGACACCGGCCTCATCAAGACCGCGACCGAGCAGCTCACGCAGGTCTTTTACAAGGTCTCCGAGAAGCTGTATCAGCAGGCCGCGCCTCAGGGCGATCCCAACGGCGCCGGCTTCAACCCCGGTGCGGATCAGGGCCCGGCCGATAACGGCCAGACCTATTACGACGCGGATTACACCGAGGTCGATCCCCAGTAATTTTCCGATTCAACAAGTGATGCAAAGCATAAAACGGCGGGCGGGACGCAAGTCCCGCCGCGCTGTGTATATAAAAGTTGGTGAGTAATATGGCAGATAAACGGGACTATTATGAGGTTCTGGGGCTCCAGAAGGGTGCTTCGGACGACGAGATCAAAAAAGCCTACCGCCGTATCGCCAAGAGCTGCCATCCGGATCTGCACCCGGACGACAAGGAGGCGGAGGCCCGCTTCAAAGAGGCCAACGAGGCCTATGCCATCCTGTCCGACCCGGAAAAGAAGGCCAAATACGACCAGTTCGGCTTCGCGGGCGTCGATCCCAACTACGGCGCCGGAGCCGGTGGCTTTACCGGCGATTTCGGCGATCTGGGCGACATCTTCGGCGACATCTTCGGCGGCTTCGGCTTCGGCGGATTTTCGGGCGGCGGCAGCAGCGCACGCAGCTCGGCCCGCTCCGGCCCGCAGCGCGGCGAGAGCCTGCGCGTGCGCCTGACGATCTCCTTTGAGGAAGCGGCTTTCGGCTGCCAGAAGGAGATCAACATCGCCCGCATCGACCAGTGCCCGGACTGCAAGGGCACCGGCTGCGCCCCCGGCACGACGGCGGAGGTATGCCCAGACTGCAAGGGCACCGGCACCGTCCGCACCCAGCAGCGCACGGCGTTCGGCGTTTTCCAGTCCACCGCGCCCTGCTCCCGCTGCGGCGGCGACGGCAAGGTCATCCATACCCCCTGCCCGAAATGCCGCGGCAACGGTTCCGTTCGCACGCAGAAGAAGCTGAGCGTGTCCATCCCCGCCGGTATCGACAACGGCGAGACCGTGTCCCTGCGCGGACAGGGCAACGCCGGCAAAAACGGCGGCCCGTCCGGTGATCTTCTCGTCACGGTGCAGGTGCAGCCAAGCCCGATCTTCCAGCGGGAGGGCAGCAACCTCTACATGAGCACGACCCTGAGCTTTGTGCAGGCAGCGCTGGGCGCGGAGATCCAGGTTCCCACGCTCGAAGGCGATGTGTCCCTCAACATCCCCGAGGGCACGCAGACCGGCTCGGTATTCCGGCTGCGCGGCAAGGGCGTGCAAAGTCTGCGCGGCGGCGGCCGCGGCGACCAGTATGTCACCGTGAATCTCGAGACGCCGAAAAACCTCAGCGCCCGGGAAAAGGAGCTTCTGCGCGAGCTGGCGGAATGTCGCGGTACGACCGTAAAAGACAAAAACGAGCGTCCTTTCGGCAAAAAGAAAAAGAAATAATCCCACGCGGGGCCGTTGAAACGACCCCGCTTTTGCTATATAATATAGAAGATTCTGCTTATACAGCCGGGAGGCTTGTCCATATGCTGTCCAATCTCACGATCATCCTGCCGCTGGCGACGGCGTTGTTCGCGCTGTTCTGGTTCTGCCACTGGGTCGGCGTCCATCGCCGGGCCCTGCCGTCCGGCGCGCCGGAGCCGCACGGCAGCCTTACAAAAAACGATGCGATCGCCCTTGGGATCATCACGCTCGTGTATGCCGTCGTGGCCTTCACGGGCCTCGGCACCACCAAAACCCCGCAGAGCTTTCTGCATTTCGAGGCTGGAAACTACTACGCCCTCATCGACCTGCAGGAGGAACGCGAGATCACGGCGCTGCGGTATTATACCGGCCTCGGCACGGCAGACTATACGCTGGAGGTATCGACGGACGGCGAAAACTGGGTCGGACAGTATACAGCGGACGGCGAGTCCGGCATGACCCAGAATTATAACGAGCTCTTCCGCTGGTGCGACGCGGAGCTGAACGAGGATAACGGCCCTATCCGCTATATACGCATTATCTCCGGCGCGGAACAGGAGCTGGGCGAGATCGTGCTGTACGGTGCGGACGGCCAGCGTCTGACGACGGACGAATTCACCCTCGCGGCGGGGTGCGAGATGCTCGCCGACGAGCAGGATACCGCCGCCGATCGAACCACCTATCGGAACGGCACCTATTTCGACGAGATCTACTTCCCGCGCACCGCGCTCGAGATGATCCGCGAGCAGTGGCCCTACGAGATCACCCATCCTCCGCTCGGCAAGGCCATCATCAGCCTCGGCATCCGGCTGTTCGGCATGAACCCGTTCGGCTGGCGATTCATGGGCGTGCTGTTCGGCATCCTGATGCTGCCGGTTCTGTATATCCTTCTCAAGCGCATGGGCGGCTATACCGGCGCCGCGGCCTGCGGCACGATCGTCTTTGCCTTTGACTTCATGCACTTTACCCAGACACGTCTGGCGACCATCGACACCTACGCGGTGTTCTTTATCCTGTGTATGTACCTGTTCATGTACCTGTGGCTGGAAGAGGGACAGGGAAAACGCAGCCTCCTGTGGCTGGGTCTGGCCGGTCTGAGCTTCGGACTGGGCGCCGCCAGCAAGTGGGTCTGCCTCTATGCGGGCGCAGGCCTTGCCGTGATCTGGGCGGTGGCATGGATCGTGAGCTTCCGGCAGGAGGGGCGTTCCATGTGGCGGCCGTTCTTAAAAAACGTCGCGTGGTGTCTGCTGTTTTTCGTAGCCATCCCGGTGGTGATATACGGCGTCAGCTACTGGTCGTATGCGCCCAGTCAGGGCGTGGACGGGCCTCTGCGCCTGTTCCAGCCGGAGTACTGGAAGATCGTGCTCGATAACCAGAGCTATATGTTCAACTACCACTCCGGCCTCGTGGCGACGCATCCATATTCTTCCAAATGGTATCAGTGGATTCTGGACATCCGCCCAATCCTCTATTATCTGGAGTATTTCGACGACGGCACGCGTTCGGCCTTTGCCGCGTTTTCCAACCCGCTTCTGTGCTGGGGCGGCCTGCTGGCCATGGGCGGCATGGTCTGGATCGCGATCCGTGACCGCGATGAGAAGGCACTGTTCATCGTCATCGGCTATCTGGCCAATCTCCTGCCGTGGGTGCTGGTCAGCCGCCTGACCTTCGCCTATCACTACTTCCCCTGCACGGTGTTCCTGGTTCTGGCGATCGGCTATATTTTCGCCGACCTGCGCCGGCGGGATGTCCAATGGCCCCTGTATGCGGGGGGCTTCACCGCGCTGTGCGTGGGGCTGTTCATTCTGTTCTATCCCGTGCTCTCCGGCGTGCGGATCAGCGGAGAGTATGCACAGCATTTCCTGAAATGGTTTGTTGACACATGGCCGTTCTGACAGATTATCATTTTCATACGGAGATTTCGCGGGACTCCCGTGCGCCGTGGTATGACATGGTCATGGCGGAGTATAATGCCGGTGTGCGGTATCTCTGCGTCACCGACCACTGCGACACGGTGGACTGGCACACGATGGCGCTTTGGGAGCCGTGCCTCGACGTGGCGGCGCGGGAACGGGCGATGCTGGAGACCTATGCCGCGCGCCTGCCGCGCGACCTGCATATGCGGCTCGGCCTGGAGATGGCGGAGGTGCATCTGCACCCGGAGCTTCTGCCGCAGCTCACAAGCGCGGACTGGATCGACTTCATCCTCGGCTCGTACCACATCACGAGGCAGTACGGCGACTTCCATGCCCTGGACTACCACGACCCGGCCTTCCGGGCCGAGCTGTGGGATATCTACCTCGCCGACCTGCAAACCGTGGCCGAGCTGAATTACTTCGACGTCATGGCCCATATCGGCTATTGGCGGCGATACGCCTGGCAGCAGGGCGTGGACGAGGCGCTCACGCTCCAAAAACACGGCGACCGGGTGGAGCATCTGCTCCAAACGCTCATCCAAAACGGCCGCGGCATCGAGATCAACTGCTCGGGCATCCGGGACGGCTGCGGCCCGTTTCCGTCGCAGGATATTCTGCGGCTGTATAAAGAGCTGGGCGGCGAGATCATCACCGTCGGCTCGGACGCCCATCGCCCGGAGGACGCCGCCAAATGCGTGGAGGCCGGGCAGGCCATTTTGCAGAATACAGGCTTCCGGTATGTCACGGTGTTTACAAAGCACCGCCCGGAGTTCCTCCCCCTCGAACGATAACGAACAGATCAAAGGAGAAAACAACATGATTGCTATTGCATCGGATCACGGCGGCTTTGCCATGAAGCAGGAGATCATCAAGCATCTCAAAGAGAGCAGCGTTGCGTTTACCGACCTCGGCTGCTACTCGGAGGAGAGCGTGGATTACCCCGCCTACGCCGAGAAGGCCGCCCGCGGCGTGTCGGACGGCACCTATGAGCGCGCGATCCTCGTCTGCGGCACCGGCATCGGTATGTCCATCGCGGCGAACAAGATCGACGGCGTCCGCGCGGCGCTGTGCGGCGACTGCTATTCCGCCGAGATGACCCGCCTGCATAACGACTCCAACGTCCTCTGCCTGGGCGGCCGTGTCATCGGCACGGAGCTTGCCAAGCGCATCGTGGACATCTGGCTGGAGACGCCGTTCTCCGCGGCGGAGCGCCATGCCAAGCGCATCGCTTCGGTCATGGCTCTGGAGAAATAATGCCGTATCGACCGAAGGACATCTACCGGGGGCGGCGGAAATACCGCGTACCCTTGATGATCGGGCTTTTCCTTCTGGCGCTGCTGGTCGTCGGCACGATCGTGATGTTTTATGTGCTGCAGCAGTTTCTGGTGTATGACCAGACGGGCGTGAGCCTCCAGCTCCCGTTCATGGAAACGGAGGACACGGCCGGGGAGACGGAAACGGAGGTCGTACCGACCTTTGAGCCCGTGACGGTGCAGGTCATCTATGAGGAGCCGGACTTCTCGGATATGGATCTGGGCGGCTGGCAGTCGCTTACGGCGACAAAAGCGCGTTTCATCCCATACGCCGAGGCCGCGGATGAGATGAAGCTGAACACCGCGCTGGCCAACATCTCCGCGGAGGAGTATACCGGCGTTGTGCTGGAGCTGAAGGATTCCTCCGGCCAGCTCGCCTGGGCCTCGACCTGCGACACCGCGATCAGCTACGGCACGGCGGGGGTCATGGATTATACCGAGACCGTGGCGGCGCTGCATGAACGGGGCTTCACGGCGGCGGCGCAGATCAGCTGCCTCACGGATGAGCTGCTCGCGACCCGAAACTGGCTCGTCACCCTGCAGACCGAAAACGGCGCCTACACGGATTCCGACGGCCGCTGCTGGCTCGACCCCTACAACCGCACGGTGCGCGATTACATCGCCGACCTGATGGCAGAGCTTTCGGCGATGGGCTTTGACGAGATCATTCTCGCCGATCTCTATCACCCCGTCCGGAGCGGATGGGACGAGAGCGCGGACGGCGAGACGTCTGCCGACACGGGCTTTACCTATTCCGTCACGCTGCAGACCGAGCCGAACCCGGTCAACGCCGTGTGTCAGATGGCCCGGCGTCTGGTGGAGGGCATGGAGGACACGGACACGGCGGTCTCCGCCGTCATCGACGAGGCCTCCCTTGTAAACGGGGAGAGCGCCCGGACCGGGCAGGATATCACGCTGTTCTGGCGGATCTTTGCGCGGCTTTACTGCCCCTGTGACACATGGGATGCCGCGACCGACCTGGAGTACGCCGCCGAGGTGCTGAACGGCGGCGAGGCGGCGGTGCGCTTTGTGCCGGTCTGCAATGCCTATGACGGCCCGGATGGGTTTGACAGCTTCGTGCTGGCAGCGCCGTCCGAAAGCTGAAAACCAAATAGCAAGGGCCCTGTCACATTCCACCGGAACGGACAGGGCCCTACTTGATATCCTGAATTTTCATACGCATATCCTCATATTCTCTTATTTGTGAGCGCAGATCTCAAAGTACTCCTCCAGGAACTTGCTGATCTTCTTCATGGGTTTCACCTCCTTCGTTTTCCCTTTGTGTCTATACTATACCACGCGCTTTTATAATAGTAAAATACTTCGTTTATTCGCTTAGTTATATTTTATTGATATGATAAAACCAGAACCCCTTTGGTCGTTCCGGGAAAAAACAGCTTGACATTTTATATAGAAACGCATAATATACTGTCTATATAGAGATGAATGTGAGCCGGGGGTATCCCGGCTGCAGAGACAGAGTATCTATGGTACTCTGCTTTTTTTGTTATACGAGGATCTATTCATGTCGTGGTTTATCTTTGCTCTGGAGCTGATCGGCACCGCCGCATTTGCCGTGACCGGGGCCCTTCTGGCGGCGCGAAAACGCATGGACATTTTCGGCGTCTGCGTCATGGGGCTGGTTTCCGCCTGCGGAGGCGGCGTGCTCCGGGATGTGCTTCTGGGCGCGCTGCCGCCGGTGATGTTCCGGAAGCCGGTCTATGCGATCGTCGCCGTCCTGATTTCCGCGGTGGTGTTCCTGCCGCCGGTTCTTCGCCTGCTGACAAAGCATGAGCGGGTATATGAGTCCGTCATGCTGGTCGCCGACGCGGTCGGGCTCGGTATTTTCACGGCGGTCGGCGTCACGGCCGCCATGGAACAGGGCTATGGGAATACCCGCTTTTTTGCGGTGTTCCTCGGCGTGGTCACCGGCGTCGGCGGCGGGATGCTGCGGGATATTATGGCCGGACTTCCGCCATATATTTTTGTAAAACACATCTACGCCTGCGCCTCGATTCTGGGCGCCCTGCTCTGCGTTTTGCTGTGGCGTCCTCTGGGGTCAACGGCGGCCGTGCTGCTGTGCTGCGGTGCGGTGAGCGTCATCCGGCTTCTGGCGGCGTATTTTCGCTGGAGCCTGCCGAAGTCGGCAATGCCGGAAGAAAAAGGAGGAACCGAATAAATGTTGGAGTGGATTGCAAACATCAATAAGGCCGTAAACGGCTTTATCTGGGGCGTACCGGCGATGATCTGCATCATCGGCGTCGGTCTGTATCTGAGTGCGGGAACGGGGTTTGTCCAGATTCGGCGGTTCGGCTACGCCATCCGCAACACGCTCGGACGCATCTTTGACAAAAAGGACGCGGCCGACGGCGCGATGACGCCGTTTCAGGCGGTATGCACAGCGCTCGCCGGCACCGTCGGCACGGGCAATATCGCGGGCGTGGCCGGTGCGATCGCGCTGGGCGGCCCCGGCTCGGTGTTCTGGATGTGGATCTCGGCGCTTCTCGGTATGTGCACCAAGTTCTCCGAGGTC
Source organism: Oscillospiraceae bacterium (assembly GCA_051867595.1). GTDB lineage: Bacteria > Bacillota > Clostridia > Oscillospirales > Oscillospiraceae > CAJOIG01. The sequence continues at coordinate 36,649 of JBJDYS010000003.1, forward strand.
GTGCTGGCGGTTCATTTCCGCGAAAAGAATGAGCATGGCGACTGGGTCGGCGGCCCGATGTACTACATAAAGAACGGCCTTTCCAAGAAGTGGCACTTCCTCGCGGTGCTGTTTGCGATTTTCGGCGTCCTCGCGGTGTTCGGCACGGGCAACGCGACGCAGGTCAACACCATCGTTACCGCGCTGGATTCGGCGCTGATGAACTACCATCTCATCAGCGACGAAAACGTCTCGCTGTTCAACCTCATCGTGGGCATCGTCATCACGATCTGCGTGGGTCTCGTTCTGCTGGGCGGCATCAAGCGCATCGGCAGCTTCACGGAAAAGCTCGTGCCGTTCATGGCGCTGCTTTATATTATCCTGTCCCTGGGCGTGGTGATCTTCCATATCCGGAGCATCCCGGCGGTGCTGGGCTCCATTTTCCAGGGCGCTTTCCAGCCGAGAGCCGTGACCGGCGGCATCATCGGCTCGCTCTTCATCAGTATGCGGCGCGGCGTTTCCCGCGGCATTTTCTCGAACGAGGCCGGTCTCGGCACGGGCTCGATCGCGCACGCCTCCGCGGATACCGGCTCGCCGGTGCGGCAGGGCCTTTTCGGCATCTTTGAGGTGTTCATGGACACCATCGTCATCTGCACGCTGACGGCGCTCGTCATCCTGTGCAGCGGCACCCCTGTCGTCTATGGCGAGGCGGCCGGTGCGGATCTCACGATCGCCGGTTTCACGGCGTCGTACGGAAAGTGGATCTCCGTGTTCACGGCGGTAGCTCTCATATGCTTCGCCTTTTCCACCATCATCGGCTGGGGCCTGTATGGCGCGCGCTGCGCGGAGTTCCTGTTCGGTTCGCGGATCATCCGTCCGTTCATGGTCGTGTATTCGCTCGTGTCCATTCTGGGCGCGACGGTCGATCTCGGCCTGCTGTGGGAGATCTCGGACACCTTCAACGGCCTGATGGTCATTCCGAACCTCATCGCCGTGTTCCTGCTCTCGGGTACGGTGTTCCGGCTGTCGAAGGAATACTTCTCAGCCCTTCCGGCCCGCAAATAATACAAGAAGCAGACACCCGTTTGGGTGTCTGCTTTTTTATAGGCCGGCTTGAATATGAAAGCCTGACCAGCGGCTCTCCCCGCCGGTTTCGTGGCACACGCCCGCCATACCATAGCCGAAGCGGTCATCCTCCGCCGTCAGGACGGGCCGCCCGTCCACGCAGAGCGCAAGGACGTTCCCCTTGGCCGAGGCCGTGAGGTGATATACTCTTCCCGGCTTCCGCGCAAACGGCGCCGCGGCAAGCGCTGTCCGCTCGCCCGCCTCCCGGCGCACAATGCTCACGCCGCCCGAAGAAAAGCCCAGCGCGTAATACCGCCGGACGCCCTGTCCGCGCAGAAGCAGGCACGCACCGCCGGAGGCCTCCGCATCCGCTTCGACCGCCGTATCGCTCATGTAATAGTTTCCGGTGAACGCCTGTCCGACGCCCTCCGTGCGAAACACAAGCGTTCCGTCCTCCCACACGCCCTCGCCGTCGTTCGTCGAAAACGGCGTCGGTTCGCCGAACTCCATGCCCTGCTTTGCGCCGTCGATGGTGTAATCCATCGCGCCGCGCACTGTGATGCGGTCGATAAAAACCTTGCCCCATGCCCAGGGCGGCTCATGCAGTTCCGCCTCAAAACGCCAGCCGAGCGCATGGGTGCGGTCGCCGCCGAGATCGGGGACAGCGAACGAGACCTCCGTCCATGCGCCCTCGGCAAGCACGGTCGGCGCAAGCACGATTCGCTCTCCCACCGCCCGGGTGACAAAGGGCGTGACCGTCACCGTTGCGGGCGCGGTCTGCTCGCTGCGAAGCCAGATCGTGACTGTCTGCCCCGGGTATACCCGCGGCGCGAACACCGGCTCATACCGCTCGCTCTCAAAATCCCCGCGCAGACAGCAGGCCCTGAACGTCAGCTCCGTCGGCGCGGGGTATTTGCCGTCCATCTGCATCTCCAGACAGCCCCGTCCCGTGCGGGCATACGCCGCATCGCGCCAGCGCAGCTCATAGCTCGCCTTATCCGACAGCTCCAGCCCGTGCGTCGAACCGGGAAACGCAAAATCAAAATCCAGCTCCCCGGGCCGGACTACAGCCCATGTCGGCACGGTTTCCCCGCGCAGGCGGCAGGCCGCCGAAGCCAGCTCCTTTGCAAAGGTCGGCACATCCAGCATATTCAGATAGCCCGAAACCGAGGACAGCACCACGCTGTCGTTGATCGGACGGCGGTACCGCTCCGGCAGGCCGTCGATGCCGTTCAGCACGCCCAGAATCGTCCCGACGCTGCTGGCATTGCAGTCGGTGTCAAACCCGCACATGACCGCGATCTCGATGCTGCGGCCGAGGTCGCCGCCGCCATACAGCAGCGCGAGAAGGCAGATGCCCGCATTGGGCAGGATATGCCAGCCTCCGGGGTTTTCGATCGTCTGCTCCACATAGTCGCGGCAGGCCCGGAAATCGTCCGGGTGCGCCGCATGAAAGGCGCGGACGTTTTCCACCACGCGCCGGTACGCGCAGTCCGCCGGAAGCTGCGTAAGCCCCGCGTCAATGACCGCGTCCACATCCGCCGCTTCAAAGGCCGCCGCCACTGCCGCCGCCATGAACGCCGCGCCGTGCAGCCCCTCCCCGTCATGGGAGACGGACGCCATCTTCCGGGCAAAATGCGCCGCTTTCTCCGGGTCACCGGGGCAGACAAGCCCCCAGGTGTCCACAAAAATCTGCCCGCCGATCTGCTCGGACGCCGTCCGGCCGTTGCGCTCCCTACAGCCCGATTCCGGGGCGGGGACACCGCGCTTGAGGTTCATAAACGCACGGTGCTCCGTGGACAGCTCCTCGCCGCCCCACCAGAACATCCCCTTGCCGCAGCGGGTATAGTTGAGCCAGGTCTCCCCGGCCTCTTCCGACGTGAAATCGAGGCCGCCGTGATCGGTCAGCGCCCGCACAAAAATCGCCGGGCCGTTCACATCGTCATCGGCCGGATGCGTTTTCTGCTCGCGCAGATAGCCCCGAATCTCTCCGAAATAGTCCCGCAGCCGCTCATAGGTCCACCAGGGATTCTCCACCGGCGCGCCGAGCCGCATACCGGCGTCCATGCCCAGCAGTCCCGCGTATATTTTTTCGATCGTTTTATCGTTCATATCCGTTCCCGTCTGCATCCGCCCCCAGCAGGCGGAACAAATGCTTCTTATACGCCGCCGCATCGACGCGGGGACATATCCCGGCATTGGGCGCTCCGGCGCGGTCGATGCGGAAAAAGCCCCGCATCCCGCCGGGGGCCAGCTCGATCTCACAGCGGGCGGAGAAAACGTCCTCCATGATCTCCGGGTACAGCGCCGACGTCATCAACAGGCTGTCGATGACGCCGATGGTCTCGCCTCCGTAGTGCCGCTTCTGCCATGCCTGCATACTCCGAATGCAATCGGCGCAGAAACGCCCCGCCGGGTCGCCGCTTTCCCGCAGAGCCGCAAGCTCCGCGGGCGTGATCTCCGTCCCGCCGCGGGAGGCATCCAGCGTGACCCATACGGCCGGAATTCCGGAATCCAGCACGATCGCGGCCGCCTCCGGGTCAACGCCGACATTGTATTCCGCCGTGTCCGTCAGATTGCCCCGCCCGCTGACGGAGCCGCCCAGGATCCAGAGCTTTTTGACATTCTCCGCCAGATGCGGCTCCAGAAGCAGCGCCATCGCGAGATTCGTCAGTGGGCCGATCGTCGCGATCTCCATCTCGCCCGGATTTTCCATGACGAGGTCGATGATCGCGTCACAGGCGCGTTTGCTCTCCGCCGTCCGTGCCGGCTGCGGCAGATTCATGCCGCCGAGACCGTCCGGCCCGTGCACATCCAGCGCATAAAGCGCCTCCCGGCTCATCAGCGGACGCTCCATCCCCCCGTAGACCGGGGGCGCATACGTCCCCGCGGCCTCCTCTGCCAGCAGGGCGTTTTTGACGCAGAGGTCAAGCGGCAGATTGCCGCAGACCACGGTGACGGCCTCCACCTTCACAACATCCGTCGCCCGCAGTGCCTCCACCACGGCCCAGACATCGTCCGACCCTGTATCCGTGTCCACGATCAGACGGCGCAGCTCACTCATTTTCCGCGCTCCTTATTCCGTATAGTATACGATGTCCTCCGGGCGGATGCGGACATGGACGTCCGCGCCGGCCGTCAGACGATCCGCCGCGATGCCGAGCATGGAAATATCCATATTCTGCTCGCCGAGACGGCCGATGAGCTTCCAGCTCAGGCCCGTGAACACCTTCTGGTCGAGATGGAAGGGGTTCGCGCCCTCCGCATCCGGCTCGCAGAGCTCAAAATACTCGCCGCGGACGGCCGCCCGGACGGAATCGCCCTCCTTTCCGCCGACATGGCGGATCGGGATGCGGATCGTGCCGTCCGTGATATACCACGCGCCGTTTTCGCAGGCGAGCCTGCCCGAGATAAGGTTTGCCTTGCCCATGAAGTCGGACGCAAACACCGTACGCGGACGGCTGTAAATGCTCCAGGGATCGCCCTCCTGCTCGATATTGCCCCCGTTCAGAAGGATGATCTTGTCCGACATCGTCAGCGCTTCCTCCTGATCGTGCGTGACAAACACCGTTGTGATGCCGACCTCCTGCTGGATGCTGCGGATCTCATACTGCATCTCGCTGCGGATCTTGCGATCCAGCGCGGATAGTGGCTCGTCCAGAAGCAGGATATCCGGGCGCGTGACCAGCGACCGCGCCAGCGCCACACGCTGCTGCTCGCCGCCGGAAAGCTGCGTCACCTTGCGCGAGCCGTAGCCGCCGAGCTTGACAAGCTCCAGCGCCTCCTCGACGCGCTCGTCGATCTCCTGCTTCGGCACCTTCTGCATTTTGAGGCCATAGCCCACGTTCTTCGCCACGTTCATCGAGGGAAACAGCGCGTAGTTCTGGAACACCAGCCCAATATCGCGCTTTTCCGGGCGCACCTTGGTGACGTCCCGGCCGTCCACCAGCACCTCGCCCTCGTCGGCGGTTTCCAGTCCGCAGATGATACGCAGGATCGTGCTCTTGCCGCAGCCGGACGGGCCGAGCAGGGACAGAAACTTCCCGCTCTCCACCGAAAAGCTGATGCCTTTGAGCACCTCATGGTCGCCGAAGTTCTTTCTCAGGTTTTTTACTGCCAATCCAGCCATGCGTCAATCCCCTTTCTTTTTGCTGCCGCCGGACATCCCGAAGAGGCTGCCCGCGGAAAATCCCAATCGGGAGAAGATGATGACGATCACCACCGCGACCAGAACGATGATCGCGGACAGCGCGTTCAGATCCGCCTGATAGCCGCTGCGGATGCGGGTAAACACCAGCGTCGGCAGCGTGTTGGAGCCGACCGGAACCAGATAATACTGCACAACGAAGTTGTTGAAGCACATAATCATCGCCATGATGCCGCCGGCCAGAATGCCCGGCAGAATACCCGGCAGCGTGATGTCAAAAAACACCCGCACGGGGCTTGCTCCGAGAAGGCGGGCCGCCGATTCCGGCGTCCGGTCCAGCTCCTGGAAGCGCCCGTTCACGAGAAGCACCACATACGGCAGCACGACGATGAGGTTGCCGAGAAACATCGTGACCATGCCGCGTCCCGAGCCGATGAACGAAAACAGAAGCAGCAGCGAGATCGCGGTCACGAGCCACGGGATCATGATCGGAAGCTGCATCACGAAGTTGAACCGCGCCGCCCATTTGGGGGCGAAATACTGCAGGCCATACGCGCAGAGCGTTCCGAGGATGACCGCCGCAACGGTCACGAGAAACGAAAACCGCAGGCTGAACAGACAGGCCGGAAGCAGATTGCTCGTCGTAAACAGCGTCGTGTACCACTTCGTCGTGAACACATACGGGAACATCCCGTACGCGGTCTCGTTGAAGGACATACCGATGATCGCGATGATGGGAATATACATGAACGCCAGCACGATCCACAGACAGGCCAGCATCACGCGGCGAAAGGCCCTGCTCGTCATTCTGCGTCACCTCCGATCGCTTTCTGCGCCCGATTCGCGGCCAGTTTCACGCAGGCCATAATGATGCTCAGGACGATCAGCAGCCCGCACGACAGCGCCGCGCCATAACCCATGTTCAGGGAGGTGGTATACTGCGTGTCGATCATGGCGCCGACCATCGAGCCCTTTGCTCCGCCGACAAGACCCGGCTCCACGAAGCTGCCCGCCACCGGCACGAACACCAGCAGGATGCCGGAGAGAAGGCCCGGCAGGCTCATCGGGAATACGACGTTCAGAAACGTCTTGGCCTTGCCCGCGCCCAGGATCAGCGACGCCTGAATCAGGTCATCGCCGATGCCCTCCATGGAGGAATACAGGCACAGGATCATGTACGGCAGGTATTCGTATGTCAGGACGAGCACGGTGGCCTTGTTCGTATAAAGCCAGGTCTGCACGCCGTGGATGCCGATCGCGTCGAGCGCCGTCAGCAGCAGTCCACCGCTCTGGATGAGGTTCATCATCGCGTAGATCAGCAGAAGCTGTGAGGTGAAAAACGGCAGGATGACGAGCATCATGAATATGCTGCGGTTTTTCGGCCGGATGATCTTCGCGATCGCCCATGCCGACGGATAGGCCGCCGCGATGCAGATCACCGTCACCGTCAGCGCCGTGAGCAGGGATTTGCCCATCAGCCGCCAATAGGTATCGGACTCGAACATACGCGTGATGTTTTTGAATGTCCAGCCCGGCCATGGCTGCCCCGCGAACAGGTTGCGGTTCATGAAGCTGAAAACGATCAGCATGAACAGCGGGACGATCGTCAGGCACAGCAGCATCCCGGCGCTCGGCAGCGCCCACAGGCTGTTGGGATGCAGCCGGGTGCTTCGCTTTTTGGATCTCATTCTCCGTCCTCCCCGATTTCAATATGGGAAATGCCGCCGAAAGGGCGTCTCGGCGGCATTTAAATGATGGGTGTATCAGCCGACAAACTCGTTATAGACGTCCGTCCAGGCGTCCTTCAGGTCGGGGTCGGCAATATAGGGGAGCAGCTTGATCGTCGTGGGCATCGGGTCAAGCTCCAGCGCGATCTTCTGTTCATCGGTCAGGCCGCTGATGACCTTTCCGTTGACCGGGGTGTAGGTCATGTACTCGCCGGGATAGGTCTCGCTCTCGCCGGTGGCCATGGTGCGCTGGCACTCCTCGCTCTCGATCCAGTTGATCCACTCGCAGGCGAGGTCGAACTCATCCGTACCCTCCACGACGGACCAGTAGTCGATATAGCCGACCGTGCCCTCCTCGGGGTGGACGAGCTTGATGTTCGTGGCGTCGCTGTAATACAGCTCGGTGTAAGGCCCGGACCAGATCTCACCGGCCCAGAAATCGCCGGCATACCAGGGAATGAGCTGCTCGTCGTTGGAGGTCCAGAAGCCGAGAAGCTGCTCCTTCAGCTCCGCGAGAGCCGCGGAGACCTTGTCGATATCGACATTCTCCATGTCGTCGGAATCCTCGCCGGCGAGCAGGCAGCCGATGACGATGTCATCGCCGTCGCCGTCCAGCACCATGACATGGCCCTTCAGCTCCGGACGGAGCAGGTCGGACCAGTGCTCGATCTCGAAATCGATCTTATCCGGGTTGTAGGCGATGGAGGACGTGCCGTTGCACCAGGGGAACGCAAAGACGTTGCCCGCGTCGTCCACGGCGTACGGGAACAGATCCTTGTAAACGGGGTCGACGTCCGCGTAATTCGGGATCTTTTCCGCATCGACGTTCGCAATCAGACCCGCGTCATGGAAATACTGCGTGTAGTTGTTCGACAGCACCACTGCGTCGATGGTCTGGTTGCCGCCGGTCTGCAGGGTGGTCATCAGCTCCTCATAGGAGTTGAAGTAGACGTGCTCGACCGTGCAGCCGAACTGATCCTCAAAGGCTTTCTCGGCATAATCCTGATCGGAGCTGTAGCTCTGCCAGTTTGCCACATACAGCGTGTGTCCGCTGTAATCGCCGTCCGTGACCGGTTCAGCCGCCGCCGGTTCATCCGCGGCCGGCGCGGAACCACCGCAGGCCGTGAACAGGCAAAGAACCATACTCAGAGCCAGAAGAAGCGCAAAAAACTTTTTCATAAGAACCTCCTGTGATTTTCACATGGTCTGAGGGAAATCCCCCGGTGAATTCCTCTTTGAAACTTTAAATTATATAATAATCTCTGTGCTTCCAACCGTCAACTAAAAATAAAATGATGACAATCTTTTCTGTCAGTACCGTTTCAGCAGCTCCGCCCGGAGCTTGCGGCAAAGCGTCCGCGCCTCGTCGATATATGCCGCCGCTGCCTTCGTCCTGGCCGCGCGTTTTTCGTTTTCCGGCAGCGCCGCGATGCGCCGTGCCTCCTCGTCGAGCCGCACCGTCATGCGCCGCTCATACGCCGCGATCGCCGGACAGACCAGCTCGCTGTTCGGCGCATACCGGCGCTGGGTCAGAAGGCTCAGCTCCTTCCACTCCCAATAGAGCGACGGCGCATCCGGCTCGTCCCCGCCGCACACCGGCGGAAGCTCGTCCACATCCGCCCACACCGGAATATACGCGCAGACCGCCGGCGTGGACATCGCCGCCCACAGCACGGGCGCATTCTCCCGCGAGAAATCCGCCGCGATGCTCGTCACGGTCGCGTGACGGCACAGGGCGTAGGACGCCGCATTGTCGTGGAAGGGGTTTCCGTACCGCCCCGCCTCGGGCGTTCTGCACAGGTCATAGGCCGTGTTCTCATAGGTGTCCCGCAGGATCGCCGTCAGATCGGACAGGGTAAGCTTCTGCGCCGGACGGGCCGCATATTCAAGCGCCGCCTCATCGCGCTCCTCGCCGGAGATCAGGCACATCGCCCGCCAGCGGCGGCGCATATTCATAGGATCGAGCTCCGGGCCCCACTCGTTGGGGCTTTCCGCCGCGCCATAGGCCGCCGCAAAGTCGAAATGCCGGTCGTCCCCGTCCCACCAGCCCTGTGCGCGGGCATAATCCGCCAGACCCTCGGAGGCCATGACGTTCTCCGTGTCCGTCAGGTCGGCGTCATGGACGGCAAACGCGTTCACGCGCACGCCGACCTCATCATCGGGTACGCGCACGGCGATCCAGTGATTCCCGGGCGCCATCTCGAGAAACCAGCCCTCGTCCTTGTCCGCCACGGCATACGTCGCCATGCTCTGGCACTCCGCAAGCCCGGCCGGACGCATCCCGTACTGCGCGGTCAGTCCGCCGATCAGGCGGATGCCGTCCCGGGCGGAAACGGCCCGCTCCAGAAGCAGAAACAGAATGTCGTCCGCTTCCAGCTTCGCTCCGCCGCAGGGTACCGGCTTGAACGCGCTCGCCCCCGTGCCGGCCACCGCCACGCCCCGGTCGTTCACGCCGAAGGCCCACGCCTTGTCCAGCGTGCCGACATCATAAACGCAGGCCGTGTAGCTGTAGCCCCATGTCCGCGCCGGCTGCGGAATGGTCTTACCACCCGTCAGGACGCGGGTCTCACCGGCGGCGTGCATGGCCGCCGGCGCATGGCAGAGTACGCCGGGGGCATTGTCCCAGTCATCGTTTGCCGCGAGCATCGCCCGCCCGGACAGCGAGGCGTTTCGCCCCGCGATCAGACAGGTACACATACCGTTTCCTCCTCGTTTCTCAACGCGGCCTCCACCTCTTCCCGGGTCGGGATGGACGGCGCTGCGCCCTGCCGCGTCACGCTGATGGCCGCGGCCATCCCGGCGCGCCGCATACATTCTTCGAGCGGCAGTCCCTCCATGAGACCGCCGATAAAATAGCCGGTGTAGGTATCGCCCGCCGCGGTCGTGTCCACCGCCTTGACGGAAAACGCCGCCTGACGCACGGTTTCCACGCCGTTTTCCGTCACGCGCCACGCCGCGCTTCCCGCGCTGCCGAGGGTCATGAGCAGCGATACCGCCGGATAGTTTTCGTGGATGACCGCCCATGCGCGCTCCGGCTCTTCGCTCCCGGAAATCTGCCCGGCCTCCACCTCGTTCACGAGAAGCCACGCCAGCTTCCCGAAGTCCACCGCGTCGAGCTTTTCGTCATACGGCGAGGGGTTCAGAACGATCTTCATCCCCCGCGCATACGCCGCATCGACGAGGCGGGGCAGCTCGTTCACCTCGTTCTGAAGCAGCAGGTAATCCCCCGCCTCAAAATTCGCGAGCACCGCATCGACCTGCTCCGGGGTCACGCACCGGTTGGAGCCGCCGAAGAGGAGAATGCAGTTCTCGCCCGACGGGATCACCTGAATGACCGCATTCCCCTGCAGCTCCGTCACCGCGCGCAGGTGGGCCGTGTCCACGCCGTTTTCCGCCAGCAGCGCACGCAGGCTCTCGCCGCCCGCGCCGACGCACCCAGCATGAAACGGCTTTGCCCCGGCACGCGCCAGCGCGATGGACTGGTTAAGCCCCTTGCCACCCGGATTCACGACCTGTGCCGTCGAGCCGAGCGTCTCACCCGGGCGCACGAAATGCTCCACGCTGTAGACATAGTCAAGATTCAGCGACCCGAAATTCAGAATGTTCATCACAAGTTCCTCGTTTTCAGTCGGCCGGATAGACGGCATGGACGACCTCTTCGGTCTCCGTCCGGACGGTCCAGACCGAGAAGCCGTCATAGGTCAGCATCCCGTCCTCCGCGTTTTCCTCCAGACAGGAGGCTCCGTACTGCGCGGCATCCGGCTCGCCGACCGCCGCATACAGGGCCTCGACCGGCTGTCCGATGCAGGCCTGCGCCGCCTCCAGCATGGCCGTATCAGCGGGCTCCGCCGTCTCCGCTTCCGGCGCCGTATCGCTCGGCGAGCCGGTATCCTGCGGCGCCGCCGTCTCCTCGGTCAACACCGGCGTCAGGGGCTCCAGATTCAGCTCCGCCTCGTTCTCGGCGCTGCCGCAGGCCGCAAGGCACACCGCCAGAATCGCCGCCAGCATGATCGCAATGGTTTTTTTCATATCGATTCCTCTGCTTTCCCCGGGTTCACCCGATCCGGAAGATGCTGATCCCGCCGCTGTCATAGACGAGGGGATAGTTTTCGTGGAAATAGTCGTAATTCACATTGTAGTTTGCATACTCGTTCTCGCCGAGATAGACATAGTCGATGCCAAGCTCCGCAGCACAGCGTTCAAACTCCTCACCGCCGGCGAACATCGCGGGCAGCGCCGCCTCCCGCTCCTGATAGTTGACGCCGTGGAAGTACAGGTACAGGCTCGAGCCGCAGACGATATTGCGCCCGGTCAGCACGGAAACGGGGTTTGTGTGGCTCGTCGCCGTGAGAAACAGGCTGTCCGGCTCGGTCTCCGCGAGGATATAATCCGCCGCGGCAACCTGCTCCTCCGACAGGAGCCGGTATTCGCTCACCGTCTCGCGCATCAGGCTCAGGATGCCGGAGAACGTCCCCAGAAACACAATCACTCCCGCGATCGCCGCCCTCATTCCGCGGCGCGGGGCCGTCTCCAGCACATCCCAGATGACATCGCAGACGAGGATGTCCGTTATCATGAACCAGATATACAGCAGCTTGTTGTTGTCATACAGGTTCGGCTGGAACGCCACCACGTTTGACAGCACGAAGATCGCGAGCGCGCCGAGGAACAGGCCGCGCTTTTCGCCGCGCATGGCCAGCGCCGCGGGCCACATCGCCAGAAACAGGATGCCCACGTTCATGATGAAGAACACGAGCCAGTTGTTCAGCGCGCCGTTGGCCCCGGCGATCCAGCCGAGATTCCACTGGAGCATATTGCCGGTCTGCACGGAGTTCATCGTCCACTTGAAAAACTGCGGTGCGGCCAGAGCCAGACAGATCGCGCCGTACAGCACATAGTTCCAAAACAGCGCCTTCATGCGCCCGGTCTTCCTTGCCCGGGGCAGCGCGCAGAAAAACCACACCGCCGACAGGATGCCGAGCGCCAGAAAGCTGTGCGTGTGGATCATCGGCATCGCGCCGCCGACCACTGCGAGGATCAGGATCTCCCGGCGTCCGCCGCCGTTTGCGAGGGTCTTTTCGATCGCGGTGATGAGCAGGAAGATCGCGGCGATCACAACGCACCAGCCCGCCATCGTCGTGCGCTGGGGGATCAGCATATCGCAGATGACGTTGACCCAGCGGATATCCTCGTCCACGAGGTTGGTCGGCGTCGTATAAAACCCGGTAAAGATCTCGGAAAAGCGGTACTTCCCGAAGAAATAGACGAACCCGAAGCCGCCGTTGCAGGTAAACAGAAGCCACGCCATCAGCGACGGGCCGACCCGTTTCGTCAGCTTGTCCGCCAGAAGCCAGAAGCCGAAAAACACGCAGAACAGCATCACAAGGCTCGGCAGAATGACCGACATCCGCAGGCTCAGCCCGAAAAAGCGCAGGCTCGCGGACGCAGCATCAACGAGGAACGGATAGTTCAGCGTCTGACCGGGGTAGATGCTGTACTCCGGCGGCCAGAAGCCCTGCTGATACAGGCTCTCGACAAAGCCGAGATGCATCCCGAGGTCGCCGTAGGTGCTCTGTCCCACCCACAGACCGCCGTCCTCTCCGGGCCGCAGCACGTGCGTATGCAGAAGCCACGCGCACAAAACCGTCGCAAACAGCGACAGAAACAGCCCGATCATGTCGCTCCGATTCAGCGGCTCGGGCCGCCATGACAGCACGGCCCGGCGTTTTTGGATGATCCACTCCGCCGCCAGCGCCAGAATGCCCACCACGGCAAGAGCAAACGCAGCGGTCTGCGCCGTGCGGGTAAAGCCCCACACAAACGCAAACAGACAGGGCAGCCACATGAGCGCAACGCAGCCGAACACAAGGCCCAGCCAGCACTTCACCGCGCCCCGATAGCCCGGCAGAAGCCGTCCGCTCAGCGCAAGGCCCAGCGCCATATAGACAATGAGAGCAATCATTTTTGTCCCCTTACTCCGTCGGAGGCCCCAGCTTTCCCATAGCCTCCGCAAACCAGTCCGGCAGCTCCGTCCACAGCTCCACCGGCTCGCCGGTGCGCGGATGGATGAATTTCAGCCCCCGCGCATGGAGGCACTGCGTGGACAGGCCCTTGTCCCGCCGTCCGCCGTACACCGTGTCGCCCAGCAGCGGATGCCCGATATGGGCCATGTGTACGCGGATCTGGTGCGTCCGCCCGGTCTCCAGACGGCAGCGGATATAGGTATAGCGCCCATAGCGGCCCAGCACCTCCCAGTGCGTGACCGCCGGACGGGAATTTTTCTCCGTCACCGCCATTTTCTGACGGTTCTTCGGGTCGCGGCCGATCGGCGCATCGACCGTCCCGGCGTCGTTTTTGAACGTGCCGTGCACGATGCAGTCATACACACGCGACAGGCTGCGATCCTTGAGCTGCGCCGACAGCGCCCCATGGGCCATGTCGTTTTTCGCCGCGATCAGAAGGCCGCTCGTGTCCTTGTCGATGCGGTGAACGATGCCGGGGCGAAGCTCGCCGCCCACCCCGGACAGGGAGTCCCCGCAATGCGCCAAAAGCGCGTTCACGAGCGTGCCGTCCGGGTGGCCCGGCGCGGGATGCACCACGAGACCCCGGGGCTTGTTCACAACGATCACGTCGCCATCCTCGTAGACCACGTCGAGCGGGATGTCCTGCGCCTCGACCGAGGCCGCCTCCGGCGCGGGGATCGTCACGTCGAGGACGTCCCCCTCGCGGACGCGGTAATTTTTCCGCACCGGCACGCCCGCCATGGTCACGCGCCCATCCTCGATGAGCCGCGCCGCGGCATTCCGGCTGCGGATATCCTCTTCACGCGCAAGGAGGGCGTCGATCCTGTCGCCGCCCTCCCGTGCAATAATCTGTATAGTTTTTTCCATCGGTCAAAGATCTCCGAACTCGGACAGAATATCCTCCAGCGAGAACTCCTCGATCTCATAGCCCAGGTCTCTCTCCGGCGCGGCAGCGGATTCGGGCTTCGTCTCCGGCTTGTCCGCCGGAGCGGCATCGGCCGGCGTCCCAGGCGCTTTCTCTGCCTTCGGCGCTTTCTTCGACGGCGTTTCCACCGCGGCGCCGAAGCCGAACGAAGCGAACGGATCGTCGTCGGGATCCGCCGCGATATCCTCCGCCGGGGTCGTATGCTCGCCGCGCTTGGGAATGGCCGCATAAGGCGCTTCCTTCGCCGCTCTCTCCTCGCGGCGGCGGCGCATGAACTCCGGCTCGTTGGCCTGCTTCACCGCCTCCGGCTCGTTATAGAAGATCAGGTGGAGGCAGAACAGAATGCCGCAGACCGTAATGAAAATATCCGCCACGTTGAAGATGCCGAAGCTGAACAGCTCGATCTCGAACATATCCACCACATAGCCGTAGAGGACGCGGTCGATGCAGTTACCGAGCGCACCGGCCATCACAAGCACCGCCATCCAGCGGCCGAAGGAGGTGTGGATGATTTCCTTGTTGATGAGGACGATGATGAGGATCACAAACAGCGCCGCCACAATGGCCAGCGGCCAGCGGTGATTCTGCAGGATCCCAAAGGCTGCGCCGGCGTTATGGACGTTCGTCATGTGTATAACGCCGTCGATGAGCGGCTTGCAGTCCGCACCCACCGCGCCGAGCACGATGTTCTTCGTCGTCCAGTATTTGACTGCCTGATCCGCGATGAGAACCAGGACGGTAACGATTGCGTAAATCATAAGGTTCCTCCGTTTTCCTCTCGGAGGGCGGAGACGGCTTACGCGTTCTCCGCCAGATCCGTCTTTACTGCGCGGGCACAGCGGGCGCACAGCTCCGGATGATCGGCATCCTGTCCCACCGTCGCGCTGCGGGTCCAGCAGCGAATGCACTTGGGTGCGGTCGAGGATTCCACCTGAATGGTCACGCCGGGCAGCTCCGTGCCGGCCCAGCCCTCACCGGCGCCCTCCGCCAGCTCGGCCTCGGACACGATCAGCAGCGCTTCCAGGTGCTGCTTCTTGACGCGATCCATGACCTCCCTGGCCTCGTCGCCCACATGGATGGTGACCTTCGCCTCCAGCGACTTGCCGACGATCTTCTCGGCACGGGCAAGCTCGAGCGCCTTGTTCACATCGCTGCGAAGGCGCAGGCTGTCCGCCCAGAAAAGCTCATCCTCCTCGGAGAGCTTCCACGCCTCGTCCACGGCGGGCATATCGTTCAGCATCACATGACGCACATCGTCGCCGGTGCGATGGGGCATGGCCTGCCAGATCTCATCGGATGTGTAGGCCAGGATCGGCGCAAGCAGACGCACCATGGCGTCGAGGATCAGCCAGATCGCGCTCTGCGCGCTGCGGCGGGGCAGGCTGCGGCGGGCCTCGCAGTACAGGCGGTCCTTCACGATGTCGAGGTAGACGTTCGACATATCGACCACGCAGAAGTTGTGGATCGCGTAGGTCACCTGCCAGAACTCGTACTTGTCATAGGAAGCCAGGCACTTCTCGATCAGCGCCGCGCAGCGGGACAGCGCCCAGCGGTCAGGCGGCAGCATATCGTCGAGCGCGACCATGTCGGTATTCGGGTCGAAGCCGTCCACGTTGCCGAGGATGAAGCGCGCGGTGTTACGGATCTTGAGGTACTTGTCGGAAAGCTGCTTGAAGATCGCATCGGAGGCGCGCATATCGAGGCGGAAGTCCGCGCTGGCGGCCCAGAGGCGGCACAGGTCGGCGCCGTATTTCTTGATGATGTCCTCGGGCGCAATGCCGTTTCCGAGGCTCTTATGCATGGCGCGGCCCTCGCCGTCCACGGTCCAGCCGTGGCACAGGACACTGCGGTAGGGCGCATCGCCCTTCACCGCGACCGCGGTCAGCAGGCTCGACTGGAACCAGCCGCGGAACTGGTCGCCGCCCTCCAGATACAGATCGGCGGGCCAGGTCTGCGGAGCGTCCAGCTCCATGGAGGCGATATGCGTGGAGCCGGAATCGAACCAGCCGTCCAGCGTGTCGGTCTCCTTCTCCGTGACCCTGCCGCCGCAGTGCGGGCAGACAAAGTCCGCGGGCAGAAGCTCTTCAGCAGTCTTGTCGAACCAGGCGTTGGAGCCCTCCGCCGCGAAAACGGCGGACACGGACTCGATGGTTTCCGGCGTGCAGACGGGCTTGCCGCAGTCGCCGCAATAGAACACGGGGATGGGCAGACCCCAGCGGCGCTGGCGGCTGATGCACCAGTCGGCGCGCTCGCGGATCATGCTCTCCATGCGATCGGCGCCCCACTCGGGATTCCACTTGACCTTGCGCGCGGCGCGGACAGCGTCCTCCTTGAACGCATCCACGGAGCAGAACCACTGATCGGTGGCGCGGTACAGGATCGGGCTGTGGCAGCGCCAGCAGTGCGCGTACTGGTGGCTGATGGTCTCGCTGGCGAGCAGAGCCTGGCTGTAGAGCAGGTCGGCAAAAATCTTCTGGTTGGCGTCGTCGGTCTTGAGGCCGTTATAGGGGCCGGCCAGCTCGTTCATGCAGCCGCGGTCATCCACGGGCACGACGATGCCGATATTGGTCTTGCCGGAGGCGTCATAGCGGCGGCAGACCTCATAGTCCTCCTGGCCGTGACCGGGCGCAGTATGAACGCAGCCGGTACCGGCGTCGAGCGTGACGTGATCGCCGAGGAGCAGCACGCTCGTGCGGTCGAACACGGGATCGACGCCGCGCAGGGGATGCCAGGCGGTCATGAACTCGAGCTCGGAGCCCTTCATTTCCGCGATGACCTCAAAATGGTCGATACCGGCCGCCTTCTGCACCTCTTCCATGCGGCCGCGGGCGATGATATACACCTCGCCGTTCGGCTGTTTGGCCAGAACGTAGTCGAGGTCGCCGTTCACGCAGATCGCGAGGTTGCCGGGAATGGTCCAGGTGGTGGTCGTCCAGATGACGAAGTAGAGCTCGTCGAGGTCGCAGTATTGGCTCAGCTTCCCCTGATCGTCGGCGACCTTGAACTTGACATAGATGGACTGGCACTGATCGTCGGAGTACTCGATCTCCGCCTCGGCCAGCGCGGTCTCATCCTTCGGGCACCAGTACACGGGCTTTTTGCCCTTGTAGATGTAGCCCTTCTGGTACATTTTGCCGAAAACCTTGACCTCCTCAGCCTCGAACTTCGGATCCATGGTTTTGTAGGGGTGATCCCAGTCGCCCAGCACGCCGAGACGCTTGAAGCTCTGGCGCTGCACGTCGAGATAGTGTTCGGCATAGGCCTGGCAGGCGGAGCGGAACTCCGACACGGACATCGCCTTGTGGTTGAGCTTCTGCTCCTTGATGATCGCCGACTCGATGGGCATACCGTGGTTATCCCAGCCGGGCGTGTACGGCGCGTTGAAGCCCGCCATGCTCTTATAGCGGATAATGAAGTCCTTCAGGCACTTGTTGAGGCCCGTGCCCATGTGGATGTTGCCGTTCGAGAACGGAGGGCCGTCGTGCAGAATGAAGAGGGGGCGCCCCTCGTTTTTCTTCAGGATCTCATGGTAGAGATCCATTTTTTCCCATGCCGCCAGCATATCCGGCTCGCGCTTCGGCAGACCGGCGCGCATGGGGAATTCCGTCTTGGGAAGATTCACTGTCGCATTGTAATCCATGGAAATTTTCTCTCCTATATATAGCTTGCAAGGGCGGAGCCGTTTCGCTCCGCCCAGCTAAGTTCACAAAAATCAGATGTCGTCAAAGCGGAAGTCGTCAAACCCGCGTTTCTTTCTGGGCACTTCCTCGCCGAAGCGGCGGGTGGGTTCCTCTTCCTCCGCGGGGATCTCGGTGTCCACCGTCATGGGCGCGGCCGACTCCTCCAGCGCGGCACTGACGGCGGAGGTCTCGATGCTCCTGACCGTTTCTTCCTCTTCGGTCACCTCCACGGGCTTTTCCTCGGGAGCCTTCTCCTCTGCGGGAGCCGCAGCCGGCTGAACCTCCTCCTCGCCCACAAGACGCATCCGGCTGAGCTTGTCATAGAACTCCATCTGCTTCTCGCAGACGGCGCGCATATGATCGAAGAACTTGGCGGTGGCCTTCTTGGCCTCCTCCAGCTTTGCCTCCTCGTTCGCGATGCCGTCCGTGGCGCGGCGGTTCAGTCGTTCGGCCGTTTCACGGGCCTGAGCAATGATCGAGTCGGCCTTCTTCTGGGCGTCAACCTCAATCTGAGAGCCCATCTTCTGCGCGGACATCAGCGCCAGACGCATGGAGTCCTCCGTCTGACGGTACTCCTCCACCTTCTCCACCAGGACGCGCATTTTGCTTTTCAGCGCGGCATTTTCCTTGGACAGCTCGGTCAGATCTGCGGCGATCTGGTCAAGGAATTCATCGACCTCTCCCTTAACATAGCCGTTAAAGCCGGTATGGAATCCTTTTTCGTTAATATCCTGTGCCGTAATCATATCTCAAACCCTTTTCCTTTCTTATATCTCTGTATCCGTCGGCTGTCAGATGTAGACGCCGTTATTCTCAAGCTCGTCGATCAGGTCGCCCATGATGTCCACGTTGTACGGCGTGATGATGTAGGTGTTGATGGCGACTTTCTTGATCTTGCCGTCGTTGGCATAGGCCACGCCGGACAGGAAGTCCACCAGACGGCGGGCCACATCCTTGTTCGTGGTCTCGAGATTCATAACGACCGTGCGCTTCTCGCGCAGGTGGTCGGCGATCTCCGCCGCCTGCTCAAAACGCTCGGGCTTGGAGAGCACGACCTGCACCGCCGTGGTGGTGTGGATGCTCATGACCTTGTTGTCTTTCTTCACGGCCGGACGGCTGCCGAAATCGTCGGACGCGGTCTCCGCAAAGGGACGGCGCTCCGTGCGTTCCTCGCGGCGCGGCGCCGTGAACGTGGGTTCCTCCTCCACTTCCTCGTCATCGCCGAAGAAATCGTCTTCGTCGTCGTCATACGGCTTGGTCAGTTTTTTCAGCTCATCAAGAAAACCCATGGTTTGCCTCCTGCGTTAAATTCTATAGTTTCGCGATCCGAAGATAAATGACCCGACGCGAACCATATTCGCGCCCTCTTTTATGGCGGACTCATAATCGTCTGACATACCCATGGACAGAAAGTCCATACTGACATTATCGTATTTTTTCTCTTTATTGTCAATAAAAAGGTTATACATCCGGGGAAAATAAGCGCTGGCATTTTCTGCCGGAGGAATGGCCATCAGTCCGCGCACACGCACGCCGGAAAGCCCGGATGCCGCGCCGAGAAGCTCCGAAAGCGCCTCCGGCGGGACGCCGGTTTTGGACGCCTCGCCGCCGATGTTGATTTCGAGCAGAATATCCTGCACCGTTCCGAGCGAGACGGCCCGCCGGGAAATCTCCTCCATGAGCGCCGGGGAATCCACCGACTGGATCAGCGCCGCTTTTCCGGTGACATATTTCACCTTGTTTTTCTGCAGATGCCCGATGATATGCACCTGCGCGCCGTCATACGCGCCCGCGGCGGATTTGTCGCGAAACTCCTGAACATAGTTCTCGCCGATCACGGTCAGCCCCCCGGCGATGGCGCGCCGCACCAGCTCCGCCGGCTTGGTCTTTGCCACACCCACCAGCGTCACGGCCCGTCCGGACGAAGCTTTTTCGATATGTTCCCGCACAATGGCGATGCGCTCCTCGATCGTATACTCCATGGCTTGTCCCTCTTCAGCGAAATACCTTTCCGTTATACAGCTCCCGGGTTTCCACGATGACCTCGTTGCCCTCCCGGAGCGCATCATCACCCTCGGAGCGGAGCAGGCAGTATTCGTCGCCGGCATAAACCAGCTCCACCTTTTTTCGCTCCGCCTGCAGACCGGTCATCGTAAACACGCACAGCCGGTCCGTCTCCGGGTCATAGTCGTAATAATTCAGCACGTTCATCGACGTCTTTTCCCCGACGAGGGTCACGGTGCCGCCGCCCGCCGAGAAATCGGGCGCCTCCTGCTCCGCCGACCAGGGCCAGCAGAACACCACCAGCCGCCGGGACGGACGGTCGTCCGCCTCGCTGCCGGCCTCCACGCCCGCGGGAAGCTCGCCATAACGCTGCGCGCTGCCCACCTCCGAAACAAAGGCGTCATAGCTCTCGCCGCCCAGCGTCAGCGTCACGGAGTCGCCTCCGCTCAGACGGGAGCCGTCCATATCGGACATATACGCCGCGTAATACCGGTAAAGGCCCTTCAGCGGTACACGCAGGCCCTCGTACTCGCTGTAAATCAGATCGGCCGAGACGGCGCGAACCGCCATCATGTCGTTAAACGCCTTGTCGATGCGAAACAGCACGAGGCGCTCGTCCCCGTCGGCCTGTCCAATATACTCGACCGCCGCCGGTAAATACTCACTGTAATACCGCCCGAAGGAGAGCCGAACCGTATCGCCCTCGCTGAGCCGCAGCGCCTCCTGCCGGTCCATGATCGCCGCATAGTACCAGCTGAAGGAGAGCGACAGCTTTCCGATCGAGCTCACGTCCACGGTGCGGTCCGCTGCGATCAGCTCGCGCAGCTCGTCCGGGGTCAGCTCCTTCACATACTCCGGGCCCACGCCCTCAAACCCGTCCACAAGGCTCGAAAAGGTTCCGCCCTCCTCCACGGTGACCGGGGTCATATCCCCGGCAGCCGATACCAGCAGGTCGCGGTATTCCGCCTCGAGCTCCGCCAGATAATCCTCCGTGGCATCCGAAACCTCCTTGCGGAAAAGCAGGCTGCCCAGAGTGCTCTGGCGCGTGTCGATACCCGTCATGCCGTCGCTTCGCAGGCTGCGGGACAGCTCGATCAGCGCATCGGAGATCGAGTCCTCGCGATTACCCGCTGTATAGGTGCTGTCCTTGTTTCCGAGCGCCGCCGTCACGCTTTCGATCTCCCTCTCCAGCGAGTCCTGACGCACGGCGCGGTCAAGCGCCGCCTCCGAGCCGTAAATGACGGCGACCGTCTGCCCGGCCGCGACTTTTTCGCCCTCGGAAACCGTGATGTCTATGTATTCCGCGTCGTTCTGGAGCAGAAGCTCGTCCCGCACCACCAGGCCGCTCATCGAGGCGGAATCGGACATCGTCGCCGTGACCACGAGCGCCGTCTGCACCGGATCGAGGAACCGCTGCGCGATATATAGGCCGAGATACGCGACCATGGCAAGGAATACCAGCCCGCTCACGACTTTCATCAGGGTATCAGTTCTCTTCACGTAAGTCCGGTCCCTCCAGATACACCACGCCACGGGCCGGTACGACCGTGGAAATGGCGTGCTTATAGATCATCTGCTGCTTCCCGTCGGAGTCCACGATCACCACAAAGGCGTCAAAGCCCCGGATGATGCCGCGGAGCTGAAAACCGTTCATGAGGAACACGGTCACCTGCATTCTCTCCCGACGGGCGCGGTTCAAAAATTGGTCCTGAAGATTCTGTAATTTCTGCATCTTTGCCTTCCCTTCCGGGCGCGGCAAGAGATTTACATAATATTCTATCACGATTCGCCGCCCCGTAAAATAGTGATTTTGTACAAATTCCTTGCACGATCCCTATTTTACGGCGCTTCGACGTTAAAAAAGGTCGAAATCGGCTGAATCGATTCAATATTCGGCTCCTTTTCCCACCGAATCCAACGGATGCTGTCATCCCGGCGCAGCCAGGTCAGCTGCCGTTTGGCATACTGCCGCGACTTGCGCTGGACGGTCTCCACCGCCTCGGCCAGCGAGCATTCCCCGCGGATATGCGCCGCGGTCTCCTTGTAGCCAATGGCCTGCATCGCCGTGCTGTCCAGGGGAACGCCCTCATCCAGAAGCGAGCGCACCTCGTCCACCAGGCCGCGCTCGAACATGAGCGCCGCACGGCGGTCGATCCGGGCATAGAGCGTCTCCCTCTCCCGGAAATCCAGCGCGAGCTTCAGCGCGGTATACCGGGGCTTCGCGCTCCGGGAACGCTCGTCATGGGCCGTGATGGTCTCGCCGGTCAGCCGGTAGACCTCCAGGGCGCGCACGAGCCGCTTTTTGTCGCCCGGCGCCAGCCGTTCGGCGCGTTCGGGATCGACCTGCCGCAGCATCGCGCGGAACGCCTCGCCGCCGACGTGGTCATACTCCGCCTCCAGTCCGGCGCGCACCGACGGGTCGCCCGGCGCGGCGGCATAGTCGGTGCCGCGCAGCAGCCCGTCGATATAAAGCCCCGTGCCGCCCACGACGATGGGCAGCTTTCCCCGGCAACGTATATCCTCGACGCACGCGGAGGCGAGCGCCGCATATTTTGCCGCCGAGAAGTTTTCCGACGGCTCCGCCACGTCCAGCATATGATGGCGCACGCCGCGGCACTCCTCCGGCGTCGGCTTGGCCGTGCCGATATCCATGCGGCGGTAGATCTGCATGGAATCGGCGGAAACCACCTCTCCGTTCAGCGCCAGCGCCGCTTCCACCCCGAGCGCCGTCTTGCCCGAGGCGGTGGGGCCGGTGATCACAAGGAGGTCATACATCCCGCATCAGTTCCTCATACTTCACGATGTACTCGGACAGTTTCTTGGCCTGCCTGAAGCGCTCCTCCTCCTGATCGGCCAGGGCGTTATACTCGTCCGCCACGAACTTCTCCTCCGCATCCACAGCGATGTGCTTATACTCGAACATCTCCTGATAGCAGATCTCCGCGTACTCATCCACGATCTCCTTGAGGAGGGTAATCTGCTCGTCGTTAAAATCGATCTTCATATCCGAAACCTCTCGTATCAAATGATTCGCTTAAACTGCCTGTCCAGCTCTTTCCGGGTCAGCGTGACCGCCACCGGACGGCCGTGCGGGCAATACCGTATCTCGCCGGAGGCGACCTTGTCCACAAGCACCTGCAGCTCCCTCGGGTCGGTATCCCACCCGGCCTTGATGGCCGCCTTGCAGGAGATGGTCTGCAAGATCTCGTCCCGCATCAGGTCGCGCCGTCCGCGCCGGAGCTTTTCGCAGATCTCCTCCAGCGCCGGGATCGTCTGCGCCGGGTCGAGCGCATCGGGCACGCCGCGGATCAGAAGATCGTCCTCGCCCACGGCATCGACCTCGAAGCCCAGCTCCTCCAGCAGTGCGCGGTTCTCCTCCACGGCCTCGAAATCCTCCCGCCCCGGATGCCACGGCTGCGGCACCAGAAGCTGCTGGGACATGATCGTCCGTCCGGCGGCCTTCAGCCGGTCAAAATTCATCCGCTCATGCGCGGCGTGCTTGTCGATGAGGAGCATCGTATCGCCGGTCTCGGCGATGATGTAGGTTTTCATGACCTCCCCCACCAGCCGGACGGCGGACGGTTTGGCCGCTTCCGGCGCTTCGGCAAACAGGCTCGCCTGCTCCGGCCCGGGCATCGGTTCGGGCGCGCTTTTCTTCTGCGGCTCCGGCGTGGAAGCTGCCCTCTCCGCCGCTCTCTCCGTCGGGACGGGCGGCGTATACCGGCCCGGCGCGGTATCGTACCGCGTCCCCGGACTGCGGAGCGTAAAGCCCGGACGGCTCGGCGCGGTATATGGGCTTTCCCGCCGGGATGGCTCGGCGGGAACGGTTCGGTCCGGCACGGGCTTTGCCGGTGAAACCGGCGTCACAGGGGGTGTTTCGAGCTTCTTTTTCGTCCCGGCGGACAGATCCATCTGCAGGGTGTTCTCCTCGCCGCGCACCGCGTTCAGCGCGCTGTAATAGACCGCGTCGAACACCTTTTTCTCGCCGGAGAATTTGACTTCGTTTTTGGTCGGATGGACGTTCACATCCACCGCGCCGGGATTGAGCTCGATATAGATCACGCAGGCCGGGAAGCGTCCGGTGAGAAGCGTATTTTTATACGCCTGCTCCACCGCCGCCTGCAGGGTCGCCGACTTGATCGTGCGGCCGTTTACGAAGAAAAACTGCATGGCGCGGCTGCCGCGGCCCGCCGCCGGGCTCGACACAAAGCCCGTGACGCGCACGCCCTCGTTTTCGCCCTCCGCCGGGAGCATCGAAAGCGCCGTGTCCCGGCCCAGCAGGGCATAGACCGCCGAGCTTATTTTTCCGTCGCCGGAGGTAAAAAATTCCTCTTTTCCGTCCCGCAGGCAGCGCACCGAGATCTCCGGATGGCCGAGCGCCACGCGCAGGGCCAGCTGCACGCACCAGGCACCCTCCGTTCGGTCGGATTTCATGAATTTGAGCCGCGCCGGGGTATTGTAAAACAGATCGCGCACGGTGAAGGTCGTACCCTTCGGACATCCGATTGGGCCCATTTCCTGAATATCGCCGCCTTCCACCGCGACGCAGGTGCCCTCGGCATCCTCCGCACGGCGGGTGATAAGCTCCACCCGGCTCACCGCCGAGATCGCCGCCAGCGCCTCGCCGCGGAAGCCCATCGTCGCGATGGCCTCCAGTCCGCGCTCATCCTTCAGCTTCGAGGTCGCATGGCGCAGAAAGCAGTTGCCCGCGTCGTCCGGCGCCATGCCGCAGCCGTCATCCGTCACGCGGATATACGTCGCGCCGCCGCCGCGCAGCTCCACGGTAATGTTTTTTGCCCCGGCATCCACGGCGTTTTCCATGAGCTCCTTGATGACGCTGCCGGGCCGCTCCACCACCTCACCGGCGGCGATCATGTCCGCCACATGGGGGGAGAGTATATTGATAACAGGCATATCCCGCTCCTTTTAGTCGGTTATGATTTCGAGCCACGCATTGGCTTGACGCAGTTCGGTCACGTCCGCGCCGGAAACCGCCGTCCCGGTCAGATCGAGCGATTCGAGGCCGGGTATCGCCACGAGCGCCGTCACATCCGTCACCGCCGTGTCCGAAAGATCCAGAAAGCCCAGAAAATCCAGCGCCGCGAGCGGCGTCACATCCGACAGCGGGTTATCGCTCAGGTCGAGGTCAGCAAGCTCGCTCAGGCCGCTCAGCGCGGAGATGTCCGTGATCGCGTTATCGGAGAGGTCAAGCCAGGAGAGATACGTCATCGCGGCCAGCGGCCGGATGTCCGTCACCTCGTTATCGGCCAGGATAAGCTCCGTGACATACGGCAGGCTCGCCAGCGGCGTCAGGTCGCTGATCTCGTTGCCGGACAGATCGACGGACGACAGCGCCGTAAGCCCTGCAAGCGCCGAGATATCCGTGATCTCATTGTCCCGCAGGTTCAGCCAGACGAGGTTCGTAAGCTCGCTCAGCGCGGAGATGTCCGCAATGCCCTTCCCGCTCAGATCCAGCTCGATCATGCCCCACAGATCGCTCAGCATGATGTCGCCGGACGCGATCCCGGTAATCTCCCGCATCGCCGCCTCGAGCGCGGCGTCGTGCCAGAGCATGGCGTGGTCTTCTTCAAGCTCCGCCCTGACGAGCGGGTTTGAAAACTCCGCCGAGGCCAGCTCGCCGGGCGCTTTTTCCCCGTCCTCGTCCTCCGTGAAAACCGCCTCATTCGCCGGGCTCATCAGCTCGTCGCTCGTTGCCTCCCGCGCCGGGCCAAGCTCGTCCGTCACCGCCTCGTCCGGCGCCGCGTCATCGCCGGGGCCGGTCTCGCTCTCAATCAGAACCTCGCCGATCCGTTCCCGATCGACGACCATTTTTGTCTCCCCGCCGCAGCCGGTCATGACCGCCGTCAGGCAGAGCGCCAGCGCCGCGCATATCCATTTCCGCATCGTCCGCCACCTCCTGTCTCTTTGCCGTCACATAAACCAATGTGTATTCTTGATTATAGCACAAATAAATGATATATTAAAGTAATCTATTACGCATTTGCGAGGAAATCCATGTACGAGAGAAAAGAGATCTCCCAGCGCGAGCTTGACGCGCAGCATCTGTATTGCGAAAAGATCCGGGACGCCATCGCCGCGCGCCCGCATTACGCCATGGTCGATACCTACGGCTGCCAGCAGAACGAGTCCGACAGCGAAATCCTGCGCGGCTGGCTTCTGGACTGCGGCTACAGCCTGACCGACAACCCGAACCAGGCGGATATGATCGCCGTCAACACCTGCGCCGTGCGCGAGCACGCGGAGCTGCGCGTATTCGGAAACGTCGGCGCGCTCGCCCATGCCAGGGAGAAAAACCCCGACCTCATCGTCGCCGTCGGCGGCTGCATGACCCAGCAGGAACCTATTAAAAATAAAATCAAAGACTCTTTCCGCATGGTCGATCTCGTTTTCGGGCCGCATGAGGTCTGGAAATTCCCGGAGCTGCTCTGGCAGACCATGGAGCGCCACGGCCGCCGCGGCAACAAGAGCCGCCTGATCTCCGCCGAGCCGTCGGACGGCGTTATCGCCGAAAACCTGCCCCGCCGGCGCGACAGCTCCATCAAGGCGTGGCTGTCCATCATGAACGGCTGCGACAACTTCTGCACCTACTGCATCGTGCCCCATGTCCGCGGCCGCGAGCGCAGCCGCCGTCCGGCGGATATCCTCGCCGAAGCGCGGCAGCTCGCCGAACAGGGCTACAAGGACATCACGCTCCTCGGCCAGAATGTCAACAGCTACGGCAAGGGCCTCGAAGAGGGCGTCGATTTCCCCGACCTGCTGCGGAGCATCAACGACATCCCCGGCGATTTCGTCATCCGGTTCATGACAAGCCACCCCAAGGACGCCACGGAAAAGCTCTTCGCCGCCATGGCGGAGTGCGGCAAGGCCGCCCACCACATCCACCTGCCCGCGCAGTCCGGCTCCGACCGCATTCTGAAGGCCATGAACCGGCATTATGACCGGGACAAGTACCTCCAAACCGTGGAGCTTGCCCGGAAATATATGCCCGACCTCGTGCTGACCACGGACATCATCGTGGGCTTCCCCGGCGAGACCGAGGAGAACTTCAACGACACGCTCTCCCTCATCGAGGAGGTGCGCTACGATGCGATGTTCACCTTCATCTACTCCCCGCGCACGGGTACGCCCGCGGCCTCCATGCCGGACCCCGCCACCCGCGCGGAAAAGCAGGTATGGTTTGACCGCCTGCTTGAAAGCGCCAACCGCATTTCCGCCGAAAAGCACGCGGAATACGTCGGCACGCGCTGCCGCGTCCTCGTGGACGGCCTGACAAATGACCCCGAGCACAACCTCTCCGCCCGCACAAAGGGCGGCCGTCTTGTCCACCTCGCCGGGGATCCGGCGCTGGTCGGTCAGTTTGCCGAAGCGGAGATCACCGGAAGCTCCACCTGGGCGCTGTTCGGACACACAACCGGCTGATCCCCCCATTCTGAAAGAGAAGAGAGAACGATACCATGGCTGAAATGACGCCGATGAAGCGGCAGTATTACGAGATCCACGAGCAGTGCCCGGACTGCCTGCTCTTCTTCCGCCTGGGCGATTTTTACGAGATGTTCGACGACGACGCCCGCGTTGCCTCGAAGGAGCTTGACCTCGCGCTGACCACACGCGACCGGGGAAAGCCCGCCGAGGAGCAGACGCCGATGTGCGGCGTGCCGTACCATTCCAGCGAGGCCTACATAGGCCGCCTCATCCAGAAGGGCTATAAGGTCGCCATCTG
This sequence comes from Oscillospiraceae bacterium, assembly GCA_051867595.1. Classification (GTDB taxonomy): domain Bacteria; phylum Bacillota; class Clostridia; order Oscillospirales; family Oscillospiraceae; genus CAJOIG01. The sequence continues at coordinate 63,940 of JBJDYS010000003.1, forward strand.
CGAGCAGCTCGAAGACCCCGCCGCCGCTTCCGGCATCGTCGAGCGCGGCGTCATCCGGGTCATCACGCCCGGCACCGTGACCGAAAGCTCCATGCTGGAGGACAGCCGCTCCAACTACCTCTGCTCCGTCTGGCTCGATGAAACCGGCGGCGCGGCCGCCTTCTGCGACATCTCCACCGGCGAGTTCTGCGTTTCCGCCTTCTCCGACGATCCGACCACGCACCTTATCAACGAGCTCGGCCGTTTCGCTCCTCGGGAGGCCGTCCTCTCCGCGGGCGCGCTGAAAAGCCGGGAGATCGGCGCCTTTCTGCACCGGCTCGACTGCCTGCCCGAGAACGGCTCCGCCCGCTTTGACGCCGGGGAATGCGACGAGCTCGTCTGGGCGCAGTTCGGCGAACACGCCGCACCCGCCGAGACGCTCGCCGCCGGTGCGCTTCTGAGCTACATCATTGAGACGCAGAAGTTCGACATCTCCCATATCCGCCGGCTCGACCGCTTCAGCGACGGGCTGTATATGGAAATGGACTACACCACCCGCCGGAATCTGGAGCTGACCGAAAACCTCCGCACCGGCGAGAAAAAAGGGAGCCTCCTCTGGGTTCTCGACCGCACAAAAACGCCCATGGGCGGACGGCTTCTGCGCGCCTGGGTGGAGCGTCCGCTTCTGAATCCGACGGCCATCAAGCGCCGTCTGTCCGCCGTCGGGGAGCTTTTCGACGACAGCGTCGCCCGCGCCGAGCTCATCCGCACGCTCCACGACATCGGCGATATGCAGCGGCTCATCGGCAAATGCGTCTACGGCACGGCAAACGGCCGCGACCTGCTCGCGCTGGCAAACTATTTTGCGCTGCTGCCCCGGCTGAAGGAGCTTCTTCTCGACACCAAAAGCGTCCTTCTGCGCGGCATCGCCACGATGGACGATCTGGCCGATTTGCAGGCGGATATCGCCGCCGTCATCGCCGACGATCCCCCGTTTTCCGTCCGCGAGGGCGACATCCTGCGGCCCGGCGCCAACGAAGAGGTAGACTACCTCCGCGACGTGCGCGACAACGGTGCGCGGATGGTGGCGGAGCTGGAGCTGCGCGAGCGCGAACGCACCGGCATCAAAAAGCTCAAGGTCGGCTACAACAAGGTTTTTGGCTACTACATCGACGTTCCCCGCTCCGCCGGGGACGCCGCGCTGCCCGAGGAATACATCCGCAAACAGACGCTCGTCTCGAACGAGCGCTATTTCACCCCGGAGCTGAAGGAGCTTGAAAACACGCTCCTCGGCGCGAAAGACCGCATCGCCGACCTGGAATACCGGATCTTTGCCGCGCTGCGCGAGCGCGTCGCCGGGCAGGTGGAGCGCGTGCAGGCCGCGTCGGCGTCCGTCGCAGAGCTCGACGCCCTCTGCTCGCTCGCCGAGGTCGCCGTGCGGAACCGCTACTCCATGCCGGAGATCGACCTTTCGCGCACACTCGACATCCGCGAGGGCCGTCACCCCGTCGTTGAGGCGGCGCAGAAGGACGTCCTCTTCGTCCCGAACGACACCTTCCTGAACGATTCCTCTGACCGGGTCGCCATCATCACCGGCCCCAACATGGCGGGTAAATCCACCTATATGCGCCAGACGGCGCTGATCGTGCTCATGGCGCAGATCGGCAGCTTTGTCCCCGCCCGCTCGGCGGTCATCGGCGTGGTTGACCGCGTCTTTACACGCATCGGCGCATCGGACGACCTCGCCAGCGGACAGTCCACCTTCATGGTCGAGATGGCGGAGATGGCCAACATCCTGCGCCACGCCACCAGCGCTTCGCTTTTGATCCTCGACGAGATCGGCCGCGGCACCTCCACCTTTGACGGCATGGCCATCGCCCGGGCGATGCTCGAATTCTGCGCCGACAAGCGCAGGCTCGGCGCACGGACGATGTTCGCCACGCACTACCACGAGCTCTCCGCGCTGGAGGGCACGCTCGACGGCGTCAAAAACTACAACATCACCGCCAAAAAACAGGGAGGCAGCCTCATCTTCCTGCGTAAGATCGTCCCCGGCAGCGCCGACGACAGCTACGGCATCGAGGTCGCAAAGCTCGCCGGTGTCCCCGACGCGGTCATCAAAAAGGCCAAGCAGTACCTCGCCGAGCTCGAATCCGGCTCCGTTTCGGTCGGGCCGCGTTCTGAGGCCTCCCCGGAGCAGGTGAGTATGCTCGACATGACCGGCAGCGCGCTCGCGGAGGAGCTGACCTCGCTCGACCTCAACACCATCACCCCGCTCGAGGCGCTGAACCTGCTCTATAAGCTCAAAAAAATGGCCGAGGGCGGCTGACACGATATACACAAAAACGGCTGAAAGCGAAATGCTTTCAGCCGTTTTGCCGTTATAATCTTTTAATGTATGCCGATCACAGCAGCTCGAACACGCCGGCAGCGCCCATGCCGCCGCCGATGCACATGGTGACGAGCGCATACTTGCCTGCGGTCTCGGGGTCCTGCAGGTAGTCGAGCGCCTTCATGGTCAGGAATGCACCGGTCGCGCCCATGGGATGACCCAGCGCCATCGCGCCGCCGTAGGGGTTGGTCTTGGCCATATCGAAGCCGAGGGTGTCGATGCAGGCGAGGGACTGGGAGGCGAACGCCTCGTTGATCTCCACGATGTCCATATCGGCCACGGTCATGCCGACCTGCTCCATTACCTTGGGAACCGCGTAGATGGGGCCAATGCCCATGACGGTCGCGTCGCAGCCGGCGACGGCAAAGCCCTTGAGTTTCGCGATGGGCTTGATGCCGAGCTCCTCCGCGAGACCGGCCGCCATGATGACGACATACGCCGCCGCGTCGGTGGTCTGGGAGGAGGTCGCGGCGGTGACCGTGCCGTTTTCACGGAAGCAGGGCTTCATGCCGGCCATCTTCTCCATGGAGGTCTTGAGGTTGCCGTCCATATCGGCCAGGATGCCGTCGTCATACTCGACCAGATTGCCGTCCTGATCGACGATGGGGATAATGCACTTGTTGAGCTTGCCCTCCTTGCGGGCCTTGGCCGCGAGGGTGTGGCTGCGAAGAGCCAGCTCCTCCATGCGCTCACGGGAGATGCCGTAGCGCTCGACAACGCGCTCGGCGGTCTCGCCCATGGTCATGTAGCCGCCGATGTAGTTCTCGTCGAACCAGGGGTCCTTCTGCTCTTCGGGATAGGGAGCAAAGCACTTGCTCATGCACTCGACGCCGCCGGCGACGACGACCTTCATCTGGCCGGCCAGGATCGCGTTGGACGCGGTGGCGATGGCCTGCAGGCCGGAGGAGCAGAAGCGGTTGATGGTCTGGCCGCAGACGGACTCGGGCAGACCGGCACGGTTGACGATCAGGCGGGAAGCGTTCATGCTCATTTCGTTCGTGGGGGAGGCGCAGCCGGTGATCACGTCGTCGATGAGCGCGGGATCGAGCTGGGGCACCTTGGCCAGAACGCCCTTCAGGGTCTGCGCGGCATATTCGATGGGGTGCATCTGCGCGAGACCGCCCTTGCGGGAGCGGCAGCAGGGGCTGCGGCCATAGGCCACAATGACAGGTTCATTGTTCATGGGACTATATTCTCCTTATTATTTAAATTGATGACAGCAGTATAGCACACATTTTTTTAAATGAAAAGCATGATCGCCTCTTCCATACCGCACAAAAATTTGTGGATACCTAACGATTTCTTTACTTTACAAGCCCCCCGGCGGTAATCTATAATTTAACTATCACTTTTTGGAAAGGAACATGAGGTATGAAGAAAGTTAAACAGGTATCGGCGATGCTCATGGCATTGTCCATGCTTCTGTCCGTCAGCGCCTTCGCCTCCGGCGAAGCGTCCGAATCCGTTGCAGGCTCCGCCCCTCCCCCTCCTCCCAGCTCCATGGCGCAGAATACGGAGGACATGAAGAACACCGCCGCCCTGTATATCGTCGGCGACGAGATGGGCAGCGATGAGCTCGCTGTCGAGAGCGGCGCCATCTCCGCCCACGCCATCTCCGGCGTCAAGGCCGGCTACGACGAGATCGGCGACTGGGACGGCTCCGCCGTCTTCGGTCACTACGGCGCGGTTCTCTCGAACGATGACGAGACCCAGTTCGTCATCGGCGGCGCGGAGGATCTCTTTGAGGTTGACGGCGAGGGCTACAACACCGTCCTGATCCTCGGCGCGGACGACCGCGACGAGGCAAACGCCCTCGGCGGCAGCGAGACCCGCGACCAGAAGGATGCCCAGGAGGGCGCGGAGGGCGCCGGTGTTTATGCCGACATCCCCAGCCTCCTTGTGGACAACGCCTACATCTACACCGCCGGCTACGGCCGCAGCGCCATCCACACCACCACCGACGTGACGGAGACCGTGATCCGCGACTCCTCCATCATCGCCGTCGGCTCCGAGGGACGCGATTCCTCCGCGCCCGGCGCGATCATGATGTACGCCAGCTCCCGTCCCCTGCTCATCGAGTCCTCGGGCAACACCTACATCTATAACTCCGACGTCATCTCCAGCGACTGGGGCGTCTACTCCCTGGACGGCTGCTACGGCGCGAATGTCTACATCATCAACGACTACTCCCTGAACACCTACGGCGGCTACAGTATGTACGCCCTCGGCTTCAACGACCCGAACACCACCTGGTTCTACGGCTCCTATGCCGCCTCCGCCCAGTACGGCACCATCCTCTGCGCCGCGGGCCGCACCTACACCGGCGCGCTGACCGATGCGCCCGAGGAGGCGCTGGTGCAGCTCGGCGATTCCGGTCTCGGCGAGACCACCCTCCAGAACGGCTGGAGCTACATCGGCGGCCGCACCAACGCCGTCACCATGCAGGCCGATATGTCCGGCGCGGAGATCGTCGGCGTGCTCGACTCGACCCACACCATCTTCGACACCCTCTCCGTGCTCGACCGCGACGGCAATCCCCTGATCGACACCATGGACATCTATGACCACAAGGACGACGGCGCTTACGGCGCAGCCTACTATTTCCTGAACTATATCCACGGCTCGGTCTTTGCCATCCGCAGCGAGAACGTCGATATGACCCTCGACGACTGCCTCGTCACGAGCTCGAACGACGTCGCGATCCAGTCCGTCATCGGCTACGACAACATGGCCTCCAACATCAAGGTGCCCGACGGCACCGAGTACTACGGCGCGAACATCGTCGTGAAGAACATGGACCTCAACGGCGACATCCTCCACGAGGACTATCAGCGCAAGATGATCGTCTCCCTCGAGAACGCCGACCTCGCCGGCGCGGTCGTGTCCGGCACCTGCGCGGCCTGGAACGCGAACATCGCCGCCTGTGTTGACGAAGGCTGGACGGAGTATGACGATCAGCTTGGCCACACCAAGGACGTGGTCATCTCCACCCTCTGCCCGGACGCCTCCTATGAGACCATCTGGGGCGTTCGCATGAGCATGGACGCCGATTCCACCTGGCTCGTCACCGGCGATTCCAGCCTTTACAGCCTCACCGTCGCGGACGGCGCGCAGATCACCGCTCCCGCCGGTCACGAGCTCGAGATCTATGTCGACTGCGCGATGAACGGCTCCGACGTGTTCTATGACTACACCACCGGCACGCAGGTCGATTCCCTCGGCGCGGGCGAATACACCGGCGTCGTCATCCTCGTCAAATAAGAAAACCCCTTCTAACAGCGGGTCTGCCCTCTCCGGGCAGGCCCGTTTTCTCATCCCAGGACGGTGGTTCAACACGATTTCGTTGCTTTACTTTCCGGAAAGCTTTCCCCTATAATCAAACCAGCAAATAAACGGAAGGAGCAACGCCTATGTATACCGCAAGACCCATCCCCAAGACGAAAACCGCGCTGCTGTATCAGACCACGTGGCTTGTGGACGAGGACACCGGCTATGACGACCTGACCATTACCAAAACCGCCAAAATCATCGCCCCGGAGGGCAAATTCATCACCCTCACCGTGGACGGCATGGGCCGCGAGCTGAAGCCCGGCCACTATATCGGCGACGTGAGGCTGTCCCTGTCCGACGGCTATCTCATGCAGCCCCACGGCCTCATGAACGCAAACCAGATCGCCCGGTATTTCCACACCGCCGCAGCCGTCGAAAACGGCAGGCTTTCCGCGGAGAAGTGCGTTCCCGCGCTCCTGAACGGCGGCTCCGTCACCGATACCGCCATGGAGGACGTCTACATCGCGAGCAGCGAAGAGTCCCTGAACGGCATCGTCATCGACGGCGAGAGCGAGTATGCGATCAACCGCGTAAAGATGGATCTCGACGGCTTTGCCGACAACGACTTCCTCGGCGTCGGCGCGGGCGTGACCGTCATCGACAAGGCCAAGGTCTCGATCAACGACTCCTCCTTCACGCTCTCCGGCGTCACCCGCTGCGCGGTACACGTCGGCGGCGACAGCGAGGTCACTCTCAACAACTGCGACATTGAAAACATCAGCCCCGACAGCGACCGTCTCGGCTTCTTCTCCTGGAATGTCGGCTTCCTCGGCACCAACCGCCTGACCCAGCTGACTGACAACGCCACCGTCACCTACAACAACTGCCGCCTGAAAACCAACGGCTGGGGCGTCTGCTCCATCGACGGCAGCGACGAGGGCGTCAAAATGACCCTCAAGGACACCTCCATCGAGCTGTCCGGCCCCCGCGCTCACGGCTACGGCGCATTCTGCATCGGCGAGAATGAGGTCACCTTTGACCACGTCATCGCCGACGTCAACGGCTACCCGTTCATGCTCATGGGTATGCAGGGCCTCGGCCGCGGCAAGATCCTGAACGGCAGCGTCATCCGTGGCCGCCGCTTCGGCGTCTTTGTAGACGGCGACGACAGCAGCCTCCTGACGCTCGCGGATTCCTCCTTCAACACCGGCAAATCCACCCTCTGCGTCAAGGGCAGTTCCACGGTCATCGAGGTGAAAAACTGCGAGATGAAGGCCGGAAACGGCGTCATCCTGCAGCTCATGGACAGCGACGAGGCCGGCATGACCTCCGTGGAATTTCTCGTGCCCGTGGGCGAGTTCGATACGCCCATCGAGGGCCGCGACCTGACCGTTGCCTCCGAGAAGGAGGACGTCATTCTCCGCCTGTCCGACATGGACGTGACCGGCGATTTCTACAACTCCACGACGAACATCCGCGCCTATGAGCGCGGCGCACACGGCACGCCGGGCGAGTTTCACGACACGCTCATCGGCCCCGTGCACTTTTTCGACGCGCCGCCCGAGGATATGCCCATGCCGCCCGACAACCGCGGCCCGAAGAACCTCGGCCTCGAGCTCAAAAACGCCCGTGTGACCGGCGTGATTTCCGCCGCCGGACAGGCATACCGGGACGGCCTCACCCGCATCACCGAGGAAAACCGCCTCGAGATCTCGAACGTCCGCCAGTGGGCGCAGGCGCCCGTAAACAACGGCGTCTGCCTGAGCCTCGATAAGGACAGCGCCTGGACCGTCACCGGCGACAGCTGGATCACCGCGCTGACGCTCGAGGAGGGCGCCAAGCTCACCGCGCCCGAAGGCAAAGCCGTCACGATGACCGTAAACGGCACCGAGACTCCCGTCGCCCCCGGAACCTACACCGGCGTCATCAAGCTCTCCGTTTCGTAATGCCAACCCAATAAAAAGGACGCGCCCGACGGCGCGTCTTTTTATTTGTGTTCGTCGTAATATGTTTGGAGAAACGCCGTAAGCTCCGGGAGCAGCGGGTTTTCGTTATCCTTCCGCCACAGGCAGACCACATCGTCTGTGATGCCCATGGAATGTCCGCTCAGGCCCGGTATGCGGCAAAACGGCGTGAACCGGCTGCCGGCAAGCGTGACGCCGCGGGAATGCACCATCTCACTCAAAAGCGTCTGGTAATTCGGCAGATTCACAAGCTCCGGCGGATTGAGCTTTGCCACGAGCCGCTCCCGGAAGCCCAGAAGCCGGTACTCCGTCCGGATCCAGTTCCACGCGAGCGTCATCAGAAGCGGCAGGCCGAAGCAGTCCTCCCGCATCGGGCCGCTGCCGAGATCGGCCGGGCCGAACAGGACAATGTCCTCCGTCGCGACCACGGCGGCCTCCAATTCCCGCCGCTCCGGCTGCTGCGCCCCGGAGAAGAACGCGCAGTCCAGCTCCCCGGACACAAGCCTGTCCAGCAGCTCGTTGTTCGTGAAATGATACAGCGAAAAGCTCGTGCTTTTCTTCTCGGCAAAAAACGCCCGGAACCCGTCGCCGAACGCCCCAAAGGGGTCAAGCCATTCGGACACGCCGAGCTTCATCACCATCGACAGGCTCTTCTGATGCAGCCGGATATCCTCCAGCAGAAACTCATACTGGCGCGCCTGTCCCTCAAACATCCGGCGGTACATCGCGCCGGTCTCCGTCAGCCGGAGCTTCGGGCCGTTCCGGTCAAACAGCCGCGTATCCAGCTCCTTTTCGAGCGCGATCACCTGCTTCGACACCGCCTGCGGCGACAGATACAGCGCCGAGGCCGCCGCCGAAAAGCTGAGCCGCTGCGCCGCCTCCAGAAAGCAATCCACCTGCGAGGTATTCATACCTGACTCCTCCTTTGCCGCACGAAGCTCTCAAACAGAGGCAGCCAGGGACTGACCCGCCCCTGCGGCATCACGAACACCAGCCGCAGCTCACGGTTGGGCAGCAGAAGGGTTTTCAGACCCGCCAGCGCATGACTGGCCGGGGCAATCGTAAAGCAGCCGCCGCAGAGAAGCTGCGTGAAGGTGCTTCGCACGTTCGGCATGATCTCGAGCTGCTTCGGCGACAGACCGATCTCCGCGCAGAACATATGCACGCGCCGCCGGGTGGCCTCCTCATCCCCCTCGCCCATCGGCGCCGCCAGATGCCGCATATCCGAAAGCTCCTCCATGCTCGGAAGCGCCTCCAGATCGCGGGAGACCACATACAGCGGCAGACTGGCAAACGGCGGCGAAATGGAAAGCCCCTTCAGGTTATGCGTGCTGTTTTCCGGCAGGATCGCAATATCCGCGTTCCCGTCATACAGCATCTCGGTGATCTCTTCCGTCGAGCCCTGACGGACATGGAGCCGGACATTCGGATAGCGCTCCCGGAAGCCGCCGATATCCTCCGCGACCCCCTGCGGACAGCCCGTCCAGTCGTTCCACGCGATGTATAATTCGTCCGCGCCCTGCGCCGACATACGGCGGCTCTGACGCTCGAGAACCGACAGCTGCGCGTCATGCTCCGTGCGCCACTGCATAAACCGCTCGCCCGCCCATGTCAGCGTAACCGTATTGCCGCCGCGGTTCAGAAGCGGAAACCCCAGCTCGCTTTCCAGCGACTGAATATTCCGGCTCACCGCCTGCTGCGTGCTGCTCAGCTCCCGGGCGCTGACCGTAAAGCTCCCCGTCCGGGCCACGGACAGAAAGCAGGAAATCTCCATATCGTTCACGAAACCGCCTCCTTCCCCCTATTTTATCCGAAAAAAGCCCCTAAGACAATATAAAAATGTGTGGGGGTCGTTCAATTTTGTTGTTTTACAATAAAATCTATATGCTATATAATTCGAGTAAGACTTGATTGACAAAAGTCTAACGTCAATGATTCTGAAAGGACGGAATGAACAAGATGACCAAGAAACTGACCCGGCTTCTCGCGCTGGCGATCTGCCTCGCGCTCTGCCTGAGCCTCGCCGCCTGCGGCGGTTCCGGCAGCACCACCGAAGCCCCCGCCGCCGACGCTCCTGCCGCCGATGCCGCGGCTCCTGCGGAGGACGCCGCGCCCGCTGACGACTACAAGGTCTTCAACTACGGCACCGACGCCAACTCCACCACCTTCGACCCCGCCTCCGACCTGCAGACCAACTCCGGCAACTTCCTCGTTCACGCCGTGGGCGAGAGCCTGTGGACCTGCGATCCCGACGGCAACATGACTCTGAAGCTGGCCGAGAGCGTTGATTACACCGAGGAAGCGCTGAAGATCACCCTGAAGCAGGGCGTTCAGTTCTCCAACGGCGATGAGATGACCGCTTCCGACGTGCTCTTCACCTTCCGGCACGTGGCAAGCCAGCTCCGCACCGCAGCCATGTACGCCTGCATGGATCTCGAGAACGCGGAGATCGTCGACGACTACACCCTGAACATCCCCATGAACTACTATGATGCGGCCCTGATCGACCTTCTGGGCAACGCCTCCTGCCTCATCCTCGACGAGGAAGTCGCCGGTGCGGAGGGCTACGCCTTCGACTGGCTCATCGGTACCGGCCCCTATATGCTCAAGGGCGACGGCATCACCGACAAGTCCGGCTGGGAGGAGTCCGTCAAGTACACCCTCGTCCGCAACCCCTACTACTGGGGCGAGGCTCCTTACTATGACGAGTTCGACGTCTACTTCTACTCGCAGGAATCCACCCGCTACGCCGACCTGCAGGCCGGTAACCTCGACGCCGCTTATCTGACCGAGGCCACCTACATCAACAACCTCTCCAAGGGCGCCGTTCCCGACGCCTCCCTGATCACCGCCAAGGAGAACGCCGTTCAGTATGTTGAGATGGCCGTCGCCCTGGGCGGCGCCTCCGGCGAGCCGGAAGAGACCGCTCCCTTCACCGACATCAATGTCCGCAAGGCGCTGGCCCACTGCCTCGACATCCCCACCATCGTGGATTCCCTCGGTGAGGGCGTCTACGAAGTCGCCTCCTCCCTCGTCGGCGAGGGCAGCTGGATCTATGAGGATCTCGGCGTCTACGAGTATGATCCCGAGCTCGCCGCGCAGTATCTGGCCGAGGCCGGCTACTCCGTCGACAACCCCCTGAACGTCACCGTCTATGCCGAGGGCACGGCCTGGGCCTCCGCTTTCTTTGAAGCGGCTCAGGACTATGCCGCCAAGATCGGCATCAATCTTGACCTCTCCGGCGTCACCGATTTCGCCACCATCCTGCCCAGCCTGATCGGCAACAAGGTTCCCATCTCCATGGGCCAGGCCTCCAACGGCTCCGGCAACGACCCCGCCAACCTGCTCCAGCAGTTCGGCCCGGCCTCCGATAACTCCCTGCTCCGCGTCCGTGACGAGCACCTTGCCGAGCTCTTCAACGCCGGCTCCACCACCACCGATCACGACGCCCGTCTCGCCATCTATCAGGAGTTCATGGAAGGCATCTACGAGGGTTACTATGTCATCCCCGTCTGCGTCAGCACCAAGAACTTCGGCGTGAACAACGCCCACACCAGCTTCGCGGCGGCGATCGACACCTCCAACCAGGTTGACCCCGTCCTCCTGACCGACTGATAACCGATTATCGCAGGCACCTACTAACCCGCGCGGCGGCAGAATCCTGCCGCCGCGCTTTTTCAAGAGGATTCTATCATGCTGAAATATATCCTTCGCCGGCTGCTGCTGATCATCCCCGTGCTGCTGGGTGCGATCATCGTGGTTTTCACGATCAACTACTTCAGCACCACCGACCCGGCCATGATTAAGCTCGGCCTCTCCGCCTCCGACCCCTATAAGCTCGCCGCCATGCGCGAGACCATGGGCCTCAACCGCCCGTACATCGTACAGCTTGCCGACTATGTCTGGAATCTTCTCCACGGCGATCTCGGAGACTCCTATGTCTACTCCAAGACCGTCTGGGAGCTTCTCGCCGGCCGCATCCCCAACACCCTCAAGCTCGGCCTCGGCGCGATGGTCATCTCCGTCTGCGTCGGCATCCCTCTGGGCATTCTGGCGGCGCTGCACCAGAACTCCGCCATCGACTATATCACCACGACCTTCGCCGTCATCATGAACGCCATGCCCGGCTTCCTGGTCGCGGTCATCCTGATGCTGGTCTTTTCCCTGAAGCTGGGCTGGTTCCCGGTTTCCGGCGCGGACAGCTTCAAGAGCTTTGTTCTTCCGGTCATTGCCGCGGGTATCGGCCCGATCACGCAAAACGCCCGTATGACGCGATCGTCGATCCTGGAGGTCATCCGTCAGGATTACGTCCGCACCGCACGGGCCAAGGGCATCGCCGAGCGCGTTGTCACCACCAAGCACGTGCTGAAAAACTCCCTCATCCCCATCCTGACGATGGTGGGCGCAGGCCTCGGCACCTGCTTGGCCGGCTCGATCCTCGTGGAGATGATCTTCAACATCCCCGGCATGGGTATGCTCATCAACTCCTCCATCATGGCGAAGGACTTCATCACGGTTCAGGGCTGCGTCGTCGTCTGCGCGTTCGTCGTGGCCGTGGCAAACCTGCTGACCGACCTCGCCTATGCCGCCGTTGACCCGCGCATCAAGGCGCAGTACACCGCCGGCAGCAAAAAGAAAGAAAGGGCAAAGGGGTGAACCGCACATGACAAAGACAGAGACGAAAATCCCCGTCGCCGACGTCCCGGATTCCCCGGAAACCGTGCGTCTGAAAAAGCGCAGCTACTGGGGCGAGGTCTGGCACCGACTCAAAAAGAACCCCGTCTCCATGATCTGCCTCGGTTTCCTAGCGATCATGCTGTTCGGCATCATCTTCGCCACCGTCCTGAGTCCCTATGACTACACCGCCACCGACCTGACCGCACGCTTTGAGACGCCGTCCGCCGCCCACTGGATGGGCACCGACGACTATGGCCGCGACCTGCTGACCCGTCTGCTCGTCGGCGGACGCTACTCCCTGCTGATCGCGATCCTGTCCGTCGCCATCGGCATCGTGTTCGGCATGATTATCGGCGCGCTCTGCGGCTTCTTCGGCAAGTATGTTGACTCCGTGCTCATGCGTATCATGGACGTCATCATGTCCATCCCCGGCATGATGCTCGCGATCTGTATCTCCGTCGCGCTCGGCTCCGGCGTTTTCAACACCGCGCTGGCGCTCGCCGTCGGCACGATCCCCATGATCGCCCGGCAGCTTCGCTCGTCCACGATGCTCATAAACGGTCAGGAGTACATAGAGGCCGCCCGCTCCTTCGGCGAGTCGAACTTCAAGATCATCATGACCCACATCATCCCGAACACCCTCGCGCCGATCATCGTGCAGACCTCTCTGTATATCGGCGGCGCGATCATGGGCATCGCCGGTCTGAGCTTCCTCGGCCTCGGCGTTCAGCCGCCCACGCCGGAATGGGGCAACATCCTCAACAACGGCCTTGACTACATCTACGACTTTTCCACCCGCTGGCACGTCATCGTGTTCCCCGCCCTGTTCATCGTTCTGGCAGAGCTGGCCTTCAACCTGCTTGGCGACGGCCTGCGCGACGCGATGGATCCCCGTATGCGTCAGTGAGGAGGCTGCAACATGAGTTTACTTGAAATCAAAGACCTGACGATCCATTTCCAGACCGAGGACGGCGATGTCCAGGCCGTAAACGGCATCAGCCTCTCCGTCGAGCCGGGCAAGACCCTCGGCCTCGTCGGCGAGACCGGCGCCGGCAAGACCACCACCGCGCTCGGCATTCTCCGGCTCGTCCCCGAGCCGGGCAAGATTCTCTCCGGCTCCATCACCTACAAGGATCAGGACATCCTGAAGCTCACCGAGAAGGAAGTGCAGGATCTGCGCGGCAACGAGATCTCCATGATCTTCCAGGACCCCATGACCGCCCTGAACCCGGTCATGACCGTCGGCGACCAGATCGCCGAGGTCATCCTGCGCCATCAGGACTGCTCCAAGACCGAGGCCCAGCAGCGCATGATGGAAATGCTCGACAAGGTCGGCATCAGCTCCGACCGCGCCGGCGACTATCCCCACCAGTTCTCGGGCGGCATGAAGCAGCGCATCATCATCGCGATCGCGCTGGCCTGCAACCCGAAGCTCCTGCTGGCCGACGAGCCCACCACCGCCCTCGACGTGACGATTCAGGCGCAGGTCATGCGTATGGTGAACGAACTCAAGCGCGAGTTCGGCACCTCGATGATCCTCATCACCCATGACCTCGGCATCGTCGCCGAGAGCTGCGACACCGTCGCCATCATGTACGCCGGTGAGATCGTGGAATACGGCTCGCTGGAGGACATTTTCGACCACACCGCGCATCCCTACACGCAGGGCCTTTTCGGCTCGATTCCCCGCCTTGACCTCGATACGGAGCGCCTGCAGCCCATTCAGGGCCTCATGCCCGACCCCATCAACCTGCCCACCGGCTGCTCCTTCCATCCCCGCTGCCCCTATGCCACGAGGGAGTGCATGGAGCGCAATCCCGCCCATCAGGAGATCACGCCGGGCCATCTCGTCAAATGCCTGCACGTCGGGCAGTCCGGCCATGAGGAGGTGCAGTCATGACACCCATCGTTCAAGTCGAACATCTCTGCAAATACTTCAAGACCCCTCGCGGTCTGCTCCACGCGGTCGAGGCTCTCTCCTTCTCCATCGAGGACAAGACCACGCTCGGCGTCGTCGGCGAGTCCGGCTGCGGCAAGTCCACGCTGGGCCGCGTCATCATGGGCCTGCACGACGCCACCGCCGGAAAGCTGCTCTTTGAGGGCGAGGACGTCACCCAGCCGACCAAGGCGCAGAAGAAGGCCATGCACAAGGACATCCAGATGATCTTCCAGGATCCCTATTCCTCTCTGGATCCCCGTATGTGCGTATCCGACCTGATCGCCGAGCCGATGAAGGCCATGCACCTTTACGACAAAAACGAGCGCGAGCTCCGCGTCGCAGAGCTCATGGACACCGTCGGCCTGTCCCGGCGCTTTGCCTTCTCGTATCCGCACGAGCTGGACGGCGGCCGCCGTCAGCGCATCGGCATCGCCCGCGCACTCTCCGTTGACCCGAAGTTCATCGTCTGCGACGAGCCGGTCTCTGCGCTCGACGTGTCGATTCAGGCCCAGATTCTGAACCTCCTGCAGGACCTGCAGGATCAGCGCGGCCTGACCTATATGTTCATCACGCACAACCTCTCCGTCGTCAAGCACATCTCCCACGACATCCTCGTCATGTACCTCGGCTGCGAGGTCGAGAAGTGCCCCTCGAAGGAGCTGTTCCAGAAGCCCCTGCACCCCTACACCAAGGGTCTGCTCTCGGCCATCCCCATCCCCTCGATCCACGTTCAGCGCGAGGAGATCATCATGAAGGGCGAGGTCACCTCTCCCATCAACCCGAAGCCCGGCTGCCGTTTTGCCAGCCGCTGCCCCTATGCGACGGAGGTATGCCATGAGAGCCTGCCCGCCGTCGAGGAAGCCCTGCCCGGTCACTATGTGGCCTGCCACCGCGTCCGCGAGATCAACGACCTGACATGAGAATACGGGACTGGTATTTTCAGGGCTGGGAACGCCGCATCGATGAAAACGGCAAGCACTGCTTTGTCTACACGGGGGAGTATTACCGCTTCCCCGACGGCATCCGCAAGGCGAGGATACCCGCCGTCTGCCTGACGGCGGCGCTTTGCGCGCTGTATCTTATCATCGCCCTGCTGCCCTCCGCGGGCGGAATGTGGCATCTGGCCGCGGCGCCGCAGCTTCTGGAGATCATCCCGCTCCTCTATCTCGTGATGGGGGCGGTGTGTCTCCTGCGGGCAAAGGAGCCGCTCACCTTCCGGGATTATCATGCCTCCTGGCAGCGTATGCGCCTCT
This sequence comes from Oscillospiraceae bacterium, assembly GCA_051867595.1. GTDB lineage: Bacteria > Bacillota > Clostridia > Oscillospirales > Oscillospiraceae > CAJOIG01. The sequence goes on from JBJDYS010000003.1 coordinate 79,414, forward strand.
CCGCCTATTGGAGCACCGGTTTCACCGCGCTCATGATACTGGCCGAGCTTGCCTATCTCTTTCTCGCCGCCGAGACCATTTCCTTTCCCGGCGAGGCGCTGTATCTTCTCGGCGAGCTTGGCTGTCTCGCGCTGAGCATCCTGCTCATCCGCTGCATCAAAAATCACCCTTGTATTTCGTCTGCACAGCAGACGGAAGAGGAGTAAATCCTATGTACGAACACCTTTTAGCGCCGCTGAAAGTCGGCGGCATCACGCTCAAAAACCGTATGTTTTCCTCCCCGACCTCCCTTGCGGAGCTCGGCCCGGATGAGCACTATTCCCGCGAAAACATCGAATACTACAAGCTCCGCGCCCTGGGCGGCGCAGCCGTTGTGCCCGTCGGCGACGTCATCGTTGACCTCGACACCGGCCGCAGTCATCCCCAGCAGGTCGGCATCAACGACCCCTCCGCCGCGCCCTACCTGGCCGCGATGGCGGACGCCATCCACGCCGGCGGCGCGATGGCCGAGGTCGAGCTCGACCACGGCGGCGCGCTCTGCTCCCCCGAATTTATCGGCGGCAAAAACGCCTTCGGCCCGTCCGGCTATATCGACCCCTGGGGCGACGAAGTCGTCGAGATGACCGAAGAGCAGATTTACTGGGTCGCGGACAAATACGCCGAGGGCGCCAAAAACGCCAAAGACCTCGGCTTTGACATGGTCATGCTCCACGGCGGCCACGGCTGGCTCATCCACCAGTTTATCAGCCCCATCACGAACCGCCGCACCGACCGATGGGGCGGCTCGCTCGAAAACCGTATGCGCTTCTGCCTGCTCGTCATCGACAAGGTGCGCGCCGCGGTCGGCCGCCAGTTCCCCATCGAGATCCGCATCTCCGGCACCGAGTACGCCGAGGGCGGCTACGGCCTCGACGAGGGCGTGGAGATCGCCAAAATGCTCGACGGCAGGGTCGATCTCATCCATGTCTCCGCCGGTACGCAGCAGGAGGAGTTTTCCGCCGTGCTCATGCACCCCGGCGCGTTCCAGGAGGATATGCACAACGGCTATCTCGCGGCGGAGATCAAAAAGCACGTCAAGACCCCCGTTCTGTCCGTCGGCGCGTTCAATATGCCCGACGCGATGGAGAAATTCCTCGCGGACACCGGCGTGGACTGCATCGCCATGGGCCGCGCCCTGATCGCCGACCCGTTCCTGCCCCGCAAGGTGCTGGAGGGCCGCGTCGAGGACATCACGCCCTGCATCCGCTGCACCGAATGCCAGAGCGGCATGATGAAAAACCGCGTCATGCGCTGCACGGTGAACCCGATCATCGGCCGTGAATGCGAGGTGTTCCACCCGCAGCCGACCTATGTCCACAAAAAGATTCTCATCGCCGGCGGCGGCCCCGCCGGTATGCAGGCCGCTCTCGAGGCCACAAAGCGCGGCCATGAGGTCATCCTGTGCGAGGCGAGCGAAAAGCTCGGCGCGCTGCGCTTTGCGGACAACGACACCTGGTTCAAGCGTCCCATGCGCCGCTACCGCGACTCGCAGATCGAAAAGGTCATGCGCTGCGGCGCGGAGGTTCGCCTGAACACCCGCGTAACGAAAGAGGTCGTCGAGGAGATCCGGCCCGACGTTCTCATCTGCGCCGTGGGCAGCGAGCCGTTTGCCGTGCCCGTCCCCGGTCATGACGGCCCGAACGTCGTGTTCGGCGCTTACCTGACCCCGGAGACAAAGCTCGGCGAAAAGCTCGTCATCATCGGCGGCGGCTTCATCGGCTGCGAGGAAGCGGTCGATCTCGCCAAAAAGGGGCATGACGTCACCATCCTCGAGATGATCGACGAGCTCGCGGTCAACTGCGGCCGTATGCACCGCATCGCGCTTATGCACGAGATCGAGACGAGCGACCGCATCCACCCTGCCATGGGTATGCGCTGCACCAAAATCACCGGGGAGGGCGTCTACGCCCTCGACCGGGACGGAAACGAAGTGTTCTACCCCTGCGACAACGTCATCATGGCCTCGGGTATGCGCGCCCGCACCGCCGAGGCGGAGTCCCTGCGCGGACTCGTCCGGGAGTTCTATGTCATCGGCGACGCCAACCGCGCCGCCAAGATCATGAACGGCACCCGAGACGCCTACGACGCCGTTGCCGCGCTCAGCTATATGTAAATCCATAGGAGGCACGAAAACCGATATGTATACAACCGAACAGCTCACCCAGCGCTGGGAGGACCAGCGTGCCATCAAGAACCTGATGGGCAAATACGCGAATATCGTCCTCCTGAACCGGGAAGAAGAGGTCTTTTCCCGCTTCTGGAGCGCAAACGAGCCGACGCTCGCCTTCAACGACGGCGTCTACCGCGGCGCCGATGCGGTGAAGGGCTACTACGAAGCCTGCCGCCGCCGCAACGCGCTCGTCGCAAGCCTCATGCAGAAGCGCTTTCCCGAGCGCCTCGGCGGCCTGACCGAGGAGGAGATCTACGGCATCGGCCCGTTCAAGGTCATGCCCATGTACTGCCCGATCATCGAGGTCGCCGGCGACGGCGAGACCGCCAAGGGCCTCTGGTACTGCCAGGGCGCGAAGAACGATGTCGAGGCCTGCGGCCCCCGTGCCCGCTGGACGCTCGGCTGGTTCGCGGTGGACTTTATCCGCGAGGCCGACGGCTGGAAGATCTGGCATATGCAGTATGTGAACGACGTGGACTGCACCTGCGGCCAGAGCTGGGGCAAGGAGCCGGTCGTCTATCCCGATCTGCCCGAGTTTGCGCCGCTCAAGGACTTCCGGTATCCCGCCTACACCGAGGCAAAGACCGTCCGCGTCTACTATACCCCCGACCGCCCCGTGACCGAGGCGCCCGCCATCCCCGAACCGTATGAGCACTTCGCTGATACGTTCACCTATGCCGTTTGAGGAAAGGAGGAACCGGACTGTGTTTAAGAAGGATTACACCGATGACGAGCTGATCCGCCGCGTATGGGATATCGAGGAGATCAAAAAGCTCGTGTATAAGCGCGGCGTTTACATCGCAAACGACTGGCGCGCCCGCGAGCTCGACGAGCTCTGGGTCAAAGACCCCGAAAACCAAAAGACCGCCTCCTTCGGCAAGAACATCGGCTGGTATGTCGGCATGGACAACATCCGCGCCTGGTATGTCAAGGAGCACGGCGCGGGCTACATGGCCTTCCACCCCGCAAGCACGGGTCTTGTGGAGCTGGCCGGCGACGGCAAGACCGCCAAGGGCCTGTTTTACTCCATCGCGCAGGAGACCGAGGCAAACGGCGACGGCACCGCCAAGGCGCTCTGGATGCCCGAGAAGATTGCCTTTGACTTCATCAAAGAGGGGGACGAATGGAAGATCTGGCACTTCGTGGCCGCGGTCGATCTCGTCTCCGAGGCCGGCGAGGATTACTCCGCGCAGGATCCCTACCCCCACTACGAAACCGATCCCGTCATGGTCGAGTTCGGCACGCCCACCGTCCCCTGCCTGTGCCACGACGGCACCTTCAACTGGTGGGACGATTACCCCTCCATGCCGTATCCCTATGAGACCTTTACCGATGACATCAGCTACGGCCCTGAGGGCTGGAAAGCCCCGAAGGGCAAGCACTACGGCGCCGGAGAAGGGAGGAACTACCAATGAGAGAACTCACCCTGCATGAACGCATCCGCAACGCGGCCGCTTCGCAGGAGGTGGAAAATGTCAAGGCCCGTCACACCTATTTCCATGGCCGCGCCGACGCCACCAGCGAGTGGGACGAGATCTGGTGCATGGACAAGAACGCCTCCTGGGCGCACGCCTTCGGCCGTATGCGCGGCGGCGATCAGGTCTGGTACGGCTCCGTCACCCAGTACGACAAGATGTGCTTCGAGAACTGGCTGAATATTTACGAGCGCTACCCCGAGGTCGGCGGCAAGGATCCGCGTCCTCTGATGGAGGCCAGTGTCCACACCCTCGTCACCGACGTCATCGAGGTCGCCGCCGACGGACAGTCCGCCCGCGGCAGCTTCATCACCCCGGGCGTCATCCACTCCCGTCTGACCGATGACGGCAAGCCCTACTGCAACGTCCTCTGGGAACGCTACGGCTCCGACTTTGTGCTGCAGGACGGCGAGTGGAAGTATCTCCACGAGCACGTCTGCCCGGACATCCTGACCCGGATGGACAACTTCGACTGGGCGCATGGCGAGTATGAGCGTCTGACCGACCCGAACCCCAATCCCGCGCCTCCTCCCACGCTGGGCTCGCCCCCGGTGACCGATCCCGGCCCGATGCACACGCCCTACTCCGTGCTGGCAAAGCCCCAGAACACTGTCCCCTGGCCCGAACCCTACGAGACGCTGGACAACGACAACACCTATACCTCCCTCGTGGAGTGATGCAAAAACACCCCCTGTGCAAACAGGGGGTGTTCCCTTATTCTTCGGCGCGTTTTGCCGTCGCTCT
>JBJDYS010000004.1:0-6025 GCA_051867595.1 Oscillospiraceae bacterium
GCGCCGTACTTCGGCATCGGCTCCGTCGGCGTGGAGAAGAGCAGCGCTCCCTCCGCCAGACGCTCGCCCATAGCGGGTATGTTCTCCTTGACCGCCGCAAAGGCATCCCGGCATTTGAGCTGCTCAAGGCTCGACATGAGAAGCTCCAGCTCCGAGACCTCCTCCGTGCCGGCCAAAAGCGTTTTGGTCTTGATGTAAACAAGATGCGACGCCATCTGAACGAACTCGCTCGCGACCTCCAGATCCATCCGCTGCATCTGCTCAAGCCACGCCAGATACTGATCCAGAATATCGGCGATCCGGATGTCGCGAATCTCTATTTTGTTTTTGGACAGGAGCATCAGGATCAGAGTCAGCGGGCCCTCAAAGTCCTGCATTTCCTCTTTTGATTTGATGATCCCTTCCAGGTGAAAGGTGGGATTTTCCATCAATGATTCACCAGATCAAAACCAAATTCAGCAATGAAAAACAGCTTGTCATACAGCCATCCCGTCACGGTGGAGATAACGCCCGACGACGCTCCGCTGATGACAAGGATCATCAGCAGGATCATGCCGTAGCGCTCATAGCGCATGAGCTTCTCATACGCGCTGTCGCTCAAAAACGAGAAAAGAACCTTCGACCCGTCCAGCGGTGAGATTGGGATGAAATTGAACACCGCCAGCGCCAGTGACAGATACGACGTCGTCACGATCATTTCCAGCACGGCCGATCCCACGGTGCTGAATAACAGCGTCCGGTATAACAGTCCGTACAGGAACAGAAACACAATGGCGATGAGGACGTTCGATACCGGCCCGGCCAATGCGGTAACCGCCATGCCGCGCTTCGGATTTTTGAAGCGGTACATATTGACCGGCACGGGTTTGGCCCAGCCAAAATGAAACAGCACCATCATCACAAGGCCCCACCAGTCGATATGAGCGAGCGGGTTCAGGGTCAGCCGTCCCATCCGCTTGGCCGTGTCATCGCCGAGCATATAGGCCACCGCGCCATGGCTCAGCTCGTGGAGCGTGATGCACAGCAGCGCCGGGATGACGCCGAGGAGTATATCAAGCAGAACCGACCAGTCAAGGCCGTTCCAGATCGTACTTATCGCCGTACTCATCGGCCTATCCCCTCGGAGATGATGCCCATCAGCTCCTGCTTTCCGGTGCGCTTCTCCGCAGAAAACGGCAGAAGCGGAATCTCCTCCGCCAGCGCCAGCGTATCCCGGATAAGCGTGAGATTTGGCTCCATTTCCGACTTTTTGAGCTTGTCCCACTTGTTGGCGACCACGACCCGCGGACAACCGCAGCTTTCAAACAGGTCGTTCATCATGCAGTCAAGCTCCGTCGGCTTATGCCGCCCGTCCAGAATCTGTACGCCGAATGTGATGCGCTCAGGCTCCGAGAAGAAGTCCTCCATGAGCTGCGCCCACCGGTCGCGCTCTGCCTTGGGTACTTTCGCGTATCCATAGCCGGGCAGATCGACAAACCACACGGAGCCACCAACGAGGAAATAGTTCACGTTCGTGGTTTTTCCGGGAGCCGAACCGACCCGCGCCAGATTTTTGCGGTTTACAAGGCAGTTGATGACGGAGGATTTCCCGACATTGGATTTCCCGGAAAACACGACACAGGGCCGGTCATCCCGGACAAAGCCGGCTTTGGCGCCAGCGGATTTTACAAATTCGGCAGGTTCAAACTTCATCGGAGACCTCTTCCCGGCACAACGCCGCCTCCAGAACCGCATCCGCATGGCTGACCGTGATGAAGGTCAGCGCCGCCCGGACGGTGGGATCAATTTCCGCAAGATCCGGCTCGTTTTCCGCCGGGATAATCACCGTATGAACCCCGGCGCGCAGGGCCGCCATGGTTTTTTCCCGCAGTCCGCCGATGGGCAGAACGCGGCCGCGCAGCGTGATCTCGCCGGTCATCGCAATATCCTGCCGCACCGGGATCCCCGTCAGGGCCGACACAAGCCCGGTCGTGATGGTCACACCGGCAGACGGGCCGTCCTTCGGCACGGCTCCCTCCGGGAAGTGGATATGGATGTCCTTGTTTTTATAGAACTCGGGGTCAATGCCAAGCTCCGCGGTGCGGCTGCGGATATAGGTCAGCGCTGCCTTTGCGGATTCCTGCATGACCGTGCCGAGATTGCCAGTCAGCTCCAGCTTTCCGGTTCCGTCCACAACGCCGACTTCGGCGTCGAGGATCTCGCCGCCGACGCTCGTCCAGGCCAGACCGTGCACGAGGCCGACCTCCGCCTTTCCACCGGCCCGGGACTCCTTGAATTTGGCCGGGCCGAGAAGCTCCTCCAGCCCGCCTGCACGGACATAGCGGGATTTCACGGTTCCGTTCACGATACCCGCCGCCGTTTTGCGGCAGATCGCGGCGATCTGCTGCTCCAGACGGCGCACGCCGGATTCGCGGGTATACCGGGAGATGATCTCGCGCATGGCGTCGTCGCTGATTCGCAGGCGATTGCCGTTCAGGCCGTGCTTTTTCCGCTGCTTCGGCAGAAGATGCTGCTTCGCGATGGCCAGCTTCTCCTCATCCGTATAGCCGGACAGCGGAATGACCTCCATGCGGTCGAGCAGCGCCGGCGGAATGGTATCCGTGCTGTTGGCCGTCGTGATGAAAAACACATCGGACAGGTCAAACGGAAGCTCCAGGAAATGATCGCGGAATCGCATATTCTGCTCGGGATCAAGCGCCTCCAGAAGCGCCGCCGAGGGGTCGCCCCGATAATCCGAGCCGAGCTTGTCGATCTCATCGAGCACCATGACCGGATTTCGGCTTCCGGCCTGCGCGATCCCCTCCATGATACGGCCGGGCATGGCACCGACATAGGTCTTGCGGTGTCCGCGAATCTCCGCCTCGTCGTGTACGCCGCCCAGAGACAGACGGCAAAGCTTGCGGTTCATGGCACGGGCGATGCTCTGCGCGATGCTGGTTTTGCCGGTTCCCGGAGGGCCGACAAGGCACAGGATCGAACCCTTTTCCCCCGCTGCCAGCTGACGGACGGCGAGGTATTCCAGAATGCGCTCTTTGATTTTATCGAGGCCGAAATGATCCTTGTCAAGGGCCTTTTTGACAATGTCCGTGTCCAGAATCTCCTCGGTCTCTGTTTTCCACGGAAGCGCGAGGCATACATCAAGATAACTGCGGATAACCGCCGCTTCCGCGCTGCCAAAGGGCTGCTTGGAAAGACGGGCGATCTCCTTTCCGAGCTTTTGCGAGACCTCGTCCGGCAGATCGGCGGCCGCGACCGCCGCACGGTATTCCTCAATATCATCGACAAAGCCTTCGCCCTCGCCGAGCTCCGCCTGGATCGCCTTCATCTGCTCGCGCAGGAACATCTCGCGCTGAACGCGGCCGAGCTGCTCCGCCGTGGACTCATGCAACGTCTGTTCGAGCTGGAGGATATCAAGCTCCCGACGCAGCATACGATTCACAAGCGCAATGCGCCGCAGAGGACGCAGCTCTTCCAGCACGAGCTGCTTCTGCGCGTGACGCATATAAATATTCTGCGCGATGAAATCCGCCACATAACCGGGGTCGTCGCTGTCCATGATATTTTTCATGATGTCACGGGCATCCACACCGGCCGTCGTCGCATATTCCTCAAACAGGCCGTAGCACTGCCGGATCAGAGCCTCCGCCTTGACCGCGGAGCGTGCGTCCTTCTCGGTCTCGATCATCTCCACACGGGCGGAGAAATAGGGCCGCCTGCTGACGACCTCCCGCAGATACGCACGGCTGATTCCCTCCACCATGACACGGGCACTCGTCTCCTCCGGAATACGCATGACCTGGCGGATGCAGCATACGGTGCCGATCTTATACAGATCCTCTTCGGAGGGGATCTCCTGCGCGGTATCCCGCTGGGCGACCAGAAACGCGAGCTGTTCCCCTTCCATCGCCGCGTTCAGCGCGGCCAGAGTGGCCGGACGCTCCATCTCAAAGGTCAGCATCATCCCCGGGAAAACGGAGATGCCGCGCAGCGCGATCAGCGGCAGTGTCTTATATCTTGAAATTGTCGATGCTTCCATATCCATAAAAAAACCCTCAAATACCCGATGGGCCGCACAAATGTGCGGCCCTTACTATCAGGATGCGTCAAGGCTCGTTCGGTTTCTCCTGTAGATCACAGGCCGGGAGCCTTCTTTTACACAATCAGCCGTTATCACGACTTTTTCGATCGTCGGATCAGACGGCACCTCGAACATGATGTCCGTCATGATGCTCTCCATAATGCTTCGCAGACCACGGGCGCCGATCTCCAGCTCAACGGCCTTATCGGCCACCGCCTGCAGGGCGCTGCGGTCAAACTCGAGCGTGACGTCGTCATACTGCAGCATGGTCTGATACTGTTTGACCATGGCGTTTTTCGGTTCCGTCAGGATCCGCACGAGATCGTCGCGGTTCAGGCTGTCGAGCGTGGTGATGACCGGCAGACGGCCGATCAGCTCGGGGATGATGCCGAACTTCAGCAGGTCATGGGACTGAACATGGGACAGGATCTCGCCCACGTCCTTGTCCTTTTTGGAGGACACCTCCGCGCCGAAGCCCATGCTCTTCCGATCCATGCGGTTTTCGATGATCTTTTCGAGACCGTCAAACGCGCCGCCGCAGATAAACAGGATGTCGCTTGTGTCGATATGAATAAATTCCTGATGCGGATGCTTCCGCCCGCCCTGCGGCGGTACCGCGGCCACGGTTCCCTCGAGGATCTTCAGCAGCGCCTGCTGCACGCCCTCGCCGGATACATCACGCGTGATCGAGGTGTTCTCGCTCTTGCGGGAAATCTTATCCATCTCGTCGATGTAGATGATGCCGCGCTGAGCGCGCTCCACATCGAAATCCGCCGCCTGAAGCAGGCGCGTCAGGATGTTCTCGACATCCTCGCCGACATAACCGGCTTCCGTCAGCGTAGTCGCATCCGCGATGGCAAACGGAACATTCAGCATACGGGCCATCGTCTGCGCGAACAGCGTCTTGCCGCTGCCGGTCGGCCCGACCAGAAGGATATTGGATTTCTGCAGCTCCACGCCGGTCTCCGCGCCGTGGAGAATGCGCTTGTAGTGGTTATACACCGCCACGGAAAGCGCAATTTTGGCCCGATCCTGTCCGATGATGTACTCATCGAGCGCGGCTTTGATCTGCTGCGGCTTCGGAACCCTGTCAGCCGTCAGCTCAAACCCGGCTGTGCGGGAACCGGCCGGGCGGAAGTCCTCCCGGAAATCGTCCTCCGCGCCCTTGTCAAACATATCGTCAACGATCTCGCTGCACAGCCGAACGCACTCATCGCAGATGTAGGCGTCATTTCCGGCAATCAGGCGACCCGCCAGATTCTGAGGTTTGCCGCAAAAACTGCAGCGTATTTTCTTTTCGCCGTCTTTCGGCATAACCGCTATTACCTCTTACCTTTTATAAATAACTTTGTCGATGAGACCATACGCCACGGCTTCCTCGGCCGTCATGAAGTTGTCGCGCTCGCAGTCGGCGGTGACGACCTCAATCGGCTTGCCGGTGTTCTCCGCCAGAATGGAGTTCATACGCTTTTTTATGATCTCCAGGCGGCGCAGATGGATCGCCATATCGGTGATCTGGCCCTGCGTTCCGGCGGAAGGCTGATGGATCATGATCTCGGCGTTCGGAAGCGCAATACGCTTGCCCTTCGCGCCGGAAGAGAGCAGGAACGCTCCCATGGAAGCCGCCAGGCCGATGCAGATCGTGGAGACATCGCACTTGATGTACTGCATGGTGTCATAGATCGCCATGCCCGCGGTCACGGATCCGCCGGGACTGTTGATGTAGAACTGGATGTCCTTGTCGGGGTCCTGCGCCTCGAGATACAGAAGCTGGGCCACGACAAGCGACGCCGTCGTGTCGTTCACCTCTTCGGACAGCATGATGATGCGGTCGTTCAGCAGGCGGGAAAAAATGTCATAGGAACGCTCTCCACGGGAGGTCTGTTCCACTACATAGGGTACTAAGCTCATAGTAATCGCTCCTTTCCAAAGAAGCCTATCCAAAAA
>JBJDYS010000004.1:6125-27770 GCA_051867595.1 Oscillospiraceae bacterium
CATAGGGTACTAAGCTCATAGTAATCGCTCCTTTCCAAAGAAGCCTATCCAAAAATTGCCTGTGTTATTCCGCCGGAGTCTCCGCAGCGGCTTCTTCCGCCGGAGCCTCCTCGACCTTCTTCTTGCGGGTGGTCTTCTTCACGGGCTTCTCCTCGGCGGGAGCTTCCTCCGCCGCCGGGGTCTCCTCTGCCGCAGGGGCCTCCTCGGTCTTTTTCTTGCGGGTGGTCTTCTTCGCAGGCTTCTTCTCCTCGGCCGGGGCCTCCTCGGTCACAGGCTCGGTAGCGATGCCGCTATCGAAGATGATTTGCGCCGCCCGGCGGGCCTTGATGTCGCCCACGATGGCCGCCTCGGGAACGGCGTTCTTCACCATCTCGAGCTCGGTGTCATACTGCTCGGCAACCTTCTCGTACTCAGCGGCGATATCCTCGGCGGAGACCTCGATGCCCTCGACCTCGGCAATCTTGTCGAGCAGAAGCTCCGTCTTGGCACGGCGCTCCGCTGCGGGACGCATACTCGCACGGAAGGTGTCCATATCCTGACCGACATACTGCAGGTACATCTGCAGATTCAGGCCGCTGGCCTGCATATTCTGGTCGTACTCGCGCACCATGCTGTCGATGTGATCCTCGATCATGGCGTCGGGGATCTCCGCGGTCATGTTATCACCGGCGATCTGAATCAGAGCGTTCTGGTAATCCGCCTCGGCGTTGTCCTTCTCCACGGTCTCCATACGGGCGCGGACGGAAGCGCGGTACTCGGCGAGGGTATCGAACTCGGAGACGTCCTTCGCAAACTCATCATCGAGCTCGGGCATGATCTCTTCCTTGATGTCGTTGACCTTGACATGGAACACGGCTTCCTTGCCGGCCAGCTCCGCCGCGTGATACTCGGTCGGGAACGTGACGGTGATGTCCTTCTCCTCGCCGATGCTCATGCCGATAACCTGCTCCTCAAAGCCGGGAATGAAGGTGCCGGAGCCCAGAACCAGACCGTGGTTCTCGTCCTTGCCGCCCTCGAAGGGAACGCCGTCCACGGAACCGAGATAGTCGATGATCGCGGTATCACCGTCCTGCGCGGGACGCTCAGCCGTGGCAATGCGGGCGTTGCGGCGGCGGACGCGATCCAGCTCCTGATCGACCTGCTCCTCAGTGACCTCGCCCTTGGCGCGGGGAGCCTCGATGCCCTTATATTCGCCGAGCGTGACCTCGGGCCAGACAGCCGTCGCGAAGGAGAGCGTCAGCTCCTTCTCGCCGGAGACGTTCAAATTGGTAACGGACGGAGTGCCGACCGTGTGAAGGTTTTCCTGCTCGACGCCGAACTGGAACGCGGCGGGCGCCAGCTCATCGGCGGCGTCTTCATAGAAAACGTCCTTGCCGTAGTAGCCCTCGATCACCATGCGGGGCGCCTTGCCCTTGCGGAAGCCCTGGACAAAGATGTTCTTTTTGTTCTTGCGATACGCGGCGTCGATCGCCTTCTCGAACTCGGCGGCGTCGCAGAGCACGTCAAACGTCACGGTGCTCTTCTCTTTTTTCTCTACATTCTTTACGATCATCGGTTGTTCTCCTTCCAGTTTTAGCTGGGAAATATATTAAATTTTTTTAATATTTTACAGAAAGCAATGTATTATATCAGATTTTAAAGGATTTTACAAGGCTTGAATGATATTCCATCGCCGGAAACGCAGATATGCTGCGTATGATCGAGCCAGCCGTTAAAGGCATAGCGCAGACTTTCGGCGTGAAGATGGCCCGAACAGCAGACCTTTACATCATACGCCTTCAGCAAAGCCAGAATTTCCGGACAGGCGTAAGAGCCGTATCGCGGCGGGTAGTGCAGGAATACGTATTTGTCGCAGTCTTCTCCTGCTTTCAGCGACGTTTCGAGCCGGAGCACCTCGCGGTCGATCATTTTTTTGTCATGCGCGGCGCCCTTTGATTCCTCGTAAAACCAGCCGCGTGTTCCGCAAATAGCGGCGTTTTCACCGTAAAAGTGGGCATTATTGTGTAGGAAGGACATGGTTTTGAAGCCGTTTTTTTCAAAAAACGCCGTCATTTTCGCCATGGACGTCCACCAGAGGTCGTGATTGCCTTTCAGGATGATCTTCTTCCCCGGCAGATTTTCGATGAAGCGAAAATCCTCCAGCGCCTCGTCCAGATTGATGCCCCAGCTCAGATCGCCGCAGAGCACACAGACATCGTCGTCCGTCAAAGCGGAAAAACCATCCCGGATCTTCTCGACATGATTTTCCCACCGCGGGCCGAACACATCCATGGGCTTGTTCGTCGTGAACGAAAGGTGCAGGTCGCCGATGGCATAAAGAGACATGGAATAAACGCCTTTCCGAAATCCGATACTATATGCGAGGTGATAATCAATGGATAATTGCAGCAGTCAGAACTGCATCCAGGGCATTTGCTGCCATGTGGAAAACTGCATCTATCACACCAAGGGTGATGCGTGCACCGCCAAGAGCATTGACGTGAAGAACGAAAACGCCATGACGAAGGCGGAAACCTTCTGCGGTACGTTTGCGCCGGCGAGCCGCTGGCAGTAAGCCTCAGCCGGGCGGTTTTCCGCCCGGTACATAGCTCAGCGCAGGAACGCCGCGACGGCCTCCTCCATATCCGGGATCTCGACCCAATCCTCGAAGCGGACGGGCTTTCCGGCCAGCGCGGCCAGAGGCTTCGGCGCGGAAACGCCGGTGAAGGCCGTCAGCTCCTCCATGAGCGCAGGGCCGCTCTCTCCGGTCACACCCCCCAGCGCATCCAGAACCGTTCCGCCGAATTTGAAGGGGCTGGCCGTGGACACGATGACGCAGGGTGTGCGGTCACCGGTTCCGGCGCGGTAATCCTCGAGCACACGGCTCGCGACTGCGGTGTGCGGATCCATGAGATACCCGTCCTTCCAGCGGCGGGCAATCTCCTCGCGGGACTGCTCGTCCCTGCAGAAGCCGCCGACAAAATCGGCGCGGATGATATCGAGGACGGACGCATCGACGGCATAGCGGCCCTCTTCGGACAGCTTATTCATGTTCTCCGCGACCAGGGCTGCATCGCCCGTCACGCAGTACAGCAGACGCTCAAGGTTCGAGGACACCAGAATATCCATGGAGGGCGAGCCCGTGAGGTAGAACGGACGGTTGCGGTCATACACGCCGGTGTTCAGGAAATCCGTGAGGACGTTGTTGTCGTTCGAGGCGCAAATAAATTTCGCCACAGGCAGACCCATTTTTTTTGCGATCCACCCGGCCAGAATGTTGCCGAAATTGCCGGTGGGCACGCAGAAATTGACGCGGTCGCCGTAAGCGATCTTCCCGGCGTTCAGAAGGTCGCAGTAGGCGGAGAAATAGTACACCACCTGCGGCACAAGGCGTCCCCAGTTGATGGAGTTTGCGGAGCTGAGGAAGAAGCCGCGCTCGTTGAGCGTTTCCGCAAAGGCCGTATCGCCGAAAATCTTCTTGACGCCGGTCTGGCAGTCGTCAAAGTTTCCCCTGACCGCGACGACGTTGACGTTTTCTCCCTCCTGCGTGGACATCTGCAGCTGCTGGATCTGCGAAACGCCGTCCTTCGGGTAAAACACCATGATCCGCGTGCCGGGAACATCCCGGAAGCCCTCCAGCGCGGCCTTGCCGGTATCGCCGCTGGTCGCGACCAGAATGCTCACCGTGCGCTCCTCGCCGTTCTTTTTGAGCGACGCGGTCAGCAGCCGCGGCATGATCTGCAGCGCCATATCCTTAAACGCGCTCGTGGGGCCATGCCAAAGCTCGAGCACGGACGTCTCTTCATCGAGATACGTCATCGGAGCAATGGCCGCGTGGTCAAAGTTCTCCGCATAGGAAGCCGCCGCGATCGCCGTCAGCTCTTCCTCGGAAAACTCCTCCAGGAACAGGCCCAGAATCTTGACCACACGGGTGCGGTAGTCGGCGGCGCAGAGCTCACGAACAAACGCCTCGTCGATCTTCGGCAGCTCCGCCGGGACATACAGGCCTCCGTCCGGCGCAAGACCCCGAACGATCGCCTGCGAGGCGGTAATGCCGTTTTTTCCTTCTCTTGTGCTAACATATTTCATAGTTGATAAGCATCCTCTATATGGTGTATTTCCGGTTTTTTGGTCAGAAGCCCCTCCGGGGCATAGATCTCGATCACGTCAAAGCGCGGCTGAAGCTCTGTCGGATGCTTCGTCAGCCAGTATTCCGCCGCCATGATCACACGGCGCTGCTTTGCCGGCGTCACAAATTCCCTTGCCTCACCGTGCTCTGTATTTTTTCGCAGCTTCACTTCGGCGAAAACAAGATAATCTCGGTTCCGGGCGATGATGTCGATTTCGCCGAAGCGACAGGAAAAATTGCGTTCAAGAATCCGATAGCGGTGCTTTTGAAGATAGCGGCAGGCGGTCTTTTCGCCGAAATCGCCCAGCAGCTTTTTATCGCTTGGCATAGTATTTTTTAAAAAACGACGGCCGGTGAGCCGGACAGAGACCGAATTCATCCACCGCCGCATAATGCGCCTTTGTTCCGTAACCCTTGTGCTTCTCGAACCCGTACTGCGGATACTGCTCCGCCAGCTCGTACATATAGCGGTCTCTTGTCACCTTGGCGAGCACGGAAGCCGCCGCGATGCAGGCGCATTTTCCGTCGCCGCCGACGATGCTGCGGGCCGGAACCTCAATGCTGATGGTCGTGTTGCCGTCGATCAGCGCCAGCTCCGGCACCGGGTCGAGCTGCGCGATCGCCCGGTTCATGGCCAGAAGCGCCGCCGACAGAATGTTCAGCTCCTCGATCTCCTCCACCGACGCAAACGCGATCCCGTACGACACCGCTTTTTCGCAAATGACGTCATAAAGCGCCTCGCGCTTTTTCTCCGAGAGCTTTTTGGAGTCGTCGAGGCCCGGCAGCTCACAGTCCTCCGGCAGAATCACCGCCGCGGCACACACCGGCCCGGCCAGAGGGCCGCGTCCGGCCTCGTCCACGCCGCAGACCAGTCGAATTCCCTCCGTATGCAGCGTTTTCTCCGTCAAAAACAGCTCATCAAGGCTTTTCAAGGCTGATCCTCCCCAGCTTTCCGCCCCGGAATTCATCAAGCAGGATCGCCGCCATGCGCTCCGTATTCACCTCGCCGCGGGCCATGAGAAAACCGCGCTTGCGCGCACAAGCTTCCAGAAGCTCCCAGCCCTGCGCGTCGGGGTCGGGATCGAGCTTATAGCGCTCCGTCAGCGCCGACGGGTAAAGCTCCCGCAGGGTGACAAGCAGCTTGGCCGCCAGTTCCTCGCGGTCGAGAATATCGTCCTTCACGGCGCCCGTGAACGCCAGACGGTCGCCGGTCACGGGATCGTCAAAGCGGGGCCACAGAATGCCCGGCGTGTCCAGAAGCTCGAGCTGGTTGTCCACCGTGATCCACTGCTTGCCGCGGGTAACGCCGGGACGGTCGGACGCCGCCGCGATCTTTCGCCCGCTGACCTTGTTGATAAACGTCGATTTCCCGACATTCGGAACGCCGACAACCATCGCGCGCATCGTTCCCTGCTTCTGGCGCACGGAACGCAGCGCCTGCGAAAAATTCTTCACGCCGCGTCCGGAGTTTGCGTCGCATTCCATAAAGGCAACGCCCTGCTCCTTGTAGTGGTTCCGCCAGAGCGCGGTCACGTTCGGGTCGGCCTGATCGGCGCGGTTCAGGATCAGAAGCCGCGGCTTCCGCCCGGCGATGATCTCGTCGAGATCCGGGTTCCGGCTGGCATACGGGATGCGCGCATCCACAAGCTCACAGACGACGTCCACAAGCTTCAGGCTGTCCTGCATCATCCGTTCGGCCTTTTTCATGTGGCCGGGGAACCATTGAACATTTGCCATCAGTAATCGTAACCGTAGATCGCCCCCATTTTGTCAAACGGCAGAATGCGGAAGATCACCTTTCCCATAATATAACGCGTATCGACACAGCCGATCGTCTCCCGGCGGCTGTCGGTGGAATTATTGCGGTTGTCGCCCATGACGAACACACACCCCTCCGGAATGACAAGCGGCCGCTCATAGCTCTCAAAATCCTCCGGGTCATAGGTCAGTTCGTTGACATACGGCTCATACAGCGCCTCACCGTCCACATAGACGATGCCGTTTTCAAAATCAATGTCGATCGTCTGGCCCTCCACGGCGATGATGCGCTTTACAATCGGCTCATCCCGGAAGGTATCTTTACGCAGAACGACGATGTCACCGCGCTCATAGTCGCCGGCCAGACGGGTGATGATGACCTTGTCATACCACTCCAGCGTCGGAACCATGGAATTGCCCACCACATCGATCACACGGGCGATGAAAACAAATACGAGAACACAGCAGATCAGCGCCACGACCACGCACTGGATCCACTCGTAAGCTTCCTTATGGACGTTGACAGCTTCCTCGGCTTCCTCGGTCACGGGGTCATTCTTCTTTTTCATCGGCATACGCCCCCTATTATCTAACTAATTGGTTATTATACTACGCCACCCGGTATAAAAGCAACAAAAAAGAGGCCGTTTGGCCTCTTTTTTGTTGATCGGATTTTTACAGTCTCTCCTTGATCTTGGCCGCCTTACCTACGCGGTCACGCAGATAATACAGCTTCGCACGGCGAACCTTGCCGCGGCGGACGGTGTCGACAGACACGATCGTGGGAGAGTGCACCGGGAAGACCTTCTCGCAGCCGACGCCGTAGGAGATGCGGCGGACGGTGATGGTCTCGTTGATGCCGCCATGCTTCTTGGCGATCAGAACGCCCTCGAACGCCTGGTTGCGCTCACGGTTGCCCTCCTTGATGCGGACGGTGACACGAACGGTGTCGCCCACATTCATGGGAGGAAGCTCGGGCTTCATGTACTGCTGAGTCAGTGCGCTGATGAGATCCATGGTTTTATCCTTCCTTATCTGAGACGTTCTTACCGGGAAATCACCAGAGATCCATGCTCTGCTCCGGCAGCGGACCGCCCGTATTCACAGGCGCAGTTATACACGCGCTGAGATATAATACCAGAATATTGTCCGGAATGCAAGCATTTTTTACCGAAACGGCGTCATGTCCTCTTTAAACGCCTCGAGGCGCGTAAACACATAGTATTCCGGCGCATCCTCGCCGAGCGCCGCCATCATGACATCCGGGTTCAGCGTGGGTTCCTGCGCGTGGAGCAGCAGATCCGCCCGGACGCCTTCGTCCGAATCGGTAAACACCGCCCGGCCGATCATGGGGGCGATGTTGTCCACGCGCTCGCCTTTCTTGCTGCGGCGGCTGACAAGGATCTCCTCGCGGGCAAAAAAGCCGTTATAAAACGCGGCGTCCCGACCACCGGTCATGCGCCCGGCAATATGCAGCCAGCGAAGCTCCGCGCCCTTTCCGGGCGCTTCATACGCCTCGATCGCCTCGATGCCCTCCGGCATAAAGGGGTTCAGAAGCGCCGGGAGTTTTTCAAGATCCCAATCCTTCGCCAGCGCGAAATCCATATACTCGCAAACGCTGTGCGTGCCGACCGTCAGCGGCAGAATGATGGAGATCTTCGCGTGGGGGTTGAAGCCCTCGCTGTACTTCAGACCGACGCCGGCACGGGAAAACACGCGCTGCATCGTTCGCATCAGGTCAAGGTGGGAGATATAGACCGCCCGTCCGGTCTTGGAAAATTTCAGACGCAGTTTATCCACGGCACACGCCCTCCTTCAAAAGAGACGCCGCACCGCAGCCGCTGCAGGCCTTGCGGCAGTCCGGGGAAAGCCGGGACTGATAGGCCCGTTCCCGCTCGATCTCATGGTGACGCCGCGTCACGCCCATGTCCATGTGCTCCCACGGCAGAAGCTCGTCCATCGGACGCTCGCGGAACGCATAGAACGCCGGGTCAAGGCCGCATTTTTCAAAGGCGTCATACCAGCGCTGAAGCGAGAAGAACTCCGTCCAGCCCTCCATGCGTCCTCCCTGCCGCCAGACCTCCTCGATGACCGCGGAGAGCCGCCGGTCGCCGCGTGCCAGCACGGCCTCGATCACGCTCGTGTCGGAATCGTGCCAGTTGTAGGTGATCGCACGGGCGCTTTTGAGCGCATCGGTCAGAAGATGTACGCGGCGGAGATATTCCTCGCGGGAAATCTTCGCCTCCCATTGGAACGGGGTATGCGGCTTGGGGATAAAGTCCGAGGTGCTGACCGTGATGCGGACGCCTCGGCTTTTGTTCGAGGCGTTCTGTTTCCAGCACCAGAGGACCTTTTTCGCAAGCTCCGCGATCCCGATGACGTCCTCGTCCGTCTCCGTGGGAAGGCCCAGCATGAAATACAGCTTCACGCCGTTCCAGCCGCCGGAGAAGGCTACGCGGCAGGATTCCAGCAGCTCCTCCTCCGTGACATTCTTGTTGATCGCGTCGCGCATCCGCTGCGTTCCCGCCTCCGGTGCGAAGGTCAGGCCGCTTTTACGCACCCGCTGAACGCGCTGCATGATATCCATGGAGAAGTTGTCCGCCCGCAGCGACGGCAGGCTCAGGCTGATGCCGCGCGGCTCACAGTATTCGAGCAGGCCGTCGCACAGCTCGGAAAGCCCGGGATAATCACTCGTGCTGAGGCTCGACAGGTTTAGCTCCTGATACCCCGTGTTCTCCAGCGTCTTTTTCCCCTGCTCCAAAAGCGTGTCCACGCTTCGGTTGCGGACGGGACGGCAGATATGCCCGGCCTGGCAGAAGCGGCAGCCGCGGATGCAGCTTCGGAACACCTCGAGCGAGATGCGGTCATGCACGACCTCCATCGACGGGACGATGGGCTTCGTGGGGTAATAGCTCTTATCAAAATCCTGCACGATCCGCTTGCGAACCTTCGCTGGCGCGCCGTCCCGCGGCGTGACGGATGCCACGGTGCCGTCGTCGTGATACGTCACATCGTAAAGGCTCGGGACATACACGCCCTCGATCTGTGCCGCCCGGCGGAGAAATTCCGGCTTCGGCCAGCCCTCGCGCTTGGCGACGCGGTAAAGCTCGATGAGCTCGCAGTCCATCTCCTCACCCTCGCCCAAAAAGCACAGGTCAAAGAAATCGGCCATCGGCTCAATATTGCAGACACACTGGCCGCCCGCGACGACGAGATGCTTCAGCTCGTGACGATCCGCCGCACGCAGCGGGATGCCGCCGAGATCGAGAACATCCAGCACCGTGGTATAGGCCATCTCATAGCCGAGCGAGAAGCCGATGATATCAAACTCCGAGAGCGGATCGCCGCTTTCCAGCGCCCAGAGCGGGATATTCTTCTCCCGCAGCTTCTGCGCCATATCGTCCCACGGCGAAAAGACCCGTTCGCACCACACGCCGGGCATTTCGTTGATGACGCCGTAAAGGATTTTCATGCCGAGGTTCGACATACCGATCTCGTAGGTGTCCGGGAAGCAGAACGCAAAGCGAACCTCCACGTCCTTTTTGTCCTTCACGATCTGGTTGTATTCGCCGCCGACATAGCGGGCGGGCTTCTGTACCTGACGCAGCAGCGCGTCGATCTTATCGTTCATTTCCATGTTTTTGATTTTAGCGCAAATCGGGCGTATTCGCAAGTACCATCATCCATATCCCCGCAGCAATCGCCGCCGGAGAATGGATCGCCGCACCGGTGCAGACCACGCCCAGAGAAAACAGGCTGCCTATGATGCGCAGAACCACACAGGCCGTTTCCGGGGGCATCGCCGTTTCCAGCAGATACTGCGCCAGCCGTCCGCCGTCCATCGGATACACCGGGAGAAGATTGAACAGCGATGCCAGAAGCGCGATCGCTCCCACATAACTGAAATAGGCCCGTCCCGACGACAGGCAGACCGCCGCGAAAATAAGCCCCGCTACCGGGCCTGCGGCCACGATCCCCGCTTCCTGACGGCTGGTCAGCGCGCCGCCGTATTCAATGACCGGGCCGGACAGCGTAAAGCGTATATTCTGCACCGACGCGCCGGTGATCACGATGGCCGCGAGATGCCCCAGTTCATGCACCAGCGCCGCCGTCAGAAACGCGGTCAAAGCCGGGAATCCGCCGATAAAATACAGCGCGGCCGCCAATAACAGAAAGCCCGGGTTCAATTCCAGCCGAACCACGCTTCGATCGTCTCCGTATCCGGCAGAAACACCTGATCCTCCGAAAGAATGCCGCGCACCGACGGAAACACCGTCTCATACCACGCCGGCATACAAAGGCGGAAATAGACAACCGCCACCACCAGAAACGCGGCGATCCCGAGGCGTTTATACGACATAGCCATCCCTCCCTGTCCAAGCTATGCGGCATGGGCAAAAAAAAGACCGCAAAACGGCTTGCGGTCTTTCTGTATCCGGCGCTATACGATAATATGTTTATTTGGCTTCCCAGAGAATCAAATCTCCCAGAACGATCCGCTGGACGTCCTCCATGTTGATCGCGCTCTGCCAGCCGCACCAGAGATTCACCGCGCCGTTTTCATAATGGCTGTTCAGCGAACCGCCGGTGGAAAACTCCGAACCATCAGAGAATACGATCTTCGCTTCCCGGCACACCGCATCCTCCAGACTACACCATGGCTCATACGCTGCCCAATCTTCATATTTCCGCGTCTGAACAGCCGCATCGCCTTCATAATGAACCTTCCACACGGCGCTGAACGGCGTCAGCTCCAGACCGACGACCTCGATATCCTGATCGAGGGCCAGGTCATGATAAACAGCGTTTCCGAAGTCGAATTCCCGGAGCTGTTCCCCGGTCATCGTGAAGGAGATCGGGCCAAAGGAGCGGGATTCATCGGTTCCCGTCATCATGTGAACCGAAAGAGGCACGGCCTCCGTGCCAATCTCCGCCACGGCCTGTCTCACCGAGCCCGCATCGAGGACGCACGCAAGCGTCAGGGTCTGTGTCTCTTCGTCGTAGGCATAGGGTTCCGCACTGCCGCCGATCTCCGTTCCATCGATCCCCACCGTGAATACCGGGAAGGGTTCTCCTTTCTCGGAGACGGATACCTCCTCCGAAACCGGGGAAATGTTTACGTAGACGCGCTGCTCCTGCCCGTCGCTTACGGCGGAGAGCAGAACGAGACCGCCCGCCGATTCCTCTGAAACCGCGTATTCCACATAGCTGCTCACCTTGTTTTCGTCGATCATCAGATCGGCTCTCAGCTCCTGCTGACGTTCGGCATGGATGCTCCATGCCGCATAGGCCGTAAGTCCCAGCGCCAGCATCAGAGCCGCAGCCAGCGCGATCGTTATAAGGCGTTTCTTTTTCATGTGTACGATCCTTTCCGAGGCGCTCAATGCCTCCTCGGGAATCGGACAATATGCTTCCAGCACAAAGCGTTCCTCCATATCGCCGAACGCCTTTGACAACCGTTCCCGTTTCATGCAAGAAAGCCCTCCTTCATTAAAGTGATCCGCAGTTTCCTGCGGAGGCGGAAAAGACGGACGGAGATTCGGTTGGCGCTGATGTTCGTCAGGGCGGCCAGCTCCGCAACCGTATCCGCATACCAATACCGGCGGACAAACAGAAACCGGTCTTTCGGCTCCAAAGCAGCGAGGAATCGGTTGATCGCGGAAGCGAGCTCTTTCGCTTCATAATCCGTTTCCACGCCCGCGCCCGATGGGATACATTCTTCCATCTCATCCAAAACCAGAGCATAGTTACCGCTGCGTTTCTCCGCCCGATTCGCGTGATACCGGTTTACGGCCAAATTGCGGGCGATTTTACAAACATAACCCGCCAGAGAATGCGGAGCATGAGGCGGAATACTGTTCCACACTCTCAGGTAGGTGTCGCTTACGCATTCTTCCACATCCAGCCGGTCATCGAGAATATTGGCAGCCGTTTTCTTCACAGCAGCTCCGTATTTACGGTTCAGCTCTTCGATCGCCTGTTCCGAGCGCTCAAAAAACAGGCTGATGATGGCACTGTCCTCCAATCACGTCACTTCCTTTCCGCCTCACCCTATATAACAGGATCGGAGGGTCAATCTTTCACATTATTCGGAATATCATCACTTTTTGCAGCAAAAACCTCCGCCGATCCCGGAAATACCTGCATACGATCGCACATTGTGTGGCCCGCTGACTGCGGAGCCGTTATCGGCTGGCGGCGATATAGAAAAAGACCACCCGCAGGATTTTACCCTTTGGTGTGGTCTTTGTTTGTTTTGAGTGTTATTACTTCACTACGATGGTGTTTTCAGCCACGTCGGTACGGGCGGAGGCGCTGGCAAACGCGTCTATCTCGTCGGCATAGTTGCCGATGCCGAGGATGATGGCGGCTTCATAGTCGGGGCTGATGCCGTATTCAGCCTTGGAGTCGTCGCTGACATTAATGACCAGATCGCAGGGCGCGACATACATATTGGCAGCCAGACCGGAGGCCTGTGCATAGAGATACATACTTTCGGCGGCCAGACCGGCGGCAAACTGGCTGTTGGCGCCCAGGTTGTAATCCTCCACGGGAACGGCAACAATGATGCAGGTGGCAACTTCATTGGAAATAAGGCCGACCTTCTTCTCGGTGTTTTCGAGTACGATGAACTTCCACGGCTCGCTGTTGAACGCGGAGGGCGCGTTGGCGCCGGCCCGCAGGATGGCATCCACCTGCTCCTGCGTCAGAGGCTCGTCGGAGAAGTTGCGGCAGGCCATAGCGGCCAGAATGACCTCGGCCGGGGTCTCACCGGGGGTCTTAGGGGCGGTTTCCGTTGTTTCGCCGGAGGTGCTGCCGGAGGCCTCACCGGAGGCAAAAACACATAGGCTCAGCGCCAGAATCAGCGCCAGAACGAGGGCGGTAATGCGGGATGCTTTTTTCATGGAATGATCCTCCTCTTACTGTATGCCGCTATTATATCGTTGGAAGAGGAGGCTGTAAAGAGAAAAATAAACGGAATGTTATATTTCCTTGGCGTCATCGATGCCAGACCAAATAAAAAGCACGACAGCTTCCATACCAATGGTATCAAAGCCATCGTGCTTTTCTGGTCGGAGTGAGGTGACTTGAACACCCGGCCTCTTGGTCCCGAACCAAGCGCGCTACCAACTGCGCTACACCCCGATATATGGAGCAGGTGAAGGGAATCGAACCCTCGTATTCAGCTTGGGAAGCTGATGTTCTGCCATTGAACTACACCTGCGCTTTCTACAGCGCTTTAAGATTATAGCACTATGGAACCCGGATTGCAAGGTTTTTTTTGCTCCCGCCCAAAACGCTTTGGACGGGAGCTTGTAATTCAGTTCGCGACCGAGTGGTGGCTCACCGTCATGCCCTTGGCAAGCGGCATCACCGTGTACCCGTTTTCCTCACACCAGGTCAGGATTCGGTCGATCGCCTGCACGGTCGTATGATGCGTGTCATGGCAGAGGACGACCGAGACATCGTTATTCTTTATACCCGAAATGACATTGTTGAAGATCTGATCGGGGTCATTCACGTTGGCGCCGTCGCCGGAATCGACGTTCCAGTCAAAATACTCGTATCCGTACTCATCCGCCTCTGCGGTCAGGCGGGTCATGATGCCCGGGTTGAAGGAGCTGACTGTATTGGACGATCCGCCGGGGAATCGGAACAGTTGTGTCCGATGGCCCGTGTACTGCTCAATGATGTCATTCATCGCGTTGAAATCGTCCCAGTACGCCTGCTCGCTGGCGTAGATCGAATTGAAGTTATGCGTGAGCGTATGCACCGCAACGGTGTGACCCGCCTCCGCCTCCTGCTGAATGAGGCTCGTATAGCTGCCGCCGGTATTCGTTACGAAAAAAGTAACCTTGGCATTGTGCCGATCCAGAATCTCCAGAAGCTCTTCCGTATTCTCACAGGGGCCGTCGTCAAACGTGAGGAAAACGACCTTGCCGGACACCGGCTCCGAAACGCCGATCACGTTCACCTCACGCTGTGCCGTGGTCGTGTTTCCGGCGGAATCCGTCACGGAATACTCGAGCGTATACATACCGGCGGTTTTGGTATCGACCTCTCCCGACACCTGAACAAGGCTCGTGATGTCGCCGTCAAAATCGTCGTAGGCGGAGTAGGAATCCTGCCATACATCCCCTGCATCCAGCTCTGTTTTCACGTCGTTCAGCGTGATCGCGGGCGCCGAGCCATCCACGACATGGACAACACGCTCCTTCGTGTCGCTGTAAAACAGGCGAGAAGCGCGGTATGTGATCGTGTAGGTTCCCGGCTCCGAGAAGTCCATATCACTGGCCCGGGCCTTCACTTTGACATCCCCGTCAAATATATCTATATCTTTTCCCTGGATCTGTGCGGTCGCGCCCGGCTCCACGTACTCCTGGCCATACTCAATGGTCATCTCCTCCGGGCCGGCCAACGTCAGCGACACCTTCCAGCGGCTGAAAATGAACAGCAGCATCAGCGCGATATCCACCAGAAAAATAAATATGGAAACCTTGCGGCTCATTCAATGCCTTCTTTCTCTGTCTCTAAGAATCAAAAATATTATGTCAATAACATATAACCAATTATTCCGGTTGTCAATCACTTTTCGCATCAGACTTCTTCCCAGCGAAGGGAACGCTCGACCGCCCGGTGCCAGTTTCTCATAATTGACGCCGCCTTGTCCGCCTCCATCGACGGCTCAAACAGGCGCTGTGTTCTGCGGAGCGCATGGATCTCCGCAAGGCTGCTCCAGACGCCGGTCGAAAGGCCCGCCAGAAACGCCGCGCCGAGAGCGGTCGTTTCCACGGTGCAGGGCCGGTCGATCGGACGCTGCAGAACGTCCGCCTGAAACTGCATCAGAAAATCCGATACCGAGGCGCCGCCATCCACGCGAAGCACATCGAGCTTTCTCGCCGTATCCGTTTCCATCGCGATGAGAAGGTCTGTCACCTGATAGGCTATGCCCTCCAGAACGGCACGGCAGATATGCGCCTTTCCGGTGCCGCGGGTAAGGCCCACCACCGTTCCGCGGGCATAGGAATCCCACCACGGCGCGCCAAGCCCCGTAAAGGCGCTGACAAGATAGACGCCGCCGGTATCGGGGACGGACTCCGCCAGAATATCGCACTCATGCGCCGTGGAGATGAGGCCCAGTTCATCGCGCAGCCACTGAATGGAAGAGCCCGCGTTGAAAACGCTGCCTTCCAGCGCGTAGGTCACTTTCCCGCCGACGCTCCAGCCGATGCTCGTGAGAAGCCCGCCGGAGGTCTCCGGGACGCTCTCGCCGGCATTCATCAGCGTGAAGCAGCCCGTGCCATAGGTGTTTTTCGCCTGGCCGGGCAAAATGCAGCCCTGTCCCAGCAGCGCCGCCTGCTGATCGCCCGCCGCACCGCAGACCGGTATGCCGGCCAGATTGGTCAGACCCGGCAGCCCGGAAACGACCCGGCCAAACACTTCCGCATTCGGCACCGCCTGCGGCAGCATCTGTATGGGTATGCTCAAACGGCGGCACAGCGTCTCATCCCATGTAAGCTTATGTATGTCAAAGAGCATCGTGCGCGAAGCGTTCGAGTAATCCGTCACATGGCGGCCGGTCAGATTCCAGATCAGCCAGCTGTCCACCGTGCCGAACAGGAGCTCTCCCCTCTCCGCCCTTGCCCGCGCACCCGGCACCGCATCGAGGATCCACTTGATCTTCGTCGCGGAGAAATACGGATCCGGCAGAAGCCCTGTAACCGATCGGATATACTCCGACATCCCGTCCTGCACCAGCTGCTCCGCCGTATTCGCCGTGCGGCGGCACTGCCAGACGATCGCATTATAGACCGGCTTTCCCGTGGCCTTTTCCCAGACGATGGTAGTCTCACGCTGGTTCGTGATGCCGATCCCCGCGATATCCGTCGGAGAAAGGCCCGATTTTTCAAACGCCTCCGCCAGCGCATGGAACTGCGTGGACAGAATTTCCATCGGGTCATGCTCCACCCAGCCGGGCTGGGGATAGATCTGCTCAAAGGGATACTGCGCCAGCGACACGATATTTCCCGCGGCGTCAAAGATGATCGCCCGCGAGGACGTCGTTCCCTGATCGAGCGCGATAAGATAACCGTTCATGCGATCTCTCCTCTCCTATGATATGGCCGTATATTGACGATAGAAAAAATTTGGTGTAAACTGTTACTAAAATAACAGTTTACGGCATCTCTGTCATTTGATTCACATTATATCATATACAGGAGGCTTTTTCCATGGTCAAGATGAGCGACTTTACATTTCTTTCCTCCAACGGTGTCAACAACATCCACTGTCGCTTATGGCGCCCGGAAAACGAGATCCGCGGCCTTGTCCAGATCGTCCATGGCGTAGCCGAACACATCGGACGGTACAGTGATTTCGCGGAATATCTCACGGAGCACGGCTTTGCCGTCGTCGGCGACGACCACCTCGGTCACGGTCTGAGCGTAAACGATAAATCCGAGCTGGGCTGGTTCGCGGAGGAAAACGGCTGGGACAAAATCGTTCAGGACGAGAAAAAGCTCCATGAGCTTATGCTGGAGAATTTCCCGGGCGTACCGATGATCCTCCTCGGGCACAGCATGGGAAGCTTCATGGCGCGTACCTATATTGGCCGCTACCCCGACGATTTCGATGCCTGCATCCTTTCGGGAACCGGCCAGAATCCTGCGATCGTGTGCCGTATCGGACGTATGCTTGCAAACAGCGAGATCAAAAAACACGGCAGCAAATACCACAGCCGTCGGCTGCAGAGCATCGCTTTCGGAAGCTATCTGAAAGGCATCGAAAACCCCATCGGCCCGAATGACTGGATCTGCAGCGACGAGGACGTGATCCGCCGGTATGACGCCGACCCCCTGTGCGGAGGCACCGCGACCGCCGAGCTCATGTACGAGATGATGGGCGGCATCATGCTGATCGGCACGAAGGAGCATATGCGGAAGATGAACAAATCCATGCCCGTGCTGTTCATTTCCGGCGACGCCGACCCTGTCGGCAGCTGGGGAAAGGGCGTCCGCACCGTTTACAGCCGCTTTCAGGACATCGGTATGCAGGACGTTACGCTGAAGCTCTATCCGGGCGGACGGCATGAAATGCTGAACGAACGGAACAAGCAGGATGTCTGGAACGATGTTCTGTCGTGGCTCAGCGAGAAATCCGGCCCATCCGCCGAATAATTCCTCCCCCGCAAAAACACCTCCCGAGCAGCGGCCTGGCTGCACAGGAGGTGTTTTTCATCCGGTTTATTCGCCGGAAAGCTGGGTTTCTTTTACGGTCATGGCCCGTAGGCAATTCAGCACCGTCATAAGCGTCACGCCGGAATCGGAGAAAACGGCGAGCCAGAGCGGGCAGATCCCCACAATGTCAAGGATCAGGACGATCAGCTTAAAGACCAGCGCAAAGAGAATATTCTGCCGCAGGATCGTGTTCGTCTGCCTTGCCGTTCCGATGGCCGAGACGATCGAAAGGGGCGAATCATTCAACGCCATGACGGCGGCGTTCTCACTTCCGTCGGCATACATGGCGGCACCCAGCTCCGCCTCCGCGAAGCACTCCGGGTCAGCCTGTGCATCTCCGACAAACAGGACACTGCCGCGGCGTGCCTTGCGCTCCTGAATATCGCGAAGCGTCGCAGCCTTTTTCCCGCCGGTGCAATCCGAATAAAACCGGCCGATGCCGACCGAGCGCGCAAACTTCTCGGTGGCGGCCGCAGTCTCGTCGCTCAAAAGAAGAATCTGGCGTTCATTTTCCCAGGAGAGGAGCTGCACCGTTCGGGCGGAATCCGCTTTTGCGACCGCTCCGAACACGATCCGTCCGGCGTACTGGCCGTCGATCGCGAGATACGCGCTCGGCTCCGTTGTCGCGTCCGAACCGGGATCGACGCCGTGATCGCGGATAAATTCTTCGGTGCCGAGGATAATATCGACGCCGTCCACCACAACGGTGATGCCGTGTTCGGAATCCTGCCGGAAGCTCTGAATCAGCTCGATGTAGATCGTGCCCTGATAGGCCGCTTTGATGCTTTCCGCCGGCTCGCTGTCGGCGTATGCACAGGCATGAGCCGCGATGCGGAGAAGCGTTTCCGCATCCATACGGTCGCTTTTCACGGAGACAACGCGGCTGCCTTCCCCCTGCAGCGCACCGGTCTTGTCAAAGACAACGGTTCCGACACGGCAGAGCTCCGTCATGGCCGCATCGTCCCGGAACAGGATCCCGTTTCGCGCTGCGCCGCCGACGCCGGCAAAGTACGTCAGCGGAATGGAAATGACAAACGCGCAGGGACAGGCAATAACCAGAAGCACCAGCGCCTTGTGGATGGCCTCCGACACCGTCATACGGAAAAACAGCGGAAGAACCACGGCAAAAAGCACCGCAAGTCCCAGAATAACCGGCGTATAGATATGGGCAAAATGGGTGATGAACTCCTGCGCCCGGCTGTTGCCCCGGCTGGGATCGGTCGGATCGACCCGGATATCCGCCACGGAGTGAACCGAACGGCGGACTTTCTCCTCTGCGAAACCTCGGAAGAGCGTACCAAGCTGCATCAAAAGCAGTACGAGCGCCCCCTCCGGCGCACGGCCGATGGCCACCGCCGCCACCGCCGCGACGCACATCAGCAAGTCTTCGTCGGGCAGCTTGTTACGCACACAGGCCGCGATCGTCCGGACGAACACATCATAGCCAGCCGTCAGGATCGAAATGATCGCAAGGATCACCGACACCGCCGGCATCGCGTTTTTCAAAATCGCCGACGCGGCAAACAGCACCGCCGCAGCGATAATCCGCCAGAACAGGACTTTATCCAGGCCGTAATGATCGCCGCTCACATACTCCGCCGCGCACGCGTCGCACATACAGCCGTGACCATGCCCCTCGGCAGCTTTTTCTATCTGCTGCTTCAGGTTCATCGACTCAGGCTTTTCCGTCGCTGCCGAGGACGTTCACGATTTTGTCCTTGACAAGCTCGCGGATATAGTCGCGGCCGACGGTCAGATACTGGCGCGGGTCAAAGTGGTCGGGATGCTCCACAAAATGCTGACGGATACCGGCCGTCATCGCCAGACGCAGGTCGGAGTCGATGTTGATCTTGCAGACCGCCATGGACGCGGCCTTGCGGAGCATTTCCTCCGGCACGCCGATCGCATCGACGAGCGCGCCGCCGTTGGCGTTAATGATGTCCACATACTTGGGAATCACGCTGGATGCGCCGTGCAGCACGATGGGGAATCCGGGCAGACGGCGGGAAACCTCCTCCAGAATGTCAAAGCGAAGCTGCGGCTTCGTGCCGGGCTTGAACTTGTAAGCGCCGTGGCTGGTGCCGATCGCGATGGCCAGCGAGTCGCAGCCAGTGCGGCTGACGAATTCCTCAACATCCTCCGGGCGGGTATAGGAGGAATCCTCAGCGGAAACCTTCACCTCGTCCTCGACGCCAGCCAGCGTGCCCAGCTCCGCCTCCACGACGACCCCGTGGTCATGGGCATATTCCACGACCTGCTTCGTAACGGCGATATTGTCCTCGAACGACTGGGAGGACGCGTCGATCATGACAGAGGAAAAGCCGCCGTCGATGCAGCTTTTGCAGATCTCGAAATCCGCGCCGTGGTCAAGGTGCAGTGCGATCGGAAGTCCGGTGTCCTCCACCGCGGCCTCCACGAGCTTCGTCAGGTAGACGTGCTTTGCATATTTGCGCGCGCCGGCGGACACCTGAAGGATCAGGGGCGAATTCACCGCCGCCGCCGCCTCGGTGATGCCCTGCACGATCTCCATGTTGTTGACGTTGAACGCACCGATGGCATAGCCGCCCTCATAGGCTTTTTTGAACATTTCCGTCGTTGTTACGATAGGCATATATGCTCGCTCCTTTTGATTTTTGAACTTCCTGTTCTTTTATGTGTTCTTTGACTTTATTTTACTCCTAAAATATGTTATAATCAACCAAAATCTGAAAATTCCGGAGGATTCTTTCCATGGCTGAAAAACTCATTGGCGCCTGCATTATCGGTCAGTCCGGCGGCCCGACTGCCGTCATCAACGCGAGCGCGTACGGCGCGATCTCCGCCGCTCTCGAGGCGGAAGAGATCACGCAGATCCTCGGCGCGGATCACGGCATCACCGGCGTTCTCGGCGATATCCTCTATGATATGGGCCAGGAAGACCCTGCAGAACTCGCCCTCCTCAAAAATACCCCCTCCTCCGAGCTCGGCTCCTGCCGCTATAAGCTCGCCGATCCCGATGTGGACGACACCGATTATCGGAAGATCCTGGAGGTATTCAAAAAGCACAACGTCCGCTATTTCTTCTATAACGGCGGCAACGACTCCATGGATACCTGCGACAAGATCAGCCGCTTCATGGCCCGTTCCGGCTGGGAGTGCCGCGTCATGGGTATCCCCAAGACCATTGACAACGACCTTGTCGGCACCGACCACTGCCCCGGTTTCGCCTCCGCCGCGAAGTATATCGCCACGAGCTGCATGGAGGTCGCCTGCGACAGCCGCGTCTATCCCACCGGTCAGGTCACCATCATGGAGATCATGGGCCGTCATGCCGGCTGGCTCGCCGCTTCGGCCGCCGTCGGCACGCGCTTCGGCGCTGGTCCTGATCTTGTCTATCTGCCGGAGATCGACTTTGACATGGAAAAATTCCTGAGCGATGTTGAGGCTGTATACAGGAAAAAAGGCAACTGCCTCGTCGCCGTTTCCGAGGGCGTTCACTTCGCCGACGGTACGTTCGTGTCCGAGGCGAAGGCCAGCGCGACCGACGGCTTCGGTCATGCGCAGCTCGGCGGCCTTGCCGCGCGTCTGGCTGACGCGGTGAAGTCCCGTCTGAACGTCAAGACCCGCGGCATCGAGCTGAGCCTTTTACAGCGCTGCGGCGCGCATCTGGCCTCCGCCGCCGACGTGGAAGAAGCCGAGATGGCCGGCCGCGTCGCCGTGGAGAGCGCTATCGCCGGCGAGACCGGCAAGATGGTCGCGTTTGAGCGCGCGGAGGAAAACGGCGCGTATGTATGCAGGACAAAGCTCATCCCCCTCACCTCCGTTGCAAACGCCGAGAAGAAAGTCCCGCTGGAGTGGATCACGCCCGAAGGCAATTTCGTCACCGACGAACTGTTTGATTATGTTCTTCCGCTCATCCAGGGTCAGCCCGACCGCCCCACGGAGTGCTCGCTCCCCCGCTATGCCAAGCTGAAAAAGGTCCGCGTTTAAGGGCCTTCCCATAAAAAAAGAGTTCCGGTCGGGTGCTGGCCCGGCCGGAGCTTTTTATCGGTCAAACGCCGGATTCACCGCGTAGACATTTCTCTGATCCATCTTGTCTGTCGCCAGCTGCAGCGCCTCGCCGAAGCGCTGGAAGTGAACGACCTCCCGTTCGCGCAGGAACCGAATCACGTCGATCACGTCCGGGTCGTCCGCCATGCGGAGGATGTTGTCGTATGTCACACGCGCTTTCTGCTCGGCGGCCATATCCTCCGTCAGGTCGGCGATCACATCGCCTTTGACCGCAAAGGACGCCGCATCGTACGGCCATCCGCCGGCAGCCTGCGCGTAAACGCCCGCCGTATGATCGACGAAGTACGGCTCAAACCCGGCTTCCTTGATCTGCTCGACCGTCATTTTCCTCGTGAGCTGATGGACAATGGCTCCCACCATTTCCAAATGCCCCAATTCATTAGGCCATTGTAATTATATGTAAAAATTTCAACAGAATTCGATTTTCTCCGCACAAGCAGAAAAACCAGGGCGGGAGCATTGCGCTCCGGCCCTGGTTTCTTTACCGTCTAT
>JBJDYS010000005.1:0-26614 GCA_051867595.1 Oscillospiraceae bacterium
TGTGACGTTCACGCTTACCGTCACCGTCGATCCCTCCCTCCCGGAGGAACCCATCATCCCCGAGGACGCCATCGCCATTGATAAAGAAAATTTCCCGGACGCGACTTTCCGCGCCTATGTATCGAAAAACTGCGACACGGATAGCGACGGGTCTCTGAGCACCGACGAAATCGCAGATGTTACAGGGATTGTTGTAGAGTTTAAGGGTATTACCAGCCTAAAGGGCGTGGAGTATTTCACGGCGCTGGAACGCCTGAATTGCAACAGAAACCAGCTGACGAGCCTAGATGTGAGCGCGAACACGGCGCTGACGTTGCTGAATTGCGGCAACAACCAGCTGACGAGCCTGGACTTGAGCGTGCACACGGCGCTGACGACTCTGTATTGCGGTGGCAACCAGCTGACGAGTTTGGACGTGCGCGGCTGTACCGCGCTGGAGGAGCTGGAATGCTTCAGCAACCAACTGATGAGCCTAGATACGAGCAAGAACACTTCGCTGACGTACTTGAATTGTGCTGACTGTGGACTGACGAGTTTGGACGTGCGCGAGAATACCGCGCTGGATTTGCTTTATTGCAACGGCAATGGACTGACGAGTTTGGATGTGAGCAACAACACCGCGCTGAATTTACTGTCTTGCTACAACAACCAGATGACGAGTCTGGATGTGAGTAAGAACACGGCGCTGACGCACTTGTGGTGCAACGAAAACATCTATCCCATCACGGTCGGCGCCAACCGTAAATTCGACCTGACGACGCTCCCGGGGAGCTTTGACGTGACGAAGGCGAGCGATTGGAGCGGCGGCACGGTGAGCGGGAACATCCTCACGGTGGACAGCGGTGCGAAGGCTGTCACCTATACCTATGACTGCGGCCAAGGCAACTCGGAGACGTTCACGCTTACGGTTGACATCGCAGCGGAAGGCTGGCAGAGAATAGGCAGTGATTGGTACTATATCGGCGCGGACGGCAAGCCTCTGACCAACCAGTGGGTGGACGATAACGGTCAAAGGTACTGGCTCAAGGCCGACGGCGTCATGGCGAAGAACCAGTGGCTGAACCAGAGCGGAAGCTGGTACTGGCTGAAGTCCAGCGGCGCCATGGCGGTGAATGAAAAGCTCACCATCGGCAGCTCGGAGTATATCTTCAACACCACCGGCAAGATGGCGACCAGCTGGGCTGCGTTCGGCGGTTACTGGTACTACGCTTCCTCTTCCGGCGCGCTGCAGAAGAATGCCTGGGCGAAGTCCGGCAGTTCCTGGTACTGGCTCAAGGCCGACGGCGTCATGGCCAAGAGCGCATGGGTGAAGTCCGGCACAAGCTGGTACTATGTGAAATCCACCGGCGCGATGGCGGCGAACGAAAAGCTCACCATCGGCAGCTCGGAGTATATTTTCCAGTCCAGCGGCGTGATGGCAACGGACTGGGTAAAGTTCGGTGGGTACTGGTACTATGCCAACTCCTCCGGCGCGCTGGTGAAGAATGCCTGGGCAAAGTCCGGCACGAGCTGGTACTGGCTTGACGCCGACGGTGTGATGGTCAAGAGCCAGTGGGTGAAGTACAATGGTTACTGGTACTGGCTCAAATCCAACGGCGTCATGGCGGCGAGCGAGTGGGTGAAGGATAACGGTTACTGGTACTACCTGAAGTCCAGCGGCATCATGGCCGCGAGCGAGACGCTCACGATCGACGGCAAGGAATACACATTTAACAGCAGCGGACGCTGGGTCAGCTGAGGAGAAGCAAAGCGCCGGAACCATCTCGGTTCCGGCGTTTTTGTCAATCGTTATCAAAGAGCAGCGCAAAATAATTGTTTTCCAGAATACGCCGGGCAAAGACGTAGCGGTCGTATTGAAGCTTGCATACCGCGTCAATATACGCGGCGTCGGCGTCGGCTTCCGCCTGTGCCGGGACAAACCGCTCCTCTGCGGCGATATAGCGCCCAGCTTCGGTGATCCAGTCTGAAAACGCGCTGCCGCGCAGGGTGACGAGCGGCATGGCGGCGTCCGGTGTGACGGACGGCTCGGCGAAGATGTCCCGCCCGGAGAGAAAACGGGAATCGAAGGGCAGGCCGAAGAGGTTTTCAAGCGTCGGAGCGAGATCCAGCTCCGAGCAGGGAATATCCGTCTCCGGCGCGGGGAAATCCCGGCTCCAGAGGAAAAGCTGCGCCCGGTCAGGCTCCGGGCTGCCCGTGAGGACGCACACGGCGGTGTTGTCCGGCAGCCCGTCCATGAGGGCGGCCAGACTTCCGTCGGCCTCCGTGGCGTTCCAGAGGAAAAAGGCGAAGAAGGGCTTTTTGCTCCCCTCCGCGCAGCGCGTGACGGTATCGGCTGCCTCGGACTGCGCGCCGTCGGCGGAGACCTCGACCGTCTCAAAGCCCAGCGCGGCATACGCGGCCTCATGCTCCGAATCGGAGAGGAACGCATAGGCGGCATAGCCCGCGTCGGCAAAGCACCGCGCCGTCGCAAAGGGCAGGTAAATATCCTGCGCGCCGGCGTAGAGCAGGGCCGTGGTATTGTTCACGCGGGTGGGCATGAGCCCGGACAGCAGCGCGAACTCCGAACCGTCCGTACCCTGATACCAGTCCGGGCGATAGACCTGCGTGAACTTTGCGCCCTCCTGCCGGAGCTGCCGAAGCGTCGGCGCATCGAAGCGGACGGAGAGGTCGGGCGCCCAGTTTTCCGCGCAGATGAGGATGAGGTTTTTGCCTTTCAGAATCCCGCTGTAAGCGTTCTTTTTGGTGGGCGTTCGTTGGAGGTAGTAGCTGTTCATCTCCGTGATCAGGGCGCTGCCGGCGGTTTGGGCCGTGTCCGGGAGCGCGACGTCGAGGACGTTGTATTCCGTGCCGTCAACCGGCGCCATGGCATACTGCGCCGGAGGCGGAAGCATGGCCCGGGCCAGTAAAATCGCCGCCAGCACGGCGGTGAGTGTATAGAATATAAACTTCCGCATGGGCGGCTTCCTCCGGCACTTCATCGTTTACCAACAGGATGAAGCAAAGGCCCTGCGAAAGGATTCGCAAACCGTCGGTGAAGGAAAAAATTCATACCCTGCAAAAACTCCCCCGTCCGTCCGGACGGGGGAGTTGGCATGATGGATGTCAGGTTTTCAGGAAATCCTCAAGGAAGGCGAGCTGCTCGGCGACCGGAAGATGGCGGCGCCTGACGCAGTTGTCGAGGTTGATGGCGTCGTAAATGCTCTCGTCAAAGACGGGGCAGGCGGCCTTATACTCCTCGATCGTCAGATCTTCGAGCGGCTTGCCCGCGTGGACAAGACCCGCGGAAATGCCGTAGGCCTCGCGGAACGGAACGCCGTGCGCCACGAGCCAGTCGGCGCAGTCGGTGGCGTTTATGAAGCCCGCACCGGCGGCCTTTCGCATGGAGTCTGCGTGCGCGGTCATGCCGGCGATCATCGGCGCCAGCACCGCGAGGCAGAGCTTGGCGGTATCGAGCGCATCAAAGACGGCCTCCTTGTCCTCCTGCAGATCCTTGTTATACGCGAGCGGCAGGCCCTTCAGCACGGTCAGCATCGTCATCAGGTCGCCGTAAACGCGGCCGGTCTTGCCGCGGATAAGCTCCGCCATATCGGGGTTCTTCTTCTGCGGCATGATGGACGAGCCGGTGACGAAGCCCTCCGGCAGCGTGACGAAGTGGAATTCGAGGCTCGACCAGAGGACGAGCTCCTCGGACAGGCGGGACAGATGCGCCATCATAAGGCTCAGGCCGCTCATGAGCTCCACGCAGAAATCGCGGTCGGACACGGCGTCGAGGCTGTTGAGGCAGGGGCCGTCAAAGCCCAGCGCGGCAGCGGTCATGTGCCGGTCGGTGGGGAAGGTCGTTCCCGCGAGCGCGCACGCGCCGAGGGGACACTGATTGAGACGCACACGCGCATCCTTGAGCCGTCCCGCGTCGCGGGTCAGCATCATCGCATAGGCGCAGAGGTAGTGACCGAGCGTCACGGGCTGTGCGCGCTGCAGGTGGGTGTACCCCGGCATGACGGTATCGGCGTGCTGCGCCGCCTGATCGTGCAGCGCGGCGATCACGCTGCGGATAAGCTCGATCGTCTCGTCGATCTGTCCGCGCAGATACAGCCGCAGGTCGGTGGCGACCTGATCGTTCCGGCTGCGCGCCGTGTGCAGCCGCTTGCCCGCGTCGCCGATGCGCTTGGTCAGCTCCATCTCGACGAAGGTGTGGATGTCCTCGGCGGTCATGTCGATTTCGAGCGCGCCGGATTCGATGTCGGCGAGGATGCCCTCTAGACCTGCCTTGATCGCGGCGGCGTCGTCCGCGGAGATGATGCCCTGATGCCCCAGCATCGCGGCATGGGCCAGCGAGCCGGTGATGTCCTCCCGCCACATACGGCAGTCGAAGGGGATCGAGGAGTTCAGCTGTTTGGCTGTGTCGGCTACCAGGCCGCCCCAGAGATTGTTCATTACAGCTTGCCCTGCTCGCGGAGCGCCTGCACCTTGGTGGGCAGACCCCAGAGGTTGATGAAGCCGGCGGCCTGACCCTGGTCATAGTCGCTCTCGCCGAAGGTCACGAGATTCTCGGAATAGAGGGAGTAGGGAGAAGTCGTGCCGGCGGGGATGATGTTGCCCTTGTAGAGCTTCAGGCGGACGGAGCCGGTGACGTACTTGTTGGACTCGTTTGCGAACGCGGTGAGGGCCTCCTGCAGGGGGGAGTACCACTTGCCGTTGTAAATGAGGTCGGCGTAGTCGATGGCGAGCTTCTGCTTCTCGTGCAGGGTGTCCTTATCGACGGTGAGCATCTCAAGCTGCTCGTGGGCAAAGTAGAGGATGGAGCCGCCCGGCGTTTCGTAAACGCCGCGATCCTTCATGCCGACGAGGCGGTTCTCGACGATGTCGATGATGCCAATGCCGTTCGCGCCGCCGATGGCGTTGAGCTTCTCGATGATCCTGGAGGCCTTCATCTTCTCGCCGTCGATGGCCACGGGCGCGCCCTGCTCGAAGTCGATGGTCACATAGGTGGGTTCATCGGGAGCCTGCAGCGGGGAGACGCCCATTTCGAGGAAGCCCTCCTTCTCATACTGCGGCTCGTTCGCGGGATCCTCGAGGTCGAGGCCCTCGTGGGACAGATGCCAGAGGTTCTTGTCCTTGGAGTAGTTGGTCTCGCGGCTAATCTTGAGGGGGACGTTGTGCGCCTCGGCGTAGTCGATCTCCTCGTCACGGCTCTTGATGTCCCACTCGCGCCAGGGCGCGATGATCTTCATATCGGGCGCAAAGCGCTTGATGGCCAGCTCAAAACGCACCTGATCGTTGCCCTTGCCGGTCGCGCCGTGGACGATGGCGTCCGCACCCTCGGCGAGCGCGATCTCCGCGAGCTTCTTGCCGATGACGGGACGGGCGAAGGCGGTGCCGAGCAGATAGGTCTCGTACTTGGCGTCCATCTTCAGGGCGGGGATGATGATGTCCTCGACCATCTCGTCGACGAGGTCGGCCACGATCAGCTTGGACGCGCCGGTCTTGAGGGCCTTCTCCTCGAGGCCCTCCAGCTCATCGGCCTGACCGACGTTGCCCGCGACGGCGATGACCTCGCAGTTGTCGTAGTTCTCCTTGAGCCAGGGGATGATGATGGACGTATCGAGACCGCCGGAATAGGCAAGCACGACCTTCTTAATATCAGACATTTCAGTTTCCTCCGAACAATTATTTTTAACGTATGGATTGTACACTCATATCGAATGAATATCAATAGAAATATTCATAATTTATTGAATATTTCTAAAATAAATCCGAAAATAAATGAATATTGCAATGAATAATGAATATTTGAGGGCTTATTTCAGCATTTCCCCGGCGGCGATGCGTCCGCCGGTGAGGGAGAAGCCGAAGGCGTGGCCGGACAGGCCGACGCTGTAATCGCCGGAATCCACGCCGGAGATGTCGATGCCGGCGGAAAACAGACCGGGGATGGGCTTTGCCTCGGGGGTCAGCACGCGCATACGGCTGTCCACGCGGATGCCGCCGTGGGTCGTGATGATGTCCATGCCCGCCCGCACGGCATAGAACGGCCCCTCGCTCACGGGGAGCAGACTGCGCCGGTCTTTGCCGAAGAGCGCGTCGTGTCCGGCGGCGCAGGCGGCGTTATAGGCGGCGACCTCGGCGGCGAGCGCATCCGGGTCGATCCCGGCGGCCTCCGCCAGTGCTTCGATGCTGTCGGCCTTCACGATGCCGCCCTTCCCTATCTCCAGCTCGACGGCGTTATACAGCCCGCCCATGCCGTTGTCGGCGGCGTCGAGCGGCGCCATCAGGCCGGGCAGGCTCTCATAGGCACGGCGCAGGGATGCCTCGTCGAGGATGGCCCAGCACATACGTCCCGGCTGGCGGGCGACGGCGTTCTGGCCGTAGATGAAGTCCGCGCAGATGCTCTCGTCGCAGAAGCGCTCGCCCAGTGCGTTCACCCAGAGGCAGTCCGGGCGGCGGATGAGCGCCGTGATCTCGCCCCGGCCGTAGAACACGGGCGCGCAGCCCTCGATGGCGATGTCCATGGGCTGATCCGCGCCGGCCTCCCCGGCGAGACGGAAGCCGTCGCCGTCCATGGCGATGCCCTTCAAATGGGCATAAGCCGCGGGATCGCAGCCGGGGATCATGCGGCGCATGAGCTCGGGATTGCCGCCGAACCCGCCGGTGCTGATAAGCACTGCGTCGGCGCGGAACTCCCTGACTTCACCGCCGATCCGGGCGGAAGCGCCGACAACGGCGCCGTTTTCGGTCAGAAGCGAGCAGGCCCCGGCCTCGGTCATCAGCTCGACGCCGAGTTCCTCGCAGCGCTTCTGCAGCACGGTCATGACCCGCAGGCCGGTCGGCGCGGGATAGGCCATGTGAAAGACCTCGGGGCTCTGGTTCGGCATATGGTGCAGCACGCGGGAAAACGGCACGCCCCGCGCGCAGAGCCAGTCCACGGTCTCGCCGCTGCGGCCGATGAGGGCGCGCACAAGCCGTGCGTCCGCCCGCCAATGGGAGTATTCCATGGCCTCGCGGAAGAGCTTTTCGGGGTCTGCGTCGATGTTCAGACGCTTCTGCAGGCGGCTGCCCGCGGCGAAAACGCCCTCGGCATAGCGCCCGTTGCCGCAGAGATATTTCCGTTTTTCGAGGACGGTGACCTTGGCGCCGGCCTCGGCTGCGGTGGCGGCGGCGGACAGTCCGGCGGCGCCGCCGCCGAGGATGAGGATCTGCTTCATGTGCGTTGCCTCCCTGTATGGATTAAGATTGTACGGTAGTCGGAGCGGGCTCGCGCTTCATGCCGAACACCATGAGCGCCAGGCCGATGACGGAGCTGACGGCGGCGACGGCCAGGCCTGCGGGAATCCCGGCGGTGTCGAACAGGATGCCGCCCACACCGCTCGCGCAGACATTGCCGAGCGTCAGCATGGCGGTGATGTAGGCCTGCGCCTTGTTCTGATCGGCAAGGGCGATATGCTCGCCCGCGTAGCGAACCGAACCGGCGGTGATGAGCGGGAAGGAAAGAGCCTGAAAGCTCAGCGCGATGTAAAGCCCGGTCATGGACGCGGCGCAAAGGACGGCGAGGTTCTTCACGACAAAAAAGACCGCCGAGAATTTCAGCAGCGTCGTGCAGGAGAAGCGCCGGTGCAGGCGGTCAAACAGGAGCATGGCGGGCAGCTCCACCATGGCGTTGAAGGAGCAGAGACGGCCCATATCCTCGCTCGTGCCGCCGACGTTTGCGACGATCTGCATGATGAAATTCAGGATGACGGAGTGTCCGAAGAAGAGGAACACCGTCGCGGCCAGCAGGAACAGAAAGCTTCGATAGCGCCGCGCGTACTCCCGCAGCCCGATGTGTGAGGCGGCGGGATCGTCACGCCCGGCGGGCGGCGGGGTTCCCTCGCGGCGGAGCAGGAACAGGATCGCTAGGAAGAGAAAGGTCAGCAGAATACCGGACAGGGGGATGACCTGCCGGCTGAACCGGACGGTGAGCATACCGAGAATGACGGACGATACGGCGTAAAAG
This sequence comes from Oscillospiraceae bacterium, assembly GCA_051867595.1. Lineage (GTDB taxonomy): Bacteria > Bacillota > Clostridia > Oscillospirales > Oscillospiraceae > CAJOIG01. Next base: position 7,991 of record JBJDYS010000005.1, read on the forward strand.
AGCGAGCCGAAGCTGCGGTCGATGCCGAAATAGATCGGCGCGCCGAGCCGTTCGAGGTGAAAGGAAAAGGCGTTGACGAGCGGCTGGAGCGTCATGATGAACGAGAGCAGCAGCACAAAAACGGCGGACACGGCGAGGCTTTTCCCCGGCAGCAGGAAAAACGCGGCAAAGGAAAGCCCGGTCAGAACGGCGGTCAGACCGATGACGGCGACGGGCGCGGTCGGCTTTCGGTCGGCGGCAGCGGCCGCCAGCGGCTGAAAGACCATGCCGAGGATGTGGCCGAGCGCGACGATGAGACCGATCTCGGCGTTCGCATAGCCGCGGGCCAGGAGGAACACGCTCGAATAGCTCATCGCGACGCAGTAGAGCATCCAGTAGGCGCCGGTCAGCCCGGCATAGCCGGCGTTGCGGCGGAGGGTGATCGAACGTGTCATGCTCAGGGCCGGTCAAACGATTTTTCGTACAGCGCGAACACGGCGTCGATGATCCCGTCGTCGGTTTCCATGGCGAGGTAGCTGCCGGAATCCTCCGTCTGGTCGCCGTCGATCTGGGACACGGAGAAAACGAAGGCGTCGCCCTCGTCCGCGCCCTCCATGGGCGTCACGGGGCGCAGGATCATATAGGTGCCGTCGGCGTAGGGAACGGTGGCGACGGGCTCAAAGCCCACGCGCTCGCCGCAGTCGTTGGTCAAAAGGATGATGTCGGGACTGTCGGACATGGTAAGCGTCTCCTTTTCGGTCGGTGGGATCAGCGGGACATACGCGCCCGCAGCGCGTCGGTGATGGCCGTCTCGAACACGGAGCAGGCCGCCGTGTGGAAGGCGTCGAGCTTGTCGGGCGCGGCCTGCGCGGTCATCGGCGTCATGCAGTAGGTGTCCACATCGAGGATGAACTCCCGGCGCTGGTTGGGCTTCGGGTATTCGGCGTTGAAGATGCCGTAGCGGAGGGTGGCGCGATCCACGCCGTAGTTCAGCTCCGTCGAGCACATATGCCGGGCGAGCGTGCCGTCGTTTCCGGCAAAGCGCAGACCGCCGACCAGCAGGGGGTTCACATACTGCTGCCAGAAATCCGCGCCGAGACCGGGGCCGGCATCCTCCTCCGGCAGCTTGATCTCGTTGATGTACCGCATACCGAACCGCCGGATCTTCAGGTTGGGATACAGCGCGGCGACGGCGTCGAGCGTGTCCAGAAAGAGATCGCGCAGCTCGGCATAGCCCTCATAGCGGCGCTCCTCGAGGAAGAGGTATTCGCTGCAGACGGCGACGCGGCGGTGCCGGTCCTCCGTCCAGAAGTTGTTTTCGATGAAGTTTGTGGTATGGGTGTCCTTCACGGGGCCCTGCGGCGTTTTGCGGATGCGAACCTCGGATTTGGAGCGGTTGAGCCGGTTCCGCACGGGATAGGCGTCGAGCAGGGACAGAAGCGTCTCATCCGGCTGGGCCATGGGCACGGTGTCCTGCATAAAATCCGCCCGCAGAACGACCTGCGTGATAAAGTTTTTTGCGTATGACGGCATAACTCCGCCCGCCTTTCGTTCGTAGAATGCGTTACCTTTCATTATAATGTATCCCGCGCCGATTGTAAAGCGACAGCCGCCGTGTGCCGGACGCAAAAATGCCCCGGTACGGGCCGGGTGTCCGAAAAACAGTTTCAGTCCCGGCAGGTCTTCCTGCCGGGACTGTTCTTGTATCCATGAAAACTGTGCGCCAAAGCCTCCCTTGTGTAAAGGGAGGTGGCACGGCGTAAGCCGTGACGGAGGGATTGTTTTTGACAGCCGGACGCGACAACCCCTCAGTCAGCCTGTCGGCTGACAGCTCCCCTTACACAGGGGAGCCCTAGGGCCCTGCCGAATGCCGGGTCACAAAAACGAGCGCATATCCACGGCCATGGTCTCCTCCAGCTGAATGAGGCGTTTGGCGATATTCTTTGACGCTTCATCCGCCGCCGCGTACTGGTTCAGATAGCGGCTGAGCGTCTTGACGCCCATGTTGCAGCCGTCGGTCATGAGGTCGGCGATCGTGTGGTCGGATTCGCTGGCGGTGAGCTTCAGCTTCGTCATCATCCCGGACATCATGGACGCGATGGCGGGCGGCTCCTTGCCCTCGTCCCGGAAGCGGTCCAGCCGGGTCTGGATCTCCGCGCCGAGCATTTCATGCTCCCGCTTTCCGTCGCTCAGGACGGTTTCGAGCTTCGGCGCCTGCACATGGCCCAGCACGTCGTCGATGGAGGATATGCCCATCTTTACCCCGGCGTCGCATTCGCGCAGCAGCCGGATGGTATCCTGTTCGATCATCTTCGCATCAATTCCTTTCGTGTTGGCATTATGCCCTGTCGGTACGCGGAATATGCGGAAGAACGACCGGACGGCGAAGCGGTTTTGGCGCGGAGGATGAAATTACTTCTTGACCGCCGTTTTGGAGGACTTCCACGCGGCCTCGCCCTCTTTGGCGGCGGAGGCGACGAGGGAACCGAGCGCGATCAGGGCGATGGCGTTCGGCAGAACCATCAGGTAGTTGAAGAAGTCGGTCAGCTCCCAGACGAGGTCGTTCGACAGCAGAGAGCCGAGGAAGATGAACGCAATGGCGACGACGGCATAGATGATGAGAGCGGCCTTCCTGTTTTTGAAGAGGTACTGGACGTTCAGCTTGCCGAAGAGGTTCCAGCTGAGGATCGTGGAGAACGCAAAGAACAGCAGGCAGATCGCGACAAACGCGCTGCCGATGCCGGAGCCGAACACCATGCCGAAGGAGAGCTGGGCCATATTGGTCTTGGCGATGCCCTCCGCCGCGCCGGCGGCGAGCGGGCCGTTGCCCGCGTACAGGCAGGAGATGACGACGAGCGCGGTCATGGTCAGAACGACGAAGGTGTCGATGAACACGCCGATCATGGCGACGACGCCCTGATCGTGGGGGTTCTCGACCTTTGCGATCGCGTGGGCATGGGGCGTGGAACCCATACCGGCTTCGTTGGAGAACAGGCCGCGCTTGGCGCCCTGGCTGATGGCGGTCTTGAGCGCCGCGCCGATGCCGCCGCCGATGATGGCCTGGGGCATGAACGCATACTTAAAGATCATGCCGATCGCGGCGGGGAGATACTGGATTCGGGCGACCAGAATGACGAGGCCGCCGAGGATGTAGAGGCAGGCCATGAGGGGAACGAGCTTCTCGGTGACGGAGGCGATGCGCTGGATGCCGCCGAGGAAGATGAGGGCCGCGACCGCGGCGATGATGACGCCGACGACCCAGCCGGGGATGCCGAACGCGTTGGTGCAGGACTCCGCGATGGAGTTCGACTGAACCATGCAGCCCATGAAGCCGAGGGCGAGGATGATCGCGACGGAGAAGAACCCGGCGAGGAACTTACCGAAGCCGTTCGGGAACGCTTTGCGGATGTAATAGACCGGGCCGCCGGAGACGCTGCCGTCGGCGTCGACCTCACGGGTCTTCTGGGCGAGGACGGCTTCCGCGTAGATGGTGGCCATGCCGAGGAAGGCGATGATCCACATCCAGAAGATGGCGCCGGGGCCGCCGGTCAGGATCGCGCCGCAGGCGCCGACGATGTTGCCGGTGCCGACCTGTGCGGCGATTGCGGTGGTCAGGGCCTGGAAGGAGCTGATGCCGCCCTTCTGCCTGCCGCCCCGGAGGGAAAAGTTGCCGAACACCTTCTTCACGCCCTCGCCGAAGCAGCGAACCTGCACAAAGCGGGTGCGGATGGTGAAGTAGATGCCCGTGCCGATCAGCAGGACGATCAGGATGTAGTCTGCGAGGTAGCCGTTGACGGTCTGTACGAATTGAAGCATGAGACAAGTCCTCTCTTGTGAAAAAATGGCAACAAAAATACCGCCGGAGGACGACCCTTCGACGGCTCACCATTCGATGCCGGGCATAATGCCCTGCATCGGGTTGTGATCCGTCCTTTTGCCTGAGAGATTCAGCGGCTCCGATGAGCACGCCTTGCACCTTCGGCACCCCGCTCGAAACGGGGATTCTCGGGATTATCCTCCACTTCCTGTTCCATGCGGTTCAAGAAGCTTCTCTGGATATATTCTGTTTGCAGGAGACATTATGCACGACACGGGGACACTTGTCAATAGCGAAAATACATTTTTGCGAAAAAACGCAAAATCGGACGGGCGCGCCGCCTTTACCAGATGCCGAGAACGTGCTGGAGGACAAGGCTCACGCCGGTGATGCCGACCCAGCAGCAGGCGCCGAGTGCCAGCGGCTTGCCGCCGGTTCGGATGAGCTTCACGATGTCAGTGTTCAGGCCGATGGCCGCCATCGCCCAGACGATGAAGAATTTGCTCAGCGTCTTGATGGGGCTGAAAACACTACCGGAAACGCCCAGCCGGAGGGCGATCGTGGTGATGACGGAGGCCGCGATGAAGTAGAGGATGAAAAACGGGAAAATCTGCTTGAAGCTGACCTTCTGTCCGGCGGCGGTCTTTTCCCGGCGGCCGCGGAGGAGGGCCAGCACCAGCGTGATGGGGATGATCGCCAGCGTACGCGTGAGCTTCACGGTGACGGCCTTATCGAGCGTCTCGGTGCCGAGGCCCCACATACCGTCCCAGGTGGAGGCCGCCGCCGTGACGGAGGAGGTGTCGTTCACCGCCGTGCCGGCGAAAACGCCGAAGGCGTCGCCGCTGACGGTGCTGAAGCCCAGCGCCTGGCCGAGGATCGGAAACAGGATCGCCGCGAGCACGTTGTAGAAGAAGATGACCGAGATGGCCTGGGCGACCTCCTCGTCGTCCGCGTCGATGACCGGCGCGGTCGCGGCGATGGCGGAGCCGCCGCAGATCGAGGAGCCGACGCCCACGAGCGTGGAGATCTTGCCCGGGATACGCATGACCTTGTGCAGGACATAGGCGATGATGAGCGAGGTGGCGATGGTGCAGACGATGATCGGAAGCGACTGTTTGCCGGTCTGCAGAATGACGCCGAGATCAAGACCGAAGCCCAGCAGGATAACGGCCCACTGCAGGATCTTCTTGGAGGTGAATTTGATGCCCGCCTCAAAGCCGGCTTTGTCCTTCCATACCAGCGTGACGAGCATACCGGCCAGAATGGCGATCACCGCGCCGCCGATGACGGGAAACAGCTTGCCCAGAAACCACGAGGGTACCGCGATGGCAAGGCACAGCAGCAGGCCTTTTGCGTTTTTCTTCAGAAATTCCATGTTCATAATCCTCATCTATCTTTTTTGTAACGGCATCATTATACATTCGGATCCCGGAAAAGGGAACCATTTTCTGCTGCCTATCGGGCGCAGCGTCCCCAAAAACGGCAAAAAACGACCGCCGGCGTGATTCCGGCGGCCGTCTGTTCCGCTGTATGATGTGATCAGCCGAGAACCGCCTGAATCGCGTTGTTGGCTTTCTCGAGCAGCGCCTCGCGGCCGTTATAGAACATCTTGTCCGCCTCGGCGAACGCATCCATGGCCGCGGAGACGGTGGCCTGCTCGTCTCCCGGGTTCGCAAAGGCGGCCTTGGCGGTCATGCCGATCGCTTTGGCGGATTCCATATCCTGCTTGAACTTGTTCACGGCGTTCTTCATGCCCTTGACGCCGGACAGGCCCATGGACTTCTTGAGATACTTCTGCAGCTTGGCATACTTGCTGCCGATGTCGACATAGATCTCGCTGATGCCGGGCACGTTGTGGAACAGAAGCTCGCAATAGGGCGCGGTGGTCTCCTTGCCGTCGGACCACTTGATCTTCTTCTTGAACTGAGAATACTGTTCTAGGTCGGCCAGACGGTAGACAAGATGAGAGCGGACGCCGTGCTTCTTGGAGCTGACGCACAGCAGGCCGGCGGGTTCATTGACCAGAACCTTCTCGCTGCTGAGGGCGCGGCCGAATTTCTTCATGCCCTTGCTCTTCTTGGCGAAGTACGCGTCATAGAGCTTCTGCCCGTCTGCGATCTGCTGCATCTGCGCGTTATACATGGGGAGCGTGGACTCGGCGGGGACAAAGAACGCGCTTGCCTTCTTCGCGCAGGCCTTGCAGATCTCGTTGAAATCCGCCATCTGATAGCGGCCGAGGAGGCCGACCTCCTTGCCGCAGACGCAGCAGCTGGTCTTTCCAAGGGTGGCGGTCTGAACAAATCCTGAATTCTCAATTTGCATTTTTAACGCCTCTCTTTTCTCATTTTTTGCGGGTACATACCGGCCCATAACGGTGGATGGTTTCATTTTACAGGCTTCGGAGGAAATTGTACCCTGCCAAAAGGGGAGTTTTGAGAAAAAATTATCAGGAATTTATTCCGTCCGGCGCGGGTTTGCAGGCGGGTTCAGTTTTGGAAACGGATGTTCTCCGTCTGAATGAGCGGATAGCGGGCAAGCGTCGTATCGTCCAGATTCTCGCGGTGCATATCGACCGCCGTGATCTGATGGTTGTTGTAGGTGGTGTAGTAATAGATCCCCTTATCCGCGTTGCAGCAGGAGGTGTAAAGGGTAATCTCATACTCGCCTTCGGCCACTTCGCAGCAGCCGCGCTGCTGATCGACCGAGCCGAGAATATGGAAGAACTGGCTGACGCTCTCCATCTCTGAATCGCCGGACAGCGAGTGCATTTTGGTATAGGCCACGCGGACAAAGCGGGACTGCGAGGAGAGATCACCCGGCAGGCCGAGCGCGCCCATACCGCGGCTGTAGGCGGTCAACGGAATGCCCCAGGCGTTCTCCGGCTGCTTCGGGGAGAGGTTCATGTAGTTGCTGAGCGCGAACATCTGCTGGTCAAACGGCGGGTTGTTGGTCATCACGCCCACCGGGTTATCATAAATTTTCAGACCGTCACGCATGGATTCGACCGTGATGGCCTCCTCGCGGTCGGCAAGGATCCAGTGCAGGGAGGCGACCGGTAATTGGGCGCTGTACGGCTCGTCCAGAATGTTGATCCGGGAAAGGAGCTCGCGTGCCTCGCGAACCGAGGCGCACTGGCTGAGGATCCAGGGGATGAATTCAAACTGCGCGATGTTGTCGCAGTTCTCCGCGGGCTTGTTGTATGCGGCGTTGCCGACAAAGTTCAGGCCCGCCATGCCCAGACCCTTTTCGTTGATGCCGTCGTAGAAAAGCGGGTCGCTTCCGGCGACATACGCCATGCCGATGACGGCGTAGTGACTGTCCAGGCTTCCGGCAAAGCGGAACGAAAGCGGATACCGGCGCGGCATCACGACGACCTCGTCGCCGTAGGAAAATTCATAGTCCAGCGTCCGGCCGAAGTAAAAATCCTTTGTTTTATAAGTGGCTGCTGTGCACATATTGATCCCTCCATGGCTGGTTTTTATCTGGGAGAAGAACGGTTCGCATCGTTCCTTCTTCTGCGTGTCTGCTGAAATAATAACACCGCCTACCGGGCCTTTCAAGCCTTTCGTGCGCTGGCCGGTGCGGACAAGATCCTGCCGGAGGGCGAACCCCATCTTCCCCTCAGGGCGTTTCGGGAATCCGAAGCGCTCTTGTAAAACCACCGGCTGGGTGCAGCTGCCTATTGCTTTTCATTCTATTATGGTGTATGTTAGTAATCATCCAATATATGGAATCACGCTGCGAAGGAGTGGAGGCAATGAAGATTTCTTTTGGCAAACGATTGGGATTCATCGCCGTTATGCTGGTGCTGCTGTTTGGTCTGGTATCCGTGAATGCCGGAGCGGTGGAGCTTTGCGAAAGCGGGAAGCATCAACCCGGTGACACGCTTTATCCCGCGAACTGGAATAATGTGACCGGCGGTTATGAGTATCCCTACTACGAGTGCACTGTGTGCGGCTGGGGCTGCGACGCAGAAGGCATGGAACATCAGTGGGTAGGCCCGTGCAACTATGGCCACACCCCCGGAGCCGAAATGTATGAGGCGAATTACGCGCCCTGCACCGGCGGTTTCAAGGAGGATTTCTACATCTGCACCGTCTGTGACTGTCCCTGTACCGCTGACGGTCAGAATCCCGAATGGTCTGAACCGACCGGCAAGCATATCCCCGGAGGCGAAAAGCATGACGCGAATTACACCTCCTGCGGCGGCGGTTTCCAGACCGAATGGTATGAATGTGTCAACTGCGGCTGGACTGTCGATGAAAACGGCAACGAGCTGCAGTGGGTTGAAGGCACCGGCAAGCATATCCCCGGAGGCGAAAAGCATGACGCAGATTACACCCCCTGCGGCGGCGGGGTTCAGACTGATTGGTATATATGCGCCGACTGCGGCTGGCAGGTCGACGAAAACGGCAACGAAGTGCAGTGGGTCGAAGGTGACGGTAAGCATACCCTCGGAACGGAGCTGTACCCTGCGGATTATATTCCGTGCATCGGCGGGGTTAAGGAGGCTTTCTATCGCTGCGACGTCTGCGGCTGGCAGGTCGATGAAAACGGCAACGAAGCGCTGTGGGTCGAAGGTGACGGTAAGCACACCCCCGGAGATGAAAAGCATGACGCAAATTACACCTCCTGCGGCGGCGGCTTCCAGACCGAATGGTATGAATGCATATACTGCGGCTGGCCTGTTGATGAAAACGGCAGCGAACTGATAGGGTTTGAAGGCACCGGCAAGCACACCCCCGGAGACGAAAAGCATGACGCAAATTACACCCCCTGCATCGGCGGTTTTACGGAGGATTTCTATCGCTGCGTTGACTGCGGCTGGGAGATCGATGAAAACGGCAACGAGCTGCAGTGGGTCGAAGGCACCGGCAAGCACACCCCCGGAGACGAAAAGCATGACGCGAACTACACCTCCTGCGGCGGCGGCTTCCAGACCGAATGGTATGAATGCATATACTGCGGCTGGCCTGTTGATGAAAACGGCAGCGAACTGATAGGGTTTGAAGGCACCGGCAAGCACACCCCCGGAGACGAAAAGCAGGACGCAAATTACGCTCCCTGCATCGGCGGTTTTACGGAGGATTTCTATCGCTGCGTTGACTGCGGCAGGGAGGTCGATGAAAACGGCAACGAGCTGCCGTGGGCTGAAGGCACCGGCAAGCACACCCCCGGAGACGAAAAGCAGGACGCGGATTACGCTCCCTGCATCGGTGGGTTTAAGGAGGATTTCTACATCTGCACCGGCTGCCTCTGTCCTGTCGATGGAAATGGCAACGAGCTGACGTCGTATGTCGATGGAAATGGCATCCATTCGCTGGTACAGGTCCCGGCGCTGGAGCCTACCTACACCGAATATGGCCATAAGTCCTATTGGGAGTGTGAGTATTGCCATTGGGCTTTCATGGATGAGGCCGGAACCATTGAGATCAATGACAGCAATGAGGGAGATATTCTTCTTCCCCCGCTCACGGCTGATGACGGTTATGGCGGCCCGACAACGCCCGGCTGGCAGTATTATAAAGATGAGTGGTACTACATCGGTTCGGACGGCAAGCCTCTGACAAGCGATTGGGTGAAGGACAACGGGCATTGGTACTGGCTCAACGCCGACGGCGTGATGGCGAAGAACGCATGGCTGCCGTCCGGCGGAAGCTGGTATTACCTGAAGTCCAATGGCGCGATGGCGGCGAGCGAAAAGCTCACCATCGGCGGTGCGGAGTATATCTTCCAGCCCGGCGGCAGGATGGTGACCGGCTGGACGGCGTTCGGCGGAAACTGGTACTATGCCGCCTCCTCCGGCGCGCTGGTGAAGAATGGCTGGGCGAAGTCCGGCACGAACTGGTACTGGCTCAAAGCTGACGGTGTCATGGCTAAAAGCCAGTGGCTGCAATACAACGGAGGCTGGTATTTGCTGAAGTCCAGCGGCGCCATGGCGGCGAATGAAAAGCTCACCGTGGGCAGTGCGGAGTATATCTTCAACGCTTCCGGCAAGATGGCGACGGGCTGGACGGCGTTCGGCGGAAACTGGTACTACGCCAGCTCCTCCGGCGCGCTGGTAAAGAACGACTGGGCGAAGTACAACGGTTATTGGTACTGGCTCAAGTCCGACGGCACGATGGCCAAGAACGCATGGCTGCCGTCCGGCGATTACTGGTACTTCCTGAAATCCAACGGCGTGATGGCGGCGAACGAGACGCTCACGATCAACGGCAAGGAATACACATTCACCAGCAGCGGACGTTGGGTCAGCTGAGAAACAACCAAACAAAAGGAGCGGATTTTTGTCCGCTCCTTTTGTTTTTTCCGGCGATGTCATCGCGTCACACGCTCACATATACTGATGTTAGACGCGCTATGAAGGAGGAAGATCGTTTTGTTCGACAAAACAAGCTATGTCGTATTATCGCTGGAGCTGCACTTGTTTTTCGCGCGCATCATGAAGGAGCACGCCCTGTTTCTGGAGGCGGGCTTTACGCCGGCAAACAAGGACTTATCCGCGGAAGCCGATGCTTTCAAGCGGGAATTTGAAGCGCTGCTGCGGCGGGCTGTCTCGTTGAGCGGCGGCGTGGTAAGCAGGCAGGTGCTCACCTCCGGTGAGATTCTGACGGAATTCACGGCAATCGCCGAGAGACAGACCCAACATTATACCGGGATTCCGATCGACCGGGAAATCACCCGAAAGGAAGCGCGGCTGACCGGCGGCGACCCTGTCCGCATAACCCCGGCGCTGTGCCGCCAGGTCAGGCAGCTGAACCGAACCGCGCTCCGGCTGCTGGACGGTCTGATCGGGTTCAAGGAAAAAGTCCTCAACGGGATGCTCTGCTGCTGTATATTCACCATGAACTACCCGCTGCTGATCGAGCATATTCTCCGCGAAGCCAAGCTGTATCAAACCTGCATCCGGAGCATGGAGAGCGGAAGCGTTCCGGATGGGCCGTCTCTGAGAGAGACGGAGCTGTTCTGGAACCAGATCATGATGGAACACGCGCTGTTCATCCGGGGCCTGCTGGATCCCGGGGAAGATGAACTGATAAAGACCTCCAACGACTTTGCCCAGGATTACGAAGCCTTGCTGGCACGGGCCAGAGCGGCCGACAGGGAGGCGATGCTCCGTCAGGAGTCATTGAACGAGACGCTGAAATTCCGGGATTTTAAAACCGCCGGCGTTCAGGGAATTGAAAACTGTAAGATCCGGTCGATCATCCTGCCGCTTCTGGCGGATCATGTTCTGCGCGAGGCCAATCACTATATACGCCTGCTGAACGAGTAATGGCAGGGCCCGAAGCGCCCCTTTTATCTCTTCCTCAGCTTCCATGTATTCCGGCCGATGTTTCGGGCAGAATAAGGATAAAAGGGGGGATAGCTTATGCGCTTTCTGGTACTGTGTCTGACCACGCTTTGCTCGTTTGCCCTGATGTTTCTAATCGCCAAGATCATCGGGCACAAACAGATTTCCCAGCTTGATTTCTTCGATTACGTCACCGGCATCACCATCGGCTCCATCGCGGCGGAACTGGCTACCGAGCTCGAAGAGCCGTGGAAGCCCTTTACCGCGATGATCATTTACGGCGCGGTTTCGCTGCTTCTGAGCGTTCTCTCGAACAAGTTTCCCCGCAGCCGCAAGTACCTGAACGGCACGCCGACCATTCTCATGGATCACGGCAGGATCTTTCGCGACAACCTGAAAAAAGCACGGCTGGATCTGAGCGAATTCATGGTCATGTGCCGCCAGCAGGGGTACTTTGACCTGACGAGCATTCAGACCGCCGTGTTTGAATATAACGGCAAGCTCACCATTCTCCCGGTCAGCACGCAGCGCCCCGTCACGCCGGCGGACATGGCGCTTGCTCCGGAGCAGGAGCTGCTCTTCACCGAGCTCATCATGGACGGGCGCATCCTGGAGGATAACCTCAAACGCATGGGGCTTGACCGGACATGGCTCGATCACCAGCTCAAAGAGCAGGGCTTTCGCTCGGCAAAAGATGTTTTCCTCGCGCTCTGCGACCGCAATCTCAAATTCGTAGTCTATGAAAACACCCATCCGCCGGGCTGACCTTTCGTGGTTTACTTTCCGCGGATTCTATTGTAAACTGATCGGGAGAGACGCACTGTCTCTTCCGATTTTTACTGTTTGAGGTGTACTATGGATCTCGTCCGCGACGATCTGGGCCGGGTTTTCCGCCGGTATCTCTTTCCCTCGATGGGCAGCGCGCTTATTATGACCATATATGCCGCCGTGGATTCGATCGCCGTCGGGCAGGCGGAAGGCCCCGTCGGCGCGGCCGCCATGGCGGTTATCAACCCGCTGTACGGCGTCATTGTGTTCCTGTCGCTCCTCTGCGGCATCGGCGGCGCGGTGCTCATGAGCTCTGCCCGCGGCGAGGGCCATGACGACGAGGGCCACCGCTGGTTCAGCGCCTCGCTCCTGGTCATGGGCGTTCTGACCGCCGCCGCATGGCTCGTGCTTCTGCTTTTCCATGACCGGATCTTCACGGCTTTCGGCGCGGATGCGGCCGTGCTCACGCTCGTAAACCGCTATGCGCGATGGCTCATCTGGACGCTGCCGTTTTTCATCGCGGCGATCTATCTCGCCTGCTTCGTCCGAAACGACGGCGCGCCCGGTCTTGCCATGCGTGCCACGCTGATCGGCGGCGCGCTGAATATCTTCGGCGACTGGTTTTTCGTGTTCCCGCTGCACATGGGCATCAGCGGCGCGGGCCTTGCCACGATGCTCAGCAACCTTGTGCAGGTCGGGATTCTCTGCACGCACTTCTTCTCCGTCCAAAACACGATCCGGCTCCGCAGGCCGGACCGTCTCGGGTTCCGGATAAAGACGCTTCTGTCCGTCGGCTTCGGCGCGGGGATGCTCGATCTTGCGAACGTCATTCTGTTCAGCCTTGTGAACAACCAGCTCATGCGGTACGGCAATGTGAATTACCTCGCCGTGTTCGGTGCGGTCAGCACGATCGCCACCCTGTTCCAGTCGTTTTTCAGCGGCATCGGGCAGGCGATGCAGCCCATTGCCTCCGTGAACTACGGCGCGCAGGAGACCGGACGCACCCATCGCCTGCTGCGTATGGCGATGACGGTCAGCATTTCCCTCGGCGTTGTGCTTACCGCCCTGTGCATGGCGGTGCCCTCGTTCATCGTCCGCCTGTTCATGAGCGACAGCGACGCCGTGCTGGCCATTGCGCCGCCGGTCGTCCGGCTGTATTCGGTGCTCTTCCTCTTCATGAGCGCCAACATCGTCTCGATTTATTACCTGCAGGCCACGGTTCATGCCCGCGCCTCGAACACCGTGTCGCTGCTGCGCGGTCTCATCGTCAGCGGCATCATGGTTCTCGTGCTGCCGGCGTTTCTCGGCGTCACCGGCGTCTGGGCCGCGCTGCCCCTGTCGGAAATCATCGTGTGCTTGGTTGCCGTACTGCTTCTGGTTCGCGTTCTCCGCGCCGATCGGATGGCATAAAAAACGACGGGTATCCCGTCGTTTTTTTATACTCCGAAGTCTTTTACAACAAGCTGTGCCCGCTCACGGATACCAAACGCTGCGTGATATGTATTTTCCATCGGGATCCAGCGGTTCTCAAACGCTTCCCATGCCTCCGCGCCGCCGCGATGCAGGATGCGCTGCTTTTGCAGTGCGGGCGAAACGGCAAAAAAGGCCGTCACATCCGCGTAAGCGCCGAAGCGGGGATGCAGCGCATACGCACCCTCCACGATGACGACCGGGGAAGCCGATACCGGCACGACCCCGTCATAGTCCATGAGGCCGCAGCGAAACCGGCGATACGAAAAGGCTTCTCCCGCGGCAAGCGGTGCCAGCACCTCCCGTTGAAAGCGTTCGTAATGCACATTGCCCCCGGGCTCGGCGAGCCGTTTCTCCGTACGCAGCGCGGGCGGAAGGAAAAAGTCGTCCATGTGCACCACCGGCGCGTCCCACCGGCCGGAAAGCAGGCCGGCGGCGGTAGTCTTTCCGGCGGCGGCCATGCCGTCGATGGCGAGGATGACGCGTTTACCTGTCTGTCTCCGTGTGTCCACGGCGTGGATGATGCTCTGAAGCGTTTCGGTCATGTGTTACTCCATGAATTTTGTCCGGCGCAGGGCCATGACGATGGGCGGGATGAGGACGATATGCAGGATGATGCCGGGGATGGCATTTGTAAACGCGCCCGCGAGAAACGCCGCCCAGGTGAAGGCGCTTTCGCTCACGCCGGAGATGATCGCCCGCACGATGCCCCAAATGATGCGTCCGCCGAGCATGGCGCCGAGCAGTGAGGTGTAGAGGTGCAGGGTCTTTTTCGGGAGGACGCGATAGAGAACGCCGGTGAGCGCGCCGTAAGCCGCCAGCTCAAAGCACATACCGACACCGATCGGGAAGATGGGCGGCATACCGAACAGGACAAAGCGCAAAAGCGGCGCGATGAAACCGACGGCGAGCGCATACCACGGGCCGCAGATAAATCCGCACAGCAGCACGGGGATGTGCATCGGGCAGAGCGCGTTTCCGATCTGCTGGATCTGGCCCGTGAGGAACGGGAGCACCAGGCACAGCGCAAGGCAGACAGCGGCGGCAACAAGTTTTCTGGTTTTCATACGATCAGAGAGTCCTTTCAAAAAAATACCACGCAGGAAAAGCCCCCGGTTTCGGGAGCGATACCTTCGTGGTATGATTTGCGTGGCGCTCGGAATAGGCTTTACAGGGCCGGCTTGGCCGGCTGTTAGTTACTGAGAATGGCTTTGAGCTCCTCTACCGCGGCGGCGGCGAGCTCGCTGAAGGAGAGCGGGCGGACGCCGACAATGCGGGTCGCGCACATATTCACGGGAAGCAGCAGCTTTGTTGCCCGGCTCTGCCCGATGGCTGCGGCCATCGCAGGGGTGATCTCACCCAGCAAAGCGTCGGCGGAGAGGATGCCCACCGGCCCGAGGATCACATCCGCGCTGCGGCAGGCGACGATGACGGGGTTTTCCCCGGTCGCACCGGCGTCCGCACCGGCCTTGAGCATACTGGCGGTGGCGATGCTGTTCGTGCCGACGGCGAGGATCTCGCATGGCAAGGAGGCGGCGCGAATCTGCTCCACCAGTATACGGCCCAGCCGGCCGCCCTGTCCGTCGATCACAACTACTTTCGTTTCCTTCATACTCCTATCATACCGTTTTTTCCCGCCGGACGCAAGCCTGAATTTCCGCCGTCTTGACGGCCCGGCGCCGGGTGGACTATAATTTAGGCAGCTTCTTCCAAGGAGGTTTTCTTATGGCAGGCATTATGGACTATCTGGACTGGCGCGGTGACATTCCGTTTCGTGCCGACCCATTCAACGAAGTGGACAGCTATATCCTCGCGAAAATCGGCTGTCCCGATTTCTCCGGCTTCATACCGGGCGATGCGCGTTCGGTCGATATCCGCACGGCGGTGGAGGCGTACTTTGCCGCCTACGGGCAGGACGGAAACTTCTTCGGCAAGCTCGCCTCGGAGAGCATCGGCCCGATGATCCACCGGCTGCCGGACACCGTCCGCTTCGGCGATCTGCGCCTGAGCGGCTTTGTGAAGCTCCTCGACAACGACGCCACCGAACAGTTTTCCGCGCTGACGATCCTGCTTCCGACCGGGACGGTCTATGTCAGCTTCCGCGGCACGGACGACACGCTCACCGGCTGGAAGGAAAACCTCATGATGGCGGTCACGGATACCATCCCCGCGCAGACCGACGCGCTGCGATACCTTACCTGGGCCGCGGAGGTCTACGACGGCCCGCTGATCGTCGGCGGCCATTCCAAGGGCGGCAATCTCGCCGTCTACGCCTCAGCCATGGCCGACCCCGCCGTGCAGGAGCGCATCGTCGCCGTACATAACCACGATGGCCCCGGCTTCGCCCCGGCGTTTTTTGCGAGCGAGGGCTATCAGGCCATTCGTCCCCGGCTTCAGACCTTCCTGCCGCAGTATTCCATCGTCGGAATGCTCCTGCCGCGCGAGGAGGATGTTACCATCGTCAAGAGCAGCCGCGCCGGGATGGCGGCGCATGACGGCTTCCAGTGGGAGGTGCTCGGGCCGCGTTTTGTGCGCTGCGAGGAGTTCAGCCACAGCACCCGTGTGTTTGAGGAGTCCATGCAGACGATTTTGCAGGACATGGACATGGAATCCCGCAAGGAATTCATCCGCGAGCTGTTTGACACCCTCTCCGCCACGGGCGCGCTCACGATCACGGACATCACGGAGCTGCACACACGTCGGGCGCTGGAGCTGGGCCGTAAGATATACCGGCAGCCCGAGGTGCATAAATTTGCCACGCGGCTCATCGAGCTGATGGTGCGCGATTTCACGCCCCGCCGGGAAGAGGACGACGATTCTGAATAACCGAACACCGCCCTTGGCATTTAGCGGGTGTCTATAAAACAGTTAATCCTCCGCATGGCTAGATCATACGGAGGATTTGTTTATGCCTAATCTTCAAGCTTGTTGGCGACGAACGGTTTGTCAAAACCGTTTGCAGACGGCAATATCCGCAATTGAGCCGAAGAAATGGTATACAGCGATTTGATTGACAATTAGCCCGCTGTATCACAGGGAAAGGTCGCTGTCAGCATACGGCGGCTTTTCCTTTTTCGGATGGTATTCAAGGAGTTATCATGTCTGTGGCATAGCCACTGGTAATACCAAGTCCAAGGACCAAACTAAAAAAATTTCAAAAAGTTTCTTCTTTTCTCGTTATAGTAGTGGTATAATATTTATGCCAAACCAACTTAATAATGCGGAAAGTGTATTTACCCATGGGGATAGTTTACCCTTTTTGCGTCTACAGTGTGAATTTGATAAAAATGCAAGTTCCGTTTCTGTAGACACAAGGGTAGTTCCCTTTCTCGCAGAGTTGGTTTGGCGACTATCGGAGTTTGCGTTTTTTGTGCGGTTACTTCGGTAGCCGCACTTTTTATTTTATAGGAGGAATACGCAGTGAAAAAAATTACATCCCTACTTCTCGCCCTTTTGCTGATACTTTCGCTTACAGCTTGTGGAGAGAAATCAACATCAGATACAAATGAAGAAATAAATTCATCACAGAGTGAGAACGCTGATGTACAAGACGAAAACAATACTGTACCAGACGACCGAATCACTCAAATGCAAGCGGCGACTTTGCAATATCCGTCTAAAAATGATGAGTGGTCATATAATGTATACGACTGCTATGTGGAAATAACGGATTATATTGGAGCAGAAACCGGGAAATTGGAAATACCTGCAACAATTGAAGGATTGCCCGTTTGGGTGATAAATTCGGTTGGTCATGACCATATTGGTGAGGATTGGGATACCCCATTAATAGAGCTTGTGCTCTCTGACAATATACTGATAATTGGCGACTACGTCTTTTATGAATCTGATATAGAAAAAGTAACCTTTCCCGAAGGATTAGAAACCATTGGTGAAGGAGCTTTCTATGGATGTTCTCTGAAAGAAATTGATTTGCCGGACACTTTGAAAAGTGTGGGGGACTTCGCCTTTGGGAGTGCAATCGATAACAATACCATTATTGATGAACTGGTTATTCCAGATTCTGTTGTTTCGATTGGAGAGTGCGCATTTAATGGTTTTACTTTGAGGTCTGTTGTTATTCCTGCGTCTGTCAAATCGATTGGAGAGAATGCGTTCTTGAGCTGCAATTTGACAATTGGGGATCGTTATGATGAGAATGGGGAATGGATCGAAGATCCACGAATTTTTCATGATGTTGATATTTACATATATAGTCAGGATGTTGTCATCAATGGCGACATCGGTGGTGGAACCATTCATGGTTATGCAGGTTCTACAACAGCCTCTTATTGTGCGGAGTACAACAAAACAATGGAGATTATTCCCGAATAGATTCATCGGTTTCGTTATGACATATAGCAATGATATAGAAAGATAATGACGAAAAAATAAAGAGGGATAAGAGTGGAAGGGTTTGCTAAATCTTCCACAATATATTTGTGCCTTTGAAAGGAATGGGAAAAATATGATTATTTTTTTTGGATTTCCGTTAATATTATTACTAATTGTCGTGTTGGGTGTTGTTGGAATTTTTGCTCAATTCACAATAAACGATATCTTAATGTGGACAGGTTTGTTTGTAATATTAGTTAGCGTAGTTGTTTGGATTTTAACATTCAGAGCTTCTTTTCGACAGTCAACAATTTTTAGTGTGATTGGAATAATATTAGGATTGATTATTATTTGGTTTGGGCAAGTTTATTTATCTCGTACCTTAGTATGGGATTTTATAGTCAATTTGTTATTTGGATAAATTATTAAGGTAAATATTCTAGAACCACTTCTTCTATCAATTATATATTGGAACTATTTTCATATACATTATCGTGGATTTATACCATTTCCAAGAGTCAAAAATCCAAGGGGTAAGACGTTTGTGCCTTGCCCCTCTATTTTTCTTATTGTAGCGTTACAAGCTCGGTTTAGGATTACTTTATACAAAGCGAAGCGAAAACACGGCGTTCAGCGTTCAAGTGTAAAAACTTGGACGCGTTTTTCCCAAACCCTGCAATACAATCCATCCCTACAACTGAATACGAATACATAGCCCTTGCTTTCTAAGGCGGTTAAAATGGAGCAAATGCCAGAAAATTGCACCGAAAATTAACAGAAAGCAGGGGCTTTTTTATGTCCCGGCAGGGACGGAAAGGAGAACAAAATGCAAAACAAAAATCAGAGCAATGCCCGTCTTGAAATCATCAGGGCGAGCGAAATCGAACCGAAGGGCAATGAACCCGTCCCGGCGAGGCATTTGAACCGAACCAGTAAAAACGGACAATAGACAAAACACCCC
>JBJDYS010000006.1:0-26541 GCA_051867595.1 Oscillospiraceae bacterium
CTGCTGAAGGGCTGGAACCCCATCTGGGTGTCCATGGGGCTGGTGCTGGTGCTCACCGTGCTGGTGCTGAGCCTGATCTACGGCTGGGATCGCCGCTGCCTTGCCGCTGTCTCTGGCGCGGCGCTGGGCATACTGGTGACGGCGGTGCTGGGCTATCTCTTTACCGACCTGTTCCAGATCCACGGGGCGGTGATGGAATCCAGCGAGAGCCTGCTGTACGCCGGGTATCAGCATCTGAACCTGACCCAAATATTCGTGGCGTCGATTTTCCTCGGCTCCTCCGGCGCGGTGATGGATCTGTCCGTGGACATTTGCTCTTCCGTTTACGAGGTGGTGCAGAAGAAGCCGGACATTTCTGCAAAGGAAGCCATTTCCTCCGGCTTTGCCGTGGGGCGGGCGGCCTGCGGCTCTACCACCACCACGCTGCTGCTGGCTTATTCCGGCAGCTATATCGCCCTGTTGATGGTCTTTATGGCCCAGGGAACTCCGGTGGCGCTGATGCTCAACTACAAATATGTGGCGGCGGAAATCGTTCACACCATCGTCGGTTCCTTTGGTCTCGTCACGGTGGCGCCGCTGACGGCGATCACCAGCGGCCTGCTTTTGACGAAACAGCGTGCCGGGAGAATGGACGATCCGTCCGGACAGGAAGAAAGGCAGCTCGAACCAGGACAAAACCCCGTCGGTCGTTGAGACTGGCGGGGTTTGCGTTTGTCGGCGGACTCAGTCAAGCAGGGAGTGAGCGAGCCATTTGTCGCCGCGGAAGCGGAGGCGGAAGCAGGCGTTGCGGACGAGCCAGTCCGTGCACCAGCCGATCCATACGCCCCAAAGGCCGATGGCGGTATAGCGGCAGAGATACCAGCTGAGCGCGACGCGGAAGGCCCACATACTGATCGTGCTGACCCACATGGTGAAGGAGACGTCGCCTGCTGCGCGCATCCCGTTCGGCAGGGTGAACGCCTTGGGCCAGATGAGGAACTTGACCGTCAGAACGACCCACAGGATCCGGCAGGCCAAAAGCCCGCCCTCCGCCGAAAGGGCGGTAAAGCGCATGATAAACGGCGCAAGCGCGGAGATAAGGACGCCGTCTGCGAGGATGATCCAGAACGAAATCCGCGTGAAGCGGCGCATATAATACCGGGCCTCGTCGGGCTTTCCCCGGCCGATGCACTGTCCGGCGACGGTGAGAAGCCCTGTGCCGACGGCCTGCGCCGGCATGGAGCCAAACAGCTCGAGCGTGGTCACGATGGCCTGCACGGCGATCGCGGTCGTGCCGAGGGTGGACACGGTGCTCTGCACAACGAGACGGCCGAACTGGAACATACCGTTTTCCACGGCGCTCGGCAGACCGACCCGCAGGATGCGGCGGATCATGACAAAATCGGGGCGCAGACGGCGCACGCCGCGCAGGCAGACCGGGCTGGGCTTCGTCTGGAGATAGAGCATGACGGCGGCGCTGACGATGCGGCTGGCCAGCGTGGAGAGGGCGGCGCCGGCGACGCCCATGTGGAAAACGAAGATGAGGATCGCGTTGCCGGCGATGTTCAGGATGTCCGCCGCCGCCGCGACGAGCATGGGACGGCGGGAATCGCCGATGGCGCGGAAAAGGGCGGCGCTGGCGCTGTACAGCGCGAGAAACGGATAGCTTGCCGCCGTAATCAGCAGATACACGACCGCAGCGTCCATGACGGCGGCCTCCACATTGCCGAAGATGAGCCGCAGGATCGGGCGGCGTATGAGCATCAGCAGGAGGCCGAAGAAAACCGCGAGCACGAGGCTTGCCAGCATGACCTGGTGAGCGGCTTTGTTGGTGTCGTCCTCGTCATCCCGGCCGGTATACTGGGCGCAGATGATCGTCCCGCCCGCGGCCAGCGCGGAGAAGAAATAGACGAACAGAAGGTTTATGGAATCCACGAGCGATACGCCGGAGATGGCGGCCTCGCCGACATGGGAGACCATGAGCGTGTCCACTACGCCCATGAGGCCGGTCAGCACCTGTTCGATGATGAGCGGGACAAGGAGGGCGCGGAGTTGTTTTTTCTCAAAAATCATGATAAAAGACGGCCTTTTCTTATAAATTGTCGAACAGCCACTAACATTATATTCAGGATTTCCGTAATTGCAAGGGGAGAAAGTCCATGCTATAATCATAATGCTATGGATAATTTTGAAAAAGACTACATACAGACGAGACGGGCGGTCATCGCCCGCAATTTTCCGAATCTGAACGACCGGCAGCGGGAAGCGGTCATGGCGACCGAGGGACCGCTGCTCATTCTCGCGGGCGCCGGAAGCGGAAAGACGACGGTGCTGATTAACCGCATCGCGAACCTCATGAAATACGGCCGTGCGTCCGACAGCGAGGAACTGCCCCCGGATGCGGAGGAGCACAAGCTGGCGGTCATGAAGGCCTACCTCGCCGGGGATGCGGAGCTCAAACGCGAGGCGGAGACGTATGCCGCTTTCGAGCCGGTGGAGCCGTGGCGCATCCTCGCCATCACGTTCACGAACAAGGCGGCCGGGGAGCTCAAGGACCGCCTGAACGCCATGCTCGGCCCGACGGCGGAGGATATCTGGGCGCGCACCTTCCACTCCGCCTGCGTACGCATCCTGCGCCGGGACGCGGAGAAGCTCGGGTATCCGAACGGCTTCACGATCTATGACACCGCCGACCGCACCGCGGTGATGAAGCGCATCCTCAAGGAGCTCAACCGGGACGAGAAGCTCTATCCGCCGAAGTGGGTTCTCGGCGTCATCGACAAGGCCAAGGACAAAATGCAGTCCCCGGCGCAGTTTTCGGCAATCGCGGACAAGACCGGCGACTTCCGTATGCAGGGCGTGGCCGTGCTGTACGAGGCATACGAAAAGCGCCTGCGCGAGGCCGGCGCGATGGATTTTGAGGATCTGATCTACAACACCGTGCGTCTGCTTCAGGAGCATGAGGACGTGCGGGAGTATTATCAGCGGAAGTTCCGCTATGTCCTCATCGACGAGTATCAGGATACGAACAACCTGCAATACCTGCTCGCGAGCCTTTTGGCCGGAGGACACAAAAATATCTGCGTTGTCGGCGACGACGACCAGTCCATCTATGCCTTCCGCGGCGCGACGATCGAGAACATCCTGTCCTTTGAGGGGCAGTATCCGAACTCCCGCGCCATCCGGCTCGAGCAGAACTATCGCTCCACGGGGCATATTCTGGATGCCGCGAACGGCGTTGTCGCGCATAACACCGGGCGGAAGGGAAAACGCCTCTGGACAAAGGCCGGGGACGGCGACCGCATCACGCTCTATGTCGCCCGGAATGAGGACGACGAGGCGCAGTATATCGTGCGGCAGGTTCTGCAGGCCGTGCAGCAGGGCGACAATCTCCGCGACCATGCGGTGCTGTACCGGCTGAACGCGCAGTCCCGCTCCATCGAGCAGGCGTTTCTGCGAAACGGCATCCGTCCCCGCATCGTGAAGGGCAATCCGTTCTTTGAGCGGGCCGAGATCAAGGATCTGATGGCGTATTTCTTCGTGCTGCTCAACCCCGCGGACGAGCTGCGCCTGCTGCGAATCATCAATGTCCCGGCGCGGGGCATCGGGAATACCACCATCGAAAAGGCCCGTGCCGCGGCGGAGCAGAACGGCATTCCGCTGTTCACGGTGATCTCCATGGCGGATCGCTTCCCGGAGCTGTCCCGGGCGGCTGAGAAGCTCAAGGCGTTTGCCGCGATGATGAACGAGCTGTCCTTCATGACGCAGACGGCGACGCTGGAGGAGCTGTATGACGCACTGCTCGAGAAAACCGGCTATGCCCGGGCGCTCATGGAGACGAAGTCCGAGGAAAACCTCAACCGCCTCGAGAACGTCCGGGAACTCAAGAGCTTTATCGCCACCCATGTGAAGCAGAGCGGCGACAACACGCTCGCGGGCTTCCTCGATGAGGTGAGCCTGTATACCGACCTGCAAAACGTGAACGCGGACGATAACACGGTCACGCTCATGACCATCCACTCCGCCAAGGGCCTGGAATTTCCCACGGTGTTCATCGCCGGCATGGAGGAGGGGCTGTTCCCCTCGCTGCAGGCCATCGGGGAGTCGGAACAGATGGAGGAGGAGCGGCGCCTTGCCTATGTCGCGATCACGCGCGCCAAAAAGCGCCTGTATATCACGAGCGCCCGCCAGCGCATGGTGTTCGGCCAGACGGCCTCCCACCGGATAAGCCGGTTCGTGGATGAGATCCCGCCGGAGCATATCGACCGGCCATATTCCGACCTCCGGCCGACGTACTTCGACTTCGACGACGTGCCGCAGAAAAAGACCGAGTGGCCGCCGAAGAAAAAGACGGTCGCGCCGCCGGTGTCCAGGCCTGCTGCGGCGAAGGCGGATTTCAGTGAGGGCGATCATGTCTATCACAGCGCCTTCAAGGAGGGCGTTATCCTGAAGATGACCCCGATGGGCGGCGATCACCTCGTGGAGATCGACTTTCAGGGCGTGGGCGTCAAGCGCCTCATGCTCAAAGCCGCCATGCGGTATATGGAAAAGCGATAAAAAAAGACGGAAGCATCGGCTTCCGTCTTTTTTCAGTTCGGATTCAGAAATCGGGCGGCGTAGGCCCGGATACATTCAAAGCTCTCGTCGCTGAGATCGTGCTCGATCTTGCACGCGTCGCGAAAGGCGTTTTCTTCGCTGACGCCCATTTTCATGAGGCAGGCGGCAAGGGTGTTATGCCGCTCGTACATACGCAGAGCGATCTCCATGCCCTTGTCTGTGAGGGAGATAAAACGATCCTCGTCCCGGCGGATATAGCCGTTTTCCTCGAGCTGCTTCATGGCGACGCTGACCGACGGCTTGGAATAACCGAGCGCGTTGGCGATGTCTATGGATCGAACCGCGCTGCGATGCAGGGATTCCATATAGATGGTTTCGAGATAGTCTTCCGCGGACTCGTGTATATTCATGACCGGCGCTCCTTTCCGGGGAAGAATTGATAATATGGTATCATAAAATGCGGCGGAAGACAAGTGCCTCGTGCGGGCGTAAAAACTCATTGTAATTTTCTGTGAAATATATTACAATGTAGGAATCATAAAGTGAATACATACGGAAGGCCCGGGAAGAACCCGGGAGAAAGGCGAATATAGATGAAAGTCAAAATCACAGCGGACAGCACCTGCGATCTCAGCCCCGAGCTGATCGAACGCTACGGGATCACCATTGTGCCCCTGACGGTGACGGTGGACGGGAAAAATTATCTGGACGGCATCGAGATCGACCCGGCGACCATGCTGGAAATGACGGAGGCGTCCGGCGGCGTCGCCGCAACCGCTGCGGTCAATATGCAGCAGTATGCGGATGTATTCAAACCCCTTCTGCAGGAGTATGACGCCATCGTCCATTTCACGATCTCGAGCGAGATGTCCGCCTGCTATCAGAACGCCTGCATCACGGCGGAGGAGCTGGGGAATGTCTATGTCGTGGACAGCCGGAACCTGTCAACCGGCATCGGACATCTGGTTCTGGACGCCTGTATTCTGGCCGAGGAGGGAATGGATGCGGCGGACATCAAGGCCGAGCTGGATGAGCGGCAGAAGAAGCTCGACGTCAGTTTTGTTCTGACCACGCTTGAATATCTGCGCCGCGGCGGACGCTGCACGACGGTGGCGGCGCTGGGTGCGAATATGCTCAAGCTCCATCCGTGCATCAACGTCGTGGACGGCAAGATGGGCGTGGGCAAGAAATACCGCGGGAATATGCAGAGCTGCCTTGTGCAATATGTCAAGGATAAGCTGGCCGATGCCGATTCCGTGGATCCGCGGCGCGTGTTTATCACCGACTCCGGCTTCGATGAGGCGACCCGTGATCTCGTGGAACAAACGGTGCGCGAGTGCGTGCCGTTCGCGGAGATTTACCGGACCCGTGCCGGCTGCACGATCTCCTGCCATTGCGGCCCCGGCTGCCTGGGGATTCTGTTTTACCGGAAGTGACCGTGGGGAAGTTTTTTTCCCGACGAAAAATGAATGTTTTTTCTGCGAAATATTAATAAATATTCAGAGGGCAGGGGTTGCTTTTTGTTAAAATTTGGATTATAATAAATAAGCTTGCGTGTCATATCGACATCCAAATAACTCGTGGGGGGTGACTTTCATGTCGAGACCAAAAGGCAGCAAAAACAAGAAGACTCTTCTCTCCGAGGCGCAGCTGGGCAGTCAGATCACGGCGCAGCGCGCTTTGAAAAATAAGCTGAAGAGCGAGGAGCAGAAACTCGAGACGCAGATGGAGACGCTGAAGGAACAGCTTAAAACCAAGAAAAAGGAACTCCGCGCCGCCGAGCGAAAGCTCAACGCTCTCATTGAGAGAAAGTCTCAGGCAGATGCAGCGGCCGCCGCACAGGCAGCCAACGCCGCGCAGAAGCAGGAGGTCGAAAAGGTTCTTTCCAAGCTGGTCAACAGCGGGAAATCGGCCGATGAGATTCTGGAGCTTCTGAAAAAGTGAAAAACTGCATCTGAAAAAGCCGGCCCATGGTTCATCCATGGGTCGGCTTTTTCCTTGTTTCTTATTTACTTGCTGTGCAGCATACGGCTGGCGTTCAGGATCGCGAGGACGGCGACGCCGACATCGGCAAAGACGGCCTCCCACATCGTGGCGACGCCGAGCGCGCCGAGAAGCAGGAACAGACCCTTGATGCCGAGCGCGAAAACGATGTTCTGCCTCACGATACGCAGGCAGCGAGCCGAGATGTCCATCGCCTCGGTGAGTTTGGCAGGGTCGTCGTCCATGAGGACGATGTCCGCGGCCTCGATGGCGGCGTCCGAGCCCATGGCGCCCATGGCGATGCCCACATCCGCGCGGCTGAGGACGGGCGCGTCGTTCACGCCGTCGCCGACATAGGCGAGGACGCCCTTGGCGGATTTTCGGGCGAGAAGCGATTCGAGAAGCGCCACCTTGTCCGTGGGCAGAAGCTGGGTATGTACCTCGTCGAGACCGAGCTGTGCGGCGATGGCCTCGCCGACCCGCTCCGTGTCTCCGGTGAGCATGACGGTGCGGATACCCCTCGCCTTCAGGGCGGCGACGGCTCCGGCGGCGGTGGGCTTCGGCGTGTCCGCGATGACGGCGCAGCCGAGGTATTTCCCGTCGGACGCCACATGGATGACGGTGCCTGCGGCGTCGATCGGCGCGTCGGCGATGCCGGCCCCGGCCAGAAGCTTTTCGTTTCCGGCGAGGACGGTTTTCCCGTCCACGGAGGCGGTGACGCCATAGCCCGGCGTTTCGGTCACATCGGAAACGCGGGCGGCGTCGAGCTCGCCGTCAAACGCGGCGCGCAGAGACTGCGCGATCGGGTGATTTGAGTGACATTCCGCGAGCGCGGTGATTTCGAGAAGCTCTGCCTCGGAAACGCCCTCCGCCGGGTGAAGGGAGGCCAGCTCGAAAACGCCCCTGGTCAGCGTGCCGGTTTTATCGAAAACCACGGTTTCCGTCCGGGCCAGCAGCTCAAGGTAGTTTCCGCCCTTGACGAGGATGCCGCGCGCCGAGGCGCCGCCGATGCCGCCGAAAAAGGACAGCGGGATCGAAATGACCAGCGCGCACGGGCAGGAGATCACCAGGAAGATCAGCGCCCGGTGTACCCATTCGGCCCATTGTCCGGTGATGAGCGACGGCACCACGGCGAGCAGTGCCGCGCCGATGACCACGGCGGGCGTATACCAGCGGGCAAATTTGGTGATGAAGTTCTCCGCCTTGGCCTTTTTGGCGGCGGCGTTTTCCACGAGGTCAAGAATTTTGGAGACCGTGGACTGGCCAAAGGGCTTTGTGACGGTGATGGTCAGAAGGCCCGTCAGATTCACGCAGCCGGACACGACTTGATCGCCGGCCGCGACGTCGCGGGGGACGGATTCGCCGGTGAGGGCGGCCGTATCCAGCGCGGACGCGCCGTCCGCGATCACGCCGTCAAGGGGGATCTTCTCGCCGGGACGGACGACGATGACGTCGCCGACCATGACCTCGTTCGGATCGACCTCGACAAGCTCGCCGTCCCGCAGGAGGTTGGCGCTGTCCGGGCGGATGTCCATGAGCTGGGCGATGGAGCGCCGGGATTTGCCGACGGCATAGCTCTGAAACAGCTCGCCCACCTGATAGAACAGCATGACGCCGACGGCCTCGGCGTACTCGCCCAGAATCAGCGCGCCGACGGTCGCGATGCACATCAGGAAGTTCTCGTCAAAGAGCTGTCCGTGGACGATGTTCAGCGCGGCCTTCCGCAGAATGTCCCAGCCGACGACGAAATACGGCACGAGAAACAGCGGCAGCCGCCAATATCCCTCCACGGGCAGCAGCGCCGCGGTGAGCAGCAGCGCGCCGGCGATGAGGATGCGGTATAATAACCGCTTTTGCTTGCGGTTCATCTTATTTCAGCACGACCTCGCAGTCGGGCTCCACGCGGCGGATGCACTTGACGACGTCCTTCATGATCGCGTCAAAGCGGGCGTCGTCGGCCTCAATGGTCATCTTCTGGGTCATGAAGCTGACGGTGGCGTCGGTGACGCCGTCAAGCTTTTTGATGGCGTCCTCCATCTTACGGGCGCAGTTGGCGCAGTCTAGGTCGATCAGGTTGAAGGTCTTTTTCATGTTGATTCTCCTTTATGGGGGGTAGATGGGTTTATTCGGTTATGTGATCCATGCCCTGCGCGATGATCTTGCGGACATGGTCGTCGGCGAGGGAGTAGAACACCGTCTTGCCCTCTTTCCGGGGCTTTACGAGGCGTGCGCCCTTGAGCACCCGGAGCTGATGGCTGACGGCGGACTGGGTCATGCCCAGAAGCTGCGCGAGATCGCAGACGCAGAGCTCCGCCTCAAACAGCGCGTAAAGGATTCGGATGCGGGTGGTATCGCCGAAAACCTTGAAAAGCTCCGCGAGGTCATAGAGCGTCTCATCGTCCGGCATCCCGTGCAGTACCCGCTCCACCGTGGGCTCGTGTACGCATAAAAAGCCGCAGCGTTCGATTTCGTTCTCGTTCATGGGACACCTCAAAACAAACATATGAATAACTGTTCATATATTAGCACGACCGAAACCGCCTGTCAAGCAGAAAAAGGGAAATTTCAGCCGCGGCGCGGAAGCTGTGCTATAATGGCCTTATCAGAGGCAGGGGGTTACGGCATGAAAATCACGGACATCCAACGAAAACACGGCGCACCGGCGCTGTTCACCCGAAGCACGGCGGCGCAGGCCCGTGCGTTTCACGAGACGCTCGCGGGGTATGAGCCGACCCCGCTTGTCAGGCTCGACGGGCTGGCGGAGGCGCTCGGCCTGCGGGGCCTCTATGTGAAGGATGAGAGCCGGCGCTTTGGGCTGAACGCCTTCAAGGCGCTCGGCGGAAGCTATGCCATGCACGGCGTTTTGGAAGAAAACCCGGCGGCGGAGCTGTTCGTCACGGCGACGGACGGCAATCATGGCCGCGGTGTGGCGTGGGCGGCGCAGAGGATGGGAAAGCGGGCCGTTGTGTTTTTGCCCGCCGGCTCCAGTGAGGAGCGGCTTCAAAACATCCGTGCGCTGGGCGCGCAGGCGGAGATCACCGCGCTTGCCTATGACGACTGTGTGCGCTATGCCGCGCGCTATGCGGCGGAGCATGGCGGCACGCTCCTGCAGGACACGGCGTGGGACGGGTACGAGGCGATCCCCGAAAAAATCATGCAGGGCTACACGACGATGGGGCTGGAGATCGTTGAACAGCTCCGGGAGGTCCGTCCGACGCATATCTTCCTGCAGGCCGGTGTCGGCGCGATGGCGGGGGCGATGGCGGGCTTTTTCGCGGATGTGTACGGCGCGGAAAGGCCGGTCGTGACGATCGTCGAGCCGGAGGGCGCGGATTGTATTTTCCGCACGGCACAGGCGGCGGACGGCGCGCTGCATCCCTGCCCCGAGCTGCATACCATCATGGCGGGGCTGAGCTGCGGCGAGCCGTGCACGATCGGATGGGAGCAAATCGCGGCGTATGCGGATTTCTGTCTGACCTGCCCGGATGAAACGGCGGAGGAGGGAATGCGCCTGCTCGCAAAGCCCTGCGGGGGCGACGCGCCGATCGTCTCCGGCGAGAGCGGCGCGGTCACGGTCGGCGCGGCCGCGCAGATCCTGCGCCGTGCGGAGCTTGCGGGCATCCGCGAGCGGCTCGGCCTCGGTGAAAACGCCGTCATCCTCTGCATCAGCACGGAGGGTGATACGGATAAACAGAACTATCGCGCGATCGTGTTCGGCGGCGGGACGGAAAGCCCGCGGCCGTGACGAAAAAGACCGCCCCCGCCATACGGCGGGGGCGATCTTTGCGATATTACAGGATGGCGGCCAGCGCGTCGATGTCCTCCGGCCTTGTCGCCCAACTCGTGGCAAAGCGGACGACGGTGCGCGTCTCGTCGTACGGCTCGAAGGCGGAGAAAACCACCTTTTCCGCCAGCGCGGGGAGCTTGTCGTTTTCGAGGATGACGAACTGCTGGTTTGTCGGGGAGTCGAGGAAGAAGGTATAGCCCTTGTCCCGGAGGAGCGCTTTGAGCTTCTCCGCCATATCGATGGCGTGGCGGGCAATGGCAAAGTACAGCCCGTCGGTGAAGAGTGCGTCGAACTGGACGCCGAGGAGACGGCCTTTTGCGAGAAGCGCGCCGTGAGCCTTGGCCTGGTTGATGAAATGCGGCGGCATATTCCTCTTTGTAAAGACGACGGCTTCGCCGCAGAGCGCGCCGACCTTGGTGCCGCCGATGTAGAACACGTCGCAGAGCGCGGCGATGTCGGCGAGCGTGAGGTCAGCGCCGCGGCTCATCAGGCCGTAGCCGAGCCGGGCGCCGTCCAGAAAGAGCGGAATCTCCCGCTCGCGGCAGATGGCGGCGATGTCGGAAAGCTCCTGCTTTGTGTAGAGCGTGCCGTACTCCGTGGGGTGCGAGACATACACGAGACCCGGGAAAACCATGTGTTCGTGGTTTGCGTCGGAGTAGAACGTGTCGATATAGGCTTTGAGCTCCCCGGCGGTGATCTTGCCGTCGTGGCCCGGAAGCGTCAGGATCTTGTGACCGCCGGCCTCGATGGCGCCGGCCTCATGGACGGCGATATGCCCGGTCGCGGCGGAGACGGCACCCTGCCACGGAGCGAGCATCGTGTCGATGACGGTGCGGTTTGTCTGCGTGCCGCCGACGAGGAAGAAGATCTCCGCGTCCGGACAGGAACACGCCGCGCGGATTTTTTCTTTAGCGGCCTCGGTGAAGCGATCGGCGCCGTAGCCGGACTGCGGCTCCAGGTTGGAGTCGATCAGCGCCTGCAGAACCGTCGGATGCGCGCCCTCGCTGTAATCGTTTTCAAAGTGCAGCATTTTGTCACCCCAATTCATCAAACAGTCCGAGGACGACGATGCCGACAACGGCGATGCCGATCATGAGATAGTGCTTCCAGGAGAGCTTCTCATTGAGGAAAATGCGGCCCCAGATCACGGACGCGAGGCAGTAGGCGGAGATGATCGGCGCGGACATGGCGACGTGCTCGGAATCCGCGAGCGCGTAGATATAGGCAAGCTGGCCCGCCGTCTCGAAGCAGGCGCCGATGTACTTGGGCGCTTCGCGCTTCGGCAGGAACTTCTCTTTCTTGATGAGCAGGACGATGAAGCAGACGATGCCCGCGAGGAGGAAGGTGAGCTCATAGGCGACGTTCGCGCTGTCCTCGTCGAGGGTCTCCAGCACCAGACTGTCGGCAAAGGTGCCGGCGGCGTCCAGAATGCAGTAGGCGACGGGGATCAGGATGGCGATCAGGGATTTGGCGTATTTGTAATTGGAAATGCTCTGCCGTGCGATGCGGGCCTCCTCGTCCTCGCGCATCTCGACGATGCCGAGACCGATGACGCCGATGCAGACGAGCGCCGTCGCGCCGAGCTGCCAGCCGTTGATGGAGCCGAGACCGGCGGTGATGAGGGTGAGGATGGCGACGAGCGCGCCGGAGGAGTTGCAGATCGGGGAGGAGACGGACAGCTCAATATAGCGCAGTCCAAAATAGCCGATCGCCATGGAGAGGATGTAGAGAAGCGAGACGGGGAGGTAGGTCAGGATGATGGAGAGGTTTATCTCCACGCCCTGCGCGAACACCTCCACGGCGGCATGGATGCCCATGACAAAGCCGACCGCGACGACCATTTTCAGATGGCTCGTCTTGTCGTCGCTGTCGCGGCATCCGATTTTTGAGAACAGATCCGATCCGCTCCAGCAGATCAGCGCGAGAATAGAAAGCCAAAACCAACTCATTTTATAAGCTCCTTTTCGATGAGACCCTGCTCATAGAGCTTCTGCAAGCTCATGAGGATGCCTGTTTTTGCGTGATACCAGGTGAGACCGCCCTGGAAATAGACGGCGTAGGGCTCGCGGATGGGCCCGTCGGCGGAGAGCTCGATGGACGAGCCCTGCACGAACGCGCCCGCCGCCATGACGACGTCCGCGTCGTAGCCGGGCATGGCCCAGGGGACGGGGGTCACATAGCTGTCCACCGGCGCGGCGGCCTGAATGCCGAGGCAGAACGCGAGCATCCGCTCCGGCGAGCCGAGCTCCACGGCCTGAATGATGTCGTGACGGCTCTCGTCGGCCTTGGGGATGCAGCGAAAGCCCAGCTTCTCGTAGATGCTCGCGGCAAAGATCGCGCCCTTGACCGCGCCGGCAACCACTGTCGGAGCGAGGAAGAAGCCCTGAAACATCGAGGGGAGCTGGCCGAGGTTTGCGCCGACCTCCTGCCCGAGACCGGGCGCGGACAGACGATACGCGCAGTTGTCCACGCATTCCTGCGTGCCGCAGATGTAGCCGCCGACCGCGGCCAGACCGCCGCCGGGATTTTTGATGAGCGAGCCGACGATCATGTCCGCGCTCATGTCCGACGGCTCCGTGGTCTCGACGAACTCGCCGTAGCAGTTGTCCACCATGCAGATGACGCCGGGCTTCACGCTCTTGCAGAAGGCGATCAGCTCGCCGATCTGCGCGACGGAAAAGCTCGGGCGGGTGGCGTAGCCCTTGGAGCGCTGGATGGTGATGAGCTTCGTTCGGTCGTTGATCGCGGCGCGGATGGCGTCGTAGTCAAAGGTCCCGTCGGGCCGGAGCTCGGCCTGCCGGTAGCTCACGCCGTACTCCCTGAGCGAGCAGCGCGAGGGGCGGATGCCGATGACCTCCTCGAGCGTGTCATAGGGCGCGCCGACGGGGGAGAGAAGCTCGTCACCCGGGCGCAGGTTCGCGGAGAGCGCGATGGCGAGCGCGTGCGTGCCGCAGGTGATCTGCGGGCGGACGAGCGCCGCCTCGGTGTGGAAGGTATCGGCGTAGACCTTCTCGAGCACGTCGCGGCCGAGATCGTTGTAGCCATAGCCCGTGGTCTGTGCAAAGCACTGCGCGTTCACGCGGTTTTTCCGCATCGCGGCCAGCACCTTGCCCTGATTGTATTCCGCGGCGGCGTCGATCTCGTCAAAACGCTCCCGCAGGCCGGAGAGGATGCGCTCGCCGAAGGCGTATACCTCCGGGCTGATCCCCAGCTCCTCATAGATCGTTGTCATTTCCATCCTGGTTTCTCTCCATCCTCTGAAATATCTGGTTGGCGGCCTGATGCAGAACCTCGGGCTTGGAGACGATGATGCCGTTGTCCTCGTCGCCGAGGATGAGCAGCGTTTCGCCCGGCTCGATGCCGAAAAGCTGGCGCGCCTCCTTCGGGATCACGATCTGCCCCTTTTCGCCCACTTTGGCCGTGCCGAAAATGTACCGGCCCTTCTGCCTGCCGTAAAGATGCTTTCCGTTTGCCACAAAAAACCTCCTGCCGGATTTGGGTAAAAATTATACTTGTATAACTTACCATGTCGCATCACGGATGTCAATAAAAATGCCCGGCCCTGCTGCGGTTGCAAAAAAACAGGAGCGGGAAGATCCGCTCCTATTCGCCGCGATATTTTTTTCGGGTGGCCTCGCCGCCGCGCAGGTGGCGTTCGGCCTTGTTCTGGTCGAGAACGACCCTTGTCTGTGCATACAGACGGCGGTCGATATGCTCCAGCCGTTCCGTCAGGTCTTTATGTACGGTGGACTTGGATATGCCGAAATGTCCGGCGGCATCGCGCACGGTGGCATTGTTTTCGATGATGTACAGGGCCAGATCAACAGCCCGCTGTTCAATATCTTCCCGCAACTCATACCACTCCCGCTTCGATTCGATGGTAGAGTGTATGCGGGGGATGGGGAGCTTTATGCAGGCCGGAACAGATTGAGGGGAATTGGATAGAATGCACAAAAAATGCTATTGTTAAAATAGTATTTATAGGCAGTTCTATTGACGATTATTCCGCGGGGGTATAATATGGACTTAACCCAAAACGGAGGTACTCCTATGAAGCGAAACCCGTATGACTACCGAACACCGGCATCGCTGCTGGTGGAGGTCGCCAAGATCGCCGCGCCCTTCCGGGGACAGCGGGATCAGCTGAACCTGGTATGCACGGAGGTCAAAAAGATCACGCCCGTGTTTTCCCATGATGTCGTGAATGTCATTGCCCGCGAGATGGGCCTGACCATGATCGACGTCTACAATTTCATCACGTTCTATTCCATGCTGACGACGAGGCCGCATGGCAAATATACCGTCCGCATCTGCCGGAACGCGCCCTGCCACATCAACGGCGCGGCGGAGGTAGTGCGGGCTGTTGAGGATCAGCTCGGCGTCAAGATGGGCGAGACGACGGAGGACGGCCGCTTTACGCTGGAGTATTGCCCGTGCCTCGGTATGTGCGAGGTGGCCCCGGCGGTCATGATTAACCAGAAGGTCTACACGAACCTGACGCCGGATTCCATCCGCAGCATCCTGAAAGCCTATATCCGCGAGGAGGTGGACGACGAATGAAGGAGGAACTGCTGCTTCTCCGCAACCGCGAGCGCTATGAGGCCGGACAGTATAACCCGCTGGACTGCGGGGAGTACATGGCCTGCGGCGGCTTTGAGGGCCTGCGCCGTGCGCTCTCCATGAGCGCGGAGGAGGTCATCGAGGAGACGAAGGCCTCCGGTCTGCGCGGCCGCGGCGGCGCGGGCTTCCCGACCTGGCGGAAATTTGTGTTCTGCGCCGAGAGCAAAAACCCCGATCCCGTGCGCTTTGTGGTCTGCAATGCCGACGAGGGCGAGCCGGGCACGAACAAAGACCGCATTCTCCTGACGGTCGATCCCTGCCAGGTGTTCGAGGGCATGGCGATCGCCGGCAAGGCCATCGGCTCGCATTACGGCTTCATCTATCTGCGCGCCGAGTACAGCTACATGATCCAGGACATCTTCGACGCGCTTCAGAGCTGCCGTGACCATCACTGCCTCGGCAAGAACATCCTCGGCTCCGGCTATGATTTTGATATCGAACTGCGCCTTGGAAACGGCGCGTACATCTGCGGCGAGGAGACCGCCCTGTTTGAGTCCATCGAGGGCAAGCGCGGCGAGCCGCGCTATCGTCCGCCGTTCCCCGCGGAGCACGGCCTCTTTGGAAAACCGACGCTTCTCAACAACGTGGAGACGCTCTCGAATCTGCCGATGATCTTCCGCAACGGCGCGCAGTGGTACCGCGGCTTCGGCACGGAGGGAAGCCCCGGCACGAAGCTCTTCACCGTCTCGGGCAACATCGTCCGCAAGGGCGTATTTGAGCTGCCGATGGGCATTAACCTCAAGGAGCTGCTTTTTGATTTCTGCGGCGGCATCGCCGACGGCTACGAGCTTCTCGGCGTGCAGACCGGCGGCGCCTCCGGCGCGATCATAAACGCCGAGCAGGTGGATATGCGCCTCGATATCGACGAGGTCGCGGATAACGGCGGCTGTCTGTCCTGCGGCACCGTCATGGTGTTCAGCACGCGCAACTGTATCGTCGATATCCTCGCGAACGACCTCGACTTCTTCCGCGAGGAATCCTGCGGCAAATGCACGCCCTGCCGGGAGGGCGGGATGCAGCTTTACCGCATCGTGAAGCGCATCGCACAGGGAAAGGGCCGCATGAAAGACCTCGAAACGCTCGAGGAGCTCTGCGAGATCATG
This sequence comes from Oscillospiraceae bacterium, assembly GCA_051867595.1. Taxonomy (GTDB): domain Bacteria; phylum Bacillota; class Clostridia; order Oscillospirales; family Oscillospiraceae; genus CAJOIG01. The sequence continues at coordinate 16,030 of JBJDYS010000006.1, forward strand.
AAAGCCACCTCGCTCTGCGGTCTCGGCGTATCGAACACGATGCCCGTGCAGACCTGCCTGCGGAACTTCTACCCGGCCTTCCTGTCCCATATCGACAAGGATGTGTGCCATGTGTGCAGTCTGGTGGGAGGTGCTTACAATGTCTGATATGATCCATCTTACGATCGACGGCTGTCCGGTCACAGTCCCGGCGGGGAGCACCATTCTGGAGGCGGCCCGGTCGGCGAATATTTACATACCCACGCTCTGCTATCACGAGGATCAGGCCGTCAAGGCCGCCTGCCGCATCTGCGTCGTGGAGGTAAACGGCGGGCAGACCCTGCAGGCCTCCTGCGCGACCGCCGTGGCGGAGGGCATGGACGTCAAAACCGCGTCGCCGCGGGTGATCCGCTACCGGCGGAACATTCTGGAGCTGATCCTCGCCCGCCATCCGCAGAACTGCCTTTCCTGCAGCAAGAGCGGGATGTGCGAGCTGCAGAAGATCGCGGCCGATCTCGGCCGTCAGCCGCACAAGATCCGCTATGACTATGACCCGCGTCAGCTGCCCGTTGACCGCTCCAGCCCGGCGCTGGTGCGCGAACCGGCCAAGTGCATCCTCTGCCGCCGCTGTACCGTGGCCTGCGGCGAGGTGCAGACCGTGGACTGCATCGCGCTGGAAAACCGCGGCTACCGCACGAATGTCGTGCCCATTTTCGGAAAGCTTCTGCGGGATACGCCCTGCGTCAACTGCGGGCAGTGCTATCAGGTCTGTCCGACCGGCGCGATCACGATCCGCGACGACACATGGCGCATCTATGAGGAGTACGACGAGGGCAAGGATCTGGTCGTGCAGATCGCGCCGTCCGTGCGCGTGAACCTCGCGGAGTGTCTGGGCGAGGAGCCCGGCACGGTGTCCACGGGCCGCATCGTCACGGCGCTGAAGCGCCTGGGCTTCAAGAAAGTCCTCGACGCGAACTTCGCCGCCGACCTGACCATCATGGAAGAGGGAACGGAGCTGCTCAGCCGCATGAAAAACGGCGGAACCATGCCGATGATCACCTCCTGCTGCCCGGCGTGGATTAAATTCTGCGAGACCTTTTACCCGGAGCAGCGCCCGCATCTGTCCACCTGCAAGAGTCCGCAGCAGATGTTCGGCCCGCTCATCAAGACCTGGTGCGCGGAGAAGATGGGGCTTGACCCGGCCAATATCTGCTCGGTGTCCGTCATGCCCTGCACGGCGAAGAAGTATGAGTGCCTGCGCCCGGAAATGAACGCCTCCGGCTATGACCGGGACGTGGATATTTCGATCACCGTCCAGGAGCTTGCGAACATGATTATCGCGGCGGGCATCGCCTTCGACAAGCTCGAGGAGACGCCGTTTGATTCGCCGACGGGGCTTGGCTCCGGCGCGGGCCTCATCTTCGGCGCGACCGGCGGCGTGATGGAGGCAGCGCTTCGCACGGTGTACGAGGTCGTGACCGGCGAGACGCTGCCGAAGCTGGAGTTTGACGCGGTTCGCGGCATGGAGGGCGTGAAGGAGGCGACCGTCGATCTGAACGGCACGCCGGTGCGCGTCTGCGTCGCGCACGGCCTCGGCAATGCCCGCAAGGTTATGGAGCGCCTCAAGGCGGGAGACGCGCCCTGGGACTTCATCGAGATCATGGCCTGTCCCGGCGGCTGCATCGGCGGCGGCGGAAACGCTCCGCGAACCTGGGCTAAGGTTCGGCAGCGCGCCGCGGCGATCTATGAGGAGGAGAAAAACCTTCCCGTGCGAAAGAGCCACGAAAACCCCGAGGTGCAAAGGCTGTATGCCGAGTTTTTGGGCGAGCCGAACGGCGAGATGTCCCACAAGCTCCTGCACACGACGTACATCGACCGCACCGATCTCATCCGATAAACGACAGGAGGTCTCCGCCCGGAGGCCTCCTGCTTTATGCGGGGAGAATGTTTTATGTAAACAGAATTATGTAAATTAAAAGCGTGGTTAAAAAGGCCGGACGCGGTGGCGTCCGGCCTCGGTTTTTTAAGGAGATCAGTACTGGGCGGCGAATTCCTCGAAGGTCATCGCGACGCCGGTGTTCAGCATACCGTTGTAGAGCATCTCGGCGGGGAAGGAGACGTAGTCACCGGCCTCGACGAGGGGCATGAACTCGTCTTCGATCTGCTCGATGGTCAGGGAGCTGTTGTTTTCAAGCTCGTTGAGCAGCCACTCGTGGATGTACTCAACATAGGCGTCCTCGACGGAGCCGGCCGCGGCGGACTCAGCGGAAGCCTCGGCAGAGGGTTCAGCGGAGGGCTCGGCGGAAGCGTCGTCCGCGAACGGATTCTCGACCGCGTAGTCTTCCCAGACGGGAGCGACGCCGGCGGCGGAGGTGTCGGCCTCGGCGGTGAACGCGCCGACGGTCACGGTGTACTGGCCGTCGCCATAGACGACCGCGCCGGTGGCGTCAACGACCTTCGCGTTCTCGATGGTGCCCGCGCAGGCGAGGGTGCCGGTGATGACGGAGTCGCCGGTGACGACCCAGGTGGAGCCGGCGTCGATGGTGACGTTCGCGATGCCGTCGCCGGTGTTGCCGCCGTTGAAGCTGTCATCGCAGAGGAGAGCGCCCTCGAACCGGGAACCGTCGAGGAGGTAGAGGTCGAGGTTGGAGATCGTGTCATAGACGATGTCGCCGAGCATCTCCTGCTCATAGGCGGAGAAGATGCAGTTGGCGCCGTTCTTGCCGGCGGTGCCCCAGGTACGGGAGCTGGAGTTGCCGGTCACCTGCAGGAAGTAGGTGGTGTCCTCACCGCGGATGATGTCAACATCCTTGAAGGTGATGTAGCTCGAGGTGTTGGTGTTGTAGACGATGGGGCCGGCGTGGGTGGTGAGTTGGCCGCCGATCATGTCGTACTCGGAGGTGCCGACATCGGCGTCACCGGACATGGACTGGTAAACGATGATGTTCCAGACCTTGTTGTCGTTCAGAGCGCTGGGGATCATGCTGCCCTCGAGCTGGCAGTCGAACAGACGGATGGTGTTCTTGCCCTCGATGGCGACGGCCTCGGAGCCGCCGGTGTAGAGGTAAGCGTCATGGATGGAGATGTCCGCCGTGACATAGACCGCGCCGGTACCGCCGTTTGTGACATAGCGGCCGCCGTCAACGACCATGAGTCCGCCGCCGCGGTCGGAGCGGATCGCCGCTGCCGCCATGCCGGCCTCGGTCTCGACATCGCAGTCCCAGGCGTACAGGGTGCCGCCGCCGGCGACGTGCAGGCCGCCCGCAGAGCCCTGGGTGGTGTGGATGGTGGCGTTCGACACATAGGCCACGCCGTTGTCATAAGCGAAAACGCCCGCGCCGCCGGCGGTCTGGGAGTCGATGTCGACGTTCTCGACATACATCTCGCCGTCGGAGACAAACAGGGTCGCGCCGACGCCGTAGAAGCTGGAAGCGTCGCCGCTGGAGCCCTCACCGCCGTTCACGAAGCTGGAGTTCGCGATGGTGGCGGTAGCGCCTTCAAAAACATGGATGATGTTCTCGTCTCCGTTGACGGACTCCATGGCCACGCCGTCGATGGTCTCGTCCGCGGTGATCTCGAGGACGGCGTCATAGGTGTCGGGCTTGGTCGCGCCGCCGCCGGGAGGGGGAGCCATCATGCCTCCGGAGGCCTCGCCGCTGGCAAAAGCGCTCAGGGAGAGAACCATGCAGAGAGCCATGATGAGTGCAAGGATTCTGGATGTGTGTTTCATTGTCTTTCCTCCAAATGCAATTTGAGATATTACATCTCGTTAAGCTTCAGTATACATACCCATGGTGCGCCGCGTCAAGTGGTTAGTTAATAAATTATTATGGCGTTTTCGTGAACAATATGTTAAAGTAATGCCATGCGGAGCGAAATGCTCCGGCGGAGTATTATAATAAGGAGAGGCGAAACATGAGAAAAGGAATCCAATATCTGTCCGTGCTTCTGGCACTGACGATGCTGTTCGGCCTGGCAGCTGTCGGGGCGTATGCCAGCGGCGAGGCGTCCGGTGCGGCGCAGGATACCGGTACGGACACGGTCATCCTCATCCCGGAGGAGATGGATGAGCTGATTATCGGCCCGGAGGGCTATGAGTTCACAACGGATGTGTTCACCGGCAGGCTGGAGATCGACGCGGCGGCGGAGATCACCTCCCGGTATCCCGTCATCGTGCATTTTGAGCAGTCCGAGTCGGTCGAAAACGGCACGGTCATCGGCAATGTCCAGTTTGTCTCCGACTATGACGAGGTCATCGCCGTTGTCCATACGAACGACGTGCATGGCCATCTGGATGTCGAGCCCTATGTCAAGGGCTTTGCCGATGAGCTGAAGGCCACGGGCGAATATTCCCTCGTTCTGACCGTCTCCGCCGGGGACGTTTACGGCGGCGGTGAGGCCGTGGCGGGCTCCTATAACGGCGAGTTCATCCCCGCGATCATGGATAACATCTACGATGTCCTCGTGCCGGGCAACAACGACTTCGGCTCGACCGGCGTGGTGCGGCAGAACCGGATGCTCAGCGCGCTGTATGAGAACACGCAGACCATCTGCGCCAATATGCAGGCGAAGGACACCGGCCTGCCCCTTGAGGAATACACGGCCAATTATGAGCCCGTCATCGGCGCGGAGCTGTTCGACGAGCTGTATGAAAAGGTCACGCTGTCGGCGGACGGAAGCCTGGATATGTCCGCGCTTGCGATCGAAGATCCCGAGCCGGACGGGGCGCTTTATCCCGCTTACACGACCTTCACGACCGATACCGGTCTCGTTCTCGGCGTCTTTGGCCTGACGACCAGCGGCGGCGCGCTGGAGGTGGACGCGGTGAGCCTCGGCTCGATCGCGAGCGCGCAGGAGAGCGTGGACGCCCTGCGTGACGGCGGCGCGGATGTGGTCATCGGTGTGGCGCATACCGGCTGGATGGGCGAGGGCTCGACCAGCGTCTCCTCCAACGATACAAACTCCTGGCAGGTCGCCAATCAGGTGACCGGGCTGGATGCGTTCGTGGACGGCCATACCCACTCCATCATCAACAACGGTCAGGGTGTGCTGGTCGGTGACGAGCATACGTATGTAAACCAGGCGGAGAGCTTCGGAACCTGCATCGGCGTCATGTACCTCTACGTCAAGGACGGCGAGGTCATCGCGGTGGACGGGGATGTCCTCCGTGATATGGCGGACATCACGCCCGACGCGGAGGTGCAGGCGCTGGTCGATATGGCGATGGCCCGCGTGAAGGAGGACTTCGGCAAGCCCATCGCGCATACCGACTACTTCCTGAACGGCGAGCGTCTGTCCGCCGGCAACGAGGGCGGCACGGTTCGCGGCAACGAGACGAACCTCGGCGACCTGATGACCGATGTCATCCGTGCGGCGGCCTCCGAGAAGATGGGCGTGGACTATGATTTCGCGGCCTATCCCGGCTTCTGGTTGCGCGCGTCCGTGGAGGCGGGCGACATCACGCTTGAGAACATTCAGGGCATCTTTGCCAATCCGACGGTTCTGTACTATGCGACCTATACCGCCGACGACGTAGTCGCCATGGTGACGAAGGGTCTCGGCAGCGTCTATCCCGAGAAGGAGGACACCACCTTCACGCAGTATTCCGGCATCGAGGTGACCTACACCTACTCGGCCGGCAGCGGCACGCCCGTCACCATCAAGGTGGGCGACACCCTCGTCTATGACGCGGCAAACGGCGGCGTGCAGGTGGATGCGGACTGGACCTGCGAGGGCGTTCTGACGATGACCGGCGGTGAGATCGACAGCTACACCGGCGATATGGCCGACTGGATCTGCCACGATAAGACCGAGGTGCAGGAGCTGGTGGCCGGCTGGTTCCAGAGCCACACCGAGGAGGACTACACGGTCTATCCCAACGAGATCGCGGCCGGCGGCCGTATCGTCGAGGTGGCCGGCTGATATAACCCGCTAAACGGAAGCATCCCGGAACCCATGACCGGTTCCGGGATGCTTTTGTCTGGTTTTCAGAACGGGCGCTGCTTCGGCTCGGCGGGAATGATCTCGATCTGGTAGCCGTCCGGATCGGCGATGAAGTACACCTCGGCGGCGGGATCGTCCCGGCAGATGCAGCCCATGCGCTCGTGCAGCGCGTGGGCTTCTTCGATGTCGTCGGCGACAAAGGCCATGTGGAACTGGTTGTCGCCGAGATCCCACGGCTCCTGCCGGCCCGGCAGACAGCCCAGCTCCAGCATATGCCCGGTGCGGTCATCGACGAGGAAGATCAGCTCGACATCGGGGGCATCCGGCGGACAGAAGCGATGGAGAACCCGCAGACCCAGCGCCTTTTCGTAAAAGGCGATCGAACGATCCCGATCCAGTACGTTTACGCAGTTGTGTTCATAGCGAAAGCCCATGGTGTTATCCTCCTTAACGGGTATATGAAATCCTATATAGTTCTATCCGGTTTTTGTATTTGCAAAGCGTTGGGAAGTATGGTAATAATGGGAACGGACAGGCCTGTCAGCGTTCCGGCAGGGTCTCGGTGAAGCGCTGAGCCAGCTCTGCCTCGTGCAGGAAAAAGCGGGAGACGATCTCGTAAAAGCTCAGGGATGCCCGGCTCAGCCGTTCGCCTCCCCGGCGGATCATGCCGAGCCGCGCCAGAGGAAGCGTTTCGCGGAATCGGCGGCAGGTCAGGGGGAGCGTCGGGTAATTGTTCCGGAGCTTCAGAAAGTGCGAGACCGGCGCGACGGAAGCGCCGCCGCCCCGCAGGATCATGCTGATCTCTACGCGGTTATCGTCGCACTCGTAATAGACCTCCGGCCGGCAGCGCCCGGAACGGGTGAGATCGGCGAGCACGTCGGCGTCATCCCGCGCGAGGTTGCATACAAGCCGCTGGCCGTCCAGCTCCGCGAGTGACAGAAGCTCCTTTTGCGCGAGCGGATGCTCCTCCGAGAGCAGCAGCACGCGCTCGCAGCAGTCGATCTGAATGTATTCAAGCCCCTGCATCGGCGGCGTGCCGAACAGGAAGCCGAAATCGGCCTCGCCGTTTTTGACCTTGTCGATGACCTCGTCGTTGCGGCAATGGAACTGGCGGAAGGCGACCTTCGGATGCTCCGGCAGGAAGTCGTCCAGCAGGCGGCCCATCAGATCCACGATCGCGCTCGCGACCCGAACCTGCTCATCGGCCCGGCGTTCGGCTTCGCGGACGCTGGCGATGCCGTCGTCGAGCTGGGAGAGAATGCTGTCCACATAGGACAGAAACAGCTTCCCCGTCGGGGTGAGCTTGATCTTGCCCTTGCGCCGGTCAAAGAGCGAGACGCCCAGATCCTCCTCCAGCCGTTTGATGCTGGTGGACAGGTTCGGCTGGGCGACGTACAGGATCTCCGAGGCACGGGTGATGTTTTCAAGGCGCGCGATGGTCTGGAAATACTGAAGCTGTAAAATATCCATAAAACACCTCAGACATGAATCATACAAGGAGGAATCTATAATGTCGGAATTCAAAGATAAGGTAGTGATCGTCACCGGCGCGGCAACGGGCATCGGCCGTGAGACCGCGCTGGCTTTCGCGGCCGAGGGCGCAAAGGTGGTCGTCGTCACGGGGCGCAATGTCGCGGGCGGCGAGGCCACGGTGAAGGCCATCCGTGAGGCGGGCGGCGAGGCGAGCTTCGTGCAGTGCGACGTCTCCAACGAGGAGCAGGTCAAAGCCATGGTGGAGAAGACCGTGGCGCTGTACGGACGGCTCGACTGCGCGTTCAACAACGCCGGTGTCGGCCCGGACGGCGTACGCATTCCCTTCTATGGGCTGACCGAGCTGCCGGTGGAGATTTGGGATAACACAATGTCGGTCAACGCCCGCGGCGCGTTCCTGTGCATGAAGCACGAGATCCCCGCCATGCTGAAAAACGGCGGCGGCGCGATCGTGAACACGGCCTCGGTCGGCGGCCTGCGTATGGCTCCCGGCTTCGGCGCTTACGGCCCGAGCAAGGCGGCGGTCATCGCGGTGACGCGCACGGCGGCGCTCGAATTTGCCCGTCAGGGTATCCGTGCGAACGTCGTCTGCCCCGGCCCCACGCTGGGCACCGAGCTTATGAAGAACTCCATGGAGTCCGGCTCTTCGGCCTCCGCCGGCGATGACAACGGCCCTCCCATCCCGATGGGCAAGATGGGCCAGACCGCCGATATCGCGAACGCCGTTCTGTGGCTCTGCTCCGAAAAATCCAGGCACGTCACCGGACACGCGATGTCCGTGGACGGCGGTATGGCAGACATCGGCTGAAGCGCTATATAAAATACTATATACCGATTATAACAGAAACCCCGGCGCGATACAAGCGCCGGGGTTTTCGTGTGCTGTGGCTCAGACGGGCTCGGTGCCCTCGAGCTGGCCCATGGTGATGACGCCGTTTCGCAGGGCCTCCTCGCGCACCTCAAGGTAGTAGGTGGCGTAGGTGTTGTAAATGTAGGGAGTGACATAGAAGAGGTTCAGCAGGCCGAAGGTAAAGCTGCTGAGGATCTCCCAGCCGAGGAAGCTGAGCTGCAGAACAAAGAGCTCCCATTTGTGGCCCTTCATGATACGCATGGAGAGCTTCAGCGCGTCCTTGGCCTTGACGTTCGGGCAGTCGGCCAGAAGGTACGGCGTCATGGAATAGGAATAGGCCTTGATGATGCCGGGGATATAGAACAGCAAGGCCCAGAGGAATGTGAACAGTATCATCCAGAGATAACCGCCGAGCTTCCGGCCGAAGTTTGTGAAGGCGGTCTGGAACGGGGTGCCGACATCGACGAGCTCGTCCCGGCCGAGTATGTTCATGACGTAGAAGTAGTTCAGGCCGATGGCGAGGGGGCCGGCAAAAATCAGTACGCCGACCACCGGCAAGCAGGCCGTAAGCCCCATCACGAGGGACAAAAGCAGTGTTGTGAGTACGCAGAGCCAGTAGTTTGCCGAGAAGCGCTCCTTGGCAATGGCTTTGATTTCCTGTCTTGATCTCATGTTCATGAATCCTCCCTGCTTAAAAGCTGTGTAAACCGATTATACATCCGTTACAGGAAAAAGGGAAGAGGAGAAAGCTGATTTTTTAACAAGCCGGCATGATCGATCGGAATAAAAACCATATTTGTGCAATATCATTAAAATATCTAATTCGTAAGACAAAATTCTTTACACATTTGGCAGAGCGTGATATAATTAACCCACCATTTTTTAAGAGAGGAAGTGCTCCTTACCCAATGAAAGAAAAGAAAAAACTCAGCCTTCCCGCATGGATCGTGATTGCACTTGTCGCCGGTATCGCTCTCGGCCTCATCTGCTATTTCGCGGGCTTTGCGGACTTCACCGCGAACTATCTGAAGCCCATCGGCACCATCTTCGTGAACCTGCTGAAGTTCATCGTCGTGCCGGTTGTTCTGCTGTCCATGATCGTCGGCATCCTCGACATGGGCGACCTCAAGAAGGTCGGCTCCGTCGGCTGGAAGACGGTCGTGTACTTCTTGGTCACCACCGCGATCGCTTGTGTCCTCGGTCTTCTCTTTGCGAAGATCTTTGAGGGCTTCGGCTGGTTCCCGACTCTCGCGCTGGAAGAGGGCGCTGTCTGGGAAAAGGCCACGAGCGCGAACTTCATGGATACCCTCGTCGGTATCTTCCCCTCCAATATGTGGCAGGCGTTCACCGATGCCAATATGCTGCAGGTCATCGTGATCGCCCTGTTCCTCGGTGGCTGCATTCTGGCTGCCGGTGAGAAGGGCAAGCTCTGCGCGGACTTCGTCGGCTCTGCCTACGCTGTCATCGAGAAGCTCATGAACTTCGTCATCAGCCTGTCCCCGATCGGCGTGTTCACCATGATGTCCTGGGTCGTCGCTACGCAGGGCCCCTCCATCATCGGTTCTCTCGGCATCGTCATCGGCTGCGCGTATATCGGCTATGTCGTCCACGCGGTTCTTGTGTACTCCCTGTCCGCGAAGATTTTCGCACATATCAGCCCCCTGAAGTTCTTCAAGGGCGCTTTCGCCGCCATGGCGTTCGCGTTCACCTCCACCTCCTCCGCGGCTACGCTGCCCGTTTCCAAGGACTGCGCGGATGAGCTCGGCGCGGATAAAGATATCGCCGCCTTCGTTCTGCCTCTGGGCGCGACCATCAACATGGACGGCACCGCGATCTATCAGTGCGTTGCCACCGTCTTCCTGGCGGCCCTCTGCGGCATCAACCTGACCCTCGGTCAGATGGTCACCGTGGTCGTCACCGCGACCCTCGCTTCCATCGGTACCGCGGGCGTTTCCGGCGCCGGTATGATTATGCTGGCCATGGTTCTGACCCAGATCGGTGTCCCCGTCGATATGATTATGATTATCTACGGCGTCGACCGTCTGTTCGATATGGGCCGTACCTGCCTGAACGTCACCGGCGACATTTCCTGCTCTCTGTGCGTCACCGAGTGGGAGAAGAAAAAGGCCGCCAAGGCTGTCAAGGCGTAAGCTGTCTGATCCAACTAAAAAAAGAACCGTCCGTCCGGACGGTTCTTTTTTATATGGAAAAGAAAATCCCGGAGTACCTGAATACTCCGGGATTGGCAC
>JBJDYS010000007.1:0-25957 GCA_051867595.1 Oscillospiraceae bacterium
GAAAGCGGCCGCAGCCGATAAGGCCAAGGCAAACGGCGAAGTCATCGAGGAAGAGATCGCAGAGCCCGCGCCCGTTGTGGAAGATCCGGTGATCGTCGAAGAACCCGTTGTCGTCGAAGAACCCGTCGTAGTCGAAGATCCCGTGATCGTGGAGGAACCCGTCGTCGTCGAAGAACCTGTCGTCGTGGAAGAACCCGTCGTCGTCGAAGAACCCGTCGTCGTGGAAGAACCCGTCGTCGTGGAAGAACCCGTCGTCGTCGAAGAACCCGTCGTCGCGGAAGAGGTCATCGCCGAGGCGCCTGCGGAGGAAGCGGAGAAGGAAACCGTCACGGCCGAGTAAGTATGTATTACGGCAACATAAAAAACTGCGATATTGCCAATGGTATCGGCGTGCGCGTAACGCTGTTCGTTTCCGGCTGCCGAAATCATTGCCCGGGCTGCTTCCAGCCGGAAACGTGGGATTTCTCCTACGGCGAACCGTTTACCGACGAAACGGAGAGCCGGCTTCTGGAGATGCTCGAACCGGCATATATCAACGGCCTGACCCTGCTCGGGGGCGATCCGTTTGAGCCCGAAAACCAGCAGGTGCTTCTGCCGTTTCTCCGGCGGGTAAAGCGCGCCTTTCCGCGCAAGACGGTATGGGCGTTTACCGGTTACCTGTACGAGGATCTGCTCCGGGACGGCAGCGCACCGCATTGCGCGGAAACGGAAGAGATGCTGGGACTGATCGACGTGCTGGTTGACGGCCCGTTTGTGGAAAGCCGGAAGGATATCGGACTTCGCTTCCGCGGTTCGTCCAATCAGCGTCTGATCGACCTGAATGCGACCCGTGAACGGGGAGCGCTTACGCTCTGGGAAAAGTAAATGCAGCGGCCCGGCGTGTGCCGGGCTGCTTTTATTGGGGGAAAATTGATATGGAAAATTTTCTGAAAAAAGATTTTGTAGTCCTTACGAGCCTCTGTGACGCAGAGGGAAAGCTCGGTATCCGGAACATCTTTGATATCTGCATGGATCTGGCCTCCGAGCACGCGGCCAGGCTGGGCGTCAGCTATTATGAAATGCTGGAGCATCGGTGCTTCTGGGTGGCGGTCCGCACCCGGATAAAGTTTTACCGCCGTCCGATGCTGATGGCGTCCGTTCAGGCGGAAACGTGGCCCGGGAAACCGGGCGTTGCCAAATGCGACCGCTTTTACCGCCTTTCGGAGGACGGAGAGCTGCTGGCGGAGGGCCGGACGGAATGGGCTGCACAGGATATGGATACGGGCATGGTTCGGCGTTCGACCTCCTATGGCTATCCGGTCGAGCTTGTCCACCGGGAGGAGAAGGTCTGCGCCGAGGCGTTTACGCGGTTTAAGGATTTTGAACCGGCCGATGACAGCCGGACGCATCACTATACCGTCGGTTCGATGGATATTGACCTCGGCCGGCACATGAATAACGTGGCCTATATCCGTATGCTCCTCGGCACGTTTACCACGGAGGAACAGGCGGCGATGGACATTTCCGAGATGGAGATTTCCTACCGTCTCGGCTGCTACGAGGGGCAGACGCTCGAAATCAACCGCGAGCTTCGCGAGGATGGCTGGTATTTCCAGGTGCGGAAACCGGATGGGGAGACGGCGGTTCATGCCCGGCTGCTCCTGCGGAAATGACCGTTTTTCAAAACGAGAATCAACAAAATGTTGTGCCGTCTGAGCGGAACTATACAAAATAGACAAAAGCAAGCGATCGAATCATGGCCAAAATTGTCTCCGGGTTTTGCGGGCGGGAATTGACTTTGCAAATCGGTATTTGTTATAATGAACATACGTTGAGTTCCCGTCGCGATTTTAAACGATACCGCCCGGCGCACGACGCGAAAATTAAAACGAAAACCGGTAACTGACGGAATGCGAATGAACGCTGTGGGAGCCGGTTTTTGGACAATGCCGACCGTCTGGGCAGTCTTATCCGATGCGGATAAGACTGCCTGTTTTGCACTATTCAGAACTATGACAGCCGAAAGGAGAGAAGCGATGAAAAAGATCGCCATTATCATGGGCAGCGACAGCGATCTGCCTGTGGTGGAAAAAGCGGCGGATACGCTTGCAAAGTATGAGATCCCCTTTGAAGTCCACATTTTCTCAGCGCACCGCACGCCGGAGGAGGCGCGTGAATTTGCGCTGAACGCCCGGAAAAACGGTTTCGGTGCGATTATTGCGGCTGCCGGCAAGGCAGCGCATCTGGCGGGAGCCCTGGCAGCCAATACGACGCTGCCGGTAATCGGCATCCCCTTGAAATCCTCTGTTCTTGACGGTGTTGACGCCCTTTTGTCCACGGTGCAGATGCCTTCCGGCATACCGGTCGCGACCGTGGCGATTGATGGGGCGGTCAATGCCGCTTTGCTTTCCATGGAGATTCTCGCCGTGTCCGACGGGGACGTGGCCCGGAAGCTCGACGAACTCCGCCGGGCCGAAACGGAAAAGGTTCTCCGGAAGAACGCAGAGGTCGAGAAAAAATACAACACCTGAAGAATAGTAAACCGAATCATTGGGAGGGTATAACCATGACGAAACTCGAACAGATCTATGAGGGCAAGGCCAAAAAAGTCTTTGCAACCGATGACCCCGAACTGGTGCTCGTTTCCTACAAGGACGACGCGACCGCCTTCAACGGCGAAAAGCGCGGCACGATCATCGGCAAGGGCGCCATCAACAACCGCGTCACCAACTATCTCATGCAGCTCCTCGAGAAGGAGGGCATCCCCACGCATTTTGTCGAGGAGCTGAGCGACCGCGACACCGTTGTGAAGAAGGTCTCCATCGTTCCGCTGGAGGTTATCATCCGCAATATTTCCGCCGGCTCTTTTGCCAAGCGCTTCGGTGTCGAGGAGGGCATCGTTTTCGAGAACCCGACCATTGAGTTCTCCTATAAGAATGACGAGCTCGGCGACCCCCTGATGAACTCCTATCACGCCGTCGCCCTCAAGGCCGCGACCTGGGAGGAGATCGAGACCATCAAGACCATGGCGTTTAAGATCAACGACGTCCTGAAGGCTTTCTTCAAGAACGTCAACGTCGATCTCGTGGACTTCAAGCTCGAGTTCGGCAAGACCTCCGACGGCACGATCGTTCTTGCCGATGAGATCAGCCCCGACACCTGCCGATTCTGGGACAGCACGACCCATGAGAAGCTCGACAAGGATCGTTTCCGCCGCGATCTCGGCGGCGTCGAGGACGCCTATTCCGAGATGATGCGCCGCATCCTGGGCTGATTCTGTATGGGAAATCTTCATGAAGAATGCGGCGTGCTGGGCATCTTCGCCGAAAAGCGGATGCCCGTTGCCCCGCTTGCCTATTACGGACTTTACGCTCTGCAGCACCGCGGGCAGGAGAGCTGCGGCATCGTCGTAAACGATGACGGCTTGTTCAGCCATTACAAGGATGTGGGTCTTGTCAACGAGGTTTTTACCCGTCCGGTGATGGACAAGCTGCCGGAGGGCAACATGGCGGTCGGTCATGCCCGCTATGGTACGACCGGCGGCAACGGCCGCGAGAACTGCCAGCCCATCGTGGTCAACCATATCAAGGGTCACATGGCGCTTGCCCATAACGGAAACCTCGTGAACTCTCTGGAGCTTCGCCGCGCGCTGGAATTGGAGGGTTCCATTTTCCACACCTCCAGTGATACGGAGGTCATCTCCTATGTCATCACCCGCGAGCGTCTGTCTGCGCCCTCCATCGAGGAAGCGGTCAACCGGGCCATGAACAGGATCAAGGGCGCGTATTCCCTCGTCATCATGTCCCCGTCGAAGCTCATTGCCGCCCGCGACGAGAACGGCTTCCGCCCGCTGTGCTATGGTGAGCGCGACGACGGCTCCTACATCGTTGCCTCTGAGACCTGTGCGCTCGAAGCAATGGGCGCGCATTTCGTCCGCGACCTTGACCCCGGCGAGATCCTCGTATTCACGGCAAACGGTGTGCAAAGCATCCGCGATCATTGCGGCAAAGCGCCGAAAAAGACCTGCATCTTTGAGTATATATACTTTGCCCGTCCCGACTCCGTCATTGACGGCGTGAGCGTCCACGAGGCGCGTCTGCGGGCCGGCGAGATCCTCGCAAAGCATCACCCCGCCGAGGCGGATGTCGTCATCGGCGTGCCCGATTCGGGCCTGGACGCGGCGCTCGGCTATGCCCGTGCTTCCGGGATCCCCTATGGCGTGGGCTTTATCAAAAACAAATACATCGGCCGCACCTTCATCGCGCCGGGACAGTCTGCCCGGGAGGATCTCGTTCGCATCAAGCTCAATCCCATTGCAAGCGTGGTGAAGGGCAAGCGCCTTATTGTCGTGGACGACTCCATCGTGCGCGGCACGACGAGCGCCCGCTTTGTGCGCCTGCTGCGCGAGGCAGGAGCAACCGAGGTGCATCTGCGTATTTCCGCGCCGCCGTTTCTGAATCCCTGCTACTACGGCACGGATATTGACTCGCGTGAAAACCTTGTGGCCTGCTCGCACACGGTGGAGGAGACGGCAGCCCTCATCGGCGCCGATTCTCTGGGATACCTCCCGGTGGAGGATCTGCCGTACCTCATCGGTTCCGATCGGCGCGAAGGCTACTGTGACGCCTGCTTCACGAACGATTATCCGACGCAGATCCCGCAGGATGACGGCAAGAGCCGGTTTGAATACAAAATCAGCGAGGGGAAGGGACGCAAATGAAAAGTTTCAGTGAAAGCTACGCCGCAGCCGGCGTGGATATCACCGCCGGTTACAAGGCGGTCGAGCTTATGAAGCAGCATATCGCCCGCACCACCACCGAGGGCGTCCTCGGCGGCATCGGCGGCTTCGGTGGTATGTTTGAGCTGGATATGACCGGCATCGCAAAGCCGGTGCTCGTATCCGGCACCGACGGCGTGGGCACAAAGCTCAAGCTCGCGTTTCTCATGGACAAGCATGACACCGTCGGCATCGACTGCGTGGCCATGTGCGTGAACGACGTTCTCTGCTGCGGTGCAAAGCCCCTGTTCTTCCTGGACTACATCGCCTGCGGCAAGAACGACCCCGAGCGCATCGCGGCGATCGTCTCCGGCGTGGCCGAGGGCTGCGTGCAGTCCGGCGCGGCGCTGGTCGGCGGCGAGACGGCGGAAATGCCGGGCTTCTATCCCGCGGACGAATACGACCTGGCCGGGTTTGTGGTCGGCGTGGTCGATAAGGACCGCATCCTTGACAACTCCGCCATGAAGGCCGGGGACGTGATCCTTGCCATTCCTTCGAGCGGCGTTCATTCCAACGGCTTCTCGCTGGTACGCAAGGTGTTCGACGTGGAGAACGCCGACATCAGGACGCCCTGCGCCGAGCTGGGCGGCGCCTCCGTCGGTGAGACGCTGCTGACCCCGACCAGAATCTATGTGAAGCCTATGCTGGCCCTTATGGAACAGGTCGATGTCAAGGGCATCAGCCATATCACGGGCGGCGGCTTCTATGAAAACATTCCCCGCAGCATCCCGAACGGCCTGACCGCGAGGATCGACAAGAGCGCCGTGCGCGTCCTGCCGATTTTCGATCTGATTGCCAAAACCGGAAACATCCCCGAGCGCGATATGTTCAACACCTTCAACATGGGCGTCGGCATGAGTGTCGTGGTCGCTCCCGAGGATGTGGAGCGCGCGCTCGCCATCCTGCACGAGCAGGGGGAGGACGCCTATGTCATGGGCGAGATCATCGAGGGTGACGACCGGGTGATCCTATGCTGAAAACAAGGATCGCCGTCTTTGTATCCGGCGGCGGCACCAATCTGCAGGCGCTGCTCGACGCACAGGCTGCCGGTACGCTGAGCGCCGGAGAGATCGTTCTCGTCCTCTCGAGCAACGAGAACGCCTACGCATTGCAGCGGGCGGAGAAAGCCGGCGTGGACACCGCCGTGTGTTCCCGGAAGGCGTTTGGCTCGCAGGAAGCCTTTGAGGCGGTCATCGAGGCCGCGCTGGCGGCGCATGACATCGAACTCATCGTGCTGGCCGGATTCATGAGCATCCTGAGCAAGGACTTTACCGACAAATGGCCGGAGCGGATTCTGAATGTGCATCCGTCGCTGATTCCGTCCTTCTGCGGGCAGGGCTTCTATGGCCTGCGTGTGCACGAGGCGGCGCTTGAACGCGGTGTGAAGGTGACGGGCGCCACGGTGCATTTTGTGAACGAGATCCCCGACGGAGGGCGTATTCTGCTGCAGAAGGCCGTTCCTATCGAGGACGGAGACACCCCGGAGATTTTGCAGCGCCGCGTGATGGAGCAGGCCGAATGGCTCCTCCTGCCGCAGGCGGTGCAGATGGTTTCCGAAAAAATCGCGGAGGAGAAGCAAGCATGAAGATTCTCGAACTCGACAAATATCTGAGCGCCAATTCCTATCCCGGGCGCGGCATTCTGCTGGGCCGCAGTGCCGATAACCAGCACGCCGTGATCGCCTATTTCATCATGGGCCGCAGCGTCAACAGCCGCAACCGCGTTTTCACCGAAACGGCGGACGGCATCCGCACCGAGGCGTATGATCCCTCCAAAATGGAAGATCCGAGCCTGATTATCTATCATCCCGTGCGCGTGGTCGGGGATAAGACCGTCGTCACAAACGGCGATCAGACCGACACCATCCGCGATGCCCTCGAGGAGGGACACTGCTTCCGCCATGCGCTGATGACCCGCGAGTTCGAGCCGGACGGCCCGAACTACACGCCGCGCATTTCCGGCATCGTGAACGCGGAGGGGGATTACAAGCTGTCCATCCTCAAGAGCCTCGGCGGCGATCCGGCCTGCTGCTGCCGTTACTTCTTCGAGTACGACGCGCCGAAGGCCGGTCTCGGTCACATCATCCACACCTATGAGGGTGACGGCAACCCGCTGCCGTCCTTTGAGGGAGAACCCCGCCCGGTGGCGATTACGGCAAAAAATGCCGCGGAGCTTGCCGAGCTTCTCTGGAAGAGCCTGAACGAGGAAAACAAGGTGTCGCTTTTCGTGCAGTACATCAATCTTGCCGACGGCACGAGGGACACCGTCATCCTGAACAAGCACACGAACTGAAGGAGGACGCGATATGAATTCTCTCGAACTCAAATACGGCTGCAACCCCAACCAGAAGCCCGCCAGCATTTTTATGAAGGACGGCTCGGAGCTTCCGATCGAGGTTCTGAACGGCAGACCGGGCTACATCAACTTTCTCGACGCGCTGAACTCCTGGCAGCTCGTGAAGGAGCTGAAGGAGGCGACTGGCCTTCCGGCTGCGGCCAGCTTCAAGCACGTTTCCCCGGCGGGAGCCGCCGTGGGAAAGCCCCTGAGCGAGACCGACCGGAAAATCTATTTTGTCGCGGATGACGCGGAGCTTTCGCCCGTCGCCTGTGCCTATATCCGGGCTCGCGGCGCGGATCGTCTCTGCTCCTACGGCGACTGGGCCGCGCTGTCCGACACCTGTGACGCGGCGACGGCGGCCTATCTCAAAAACGAGGTCTCCGACGGCATCATCGCCCCGGATTATACCCCGGAGGCGCTGGAGATCCTCAAGACCAAGAAAAAGGGCGCGTACAACGTCGTGAAGATCGACCCGGGCTATGTTCCCGCCGAAGAGGAGCTGAAGGATGTTTTTGGCATCACCTTCCGGCAGGGGCACAACAATTACCGGATCGACCGCACAGTGTTGGAGAACATTGTCACGGAGAACAAAGACCTGCCCGAGGCGGCGGTCACCGATCTCATCGTGGCGCTCATCACGCTCAAATACACGCAGTCAAACTCTGTCTGCTATGTCAAGGACGGACAGGCCATCGGCGTCGGCGCGGGACAGCAGAGCCGCATCCACTGCACGAGGCTGGCCGGCTCCAAGGCGGACAACTGGTATCTGCGCCAGCATGAGAAGGTGCTGAACCTCCCGTTCAAGGAGGGCATCCGCCGTCCCGACCGCGACAATGCCATTGATGTCTACACCTCCGATGAGTACGAGGATATTCTGGCCGACGGCGTCTGGCAGCAGACCTTTACCAAAAAACCAGAACCCCTCACAGCGGAGGAGAAGAAAGCGTGGATCGCGACCCTGTCCGGCGTATCCGTCGGCAGCGACGCGTTCTTCCCGTTCGGCGACAACATCGAGCGCGCCCGCAAGTCCGGCGTACAGTACGTTGCCGAGCCGGGCGGCAGCATCCGTGACGACAATGTCATCGAGGCGGCCAATAAATACAACATGGTCATGTCCTTTACCGGGATGCGGCTTTTCCATCATTGATGGAGGAGCGGACACAGAGGAGTGAATCTATGAAAATTATGGTTATCGGCGGCGGCGGTCGTGAACACGCCGTGATCCGCTCGCTGCGGAAAAGTCCCGAGGTGACGGAGATTTTTGCCCTGCCCGGAAACGGCGGCATCGCAGCGGATGCGACCTGTGTCGATATCGGCGCGAAGGACATCGAGGGGCAGGTTCGTTTTGCCCGGGAAAACGGCATTGATTTTGCCGTTGTCACGCCGGACGATCCTCTGGTTCTGGGCGCGGTCGACGCGCTGGAGGCGGCTGGGATTCCGTGCTTCGGCCCGGATAAAAAGGCCGCGATCCTGGAGGGCAGCAAGGTCTTTTCCAAGAACCTGATGAAGAAATACGGCATTCCCACGGCGGCCTACGAGGTCTTTACCGACGCATCTGCCGCGATGGAGTATGTCCGGTCTGCGCCGCTGCCGGCCGTCATCAAGGCCGACGGTCTGGCGCTCGGCAAGGGCGTTATCATCGCCGCAACGCGGGAAGAGGCCGTCTCCGCGGTGGAGACGATCATGCTCGACAAAAAATTCGGCGAAAGCGGCAGCCAGATTGTCGTGGAGGAGTTTCTGACCGGGCCGGAGGTTTCCGTTCTGTCTTTCACAGACGGAAAGACCGTCGTTCCGATGGTGTCCTCCATGGATCACAAGCGCGCGCATGACAACGACGAGGGCCTGAACACCGGCGGCATGGGTACGATCGCTCCGAACCCGTATTACACCGACGAGATCGCCGCTCGCTGCATGGAAGAAATTTTCCGTCCCACGGTTGACGCGATGGTGCAGGAGGGGAGACCCTTCAAGGGCTGTCTGTATTTCGGCCTGATGCTCACGCCGGACGGCCCGAAGGTCATCGAGTACAACTGCCGCTTCGGCGATCCCGAGACGCAGGTCGTACTGCCGCTGATGGAGACGGACCTGCTCACGGCGATGAAGGCCTGCCGCGAGGGAACGCTCGCGCAGACGGATATCCGCTTCGCCGGGGGCGCAGCCTGCTGTGTCGTGATGGCGAGCAATGGCTACCCGGAGGCGTATGAAAAGGGCTATGAGATCACCGTGGACGGGGCAGTGGACGGCGACGTCTTTGTGGCCGGCGCCAAAAAGCAGGACGGGAAGCTTCTCACAAACGGCGGCCGTGTTCTCGGTGTGACCGCCGTGGCGGAGGATTTGCCGGCCACGGTCAAAAAGGCGTATGCCCAGGTGGAAAAAGTGCATTTCGGTAATGCGTATTACCGTCATGATATCGGACAGCGCGCTCTTCGTGCGCTGGAGGCGTAACGGGGGCAAGGCATGGTATATCGCGTATATGCAGAAAAGAAAAAGGCTCTCGCGCAGGAGGCGAAGGCCCTGACGGAGAATATTCAGGAGTTTCTGGGCATCAAACGCCTGGAAAAAGTGCGTGTTCTCCATCGTTATGACCTCGAGAACATCAGCCCGGAGCTGTTTGACTACGCCGTAAAGACGGTTCTGTCCGAGCCGCAGCTCGACGACGTGTTTTATGACCTGCCCGAGGCCGGAGCAGCCGCCGTGTTTGCGGTGGAGTATCTGCCGGGACAGTTCGATCAGCGGGCGGATTCTGCCGCGCAGTGCATTCAGATCCTCTCGCAGGGGGAACGCCCGGAGGTTCGCTCCGCGCACGTCTATATGCTGTTCGGCGACCTGACGGACGAGGACATCCGGGCGATCCAGGACTATGTCATAAACCCGGTGGACAGCCGCATCGCCGATCTCGGAACGTATGACACGCTCGCCATGAGCTATGAGATCCCCGCATCCGTGGCGAGCTTTGACGGCTTCCGCTCCATGACCGACGAGGAGATCCCCGCCTTTATCGCGGCGAACGGCCTTGCCATGGACGAGGGCGATGTCCGCTGCTGCCGGGAGTATTTCCGCTCGGAGGATCGCGACCCGACGGTCACGGAGATCAAGATGATCGACACTTACTGGTCGGATCACTGCCGTCACACGACGTTCAACACCATCATCGAAAACGTGGTGTTTGAGGATGACACCCTCCGCAGCACCTATGAGGATTATCTCCGAACCCGTCAGGAGCTTGGACGCACAAAGCCCATCACGCTCATGGATATCGGCACCATCGCCGCCAAGAGCCTGCGGCAGAGCGGCGAGCTGTCGAAGCTCGACGAGTCCGAGGAGATCAACGCCTGCACGGTAAAAATCAAAGTGACCGTGGACGGCGAGGAGCAGGACTGGCTTCTGCTGTTCAAGAACGAGACGCACAACCACCCGACGGAGATCGAGCCGTTCGGCGGCGCGGCTACCTGCATCGGCGGCGCTATCCGCGACCCGCTCTCCGGCCGCAGCTATGTTTATGCGGCGATGCGCGTGACCGGGGCGGCCGATCCTCTGCGCCCGGTGGAGGAGACTCTGCCCGGCAAGCTGCCGCAGCGCAAGCTCGTCACGACCGCTGCCGCGGGCTATTCGTCCTATGGCAACCAGATCGGCCTTGCCACCGGCATGGTGGACGAGCTGTACCACGACGGCTATGCCGCCAAGCGCATGGAGATCGGCGCGGTCATCGCGGCGGCTCCGGCGGCCAATGTGCGCCGGGAACGCCCTGCGTCGGGGGACGTTGTCATCCTGCTGGGCGGCCGCACCGGACGCGACGGCTGCGGCGGCGCGACCGGCTCTTCCAAGTCCCACACGCTGCACTCGCTGGAGGACTGCGGCGCGGAGGTGCAGAAGGGAAACGCCCCCGAAGAGAGAAAGCTTCAGCGTCTGTTCCGCAATGCGGAGGCATCGCGGCTCATCAAGCGGTGCAACGACTTCGGCGCGGGCGGCGTGTCCGTTGCGGTCGGCGAGCTTGCCGACGGTCTCGATATTGACCTCAACAAAGTTCCGAAGAAATACGAAGGTCTCGACGGCACGGAGCTTGCCATCTCCGAATCGCAGGAGCGCATGGCGGTCGTGGTCGCGCCGGAGGACGCGGAGCGTTTCTGCGCGCTGGCCGACGCGGAGAACCTGGAGGCGACGGTGATCGCATTCGTCAAGGCAGAGCCGCGTCTGACCATGACCTGGAACGGAAAGGTCATCGTGGATATTGCCCGCGCATTTCTCGATACGAACGGCGCGGAAAAGCACATCGACGTGCATCCAGCCGCGCCGCAAAAGTGGGCAAAGGACATTCCCGCCGATTTCCGCACCGGCTATACGGCGCTGGCCGGTGATCTGAACGTATGCTCCCGCCGCGGCCTGTCCGAGCGTTTTGACGCCACCATCGGCGCGGGTACGGTGCTGATGCCGTTCGGCGGCAAGCATCAGCAGACGCCGATTCAGGCGATGGTGCACAAAATTTCCCTCGAAGAGGGACACACCGATACCTGCTCGCTCATGAGCTGGGGCTACAACCCCCTGATCGCGGAGAAGAGCCCGTACCATTCCGCCTATCTCGCGGTGGTGGAATCGGTCAGCAAGCTGATCGCAGCCGGCGCGTCCTTTGAGGATGTTTATCTGACCTTCCAGGAGTATTTCGCAAAGCCCGGTCATGACCCGGCGCGCTGGGGCGATCCCTTCGCGGCTCTTCTCGGCGCCTACCGCGCACAGATGGGCCTGCGTGTCGCCGCCATCGGCGGTAAGGACTCCATGTCCGGCACATTTGAACAGCTGACCGTGCCGCCCACGCTTGTGTCCTTTGCGGTGACGACAGGGAAGACCGAGGAGATCGTCTCGAATGAGTTCAAGGGCGCGGGACACGATGTCGTGCTTCTGAAGCCCGCCTGTGACAGCGAGGGACTTCCCGAGGCGGAGAGCCTCAAAAAGCTGTATGACACGGTTCATGCGCTCGTCGTCGGGAAAAAGGCACTCGCGGTCTACACGCCGACCTACGGCGGCGTCGCAGAGGCGGTGCTCAAGATGAGCCTTGGCAACGCGATCGGCTTCCGCTATGACGACGCCGTCAGCGCGGAGGAAATCTTCGGTTACGCTTACGGCGCGTTTGTCGTGGAGCTTGCGCCCGGCGCTTCGGCGGAGGGAGTTCTGCTTGGACACACGACCGGGGAATACACCCTCGGCTGGCGTGGGGAGACGCTGTCCCTTTCCGAGCTTCAGGCCGTCTATGAAAACCGGCTCGAGCCGGTTTATGCCTGCAATATCCAGGAAAAAACGGCGGATATTCCCGCGTTCTCCTACGAGGCGAAGACCCGCCCGGCGGCGGTCATCGGTATGGCGCGGCCCAAGGCGCTGATCCCGGTGTTCCCCGGAACGAACTGCGAGTACGACACGGCCCGCGTCCTGCGTGATGCCGGGGCTGAACCGAAGATCATGATTATCGCAAACCGCACGACGGCGCATATCACAGCGGCGGCGGAGCGTTTTGCCGACGAGCTGAAAACCGCACAGATGGTCTTTATTCCCGGCGGCTTTTCCGGCGGCGACGAACCGGAAGGCTCCGGCAAGTTCATCACGGCGTTCTTCCGCAACGAGATGATAAAAGCCGGTGTGGAGGATATGCTGGATGTCCGCGGCGGTCTCATGGCCGGTATCTGCAACGGCTTCCAGGCTCTCATCAAGCTTGGACTTGTCCCGTACGGCAAGATCATCGACACGGATGAAACCTGCCCGACGCTTACCTATAACACGATCAGCCGTCACCAGTCGCGGCTTGTTCGGACGCGCATCGCCTCCAACAAATCCCCGTGGCTTGCCGCAACGAATGTCGGCGACATCTACACGGTTCCCATCTCCCACGGCGAGGGACGCTTCCTCGCGGATGAGGCACTGGTGAAAACGCTCGCGGAAAACGGGCAGATCGCTACCCAGTATGTCGATCTCGACGGCGTTCCCACGGACGACATCCGCTTTAACCCCAACAACTCCGTCTGCGCCATCGAGGGCATCACCTCTCCCGATGGCCGCGTGTTCGGCAAGATGGGGCATTCGGAGCGTATCGGTTCCGGGCTTTATAAGAACGTGGACGGCGTCTACGATATGAAAATGTTTGAATCGGCAGTCCGATTCTTCCGCCATAACTGACAGAATAGAAGGAGGAACATACCCATGGCTTACTATTACAACGAACCCTCGCGCACCTTCAGTGAGTACCTTCTGATCCCCGGCTACACCTCCGAGGAGCACACCCCGGCGAACATCTCGCTCAAGACCCCGCTTGTCCGCTTTAAGAAAGGGGAGGAGTCCGCGATCACGCTGAACATCCCGCTGACTTCCGCCATTATGCAGTCCGTCTCGAACGATACCCTTGCCATTGCGCTGGCAAAGGAAGGCGGTCTGTCCTTCATCTACGGCTCCCAGAGCATCGAGGACGAGGCAGCCATGGTCGCACGCGTCAAGAACTATAAGTCCGGCTTTGTGGTCAGCGCGTCGAACGTCACGCCTGACGCGACGCTGGCCGACATTCTGGCCCTGAAGCAGGCCAACGGCTTCTCCACGGTCGCGGTCACGGAGGACGGCACGCCGAACGGCAAGCTATGCGGCATCGTCACGAGCCGTGACTACCGCATCAGCCGCATGGACGGCAGCACCCGTGTTTCCGAGTTCATGACGCCGCTCGATAAGCTCGTCACGGCGGAGGAGGGCGTCAGCCTCAAGGCCGCCAACGACATCATCTGGGATCATAAGCTCAACGCGCTTCCCATCGTGTCCAAAGAGGGCAATCTGCTTTACTTCGTTTTCCGCAAGGACTATGCCAGCCACAAGGAGAATCCCGACGAGCTGCTTGACTCCGAGAAGCGTTATCTCGTCGGCGCAGGAATCAACTCCCGTGACTACGCCCAGCGCGTTCCCGCGCTGGTGGACGCCGGTGCGGACGTTCTCTGCATCGACTCCTCCGAGGGGTATTCCTGCTGGCAGAAATACACCATCGACTGGATCCGCGAGCGTTATGGCGACAGCGTGAAGGTCGGCGCGGGCAATGTCGTGGACAAGGACGGCTTCCGTTTCCTCGCTGAGTGCGGTGCGGACTTCGTCAAGGTCGGCATCGGCGGCGGCTCGATCTGCATCACCCGCGAGACCAAGGGTATCGGCCGCGGTCAGGCTACCGCGCTGATCGAGGTCGCGCAGGCCCGTGACGAGTATTTTGCCGAGACCGGCATCTATGTTCCCATCTGCTCCGACGGCGGCATCGTATACGACCACCATATCACGCTGGCGCTGGCCATGGGCGCCGACTTCATCATGCTCGGCCGCTATTTCGCCCGGTTCGACGAAAGCCCCACGCCGAAGCTCAACATCAACGGCACCTATGTCAAGGAGTACTGGGGCGAAGGCTCGAACCGCGCCCGCAACTGGCAGCGTTACGACATCGGCGGTGCCGAGACGCTCAGCTTCGAGGAAGGCGTTGACAGCTATGTCAACTATGCCGGCAGCCTGCATGAGAACGTGCAGAAGAGCCTTTACAAGGTCAAATCCACCATGTGCAACTGCGGCGTTATCAATATCCCCGAGCTGCAGAAGAACGCAAAGCTCACCGTCGTTTCTGCCACCAGCATCGTCGAGGGCGGCTATCATGACGTGACGCTTCGCACGACCAGCACGCGCTGAGCGGAGGAGGAACTATGACCGATATTGAAATCGCTCAGGCCTGTACGCCGAAGCACATCCGCGAAATTGCGGAAACGGCGGGTGTGGACGAGAAATATCTGGAGCAGTACGGCAATTACAAGGCAAAGATCGACTACCGCCTGCTGCAGGATCTTTCGGACAAGCCGGACGGAAAGCTCATCCTGGTCACTGCCATCACGCCGACGCCGGCCGGGGAGGGCAAGACGACGACCTCCGTCGGTCTGACGGACGGCCTCCGCAAAATCGGCAAAAACGCGGTTGTTGCCCTGCGCGAGCCGTCTCTCGGCCCTGTGTTCGGCATCAAAGGCGGCGCAGCCGGCGGCGGCTACGCGCAGGTCATTCCGATGGAGGACATCAACCTCCATTTTACCGGGGACTTCCACGCCATCGGCGCGGCGAACAACCTGCTGGCCGCGATGCTGGATAACCATATCCAGCAGGGAAATGCCCTCGGCATTGACGTCAAGCAGATCACCTGGAAGCGCGTCGTGGATATGAACGACCGCCAGCTCCGCAATATTGTAGACGGTCTTGGCGGCAAGATGCAGGGCGTACCCCGTGAGGACGGCTTTGACATCACTGTGGCGAGCGAGGTGATGGCGGTGCTGTGCCTTGCCAGCGACATTTCCGATCTGAAAGCGCGCCTTGGCCGCATTATCGTCGGCTATACCTATGCCGGTGACCCCGTGACCGCGCATGATCTGAAGGCGGAGGGCGCTATGGCGGCGCTGCTCAAGGATGCGCTCAAGCCCAATCTGGTGCAGACGCTCGAAGGCACCCCGGCGCTCATCCATGGCGGCCCGTTTGCGAATATCGCCCATGGCTGCAACTCCATTACCGCCACACGCATGGCGTTGAAGCTTGCGGATTACTGCGTCACCGAGGCCGGCTTTGCCGCCGATCTGGGCGCGGAGAAGTTCCTCGACATCAAGTGCCGCATGGCCGGGCTTACGCCGTCTGCCGTCGTCATCGTAGCGACGGTGCGTGCGCTCAAATACCACGGCGGCGTGGCAAAGGCCGATCTGAACGCGGAGAATCTGGACGCGCTCGAAAAGGGCCTTCCGAACCTCCTGCAGCACGTGGACAACATCAAAAACGTGTTCGGACTGCCCTGTGTCGTCGCGATCAACGCGTTCCCGACGGATACGAAGGCGGAGCTTGATCTTGTCGAGGCCAAATGCAAGGAGTTGGGCGTGAACGTCGCACTCTCCGAGGTCTGGGCCAAGGGCGGCGAAGGCGGCATGGCGCTGGCCGAGGAGGTCGTCCGTCTCTGTGAGGAGCCGAACCATTTCCGCCAGTCCTATGAGCTGGACGGTTCCATTGAGGAAAAGCTCGAGGCCATCTGCCGCCGCATCTATCACGCGGACGGCGTGGTACTCACGGCAAACGCCAAAAAGCAGGCCGTGAAGCTCACGGAGCTCGGCTTTGCCGGACTTCCGATCTGCATGGCGAAAACGCAGTACTCCTTCTCGGACGATGCGTCGCTGCTCGGCGCGCCGAAGGGCTTTACGGTCACGGTTCGCAACCTCAAGGTATCGGCTGGCGCCGGTTTTATCGTCGCGCTCACCGGCGACATCATGACCATGCCCGGACTTCCGAAGGTTCCCGCCGCGGAGAAAATCGACGTGGACGAGAACGGAAAGATCTCCGGCCTTTTCTGATTATCCGTAGAAGAGATAGAAAAACACCCCATTTGTTGTACGCAATCCCTGCACAACAAATGGGGTGTTTTTGGTTTTTAAATTATTGAATACGGTACTGCGTCATTTGATTTCCGGACTGGGCAAAGAAAATCATATCCTCCCCGTAATTCGGATAAATATCCAGAGTGACCGTGATTTCGTAGCCCTGCTCACATTCCCGCATATCCATGGCAGTTTCTCCGAATACCGCCCAGACCGCATCATACCGCTCTTCTGTATTCCATGTGATTTTTGTCAGGGTCTGGCCCTGCTCGGTCACAACCGCCTTCGAGGGAACTTCCGACCGAACCAATTCACAATCCGTCAGGGCGGATTCCAGCGACGCGTTCAAATCCATGGAAAGCATCCCGTTGTAGCTGAAGTACCCATCGGAAAAGGTGTACTCCGCCACCTCAAAAATCACACATTCCGGCTGGAAAATATTGAAATAATAATCGAGGTTCAGAATGTTCTGATAATCGTGGACAAAGATATACTCGCCGAATCCATTGGCCAGATACTTTTGACCGCGGGAATTCATATAGCTGCCCTGAAACACCAGGGCGCGGGGCGCGCCTTCCGCCAGAAGCTCTTCGTTGACATAGTAACCAAACGCAGGGTAGGAATCACTGCGTTCCAATTCATCGGCGTATTCCTCCGTTTCATTTTCCACCTCTGAATGGAGGGTAATCACCGGAACCTCCTCATGAATCGGAAATTGGGACACCAGCAGGGAGGTTTTCAGCTCAGCAGATAACGTGTAATCCTCCGCCTGCGTCAGGTGGATCTGGGGAAAATCCTTCTGCAGTTCCGCCAGTATGGCATTGCATCCGTAAAGAGAACCCAGGTCATTCCAGTGGTTTGCATCATACTTCTGATTGAAAACCATTTCTCCGGCCTGCTGCTTCTCGGTCAGGGTTACGGTGTTGTCTACATAGCGAACCCCGAGCTCATCCAAAGTCTGCAAAAACGCATCCACCCAGCTTCGGTCATAGTTGATGCCGTCGGCAATATATTCCTGCAGCACGGCGGGCTTGGCCGGATCAAACACAAACAAAAACGGTACATCCCGCGCCGTGCAGTAGTCCTGAATTTGTTTCACCATCTCTGCAAACGCTTCGTGATATTCGTTGTAAACCGTATCCACCGTCACCCCGGCGCCGAAAACGTAACCATCCTTCCCATAGCTATAGGAGGGATGCACCATTTTCCCGAACAGCCGGTCATTCAGCACCGTATAACCGAGAATCATCTCGTCGCGCAGACCAATGCGGTCATTTACATAGCTTTCGATCTGCTCCGACAGATCCCCGTTTCTGTTGGTAAACGGATTCTCCGTCAGCATTCGGTTATCAATCTCCGAAATGGATTCCTCCTCCAGGTTGAACGTCACCAAAGGCACCAGAATCAGGAGTGAAAAAAGAAGAATCGAAATTTTCTGAATAAGCTTCATGTTTTCCCTCCTTAATACTGGAAGTAGATGAAGGGACTATAGGTAGAATTGACCATAAACAGAATCGCCAGTGCAAAAAGCATCAGAAGCACCAGCTCCTGAATCAGATACCCCGCCGCGGTGGAGCTGAATTTCCGATACCAGCCCTGTATCCGCTCCGAACCCAGAAGGGTGGAGCCCAAAATCCCCACTATCGTCAGGAATACGATCTGATTGCTGAAATAGTACCGCCAGGTATAGCCGATCTTATCAAACCGTACCGCACCAAACATGATCCCGACCCAATGAACCGCCTCGCTCAAATCCGAAAAACGAAGCAGCTCCCAGCAGAAGAACGTAATCGTCATGGTCGATGCCCACTTGATCCATCCGGGCGTTTTCTGATAGCGCGGCTTGTCGCGGCAGACGCGTTCAAGCAGCACAAACGCGCCGTTGATGCAGCCCCAGAGAATATAATTCCATCCGGCCCCATGCCATATGCCTGTCAGCACAAAAACGACCGCCAGATTGAACAGGTTCCTCTTCAGGCTCACACGGCTTCCGCCCAGCGGGATATACACATATTGACGGAACCATGTTCCGAGGGAAATATGCCATCTTCTCCAGAACTCTCCAATAGACTTGGAACGATACGGGAAATTGAAGTTCATCTTGAATTCAAACCCGAGCAAATTGGCCAAACCAATGGCAATATCCGAATAGCCCGAGAAATCATAATACAGCTGCAGCATATACAGTAAGCAGCCGCCCCAGGCCGTGATGACGTCCACGCCGGAAGGTGCAAAGGAGGCGAGGCAGGCACCGAACTGATCGGCCAGCAGCACATTCTTGGCAAAGCCGATCATGATCCGGTTAAGGCCTGTCACAGAAAGATTCAGATTCGTCTTTCGCTTTCTGATCTGCGGCTGATAATCCCGCCAGAGTACAATGGGGCCGGAAACAACCTTGGGGAAAAAGGACATATACAGCGCGCAGTCGATCAAGCTGCCGGCCTCTCCGGTTCCGCGGTATACATCCGCCAGATAGGAGATGGCGGAAAACGTGATGAACGAAATACCAAGCGGGCTGAGGATCGATTTGGGCTGCACATTCAGGTTAAGGAGCGCATTTCCCAGCTGGGCCAGGAAGGTGGAATACTTAAAATACACCAGGCACGCCACAACCCCTGTTACCGCGATGACCAGCGCGATCTGCGCGAAAGGAAGCTTGCGGCTAAAAGAGGCATCGTTCTCCCGAAAGACCTTCAGGTAGGAACCGCCGCGTTTCAGCCATTGGATCCAGCGTGCCGCCAGATAAACAAGGCCGATGTATATCAGCAGCTTATAAATGTCATCGAAACACGCCCACATATAGAACCCGAAACTGAACGCAATCAGAATCAGGTCTCTGACCCTGTATTTTTCCAAAAATCCCCTCAGAACCGTTTTTTCCTCTAAAAGGCTTTCAAGAAAATAACAGCCAAAGCAGAGAGGGAAAAATATAAAGGTAAAAACTTGTGTCGTAAACCCCATACCTACCTCTTTCCACACAGGGCCAATAATGCCATATGATTCTTTCCCCTGGGAAAGAATCACCGCAGGCCTGCGGTGATTTTATCTTATAAATTTTATCATGACCTAAATTATATAGTCAAGCACTCCGTCATCGTAATCCGGCGCTTTCACGGGTTTTGTGCCAAAAATGCCGGGAGCCGCTCAGAGCACCCCGGAATATTCCGGCAGGGCAGATCCTGTTTGGGCCTGCTTTGTTTTTTGTCGAATCAGGACAAACCGCCGCGGCATACTCTGCTCCGAAGGGGGTTCGGCAATGCTATCCACAAGCTTTATGATCCTGCTGTCCAGCGCGCTGATGATGCTGCGCGTGGGCGATAACACGTCTTCCTTCCCGCGGCCGCTGAAGGCGGAGGAGGAGCAGGCCTGCATACAACGTATGCTGGAGGGCGATCTGGAGGCTCGCAACACACTGATCGAGCACAATCTTCGCCTTGTGATGCACATCATCAAAAAATACTATTCGGCCGCCTCGGACGCGGAGGACCTGGTGTCGATCGGCACGATCGGACTGATTAAAGGCGTCTCGACATACCGCCCCGATAAAGGCGTGCGCCTTGCGACCTATGCGTCCCGGTGTATTGAAAACGAGATCCTGATGCATTTCCGCGGCCAGAAAAAATCGGCCGGAGACATTTCCCTGTCCGGGCCGCTGGACGCGGACGGGGAGGGGGATGGGCCGTCGATTCTGGATACGCTCGCGGACGATGCGGATATGCTCGAGGATCTGGCACAGCGGGAGGCGGTTTTTCGCGTACGAGGCGCGGTGGATTCCGTTCTGACGGAGAGAGAAGCAAATATCATCCGCCTGCGCTATGGACTGAACGGACAGCCGCCCATGCCGCAGCGAATGGTCGCGGATGAAATTGGAATATCCCGGTCGTATGTATCGCGCCGCCGCTAATGTAAACGATGCCCGGAAAGCCTTGATTTGCAAGGGTTTCCGGGCATCTGGAATTTTTAGGTAGCGCCGCCGTTATTGTAAGCGGTGGCAGAAAATTGAGGTATGCGGCCATTCATCACTAGAGACAATTTATCCAAGCAAGTATTCGCAAACAGCAGCTACAGCAGCATTTTTCATTAGTCTCGCCCGAACATCCGCAACATACCGAGCTTCCTTTAATTTACTTTCTTCAACATCAATTAATTCGCCAATGGTTTTAATGCCAAGTTCATGGAGTTTCTCCTTTTGCCAAGCAGTTAAATCAAGAGTGTCAATGCTCTTTTTAAATTGTTTTACTATTGTTGCATTTCCCGTTGAATCAATTACCGTTCCTTTGATACTTTCGAATGAAGGATAGTTGCTTCCATATTCAGTCATTTTCTTTAAACTAAGCCGCTTTGCAATTGAAAATGCAGTTGTTGCGGGAGTTGCTTCTTGCGCAAACAAGCACCCCTCGTTGACCTCATAGCGCGAACCGAGTTCGCTGCGGGTAGCTCTTATACCGGAAGAATGTTCACTGATAATCCCGGTATACTCCAGTAAACGTAGAGCTTCTTTCACTTCTTGAGGAGCGTTTCTATGAACCCAGAAAAACGAGCTTGTGGCTCCGCTTTCTCCTTTGCCTATAGTTGTCTTATCGTTTTTGGATTTGATTTCTGGGATAACTTCCGTTTCAATGAAATCTCGTCCCCAATCAATAAGTTTTGCATATCCCGGGTATTTCTCAGACAAATTGGAGTGCTCGGCCCAGAGAGATTCTCTATAATACTCACGTATTACCTTGTTAATAGCAGAGGAGTCCAAATTACCTGCCATTTCTACAGTTTTAAGCAAATGTCTTGGATTTCCCCCAGAAGCATATGCTAAAATAGAAAAATTTTCTCCCCGTCTTGATAATGTTGTTGATAAAGCACTGTCTTTTGCTTGCCTTAATACCATTCCTTTCATCGTTTCAATATAACTCGAGTCAGTGACAGAACGATTTAAAGTAATTCGTACTGCATCGTGTAGTGGTTCAAAAGTATCTCCATATACAGTGACACCTGGGTACACCGCAGCATTGCATTTTATATATGGGGACCGTAAGTCTCTAAATAGCGTAAAAAACTCTCGTTGCTGTTGGGGGTAAAATACATGAGCAGCCTCATCAATAAAAAGTACAATTCGCTTAATGTCGAGTTCTTCACACAAATCCTGAACAACATCTATAAAGGAATCTAATGTAGGAACGTTGGAATCATCGATTATTGTGCCTGGCTTTTTCCACGATGACTCAAAAAGTTCCGTTACCTCTTCCAACTCAGATTTTTCTGGTTTTACAGCAGATCCAAGCAGTACACCCATACTATAATTAATAGTAGCAAGTTTTCCTCGTTTTCTTAGGGCTCGTTGTAATTCCGAGCAGATTTTTGAAAGCATCCACGCTTGGAACTGATTAGTATTTCCTGATTGAAGAAGGGAAGCCTTTCGAAATGTGATAAATACAGGAAGAATTTTATCGGATTCAAAATTGTCATTTAATTGCGCTTCAGCAATCCGAAATAAAAATGATTTACCAACGCCACGACTTCCAACCAAGAGAATTGGTGTTTGGGATTTTAGCTTTCGAATAATTTCTTCATCTACAGGAGTAGTAACAAACAAATCTTTAATTTGCTCGGAACTCATTTCTTCTGTTCTATATATAAATTCACTCATAAATATCATTCTCCATTTCTGCCGTATAGTAGTTGAATCTCTGGCAATGTTTCTATATTATTCATTATTGCATTTTCTAATGTCGGCAATAAATTCTCGCTTACAATGAATTCTTTGAATCGAATTACAAGGGCTATGGACAACAAATAAGAAATGCTTTGAAAACGAGAAATATATTGATCCAGCATGTCTTGGCTAAACTCGTTTTGTCCGGGCAGACAGTTTAGTTTGTTGTAATTACCATGTATGTATTCAGAACACTCTCGGTACACATTGCTGGTGATACTGTTAAGTTCTGCACTTCGCTCTTCAAATTCGGGGGCATATGCACGGATAAATGGTTTACTAAATATACCGGTATCGGGATTCGTAATACTTGCCCACTTCATATCTTCTTGGCCGGCTTTCCATCGTCTAAAGTAGAAATCATTTGAAGACATGTGAATAGCATATAAACAATGTTCCAAACACAGCCTCAAAGAAATCATCGCGTGTTTATACAATCCTTCACTACAAAACAAGTTTGCTGTTGCACATTCATTTAAAGAAGATTTAAGTAAAATAGATTGGGGAATATCCTTCAAACAATCAACCCAAACGCTAAAGTCGTTCACAAAAAGTAAACACTGCCGAAAGCTTTCTGCGCAGGGTGAGTTCCAAGTTGCCGAGATCTGATTTTTAAAACTATCAAGAATTTTAAATTGTTCTTCTCTATTATCCATTTGTGATATTCTCCTTTATATTCAAACTGATGGAATTTGTAATCATCATTTCAGCAGATACGGATTCCAAACTTGATGTATCTATTCACTTGTTAATTTAACCTATAGGCCCAGTGGCCATTTTGACGATATTTTACGATACTGCCCTCTGTAACCAACCCAGCGAGGATGCGATTTGCTGTAGCCGCCGAAACACCGCACAGCGCACGGACATCTGCATTCATGATATACGGATGCGTTTTCAGGAACTTCTCGATCTGCTTCCAGCGCATCGCTGCCTTATCCATCGGCTCATCGCTCATTTCATCGCTCGTGTTGATCGCATCGATGAGCGATGCTTTGATGGCTGAGAGCATAAACTCTATAAACATCGTGGACTCTCCGGCGTCATTGGAGGCATTGATGGCTGCATAATACTCTTCCTGACGGTCATGGATGATGGATTCCACCGGCAGCCAGGAAAAGGCCGGATTCCATTTGGAAAGCAGCAGTGTATGCCACAGGCGGCCCACACGGCCGTTTCCATCGGCAAAGGGGTGGATCAGCTCGAGCTCATAATGAAACACACAGCTGCGGACCAGCATATGCACATCACTGCTTTTCACCCAGTCCAGCAGTTCCATGACCAAATCCGGGACATACTGCGGCAGCGTCCCAAAATGCAGGACACGCCCCCCCTGATCGACAACACCCACAGGCCGGGTGCGGAACATACCCGCCTCATCCACCAGTCCCCGTGTCATGATACCGTGAGCGGTCAGTAGATCATCTACGGAGTAGGGGTCCAGCTCGTCCAGACGATCGTATATTTCATAAGCGTTTTTGACCTCCGCAATATCCTTGGGCGGAGCCAGGACGTGCTTACCGTTGAGGACTGCCGTTACCTGTTCCAGGCTGAGCGTATTTTGTTCAATGGCAAGGGAGCCGTGGATTGTGCGGATACGATTGCTCCGGCGCAAAGTCGGGTTGCCGGATAGCTGGTTTGTCGATGTAAGCCTGCCTACCAGCTCTGCAATTTCCGCAACAGAATCAATAATCGTATTCGTAATTTCAAAGGGGGGCTTCTTATTTTTCATAACAACCTCGCACATTCGTAAACTATTATTATTGTACCAATTATTGACGCAAAAAACAATACATCACTCATTTCATCAATCAGATTGCGGGAGGAGGAGATGCTTATGCGGGAGCAGCCGGTTGATTATGAACAGGACAGTACACAGGGCTATCTGACCAGGATACCTTTATCGGAGCTTCACGATTTCCCGGATCATCCATTTGCTGTCCGGGATGATGACGCCATGAAAGAGACCGTGGAAAGCGTGAAGAACTACGGCGTACTGGTTCCGGCTATTGTCCGACCACTCGAGGATGGCGGCTATGAGATAATCGCCGGGCATCGCAGAAAGCGGGCCTGTGAGCTGGCCGGCTTCGACACGCTGTTTTCCCTTGTTCGTAAAATGGATGATGATGAAGCGACGATCATCATGGTCGATTCCAACCTCCAACGAGAGAACATTCTCCCCAGCGAACGAGCCAAGGCTTACAAAATGAAGCTGGAGGCCATAAAGCATCAGGGGCAGAAGTCTCAGCGTACTTCGTCTCAACTTGAGACGAGGTTACGTTCTGACGAAGTATTAGCCCGCGAAGCCGGTGAAAGCCGTGCTCAAATCCAGCGGTATATCCGCCTCACTGAACTATCCCCACCGCTCCAGCAGATGGTGGACGACAAGAAAATAGCCATGACGCCTGCCGTGGAGCTTTCGTACCTGAAGCCCCGCGAGCAGGCGTTACTTATTGAAACCATCGAGAGCGAGCAGACCACGCCCTCGCTGTCTCAGGCTCAGCGCATGAAGAAGCTCAGCCAGATCGGACAGCTCAATGAAGACAATATGCTCGATATCATGTCCGAACAGAAAAAGCCGGAGCGCGAGGACATTACTCTGTCCGGCGAGACCCTGCGGAAGTATTTCCCGCGATCCTATACCCCGCGCCAAATGGAGACCGTCATCCTGCGCTTACTGGACGCATGGATGAAAAAGCGGCAGCAAGAACAATCCAGATAATTCTTTAGGAGGAACACACCATGTCCGTATTCCGCGTTGAGAAAACCCGTGACTATACCGTTATGTCGAACTACCATCTCCGTGACCGTACGATCTCCCTGAAAGCCAAGGGACTGCTGTCCGTCATGCTCTCACTCCCGGAGGATTGGGATTACACCATGCTCGGTCTTGCTCGCATCTCCAGGGAGGGCGTATGCAGTATCCAGACCGCCATCGACGAGTTGGAAGTGGCCGGGTATGTCGTGCATGGCCGCGTCCGCAACGCGAAAGGCCAGCTCAAGGGAACGGAGTACATCATCTATGAGCATCCCGTCAAGCCGGACGACCGGGAGCCTAAAGGGGATAATCCCGTTTTGGGTGAAGGAGCAGATAACCCGTTTATCCTTGAAGATGCCCCTATACCGGTGCCTGTCGCGGAAAACCCTGTGCAGGCCGATCCTATGCAGGAAAACCCTGTACAGGATGAGCCTGTGCAGGAAAACCTGGTGCAATTAAATAAACACCTACCAATTACTCAAAAACAAAATACTTACTCAGCAAGTACGGATTCATTCTGTCCTTCGAGGCAGAATGAATGGGAGAACCTGAACGCGGACGAGATCGAGACACAGCGGCAGAGACTGCGGGAGCAGATCGACTATGACTACATCTGCACCGCTGCCAATCGCAAGCAGATCGACGAGCTGATCGAGAATATGCTGGAGATCATGTTTACGCTGGATGACCACATCCGCATCGGAAAAAACACCTATCCGACCGCCTATGTGCAAAGCCGCTTCCGAAGGATCACCGGGGACAACATCCTGCACGTTCTGGACGGCTTTGACGATAACTCTACCTTCGTTCGTTACGCCAAGGGATACCTTCTCACGTCCCTTTTTAACTCCACCGGCACCATGGACAACGACTATACGATGAAGGTAAGGCACGATTTTTACGGAACAGGGGGGCGAGAATGAAACGCAGAACCATTCCAACGCTCTCCGGTACGCCGCCCTAGCGTCATGCTGCCCATAAGGACGCGAAAAGGAGGTCAAGCGCCATGC
>JBJDYS010000008.1:0-5505 GCA_051867595.1 Oscillospiraceae bacterium
AGGATTTGCCCTGCCGGTGTCAACGGGAAAAGCAAAAACCCGGGGGACGGCGTTTCTGCCGTCCCCCGGGCCGGGTCTGTTTCATTTGTGTTTACATGACGCGCATACCGCGTCCGGCGCCCTTGCCGCCAAAGCCGCCGCCTGCGCCATAGAGGAGCGAGGTCATCTCGATCTGCGCGGTCTCGGAGCCGGCCGTCAGGGTGTATGTCTCCCCGGTCGTGATCTCCGGGGCGCTGATCAGCACGACCTGGAAATCCTCGGCCGCGGTATACTCCGCGATCACGTTTCCGCTGGCGTCGGTGAGCGTCACCGCCGAGCCGGCGGGCTGGGAGGAGCCGAGCGTATACAGAATGGAGCCCTGCGTGGAGTTCTGGCCGAAGTTCGACTGCATCCCCGCGACGCCCGTGCCGATGACGAGACCGCCGGAGATCGTGCCGCTGAAGTCATAGTCGATCATACCATCGCCGGTGCCCTGCGGGCCGGTGATATAGACCTCGCCGCCCGTGATGAGCATCGTGCCGTTCGAGTCGAGCGTATCGCCGCTGGACTTGACGTGCAGCACGCCGCCGGAGATCAGAAGCGTCGGATTGCTGCCGGAGGCGTTGAGGCCGTCATCGCCCGCGACGATGGTGATTTCGCCGCCCTCGAGCGTGATGTTCAGGGCTTCCAGGCCCTCGTGGGCTTCTATATCCAGCGTGCCGGCCGAAATGGTCAGCGCATTGTCCGCGTGGATGCCGTCATCGCCGGAGGCGATGGTAACCGTGCCGCCGCTGACCGCGACGTCGCCGTTTGCGTGGAGGCCGTCGTCCGCCGTATCGAGCGCGATGACGCCGCCGCTTACGGTGATGCCGAGCTCGGCCTTGATGCCCTTGGCGGAATCGCTCTCCGCGGTGTCGTCCTGCGCGTCCTCCCAGGCGTTTTCGGTCTCAAAGCTGCCGAAGTCGCGCGCGTTCCAGAAGGTTGTCTTTTCGGGCGCGTTGGCCTTGCCGCCGCCGGCGAGAATGTCGATGCTGCCGCCCTCCACGGTCACGGTCGAGGAGGCCTGCATTCCGTCATGGGCGCACTCGATGGTGATGACGCCGTCCGCGATATAGAGATAGCCCTTTTCGGGGTCGTCGGTATCGGCCTGCATCCCGTCGCCCTCGCTCCGGATGTCGATGGTGCCGCCGCCGATGCGAATGCTGTCGTTTGCGTCCACGCCGTCCTTGGCGGCCACGATGACACAGCGGCCGCCCGTGACCTTGAGGTCGTCCTTGGCGACGATGCCGTGGCCGGTCTCGCTGCTGACCGCCAGCGTGCCGAGGCCGTTCAGCGTCAGATCGATCTTGGAGAAGATCGCGCCGTCCACATTGTCATCGGCCGGGGCATATTCGCCGGTGGAGGCCAGGGCGTTTTCCGAGCCGTTGGTGGTGGTGACAAAGAGCTTGTCGCCGGTCTTGACATAGAGCGCCGCGCCGCCCTCGCAGGTGACGGAGGCGTTGTCCAGCACGAACTGGGTCTTGGCGTCATCGGGCAGCTCGGCGACGATCTGTCCGTTCGTCAGCGTGCCGGTGAAGCGGTAGGTGCCGTCCTGGGTGATCGTGATGACGCTGCCGTCCACGGAAACACCCGCGCCGTCAGCGGAGGAGCCGCTGTCGGAAAGCGTGACCGTGACGCAGTCGGAATAGTCCGTCTCGTAGTCGCGGTCGGTGAACATATCGGGATTGACGTTGACCGCTTCGGTCTTGGCGGCCGGCGTCTCGGCTGCCTGCGCCGTCAGCGGTTCCGCCGTGACGACCGGCGCCGCCGCAACGGGTTCCGGCGTTTCGGCTGCCGCCTGTGCTCCGCAGCCGGTGCACAAAGTCAGTGCCAGCATAACGGACATCAGTCTTGCAATGTGTCGCATAAAAAATCCCCCTGTGGTCTGTTTGGAATCGGTTTTGGGTTTGTATGCCATAGCATACCCCGAAAACCTAAAGCCGACTTAAAGACCCGGGGGATTTTTTGAATTATTTTTGCCGTCTCGCCTTCCCGGAGATATACTCCGGGGTGATCTCCAGCATGACCATCGCGTTGATGGAGTTCCGGCAATGCTCCATGGCCGCATCGGCCATGTCCGGCGCAAGCCCGGTCATCATGCGCTGAAGCGCGGCGGGAAGCTCCGGGCCGTCGGGGATGATCCGCGCCCGGCCGAACACGATCACGCTGCTGTAATTGCTGGAAAACACCTCCGGCACGACATCATGCTGTCCGACGACGGTGAAGGAGACCTTGTCGCTGCGGCGAAGGCCGTCGAGCTTGTGACTGTCCTGCGCGGTGCTGTGGATATAGATTTTTCCGTCGGCATAGCCGTAATTGACGGGAACGCCGTAGGGGTAGCCGTCGTCGCCGGAAACGCAGAGAACGCCGTAATCCTGTTCGCGGAGCAGCGCCTCCGCCTCCTCCGCCGGCATCACGCGGTCTTTTCTTCTTGTCTCGCGAAACATCTCGTGTCCTCCTCGCAGAAAAGCAGGGAGGGCCTTGCCCTCCCCGTTTTTGTCAGCTCTTTTTGCCGAGATATGCTTCCTTGATGCGCTCGTCGGCGAGAAGCTCCGCGCCGGTGCCGGTCATTGTGATGTTGCCGGTCTCGAGCACATAGGCGCTGTGCGCGATCTGCAGGGCCATGTTGGCGTTCTGCTCGATGAGCAGGATGGTAACGCCCTGCTTGTTGATCTCGCGCAGGATGTCGAAGATGCTCTTCACCACCAGCGGGGCGAGGCCGAGGCTCGGCTCGTCGAGCATCATGAGCTTGGGCTTTGCCATGAGGGCGCGGCCGACCGCGAGCATCTGCTGTTCGCCGCCGGAGAGAGTGCCGCCGAGCTGCCATTCGCGCTCACGCAGACGGGGGAACAGGTCATAGACCATGTTCAGGTCGTCGGTCAGGTCGTCCTTGCGAAGATAGGCGCCGATGCGGAGGTTTTCCTTGACGGTCATGTCGGGGAAAATGCGGCGGCCCTCGGGAGCCATGGTGATGCCGCGCTTGACGATGTTGGTGGGATCCATGCCGGTGATGTCCTCACCGCAGAAGGTGAGCTTGCCGGAGCGGGGCTTCACCAGGCCGGAAATGGTGCGAAGGGTCGTGGATTTACCCGCGCCGTTGGCGCCGATCAGGGTGACGATCTGGCCCTCCTCGACGGAGAGGCTGATACCCTTGACGGCTTCGATGCCGCCGTAGTTGACCTTCAGGTCCTCAATTCTCAGCAGTTCACTCATCCTCGGCCACCCCCAGGTAGGCATCGATGACCCGCTGGTCGTTCTGGATGACGGCGGGCACGCCCTCGGCGATCTTGCTGCCGAAGTCGATGACGTAGATATAGTCGGAGATCTTCATAACGAGATCCATGTGGTGCTCGATCAGGAACACGGTCAGGTCGTATTTCTTGCGGGTCTCCACGATGAAGTCGGCGAGCTCCTGCGTCTCCTGCGGGTTCATGCCGGCGGCCGGCTCGTCGAGGAGCAGCAGCTTCGGCTCAGTCGCCAGCGCGCGGGCGATCTCCAGACGGCGCTGCAGGCCGTAAGGCAGGCTGGTCGCAAGCTCATCCTTGTACTGGAGCAGGTTCTGCTCCTCCAGCAGGGCGGTGGTTTCCTCGCGCATACGGCGCTCCTCTTTCGCGGAGGTGCGGAAGGTGGCGGAGAACACGTTCTGCTTGGCGCGCATATGCTTCGCGGTCAGGACGTTGTCGAATACCGTCATGGATTTCCAGAGCCGGATGTTCTGGAAGGTGCGGGCAATGCCGAGCTTCGTGATCTTATCCGGGGTCGGCGCAATGGCCGGCTCGTGGATGTAGAGCTCGGGGTTCTCGCCCTTGTACTGCTTTTTCATCTTGCCGGTCGGATGGTTGCGAACCATGGGCTCGCCCATGAACTCCACCAGGCCGTTCGTCGGCTCATACACGCCGGTGATGCAGTTGAAGGCGGTGGTCTTTCCGGCGCCGTTCGGGCCGATCAGGGCGATGATCTTATGCTCGGGAACGTCGAGGGACAGGTTGTTCACGGCGACGACGCCGCCGAACTGCATGGTGACGTTTTCCACATGAAGAACGAGATTTTCACTCATGCCGCGTCACCTCCCTCGATCTCGGTTTCCGCCGGTTTGGTTTTCTTTCGTTTCAGCCTTCGTATGAGGCCCGCGAAGGACAGCTCCTTATCGCCCATGATGCCGCGTGAGAAGAACAGCACGACGATCATGATGATGACGGAGAACACGACCTTGCGGAAGCCGTCGCGGAAGAACGGGACGCTCATGCCGAGGAAGGAGCCGCTGTCGAGGAAGCGGAGCCACCACTCGTTGCAGGCGATGAACAGGAACGACGCGATGCAGCTGCCGGAGATGGAGCCGATGCCGCCGATGACGACGATGAGCAGGATCTCATAGGTCATGGCGGTCTTGAAGGCCGCGGCCTGGATCGTGGTCTGGTACATGGCGAGCAGCGCGCCGCCGACGCCCGCGAAGAACGAGGAGATGACAAAGGAGATCATCTTGTGCTTGAACAGGCTGATGCCCATGGCCTCGGCGGCGATCTCGTCGTCGCGGATGGCCTTGAAGGCGCGGCCGTAGCTCGAGTTAATCAGCAGCACGATCAGCAGGATGCAGAGCAAGGCGATCAGGAACGGGAAGATGGTCGAGAGCTTGAACACCGTGTCGCCGAAGGCGATCTTCATATCGGAAAAGCTCGTGTATTTGCGGAGCAGGTTCGAGCCGTTCGTGATGACGCCGAGGCCGTCCCACTGGAACACGGCGCGGATGATCTCCGCGAAGCCCAGCGTGGCGATGGCGAGGTAGTCGCTCTTGAGGCGCAGCACGGGGATGCCGATGAGCGCCGCGAACGCCGCTGCGATCAGACCCGCGATGATGATGCAGATGATCGCGCCGAGGAAGGCGCCGAGGTTCGTGCCGAGGGCCTGACCCAGCAGCTCCGGGATGGAGAAGCGGATCACGCCGCCGTCAAAGTATTGGTATACGGCCTCGTGCTGATCCGCGGGGATGGAGAAGATGGAGTACGCATACGCGCCGATGAGCATGAAGCCGGCCTGACCGAGCGAGAAAAGGCCCGTGAAGCCATTCAGCAGGTTCATCGAGACGCAGATAAGCGAATAGATCGCGCCCTTTTTCAGAACGGGGATCAGCATCAGCGTGAACTGGTTCTGGGGCAGGAAGTTGTCGAGCAGGAACAGCAGGATGTAAAGGGCTGCCAGGCAGAGGATGGCGAGGACGTTCCCGATCTTTTTTTCCGGGGAGGTCTGTAGTGTTTTCTGCATGATGGTACCTCCCTCAGACCTTATCCGTGGCCTTCTCACCGAAGATGCCGGTGGGCTTGACCAGAAGCACAACGATCAGGAGAACGAAGGTGAACGCATCGGAGAAGATCGTCCAGCCGGAACCCAGACCCTTGATGATGTTTTCCATGATACCGATGATGAACGCGCCGATGACCGCGCCGGGGATGGAGCCGATGCCGCCGAACACCGCCGCCACGAAGGCCTTCA
>JBJDYS010000009.1:0-23957 GCA_051867595.1 Oscillospiraceae bacterium
CCTACACCAGCTATTCCCCCTGCTTCCGCAAGGAAAAGGGCGCGCACGGCATCGAAGAGCGCGGCGTGTACCGCATCCATCAGTTCGAGAAGCAGGAGATGGTCGTCGTCTGCCGCCCGGAGGAGAGCATGGCGTGGTACGAAAAGATGTGGCGCTACTCCGTCGAGCTGTTCCGCAGTCTGGAAATCCCCGTCCGCCAGCTCGAATGCTGCTCCGGCGATCTGGCCGACCTCAAGGTCAAGAGCTGCGACATCGAGGCGTGGAGTCCCCGCCAGCAGAAGTACTTCGAGGTCTGCTCCTGCTCCAACCTCGGTGACGCGCAGGCCCGCCGCCTGAAGATCCGCGTCCGCGGCGCCGACGGAAAGCTTTACCTCGCGCACACGCTGAACAACACCGTCGTCGCACCGCCGCGTATGCTGATCGCGTTCCTCGAAAATCATCTGCAGGCCGACGGTTCCGTGACCATCCCCGAGGCCCTTCGTCCCTACATGGGCGGCAAGGAAGTCCTCATCCCGAGCAAATAACCCGATTGTTTCACGTGAAACATATAAGAAGAGGCTGTCCGGAAACGGACAGCCTCTTTTGATTATGGAGTAAGGTCAGCGGCCGATGGTCGCGACCATGATCGCCTTGATCGTATGCATACGGTTTTCCGCCTCGTCAAAAACCTTGCTGGCCGGCGAGCGGAACACGCCGTCCGTGACCTCGCGGATGTCGTAGCCGAGCTCCATCTGCTGGCGCGCCATGTCCGTGTTGAAGTCGTGGAACGAGGGGAGGCAGTGCATGAAAATGCAGCCGGGGTTCTCCGTCGCTTCCATGACCTCCTCGGTTACGCGGTACGGGGTCAGAAGCGCGACGCGCTCGGGGATCTTGTCCTCCTCGCCCATGGACGCCCAGATGTCCGTATAGAGAACATCCGCGCCGCGAACCGCGCTCAAATCGCTGCTGTACTCGATCTTTGCGCCGCTCTTGGCACCCTCAGCCAGGCAGTAGTCCATGACCTCCTGCGCCGGAGCAAGCTCCGCCGGGCCCCAGCCCATGTAATCAATGCCGAGCTTGGCGCAGATATACATCAGGCAGTAGGCGACGTTATTGCGCGTGTCGCCGCAGAAAACGATCTTGCACTGGTTGAGCGGCTTCGGGGTATTCTCGCGCAGCGTCATAATATCCGCCAGCGCCTGCGTCGGGTGGTCGATATCCGTCAGCCCGTTCCAGACGGGAATGCCGGAATGCCTGGCCAGAGACTCGACCAATTCCTGGTCGTAGCCGCGATACTCGATGCCGTCAAAGAAGCGGCCTAGCACCTTGGCGGAGTCCTCGATGGATTCCTTTTTCCCGACCTGGGAGCTGTTCTTGTCGAGGAACGTGACCCCGGCGCCCTCATCGCGGGCCGCCACCTCGAAAGAGCAGCGCGTCCGCGTCGAGGTCTTATCGAACATGAGGACGATATTTTTCCCCTTGAGCGTGTCGCCGAGGATGCCGGCGCGCTTTTTCTGCTTGAGATCCGCCGCCAGATTCAAAAGATAGTAAATTTCCTCCGCCGAAAAATCCTTGAGTGTGAGGAACGAACGTCCTTTCAGATTCACTGCCATAGTTTTTAACTCCTTACCGTATTATTTTCGTTTCCTGTGCGCCGGCCTTCCGCAGAACCGCCGCCAGCTCCGACGCATCCCATACCTCGGGACACGCACACCACGGGTTCGCCTCGGCGGCAGAACGTTCCGCGATCTCGTTCACGGTGTCACGCCCCATGATCGGGAGCGTTTCCGACAGGCCGATGCAGAAGAACAGCTGGCGAATGCGATCCGTCAGCGCCGCCGCCTTTTCAGCCTTCGTCATGCCGTCCTCCGCCGCGCCGCAGCGCTCGGAAAGCGCGGCAAGCGGACTCGTCGCTTGATTTCCATATTTTTCCATTACAACAGGAAGGATCGCGGCACAGGCCTCGCTGAAGCTTCCTTTCGTCGCCTTCGCCGTGTTTCGGCTGAGCGCCTCGGCATAGCCGAAGCCGGCCCGCGACGCCGCCTCGCCCGCATCGCGGGACGCGGACAGAAGCTTGCAGCGGTGGTCGGCCGTCCCTCCGTTATTCCAGCACGGCTCGGTGGCCTCCAGAAAGCCCCGGACGGCATCCGCCGCCATGGCCCGGGTCGGCTCATCGGCAAAGCCGGATAGATAGGCCTCCATGGCATAGCACAGACCGCGGATCGCCGCCTCCGTCACCGCCTCGCGGGACATATCCGCCAGAAGCTCGGGGTCAAGGATCGCAAACGGCGGCAAAATCGCCGCATCCTCCATCAGAAAACGCCTGCCCCCGGCGTCGGAAAGCTCCGCTCTGGACAGGGCCTCCGCACCGCTTCCCGCGACGGTCGGAATCGCCACGACCGGCGCGACCCGGTGCTTTATCTTATCCCGGCCCGCCATATTCAGGATTGGCTTGCTCCGTCCCGATGCACGGGCGGCGGCCGCTTTGACGACGTCGATCACGGCCGCGTCCCCGATGGCAATAAAGCAGTCGCACCGGTCGATGATCCACTGCATACGTATTTTTTCTCCGTCCTCCGCCGTCGGAAAAGCG
Source organism: Oscillospiraceae bacterium (assembly GCA_051867595.1). Lineage (GTDB taxonomy): Bacteria > Bacillota > Clostridia > Oscillospirales > Oscillospiraceae > CAJOIG01. The sequence goes on from JBJDYS010000009.1 coordinate 2,573, forward strand.
GGGAGCTCCTCCCACAGCGCGTAGGTCATATCGCTCTCGTCCAGCGCATGGAGGACGCGCTCGCGGCCTGTTTGACCGCCCCGGCCCGCGACGATCATCGGTTTTTGCAGGCGGTTCGACCGCAGCAGCTGCGCCACGGAAAACACCGAACCGGCTCCCTCCTCTTTGGAGGGGTGAATGGATTTCAGCCTCCGTCGTCGGGCGCGGAGCACCATCTGCCGCAGCCGGCAGATGGCCGTCGTTGTCATGCTCATTGCCTCAATTCCTCACAAATTTCTGTTTTCATTCCATTTCCCGGATTTTATCATACCACATTCCGGAAAAATATTGTATACTTTTCTTTGGGGTGATACGATATGAAACTGATTTGGCATGGACATAGCTGCTTTACGGTCGAAACCGTCGGCGGTTCCGCCGTATTCGACCCCTATTCCGACGGCGTCATTCCAGGTCTTGCACCGCTGCGTCTGACGGCGGACGCCGTTTACTGCTCGCATGACCATCGCGACCACAACGCCCGGGGTCTTGTCACGCTGACCGGATGCGTCCCCTCTTTCACGGTGGAGCCCGTCGCCTGCCACCACGACACCAAACTCGGTCTTCTGCGCGGCAAAAACACCATCCACATTCTCTCCGCGGAGGGGATGCGCGTGGCGCATCTCGGCGATCTCGGCCACCGGCTGCGCGGCGAAGCGCTTAAAAAGCTGCATGGCGTGGATGCGCTTCTCCTGCCCGTCGGCGGCTATTATACCGTTGACGCCGCCACCGCGAAGAAGATCACGGAGGACGTCGAGCCGCGCGTCGTGATTCCCATGCACTACCGTCTCGGCAGCATGGGCTACAGCGAGCTTGCGGAGCTGTCCGAATTTACAAAGCTCGTTGATCCGGTTATAAACTACGATTCAAATGTGTTCGAGCTGACCGCCGACACCGCCGCGCAGACAGCTGTGCTGCGCTATGCAAATGCGTAAATACTATGGAATCGACATCGGCGGCACGACCGTCAAGCTGGGCCTGTTTTCCGACAGCCAGCTTCTGAAAAAGTGGGAAATCCCCACCGACAAAACCGAAAACGGCCAGAACATCCTCGCGGATATCGTCCTCTCGCTGCCGGAAAAGGCGGACGGCGCCGCCATCGGCGTACCCGGTGCGGTGCTGCCGGACGGCACGGTCAACCGCTGCGTGAACCTCGGCTGGGGCATCTGCCGGCCCGGGGATGAATTCACCGCCCTGACCGGTATGCCCTGCCGCATGGCCAACGACGCGAACCTCGCCGCGGTCGGCGAGCATTGGCGCGGAGGCGGCATGGGCTTTCAGAGCATCCTTCTCGTCACGCTCGGCACCGGCGTCGGCGGCGGTCTCGTCCAGGAAGGCACGCTGCTTACCGGGGTGCACGGCGCCGCCGCGGAGATCGGCCATATCTGCGTCAATCCGGGCGAGGAGGAGGCCTGTTCCTGCGGCAACCACGGCTGTCTTGAGCAGTATTGCAGCGCCACGGGCATTTCCCGTCTCGCGAAAAAAGCCGGTCTCGGCACGTTGACCGCCAAGGAGGTTTTCGACCGCGCCGCCGTGGGGGACCCCGTCGCGCTCTCCGTGGTGGAAACCGCCTGCGACCTGCTGGGCCGCGGCATTGCCAACGCCTGCGCGGTGTCCGACCCCGAAGCCGTCGTCCTCGGCGGCGGCGTATCGAAGGCCGGTGAGTTTTTACGCATCCGCGTGGAAAACGCCTTCCGGCGCTATGCCTTCCACGCCTGCCGGGAAACGCGCATTTGTCTCGCGACCCTCGGAAACGACGCCGGTATCTACGGCGCCGCAAGGCTCGCGATGATGTGAACGCATAAAATCACCACGCCGCACCGAATGGCGGGAGTCCGAAAAACAGTGTCAGTCCCGGCAGGCTTTCCTGCCGGGACTGTTCTTGTATCCATGAAAACTGTGCGCCAAAGCCTCCCTTGTGTAAAGGGAGGTGGCACGGCGTAAGCCGTGACGGAGGGATTGTTTTTGACAGACGGACACGTCAACCCCTCAGTCAGCCTTGCATTGAAGTGCGGCGTGGTTTCCGTTTTTTTACAGGTCAATCCTCTCGAAGTTTGCCTCCGCCCTGCGGCAGGCGAAAAACGTCACGAGCGCGTAAAACACAAGCCCGATCACAAGGAACACGACCTGCGCCGGCGCATAGCCCGTGTCGTTCAGCCAGGACAGCCCCGGCAGGTGATGCAGCGTCTCGCCCAGCCCGACAACGACGAAGCCGAGCACCGTGAAGACCACAAACGGCTTTCCGAATTTATAGGCCGTGCGGAAATAACCGCCGACGAACACGCCGTTGAACAGCGCGAAAATCACCGCCGCAAAACCCAGATACACGAGGTTTGCGTTCATCAGGACGTTGCTTGTATACGCCCCGGCGCCGGAGAGCGCCGTCATGCGGAGGATCGTGAGCGCCGTCATCAGCAAAAACGCCCAAAGCTCGATCGAGCACACAAAGGCATAACGCGCCCGGACGACGTCCTTTTTGTCGATCGGGAGCAGGATGGTGTAGAGGATGTCGTTTGCCTCGCGGCTCTGCTGGAAGGTGTAAAAAATGCCCAGGCACACAAAGAACGAACCCACCAGGATCGGATAGCCGGGAATCATCGTCATCGCGGCAAACAGGATGAAAATATAGGTGAGCGGATGCGCCGCGAGCTTCCGTTCCTTAATCAGCAAGTTTTTCACGGAAATCCTCCTTTTCATAGTGGAGCATGATCTCCTCAAGATCGCTGCCGACGCCATCGGCTTTGTGCCGCTCGATGAACGCGCCCATCGGCTCGCTCGCGACCAGCCTGCCCGTTTTGATGTAGGTGATGTGGTCGGCGCACTTGTCGAGGTCGGAGGTGATATGCGTGGAGAACAGGATTGCCGTGCCGGTATCGCGCAGATAGCCGAAAATGTCCAGCAGTTCTTCGCGGGACACCGGGTCAAGGCCGCTCGTCGGCTCGTCGAGGATCAGAAGCTCCGCCCGGTGCGACATCGCGATGGCGAGATTGAGCTTCACCTTCATGCCCTCGGACAGCTCGCGGGGCGTTTTGGCCGGGTCGAGCGAAAAGGCGTCCATGTACTTCCTGTGCGCCGCCTCGTCCCAGTTTTCGTAGAATCTTTTGGTGATCGCGAGGATATCCGCGATCTTCTTCCGCGGATAATAGTCCACCGCGCCCCCGGCATAGCCGATGCGCTGTTTGATCTCGCGCTCCTGCCCGGCAAGCTCTTTGCCGAAATAGCAGATACTCCCCGCATCGGGATGCACGATATTCAGAATGGATTTCAGCGTCGTCGTCTTCCCGGCGCCGTTTCGCCCGATAAAGCCCATGATGCTCCCGGCCTCCACCGAGAACGACACCGGGCCAAGATTAAATTTCGGGTAGCTCTTGCAAAGCTCCCGCACCTCCAAAACCGCGCTCATTCTTCCTCCTCCCCGAATATGCCGAACATCAGCGAAGCAAAGCTCTCCTTCGGCGGAATGGCAAGGCCGCGCTTCTCGTCCCCCAGCAGGATCAGGGTGTCTCCCGGCTCGATCTGGAAAACCTCGCGGGCCTGCTTGGGAATCACGATCTGGCCCTTTTCGCCGACCGTGACCGTCCAGGCATATTTCCCCTTCGGCGTTTTTTTCATGCGAACACCTCATAAAGTATGATTTGTATAACAAATTATACTTTACCTCCCATTCCTTGTCAAGCCCGTCTTGCGAAACGGCTTCTATTCATTTATAATATAGTTCGGGAAAGGAAGTGAGCCCTATGATTCGTTTTGCCACGCCGGACTACGCCGCCGCGCTTTTGGCGATCTACGCGCCGTACATCGAAACCTCGGTCACGTTTGAATATGACGTACCCACGCTCGAGGATTTCCGCGGGCGCATTGAGACGATTTCCAGGGACTACCCCTATCTCGTATGGGAGGAGGACGGCGTGATCCTCGGCTATGCCTACGCACACCGGCACATGGAGCGGGCCGCCTATCAGTGGAATGCGGAGCTGTCGGTGTATCTCGACGGTAACGCGTGCGGACGCGGTCTGGGCACGAAGCTCTATACGGCGCTGATCGAGCTTCTGAAGCTGCAGGGCATCCGCAACGTCTTTGGCTGCGTGACGCTGCCGAACGAGCGGAGCGAGGCGCTGCACCGGGCAATGGGCTTTGAGCTCGTGGGAAAGTATTCCATGGCGGGCTATAAAAACGACAGCTGGCGCGATGTTGGCTGGTTTCAAAAGCAGATCGCGGCGTATGATGACGCCCCCGCGCCGCTTATTAGTTTCCGGGAGGTCGATGCCGCAGCGGTGGAGGATATTTTGAGATGAAAGATGCCTCAAAGCGGAAGCTCATCCGATTTTTGAACAAGTATGACCGTCTGATGTCCAAAGGCTCCCGAAATCAGGGCTGGAATTCGACCACCGTGATGTATGACGAGCAAAAACAGAAAAAGATCATTTCGGACGAGCTGGATGAGCTGACAGGCAAAGACCTGAATCACGAGCTTTGGCGGCAGCTCATCTATACGCTGCCCGTGGTTCTCTATCTGCTGCTCTTCATCGGCCTTGGCATTTTCATGCTATTGTTTTTTTAATCCTATTATAATGAGAGCATCCCCGGAGTAAATTCCCGGGGATGCTCTTTCTTATGCGAATTTTTCCCGCTCGGCGACGGCCATTTTGTCGCAGCGGTTGTTGAACTCATTGTCGGCGTGCCCCTTGACCCAGACAAAGCGGACGCGGTGCTTTTGCAGCAGTCCGTCCAGCTCCTGCCAAAGCTCGGCGTTTTTGAGCCCGCCCTTTTTCGTGAAGTTGGCGGCCTTCCATTTGGCCAGCCAGCCCTCGTTTATTGCCCGGGAAATATACTGGCTGTCGGTATAGACCGTCACGGCGCAGGCCTCGCGCAGGGCGCTCAGCCCCTGAATGACGCCGGTCAGCTCCATGCGGTTGTTGGTGGTCAGCGCCTCGCCGCCGGAGAGCGTCTTTTCAACGCCTTTATAGAGGAGGATCGCGCCCCATCCGCCGGGGCCCGGATTTCCCGAGCAGGCCCCGTCGGTATACAGCGTTACTTCTTTCATTCCTCGGCTGCCGGTGCTTCGGGGATTTCGGCGGTCTCCGCTTCGGCGGAACCGCGCTCCTCATCCCCGGCCTTTTCGGTGCAGGCCACGGAGATGACCTGACTGCCCGGCGTCACGCGCATGACGCGCACGCCCTGCGCCGCACGGCCGTATGTGGAGATGGATCCGACATCCGTGCGGATCATCGTGCCGTCGTTCGAGACGATCAGCAGATCCTCCTCGCCGCTGACGATCTTCATATCGACGACATGGCCGGTCTTGTCGGTGATGGTATAGTTCTTCATGCCGTAGCCGCCGCGGCCCTGTGCCTCGCCGCCGCGGAGGTATTCCTCGGACGGGGTGCGCTTGCCGTAGCCGTTTTCGGTGACGGACAGAACGGCGGTGCCGGGTGCGGCGCTTCCCGCGCCGATGACGCGGTCGCCCACGCGCAGCTTGATGCCGCGGACACCGGCCGCCGTGCGGCCCATCGGGCGGACGTCGTTCTCGTTGAAGCAGATCGCCATGCCGTTTGCCGTCGCGATTAGGATATTCTCATCGCCGCTCGTCAGAAACACGGAAATGAGCTTGTCGTCCTCGTCGATGTTCAGCGCGCGGATGCCGACGTTGCGGATATTTTTGAGCTCGGACAGCTTCATGCGCTTGACCGTGCCGTTCTGCGTGACGAAGAAAATGTAGTGCTCGCTGTCCATGTCGCGGACGTGCAGACCGGCCTGAATCTTCTCGTCCGGCTCTACCGGGACAAAATTCACGATCGGCAGGCCGCGTGCCGTGCGTCCGGCCTCCGGAATCTGATAACCCTTCTTGCGGTAGGCGCGGCCGGCGGAGCTGAAGAACAGAATGTAGTCGTGGCTCGAGGTCGTGAACACCGTCTCGACATAGTCCTCGTCGCGGGTCGCCATCGCCTTGACGCCGCGTCCGCCGCGGTTCTGGGCGCGGTATTCGCTGGCGGGCAGGCGCTTGATATAGCCGTTGTGCGTCATCGTGTAGACGCACTCCTCCTCCGGGATCAGGTCTTCGATGTCGATCTCGTCGAACACGTCCTGAATCTCGGTCTTGCGCTTGTCGCCGTACTTGTCGCGGATCGCGATGAGTTCCTCCTTGAGGAGGTTTTTGAGCTTTTGGGGATCCTCGAGAAGCTCGAGGTACCAGGTGATCTTCGTCTGCAGGTCGTCATACTCCGCCTGCAGCTTTTCGCGGTTCAGGCCCTGCAGGGCGATGAGACGCATATCGCAGATTGCCTGCGCCTGCACCTCGTCGAGGCCGAAGCGGGCCATCAGGTTTTCCTTCGCGTCGTCATAGCTCTCGCGGATGATCTTGATGACCTCGTCGATATTGTCCTGCGCGATGAGCAGGCCTTCCAGCAGATGTGCGCGCTCCCGGGCCTTGCGGAGGTCGTATTCCGTGCGGCGGGCAACGACCTGCTCCTGGAATACGAGGTATTCGTCCAGCATATGGCGCAGGGAGAGGATCCTCGGCTGGGTCTGGTTTTCGACCAGCGCGAGCATATTGATGGAGAAGGTGGTCTGGAGCTGGGTCTGCTTGAGGAGGTTGTTCAGAACAACCTGCGCGTTTGCGTCGCGCTTGAGCTCGATGACGATACGCATACCGTTGCGGTCGGACTCGTCGCGCAGGTCGGAGATGCCGTCCAGGCGCTTTTCACGCACCTGCTCGGCGATGGCGCCGACGAGTGCGCGCTTGTTCACCTGATAGGGAAGCTCCGTCACGATGATGCGCGTGCGGTGATCGCGACCGTATTCCTCAAACTCCGTCCGGGCGCGGACGACCACGCGGCCGCGGCCCGTGGCATACGCCTGACGGATGCCGCTGCGGCCCATGATGATGCCCTTTGTCGGGAAGTCGGGGCCTTTGACATACTGCATGAGGTCTTCAAGCTGCGCGTCGGGATTATCCAGAATGCAGACCGCCGCGTCGATGACCTCCGTCAGGTTGTGCGGCGGGATATTCGTCGCCATGCCGACCGCGATGCCGGAGGAGCCGTTCACGAGCAGGTTCGGGAAGCGGCTCGGCAGGACGCGGGGTTCTTTACGGGTCTCGTCGAAGTTGGGATCCCAATCGACGGTATCCTTTTCGATGTCGCGGAGCATCTCGTCCGCCATCTTCGCCATGCGCGCCTCGGTATAACGGTAGGCCGCGGGGGGGTCGCCGTCCACGGAACCGAAGTTGCCGTGACCGTCGATCAGGGGATAGCGCATGGAGAAATCCTGCGCCAGACGAACCAGCGCGTCATACACGGACGCGTCGCCGTGCGGATGATAGCGGCCGAGCACGTCACCGACAGCGGTGGCGCACTTGCGGTGGGGCTTGTCCCGGGTCAGACCGTCCTCGTACATGGCGTACAGGATGCGGCGATGGACGGGCTTCAGACCGTCGCGCACATCCGGCAGGGCACGGCCCACGATGACGGACATGGCGTAGTCGATATAGCTCGTCTGCATCTCCTTGACGAGCTCGCTCTCTTCGATATGCTGTTCCGGGAACGCGATGTCCTCGGGCTTATAGTCTCGGTTGTGTGCCATCGTTGCGTCCCCTCCTTAAAAGTCCAGATTGACGACGTATTTGGCGTTCATCTCAATCCACTGCTTGCGCGGCTCGACCTCTTCGCCCATGAGGATGGTGAAGATCTCGTCGGCCTTGACGGCGTCATCGAGCGTGATGCGGCGCAGGGTGCGGGTCTCGGGGTTCATCGTCGTCTCCCAGAGCTCCTCCGGGTCCATCTCGCCCAGACCTTTGAACCGGCTGATGTCCACCTTTGCGTTGGGGTTATCGCCGCGCATCTCGGAGGAGATTCGGTCGCGCTCCTCGTCGGAATAGGCGACACGCTGCGTCTTGCCGCGGGATATTTTATACAGCGGCGGCACGGCGGAATAGACATAGCCGTTCTCGATGAGCGGACGCATATAGCGGAAGAAGAAGGTCAGAAGCAGGGTGCGGATATGCGAACCGTCCACATCCGCATCCGCCATGATGATGATTTTGTGGTAGCGCAGCTTGTCCATGTTGAACTCCGGGCCGATGCCGGCGCCCAGCGCGAGAATCATGGGATAGAGCTTGTCGTTGCCGTAGATTTTGTCGGCACGGGCCTTTTCGACGTTCAGCATCTTGCCCCACATGGCCAGGATCGCCTGGAAGCGGGAGTCGCGGCCCTGAATGGCGGAGCCGGCGGCCGAATCGCCCTCGACGATGTAGATTTCGCACAGGGACGGGTCGCGCTCGTTGCAGTCCTGCAGCTTATCCGGCATCTGCCCTCCCTCGAGACCCGTCTTGCGGCGGACGCTCTCGCGTGCGCGGCGGGCGGCCTCCCGCGCACGGGACGCGGTCATGGCCTTTTCCACGATTGCCTTGCCGACGGCGGGATTCTCTTCCAGAAACTGCTCGAGCTTCGTGCTGACGACGGTATCGACCAGCGTCCGCATCTCGGAGTTACCGAGCTTTGCCTTGGTCTGGCCCTCAAACTGGGGATTGGTGAGCTTGACGGAGATGACGGCCGTGAGACCCTCCCGGACGTCCTCGCCGGAGAGGGATTCGTTGTCCTTCAGGATCTTCGCCTTGTGGGCATAGGCGTTCAAAGCGCGGGTGAGCGCGGTCTTGAAGCCCGTCTCGTGCATACCGCCCTCCGGGGTATGGATGTTGTTCGCGAAGGACACGAGGTTTTCGTTAAAGCCGTCGTTCCACTGCAGCGCGACCTCGGCGGTCGAATCCTCGCGGTCGCCGGACATATAGATCACACTGCTGTGGATGGGGGTTTTGTTCTTGTTTATGAAGGTGACAAATTCGCGGATGCCGCCCTCATAATACATCTCGTCGAACGCTTCCCGGCCGGGGCGCTCGTCCTTTGTGGAGATACGCAGACCGGCGTTCAGAAATGCCTGCTCGCGCATACGGATGTGCAGCGTTTCGTAGTCGTATTCTGTCTCTTCAAACATCTCCGGGTCGGGATGGAATCGCACGACGGTGCCCGTATGGTCGGTGGTGCCGATGACGGTCATGTCCCTGGTCTTATTGCCGCGGGAAAATTCCATGTGGTAGATGTTTCCGTTTTTATGGACATCGACCTCAAGCCAGTCGGACAGGGCGTTCACGACGGACGCGCCGACGCCGTGCAGACCGCCGGAGACCTTATATCCGCCCGCGCCGAACTTGCCGCCGGCGTGCAGCACGGTATAGACGACCTCGAGAGCGGGCTTTCCGGTCTGCTCCTGAATGTCCACGGGGATGCCGCGTCCGTTGTCGGTAACCTTGATGACGTCGCCCTCTTCGATGACGACCTCGATATGGTCGCAGTAGCCCGCCAGCGCCTCGTCGATCGCGTTATCCACGATCTCATAGACCAGATGATGCAGGCCGGAGGAAGAGGTCGAGCCGATATACATACCCGGACGCATCCGGACGGCTTCCAGTCCCTCCAGCACCTGAATTTTCGATGCGTCGTATTCCTGCGTTACTTTTTCGTTCAGTTCAGCCATTCCATTTCTCCTGATCGTTCAGCCGCCGGACGAGGATCGCCGTGTTCGGCTGCGTTAATATAACCGTTTCATCCGTACAGACGACAAAGGATTTCGGTATATCCTCCGCCGCGTTCCAGAGCTTTTTATTTTTTTCCGCCGCGGACAGAAATTTCCGCGTGTGAACGGACCATGAGGCGTTGTCGAGGTCGAAAATCCCCACAATGTCCCGATCCTCCGCGACGGCGTCGTTTCCGAGATACAGATACATGATTCAGCCCTCCGGGCGGATGCGTCCGCCGTGGACGGTGAACACCTTTCCGCCGGTACGGCGGCTGATGTTCTCATCCTCGCAGCAGGTGATGAGGGTCTGTCCGCCGCCGATGCGGTTTAGGACAAACTCCTGCCGTCCGGCATCGAGCTCGGACAGCACATCGTCCAGAAGGAGGATGGGATATTCGCCCGTCTCCGTGCGGAATATTTCCCGCTCCGCGAGCTTTATGGAGAGCGCCGCCGTCCTCGTCTGCCCCTGCGAGGCGAAGGTACGGGCGGAATTTCCGTTTATCTGGATGTCGATATCGTCCTTATGCGCGCCGGTCAGGCACTGTCCGGCGTCCAGCTCCGCCTGCCGGTGGCGTTCCTGATGCTCGCAGATCTGATAGTATATCTCCTGCACCGGGCCGAGCGGGTCGGTCACCGTGCCGACGGTTTTATAGGTGAGGGTAAGCTCCTCCCGTCCGCCGGAAAAGTCCCGGTGGATGGGCGCGGCCTGTTCCGCCAGCCTTTCCGCAAAGGAGGCCCGGTAGCGGATGATCCGGGCGGAGCAGCGCGCCAGACCGTCGGAGAATTCGTCCAGCGTGTCAAGCAGCCGCGGCTTTTCGCGAAAATCCTTCAGAATACGGGTCTTGTTCTCATAAAGGCGGTTGAAATCGGAGAGGATTGAGGCATAGCCCGTGCGAAGCTGGGAGATTGCGGTATCCATGAGCCGTCGGCGGGCCGCCGCGCCTTCTTTTATAAGGTAGAGATCATCCGGGGAGAACAGCACCGCCGTCATGATGCCGGCGAGCTCGGACGAGTTTTTCTTCGCGCCGTTCACGGTGATCTGCCGCCGCATTCCCTTTCGGAACAGAAAACGGATCGTCTGTTCCCGTCCGCCGGAATCCACGTCCGCCAGAATGCTGGCCCAGTCGCAGCCGAAGCCGATGAGATCCTTGTCAAACCGGGTGCGGAAGCTGTGCGCGCCGGTCAGCATATACACGGCCTCGAGCAGATTCGTCTTGCCCTGCGCGTTGACGCCGGAGATGACGTTCACGTCCGACCCGAACTCCACCGCCTCCTCGTCATAGTTGCGAAAGCCGGAAAGCGCGATGCGCTTTATGTTCATGCTTCCGCCCGCAGCCGGACAGGCAGGATCATATACGCAAAGCTGTCACTCTCGTCGGCGGGGAGTACCACGCAGGGGGAGGAGGCCGTGTTCAAGCCGATGTGGACGGTATCCGCCGGCGCGGCCTTCAGCGCGTCGAGCAGATAGCGGTTGTTGAATCCGATGGTCAGACCTGCGCTGCCGCTTACCTTGACGGAGCACTGATCGGCGGCACTGCCGATGCCGGTGCGGCAGCGGATATCGAGCGCATTTTCCCCGACCGTCAGGCGGAGGGGATTTTTCGTCTTTTCGTCGATGATGAGTGAGACACGGCTGACGGTTTTCATGAGGTCGTCGCGGTTTGTCTCCACAACCGTGCCGAACTCCGTGGGGATGCTCTTTTTGTAGTTGAGGAATTCGCCCTCCAGACGGCGGGATACAAGGACGGTCTGTCCGACGGCGAAGGAGATGTGCTTTGTGCCGACGGTGATATCGACCTTATCGTCCGTATCAGCGCAGAGCTTTTCAACGTCGCTCAGCGCGGTGCCCGGCACGACGAAGGAACAGTTTTCCACATCCCCGGCGTCCACATTTTCCTTGCGGAGCGCGAGACGGTAGCCGTCCACGGACACGATCGACAGCGTGTCGTCCTGAATATCGAACAGCGAGCCGGTATAGATAGGGCGGCTCTCGTTGTCGCTGACGGCGAAGATGGTCTGGCGGATCATCTTGCTCAGAACATTCTGCGGGATAGCAACCGCGTTCTGGCGGTCAACGGAGGGAAGCTCGGGATACTCGCCGGCGTCCGTGCCGAGGATGGAGAAATCCGAGGCCTCGCAGGTGATGGAGGCGGAAAGACCGTTCGACACGTCGACCGTGACGATGCCATCCGGCAGATTGCGGACGATCTCGCCGAAGAGGCGGGTGTTCAGAACGATAGCGCCGGAGTCGGACACATCCGCGGGGAAGCTGGTGTAGATGCCCTTTTTCAGGTCATAGCCGGTGATGCGGACATCCTGTCCGGCCTCGATCAGAAGTCCCTCCAGCGCGGGGATGGGGCTTTTTGCGGCGGAGCAGCGGGACGCGATCGCGATGGCCTGCTGCAAAAGGTATTTCTCACAGGAAAATTTCATGATGTTCCTCCGTTTGCATATAGAAAGAAAGATAGAATATAGTTTAGTAGCGGTAGTAGTAGGCAGATTTTTTGTGGAAAACCGGGTCAAAGGCCTGAAATTGCCGGGAAACGGATGTTTAAAATTCTGTGGATAAAAAATACGGTTTTGAACATCCGGAAAGCCGGAAAAAGTTTTCATCCGGTTTGAACCGGCGGTTTTGAACATTGTGAGAGAAAGTGGTGGAAATCAGCGGTCGTGAAGGGAGTGGATATTGGAGGAAATGTCGCGGATCGTGGAGGACATTTCCGCATCGGTGCGAAGGAGGTCTTCGACCTTTCGCGTGGAGGAGAGGACCGTGGAGTGGTTGCGGTGATCGAACTCCTCGCCGATGTCCACAAGGGAGAGATTTGTCAGCGTACGCATGAGGTACATGGCCACCTGACGGGCCAGCGCGGTGTTTTTGGAGCGGCGCTGACCGCGAATCTCCGCCTCGTCGATGCCGAAATAGCGTCCGGTTTCCGAGATGATGACGTCCGGCGTTGGTATGTAGATGCCGGTGCGGATGACGTCCTCGATGGCCTTCTTGACGCTGGCGACGGTGATCGGCTCGTTCATGATGTCCCGGTAGGCCGTGAGCTTGTGGATGACGCCCTCGATCTGGCGGATGTTGGAGGTGATGTTGTCCGCGATGTAGTTGACGACCTCGTCGGACAGGAGGAGGCCGAGCGCCTGCGCCTTATTGCGGGTGATCGCTATGCGCGTTTCCAGGTCGGGCGGCTGGATGTCCTGCAGAAGCCCGGATTCAAAGCGCGTCCGCAGACGATCCTCGAGAGAGGCCATATCCTTCGGCGGGCGGTCGGAGGTGATGACGATCTGGTGTCCGGCCTCGTAGATCGCGTTGAAGGTGTGGAAAAACTCCTCCTGCGAGCCCTGACGGCCGGAGATGAACTGGATATCGTCCACGAGAAAGAGATCGACCTGGCGGTAACGCTGGCGGAACTGCGCCTGTGTGTTTTCACGGATAGACTGCACCATGAGGTTTGTGAATTCGTCGCCCTTGACATAGCCGATCTTGACGGCGGGATTTTTTTCCCGGATGGCCTGACCGATCGCGAGGAGAAGATGTGTCTTTCCGAGGCCGGAGTTGCCGTAGATGAACAGCGGGTTATAGGCCGTGCCGGGCTTTTCCGCGACGGCCATCGCGGCGGCGTGAGCGAATTTGTTGGACTCGCCTACAATGAAGCGGTCGAAGGTGTAGGCCATGGCCTCCGGCAGATCGTCGTTTTCGGTCTTGCGGCTGTTGTAGTCGTCCACCTCGTCGGGAAGGAGGACAAGGATTTCCATATCGCAGGCCATCAGCTCCGACATATACTTCCGGATGGTCGGCTCAAAGCGCTGCATGATGAGGCTGCGCTTGAACTCGGTCGAGGTCTGGAGCACCAGCCGCCGTTCCTCCAGCGCGACTGGCTCGCAGTCGGAAAACCAGGTGTTGATCGCGGTGGGGGTCACCTTTCCGTCCGCGCCCAGAGCCTCCAGCGCGCTGTGCCATATATCGTTCAGGGAATTCATACGGCGCTCCTCGCTTTCTCATTGTATATTAAATAGGAATTCATTATTTATATAATATATCTAACTGAATCATTATATCACTTATCCCCTTTAAGTGCAACAAAAATTGACGTCAAAAGAAGGGGAGGATTTTAACAAAACGCTTGCAAGCGTGAAAAAGCTGTTCTAAAATAGTCCGTGAGGGTAACGACGTGAAAACATTATCTCTGGCCATTCTGGAAAACAAAAACCTTACCCCCCTCCCCGATGCGGTCGAGGGGGGCGCTTTGCCTGCTCTCGTGTCCGGCCTCGGGCCGGTGCATCGGGCGCATCTCGCGGCGGCTCTCCGGCTGAAAACGGGGCGGCCGCTGATCGTCGTGTCCCCGGATGACACGGCGGCGGAGGCCATGGCGGCGGATCTGCGGCATTTTCTCGGGGAAGAGGTCGCCGTGATCGGCGGGCGTGAATTTACATTTTACGGCACCGAGAGCGTGTCGCGTCAGACGGAACAGCGCCGTCTGCGGGCCTTGGACGACCTCAGAGAGCGAAAAATCGAGGTGGCGGTATGTACGGCGGCGTCGATCGTGCAGCGCACCATGCCCCCCTCCGCGGCCTCCAGAGCGTGCTTTACGCTGCGGCCCGGACAGACGATGGCGCCGGAGGATGTGATCGACGGACTGCTCCACGCGGGCTACCGTCCGGCCGACCAGGTCGAGGGCCCCGGGCAGTTTGCCCATCGCGGCGGCATCCTGGATATCTGGTCAACGGGGTCGGAAACGCCGTCCCGTCTGGACTTTTTCGGCGATGAGATCGACACGATCCACGCCTTTGACGCCTCGAGCCAGCGCCGGACGGAGGAGCTGCGAAGCCTGCGTATCCTGCCGGGGGCGGAGACCCTGCCGGCCCTGTGCGAGGGCGGCGTTTCCGCGCTCGTGTCGAAGCTGAAGGAGATCCATGCGCGGCTGAACCGGAACGCGACGAAATTCGACGTGAAAAAGCTGCGCGAGAACCTCGAAAAAGACATGGAGGCTCTCGCAAACAACGCGGAATTCACCGCGGCGGATCGGTATATGTGCCTCATTTATCCCGACATGGCGACGGTCATGGACTACTTCCCGCCGAACGCCCTCGTGGTGCTCGACCAGCCGGGGAAATGCGGCGAGCGGGCGAAGAGCGGGCTGAAACAGGCCGCGGAGGACATCCGCCTTCTGATCGAGGGCGGCACGCTCCTCGGGCGCATCGCGGAGTTCTATCTCCGCTGGGAGGATGCCGTGGAGCGCCTGCAGGACTACCCGGTCGTCATGGCGGACGCGTTCACGGTGGGCCGCTATCCGATGGAGCCGCGCAGCACCATGGCAGTCACGGCCAAACAGCTGCCCTCCTATGCCGGCAGCGCGGACGCCGCGTCGGACGATGTGAAGCACTGGCTGAGCGAGGCGTATCGCTGCGTTCTGCTCGCGGCGGATCGCCGCCGCGCGGAAGCGCTCCGCGAGCTTCTCGAGGACAAGGGCGTGGAGCATATTTATTTCGACGGACAGCTCAAAGAGCTGCCTCCGCCGGGACGATGCGCGATCACCGTCGGAAGCCTGTCCGCGGGCATGGAATACCCGCAGCTCAAGCTCGCCGTGCTGGCGGATACGCAGATCGCCAAAACCGGCCTGCGCGTCACGCGGCGCAAGCGGGCCGTCCCGGCCGGGGCAAGGCTCGGCTCGTATGAGGACCTCTCCGTCGGCGATCTCGTGGTGCATGAGACGCACGGCATCGGCCGCTTTGCGGGCATTTTCAAAATGCCGGTGGACGGCGCGGAGAAGGACTACATTAAAATATGCTACGCCGGAACGGACAGCCTATATGTCCCCGCGACGCAGCTCGACATGGTGACAAAATACATCGGCGCCGGGGAGGACAGCCCCGTGAAGCTGTCGAAGCTCGGCGGCACGGACTGGACACGCGCCCGTTCCCGGGCGAAGGCGGCCGCGAAGGAAATGGCGGGCGAGCTGATAAAGCTCTATGCCGAGCGGCAGAAAAGCCCGGGTCATGCCTTCGCGCCCGATTCGCCCTGGCAGGAGGAGTTTGAAAACTCCTTTGAGTACGAGGAGACGGAGGATCAGCTCCGCTGCATCCGCGAGATCAAAAACGACATGGAAAAGCCCACGCCGATGGATCGCCTGCTCTGCGGCGACGTGGGCTATGGCAAGACCGAGGTTGCCCTGCGTGCGGTGATGAAATGCGTTCTGGACGGGTATCAGGCGGCCATCCTCGTGCCGACGACGGTGCTGGCGCAGCAGCATTACCAGACGGCGGTCAGCCGCTTTTTCGGCTATCCGATCCGCATCGCCTGCCTGTCGCGCTTCACGACGCCGGCGCAGCTCAAGGGTATCCTCGCGGAGCTTCAAAGCGGCGCGTGTGATATCGTCATCGGCACGCACCGGCTTCTGCAGAAGGATATCAAGTTCAAGAAGTTGGGCCTTCTCATCGTGGACGAGGAGCAGCGCTTCGGCGTCGGACACAAGGAACACATCAAGGAGATGTCGAAGCAGGTGGACGTGCTGACCCTGTCGGCGACGCCCATCCCGCGCACGCTCAACATGGCGCTGTCCGGCATCCGCGATATGTCCACGCTCGAGGAGCCGCCGCATGACCGTCTGCCCGTGCAGACCTATGTCATGGAGCATGACTGGGGCGTTGTGTGCGACGCGATCCGGCGCGAGGTGTCACGCGGCGGGCAGGTGTATTACCTGCACAACCGCATCGACACGATCGAGCGCACGGCGGCGCGCATCCTGCATATGCTGCCGGAGGTCTCCGTGGATGTGGCCCACGGGCGCATGAACGAAAAGGAACTGTCGGCGGTCATGGACAAGGTCTCGCAGGGACAGACGCAGGTGCTCGTCTGCACGACGATCATCGAGACCGGCATCGACATTCCGAACGTGAACACCCTCATCATCGAGGACGCGGACAAGATGGGCCTGGCGCAGCTGCATCAGATCCGCGGCCGCGTGGGGCGCTCGTCCCGCCGTGCCAGCGCGTATCTGACCTACCGCAAGGACAAGGTTCTGACCGAGATCGCCGAAAAGCGTCTCGAGGCCATCCGCGAATTTGCGGAGTTCAACTCCGGCTTCCGCATCGCGATGCGCGACCTCGAAATTCGCGGCGCGGGCAATCTGCTCGGCGCGGAGCAGTCGGGCCATCTCATCGACGTCGGCTATGATATGTATTTGAAGCTGCTCGAGGAGGCCGTCATGGAGGAGCGCGGCGAGACGCCTCCGGTACGCACGGAATGCGCCGCCGATCTGGCCGTCAGCGCGAATATCCCCGAGGAGTATGTCAAAAGCCCGGAGCAGCGCATGGATCTCTACCGGCGCATCGCGCTCATCCGCACGGAGGAGGAGGCGGACGACGTCACCGACGAGCTCTGCGACCGCTTCGGCGATCCCCCGCCCAGCGTGAATACGCTGGTGCAGGTGGCGCTCCTGCGCGGGGAGGCGTCCCGCAGCGGCATCGTTGAAATCGCGCAGAAGGGCGGCTTTGTCCGCTTTGTGTTTGCGGAGTTCGATTTTGAGGCCGTCAGCGCCCTGTATGCACAGGACGCTTGGAAGGGCCGCGTGAAGGTCGAGGCCGGCGGAAAGCCCGCCGTGGCGCTGAAGCTTTTGTCCAAGCGCCGCATTCTGGAGGAGGCGCGCGCCTTTGTGCGCGACTTTGCGGCGATGCAGGCCCGCAAGGCGGAAACCGCCGGAGGACAGGAATAATCGGGAATATTTCCCAGGAAATAGGACGCTGCTCATAACGGGCGGCGCCCTGTTTCAGCTTGTAAAAAGCCTCGCAGAGTTCGCGTCCGCAGACGCGAAGAAAGTTCGATCATTTTCTCCCTGTCGGAAAAGTCGCAGACATTTCCGACAGATTCAAATAGGACGCTGCTCATGACGGGCGGCGTCATATTTTTTTCCGCAGCTTCCCGATGATCCACAGCAGCGGAAAGCCTCCGAATACAAAAACGATCATCAGAAGCGGGATGAGAAGCTCCGACCATAGCTGCAGCGCTTCTGCGGTGGGCGCGATGAAATGGGCGCAGAGAAACACCGCGAGCGCTTCGACAAGGTACAGCCATCGGCCCTTGTGAAAGTCAAAGGTCGGCAGTGTCTCCGATTTTGGCAGGCCGAACACCGTACGCAGCGCCTCAAACGCGCTGCGAAGCAGCAGCACGCACAGCATAAACTCCGCGTAGACCCACACGACGATGACGATGGCCTCCACACGCTGGGCGACATGGAAAAGCGATATGTCGCGCACCATCGTGAAAAACGGAAAGCTGAGCCGGGTCGTAAGAACGTCGCCGAAGGTGCCGACGGTCTCGAGACACAGGAGAATCCCCACCAGCGAGAAAAGTGCGAGATTCCGCAGCGTCCATGACCGGGGCTTTTCGAGCGGCTCCACATAGCCGTTCAGGAAGGAGAAAAGCGCCGCAAGTCCGCCGACGGCGATGATGGGCCATGCCGCCCGGATGATGGCGGGCACGTCCTCCGGGAAGAGCGGGAAGAGGTTTTTGAGCGAGACATTCGGCGCGGAAAAGACCGCGGCAAAGAGCAGGACGGCGAGCAGGACAAACCGCACGATGACGCCCATGCGCGCCGTGGCCCGCAGCGTTCCCAGCGCGGCGGGAAGGCACAGAATGAGCATAATGATGACGAAAGGATCCGGGCCGCTCTGCAGATAGACCGTGGCGGTGAGACGCTGTGCGCCGGCGCGGAGCGTAAAGCCGGCGTACAGCAGAAACCATGCCGCGTACAGCAGGAGGATCAGACGGCCGGCTGTCGGGCCGAGAAGGCGGAGGATGAGATCGGCCATGCCCTCGCCCGGAAGCTGACGGCGGCGCAGCGTGTCCATCAGAAGCGACAGCGCAAACAGCACCAGCGCGGCCGGAAAAATACTGAGCCACGCACCCTTTCCGGCGATCAGCACGGCGGCCCGGGGCAGCACGCGCAGCTGCGGAGACATCATCGCCGTGAAGATCACGGCGGCAAACTGTCTGCGTGTGACAGAGGTATCTTTCATGCGTGCCTCCCTGGTTTATCCGGAAATATCGTAGCTCTTGTCGATATGCGTTTTGACCTGCACCGTGATGGGCAGCGTGGGGAAAATTTCGTCCCATGTGAGCTCGTCCGACTCGTTCGGAGCGTTTTTGAGCACCGACGTCTCCATGCAGAGGAAATCGCAGGAGAGCGCCTGCGAGCGCTCGGCGACGGCCTTGAGCCAGCCGGTTACGGTGTCGGACAGCTCGCTTTGAAGCTGCGTGATGTCGGTCTCTGCGCCGGGACTGCGCTCCAGAATGCCGGTTTCCAGCTCGCAGTCGATCAAAATGCCGGTCAGCGTGCCGCCGTCCCATTCCCCGGAAAAATCCGTCTTGCTGCTGAGCAGAGACATCGTATGCCCTCCGGCGGTGATCTTCATGCCGTTGCCGGCCTGATGCGCGATGACGGCGCCCTTGCTCTCCTCCTCGGTCAGATACGAAATGACAACGCCGTCCCGCAACACGGCATAGCCGGCGGGGATGACGGACAGTGATGCATCCGTGCCGACCGGCACGGTCTCCTCGGACGATTTCAGAACAACGGAAAGAAACAGGGTGTTGCCGCGCTCATACAGATCCGTCGCGACCTCGCGCAGCGTATAGATCGGCTCGCCGCGAGTCTGCTGCTCGCGTTCCAGCGAGGCCAGCAGCATGGTGATGTCCGTATTTTCTCCGGAAGCCGTGACCGCATCGGCGGCGGAACCGCGCACGGCGAATATGGGCGTGCCGAGCCGCATGGTGGGACTTCGCTCGACCCAGTCCAGCACGGGCAGAATGCCGCTTTGCGTCAGGCTCTCCCCGAGCAGGATATACTGAACATGGGCGTAAAAAAGCTCGTCCTGAGGAGAGTCATTCTGAAGGGTCGTGATCGTGTCCTCGATGCTGGGGCCGAAATCGGACATGACGAGGGGCGGGTATTCGTTCGGGCCGATGCCGGTGGATACGCTGATGATATAGCCGTCCTCCCCGAGGTCGATACCCAGCGTCTGAATGGGACGGAGCCGCTCCATATCCCGGCGGCTGGCGAACAGGTCGCCCTCGCAGCCGGTCAGCAGCACGGAGAACACCAACATATATAATATAAGGAGTGTACGCTTCATGATCGCCTCCGAAGATCGCCGCCGTTTATATCGCCATCGCGGATCGTGTCGAGCCACGGCGGCTTCCGCAGAAAGATCGAGATGGCGCCCGGCTCGCTCTTCCCCGCCGGCGGTGTGGAGACATAGGACCGGCCGAAGCTCTCGATGGAGCAAAGATGCCACAGGAGAAGCGCGGTGCCCATGACGATGCCGTAAAGCCCGCCCAGCGCCGCCGCCACTGCAAGCCCGAAGCGGCACAGCCGCAGCGCGGTGCTCAGATCCTGACTGGGCATGGTGTATCCCGCGATCCCGGCGGCGGCGACGACGATGACGGCGATGGGGCTGATGACCTTGGCGTCCACGGCGGACTGGCCGACGATCAGCGCGCCGATGATGCTGAGCGTCTGGCCCACCGGCTCGGGCAGACGCAGACCGGCCTCCTGCAGCAGCTCAAACGCGATCAGCATACCCAGAATCTCCGTCGGCGTCGAAAACGGCACGGACTGCTTGGAGTCGATCACGGAGAGCAGAAGCTGCACCGGGATCATCTCGGCGTGGAACATGGCGATGGCGATATAGAGCGCGGGGAAAAGCAGCGTGGTGACGAGCGCGATCCAGCGCAGAACACGGATGAAGGACGCCGCAATAAAATGCTGCGCGCCGTCCTCGTTGGTTTTCATGAACTCCGGCAGCGACGCCGGCGCGATGAAGCCGACGGGAATGCCGTCTGCCAGAATGCCGACGCGCCCATCCAGCAGCGACGCGGCGAATTTGTCCGGCCTCTCGGTGTGGATGATCTGCGGGAAGGGCGAGACTGGCGCGTCCGACAGGGCGCTGTCCAGAATATCCGGCAGAACCAGTCCGTCCACGTCCAGCCCGCGCAGCCGCCGCAGAGCCTCCTGCGGCAGATCGGGCGCCGCCACACCCTCGATCCAGAGCACGGCCGCGGCGGTGTGGCTTTTGCGGCCGATCTCGATCTGTGTGAGCTTGAGCTTCGGCGTTCGCAGACGGGAACGGACGAGATTCGTGTTGATGCGCAGCCGTTCCACAAAGGCGTCCTTGCTGCCCTTGATGGATTTCTCGATCGTGGGCTCCTGAATGGAGCGGTGCTGATCCGATTTGAGCTGAAAGACATACGCAAGCTCATCGAAAACGATGGCACAGTTTCCGTAGGACACGGCCTGCACAAGCTCGTCCATGGCCGAGACGCGCTGCATATCGTTGCCGTAAATCGCACCGGCGTCCAGAAGCGCGGCGACGTCCGCGGGAGTCCTGACCGTTCCGGAGCGCGCAGGATCCGTCAGCGGGCGGATGACCTGCTCGGCGACGTCCGTGCCCGAGACCGTCCCGTCCAGCCAGCAGAGGGTGATCCGGACGCCGGCCGTGCCGAGGGAGAGCTCCCGGCTTACAAAATCATCGCAGCCGGAAAAAATCCTCTTTGTGTTTTCGGTCGAAATCGGGCAGTCATATTCCGGATCGGGTGTGGGATGTATATCTATATCTTGTGGTTGAAAACGCTTTAAATTCAACATAATGCTAGTATTCCCAAGGGTTTTGAGGTTTATCAAAATTTTTTGAAAAAAACGAAAAAAAGTGTTGACATTTCAAAACCCGGATGGTATTATAGCAAAGCGCTCGCGAGAGGGGCGACCCTGAAGAGCGCGGT
>JBJDYS010000010.1:0-23156 GCA_051867595.1 Oscillospiraceae bacterium
AACCAGTGTCGCATTGCAGATTGGAACCGACCTTACCATGACGCCGACAACGCCTGCCGAGCAAAAGGAAATTGAGCTGATTGAAATCAACAACGCAACCTTAACTTTTAAGGACGGCGACAAGCCCGTATTTACCGGTACAACACCCGACGGCGCTCCGTATGTCTTAGTCTTCGAAGAATGGAGAACCGACGGCGAATGGACGCGCTCAGACGAATGGTTTAACGATGCTGACCATCACGGCAGCGATAAGGATATAACTGCCTTTGATAAAAACAAAAGCTACAATTATAATCTTTATCTCAAAACAACTGCGGAAGGCAGCGAAGAGGGTTGGTATTTCGGTTCGAACACGAAGCTGAAAATCAACGGGAAAGAAGTTTCATTTACATTTACAAATAATGACCCTGGTGTATTTATGGTCACCACCGGGATTACCATGACGCCTATAGCGGCAGGTGCGTCGGATTACAAAATTATCGAGGGAGCAAACGGCGCTTGGACGCAGAACACAGACGGAACGCTCACCGTCCGTGCCAATGGCGATTTCAGCAAATTCACAGACGTGAAGGTGGACGGAACGCCGGTGGATGAGGAGAATTATACGGCGGTCGCCGGTTCTACCGTTATTACGCTGCATACGGATTACCTTAAAACCCTTTCGGTCGGCACGCATAAGCTCACGGTCGCCTATACCGACGGCGAGTGCAGTACGAACTTTGAGGTTAAGAAAGCAGCTTCGGAGCAGACAAAGCCGGCAGAAGAAGATAAACCCGATGCTACAACGCCGGCAGGCGATAAAAAAGCCACCATTCTGCAAACGGGCGATAACAGCCATCTGCTCCTGTGGGCCGTGCTTCTGTTCGGCAGCGGTGCAGGCGTCATCGGAACAACGGTTTACGGAAGAAAGAGAAAACATTCTGCAAAGTAAACAGCACGGCGGACGGGGATCATCCCTGCCCGCCCTGTTTTTGCATTTATGAGCGTGATATAGCCCTGTACGAAAACAATTCCCCTGTCCACCATTTCCACTGCACAGGCCCGTCAGTTGTTCATGATTCCAAGAGGCTGATTTTCTTCAGGTGTTATCCACGGGGTGTTTTTTGTACGCATTTCCGTTCCCGGGCGTAGAATGGGGAAAGGAGATGCGTTATGCGAAATCTTGCCTATAACCGTGAAGCGGCCGTTGCCTATGCGCGGCGCTGGGCGCTGGGCCGAAACCCCGCGTATTATGATTTTCAGAATCTCGGCGGAGACTGTACGAATTTTGCGTCCCAATGCATTTACGCCGGTGCGGGCGTCATGAATTACACCCCCGAGACGGGGTGGTTTTACCGCTCCGCGGGCGACCGGACGCCCTCGTGGACGGGCGTGGAGTTTTTATATGCGTTTCTTGTAAGCAACCGCTCCGTCGGGCCGTATGCGCGCATCGTGCCGCAGGCGGAGGCGCAGCCGGGCGATATCGTGCAGCTCGGAAACGCGGACGGGGACTTCTATCATTCGCCCGTCATTACCGCCGTGTCGCCGGTGATCCTCGTCGCGGCGCACACCTTCGATGCGAGGGATCGGCCGCTCGCCACCTATCAATATGACCGGGCGCGCTTTCTGCACATCGAGGGCGTGCGGGACTGGTAAACAAAAAAGGAAGACGCCGCAGCGTCTTCCTTTTTTTAATGTTTCGGAGTCAGGCGATCAGCACTTCTCCCAGATGGTGGCAACGCCCATGCCGCCGCCGATGCAGAGGGTGGCAAGGCCCTTCTTGGCCTCGGGACGCTTCATCATCTCGTGGATGAGGGTGACAATGATACGAGCGCCGGACGCGCCGACGGGGTGGCCGATGGACAGCGCGCCGCCGTTGACGTTGACCTTCGCCATGTCGAAGCCGAGCTCACGGGCGACCGCGATGGACTGAGCGGCGAAAGCCTCGTTGGCCTCGATGAGGTCGATGTCGTCGATGGTCAGGCCGGCCTTGGCCATGGCGTTGCGGGAAGCGGGCACGGGGCCGACGCCCATGATCTTCGGGTCGACGCCGCCCTGACCATAGCTGACGAGCTTGGCCATGGGCTTCAGGCCGTACTTCTCCACGGCCTCGGCGCTGGCGAGGATGATCGCGGCGGCGCCGTCGTTGATGCCGGAGGCGTTGCCGGCGGTCACGCGCGGCGTGCCGTAATCGGCCTGGGCTTCCTTGCGGCCGGTGGCCTCGAAGGTGTCGACGATCTTGTCGGCGGTGTTGTCGGAGCTGACAGGGAAAGCGCCGCGCAGCTTGGCGAGGCTCTCAGCGGTGGTGTCGTTCTTGGGGAACTCGTCGACCTTGAACTCGACGATCTGCTTCTTGACCTTCACGGGCACGGGGACGATCTCGTCGTCGAAGCGGCCGGAAGCCTGAGCGGCAGCGGTCTTCTGCTGGCTGGACAGGGCGAAAGCGTCAAGCTCCTCGCGGGTGATGCCCCAGATGTCGCAGATGTTCTCGGCGGTGGTGCCCATGTGATAGTTGTTGTAGGCGTCCCACAGGCCGTCGTTCACCATGGTGTCGACCATGGTGGTGTTGAACATACGGGCGCCGCCACGGGCGGTGGGAACAGCGTAAGGAGCCATGGTCATGTTCTCGGCGCCGCCGGCCACAACGATGTTGGCGTCACCGGACGCGATGGCACGGGCCGCCTCGATGACGGACTTCATGCCGGAGCCGCAGACCATGCCGACGGTGTAAGCGGGGACGGAGAAGGGCAGACCGGCCTTGATGCCGACCTGACGGGCGGGGTTCTGGCCCTGTGCAGCGGTCAGGATGCAGCCGAACATCAGCTCATCGACAGCGTCGGCGGGGACATTGCCGCGCTTCAGAGCTTCCTTGACGACGATGGCGCCGAGGTCGGAAGCGGGGGTGTTGGCGAGAGTGCCCTGGAATTTGCCGACAGCGGTACGGCAGCAGGACACAAGATAAATGTCTTTCATGGGGTGGTACCTCCTTCAGAATGTTGGCTCTCACAGGGGAGAGCAATCGTTTGAGTTAAATAGCTAAGTACAAGTATAGTACAGCCTCTTGTAAAAATCAAGGATTTCCCACGGCGAAAACATCTTGTTAATTGTGTGTTAATGGTTTATAATCAAAATTACAGTTTTGAAAAAGGAGAAATCGCAATGAGAAAATTCCTGGCAATCCTCTGCGCTGCGGCTCTCGTTCTGAGCCTCGGCGTGACCGGCGCTTTTGCCTCCGGCGAAGCGGCGGAAGAGTATGACGTCGTTGCGGCGCGTGTGGAAGCGTTCCTCGGCGGCGACGACAGCGCCTCCGGCGAAGCCTCCGGCAGCAACGAGCCGGTGGTCTATGAGCCCGGCACCGTCACCCAGAACCCCGACGGCTCCGTCACCGTGACCGGCGGCGTGGTCGAGACGGTCTCGGCTGACAAGCTGATCCTCGAGGACGTTGGCCCCGTGGAGGGCAAGCTCCTGACCCTTGTGGCGAACGGCATCGAGGTTCCCGTCGAGGACGGCACCTATGAAAACGCCACCCTCGTCGTGACAAGCTACATCCATCCGGAAGACGGCCTCTACACCGGCGGCATGACCAACTCTGCCGGCACGGCCTGGCGCACCGCCGTCATGATCGACGGCACCTTTGACGCGGCGACCTCCGCCACTGCGGCCCTGCAGGCCGGCGAGATCGGCGAGACCGAGGCCTCCGGCATCGTCATCGACTCCGATGCCCCGTACTTTGACGGCGTGATGCTCAACAACACCGAGTATACCATCAACGGTATGTTCATGACCGCGGACGGCTCCGGCGGCACCGACTTCACCGGCTACGGTGCGGGCGTTGCGAACTTCGGCGCTTCCAAGAATACCATCAATGGCCTCGTGTTCATCGGCGCCGGTGCTCAGCGCCACGGTATGTTCGTTGGCGGCACCAATGCGGAGGACAACCTGGACGTCACCGTCAACAACTCCTATATCCGTGCCGACGGCTCCAAGTATGAGAGCCTTGCGACCGGTATGTCCGGCTGCCCCTGGATGCTCGGCATCAGCGCGGACGGCCATGCCCGTGCGACCATGGCCGACGGCTTCTCCACCGTGCACTACAACGGCTGCATCCTGCTGTCCGACGGCTGGGGCATCCTCTCCACCGACGACATCGCGGCGAACCCCGTCTGGGGCGAGTACACCCTGCAGCTCGACGTGCATGACACGGTCGTTGACGTCACCCTTGACGGCACCGACACGCCCAGCGCCTACGGCACCTACGCCATCGGCGCCTGCATGAACCGCTTCTACAACTGCGTCATCGGCAACGCTGCGGACAGCGACCTGTTCAAGGCCAATGCGGCACAGCTCGCCGACTACGGCGTGGACTACAACTACGACACCGTGGAGTACGGCCTGACCTACGCGGCGATCGTGGCGAACGAGTATGCCGGTGTGGGCTTCTATGACGGCACCGTCGTCGACGCCAAGGCCGGCGTCATGTACCACAAGACCAGCAACATCCGCTTCCCGGACGGCGTGGGCTCCGTTGCGGAAGCCGGCGTCACCGAGGTCAAGGATTCCACCTTCAAGACCTACGGCGCGGCGTTCCTCATCAAGGCCTGCACCCCCGTCATCGAGGTTGAGAACTCCCTGTTCATCCCCGAGAAGGGCGTCATCGTCCAGCTCATGACCTGCGACGACCCCGGTATGGGCGCCGCCAACTTCTCCGAGACCCTGTTCACCGATCCCGACGAATTCGCCGCGAACCTTGAGCTCGACCCGGATTATGATCCCTATGACTACAACCTGATCTCCCGCACCCTCAACAACAACGCGGTCGAGAACTTCATCGTTGACCCGCAGGTGACCTTCACCGACTGCAACGAAGAAAACGGCACCGCGCTGAACGGCAACTTCTACAACTCCATCTCCGTTCTGACCTCCGGCGAGGGCATGACCTGGTTCGGCCAGAACCTGATCCTGAAGTTCGTGAACTCCGACGTGAACGGCAACGCCTCCTCCACCAGCGCTCTGCACGTGGAGTACGGCTACTACACCGATGACGCGGGCAATGTCATCGAGGCGGACGACACCGCGGCTGCGATCGCGGCCGGTGCGACCAAGGGTGTCATCGACAGCACCACGGCGACCCTGCTCGGAAACCTGGAGAACACCCCGACCGCGACCGTCAACAACGGCGTTTGGGTCAGCCTGACCGAGGGTTCCACCTGGACTCCGACCGACGTCTGCTATATCACCCGTCTGGTCGTTGACGAGACCTCCGTCCTGAACGGCACCGTCACCGTCGACGGCGTGGCTACCGAGATCCAGCCCGGCGTGGTTTACACCGGCGCGATCGTCGTGACGCCCGCTGCCGCGGCGGCTGCCAGCGGCGCTTCTCAGGAGACTCCTCCCGAGCGTCCTGCCGACCTCGGGCCCAGCGATGAGCCTCCCGGCGGTTTCGGCGGCATCGACTGATTCCGGCAAAATCCCATAAAGCCCGAACGGGCCGCGGTATTTCCGCGGCCCGTTTTTGCATCGGATTTCATTGCACTTTGGGATGGATGTGTTATAATTGTGCTCATAAACCAAGGATGGAGGAATTCAGACATGAAGAGGAGATTGTTTTCGATCGTGACGGCGCTTGCGCTTTGCCTGACCCTGCTCGGAGGCGTGTCCGCGCTGGCGGTGGTGCCCGACCCGAATCCCCCCGTACCGGGGCAGACCGTTTCCCAGCCCGCCGCAACGCCTGCGGCGGTGCAGCCGGTTTCGACGGAGGCCGCTTCCGGCGAGGCGACGGAGGAGGCCGAGCCGCTGCCGCTCGTTCCGGGTACATACCAGGGCTCGGACGGCAGTGAGCTGGAAGTGAAGAAAGACGGAACCTGCACCTATGAGACGCTGGTTTCCGGCAAGGTGAACGGAAAGGCCATGAGCGCCCGTCTGACCTTCCACGGCACGCTGGAGGAGGACGGCTTCTCGTTTACAAAGGTCACCTTTTTTGGCCTCGATCTGACTTCGATCGCCGCGTCGGCGGGCTATACTGACGCGACCTATTGGGAGACCGCGGCGGGCATTATTTACGAGGACGCGCTGACAAAGTAACTTTTTCCGTGTGATTCGGGTATACTAACTTTAGATTTTTGCTGAGGTGATCCGAATGATAAAACACAAGGAATTTGCTGCTTCGCCGGAAATGCTCGCGAGCATGGACAAATACTGGCGCGCGGCGAACTATCTCTCTGCGGGGCAGCTGTATCTGCTCAATAATCCGCTGCTGCGGCGGCCTCTGGAGCCGGACGACTTCAAAAAGAAGATCGTCGGGCATTGGGGCACCGTGCCGGGGCAGAACTTTATCTATACCCATCTGAACCGGGCCATCCGGGCGTACGATCTCGATATGATCTATCTCTCCGGCCCCGGGCACGGCGGCAACGCCATGGTCGCGCAGGACTGGCTCGACGGCAGCTACACCGAGGTTTACCCCGACATAACCCGGGACGAGGCCGGCATGAAGAAGCTGTTCCGGCAGTTTTCGTTTCCCGGCGGTATCCCCTCCCATGTGGCCCCGGAGACGCCGGGCTCTATCCACGAGGGCGGGGAGCTCGGTTATTCGCTGGCGCACGCCTTCGGCGCGATCCTTGATAACCCCGGCCTGATCGCGGCCTGCGTTGTGGGCGACGGGGAGGCCGAAACAGGCCCGCTCGCCACCAGCTGGCAGCTCAATAAATTCATCGACCCGCGTACCGACGGCGCGGTGCTGCCGATCCTGCATCTGAACGGCTACAAGATCGCAAACCCGACGGTGCTGGCGCGCATCCCGCATGAGGAACTCGAAAAATTCTTCGAGGGCTGCGGCTGGAAGCCCATCTTCGTGGAGGGCTTTGAGCCGATGAAGATGCACGAAAAGATGGCGGCGGCGGTGGACGAGGCGGTGGAGAGCATTCTTGCCATCCAGCGCGAGGCCCGTGAGGGCGGCAAACGCGGACGGCCCACCTGGCCGATGATCGTGTTCCGCTCGCCCAAAGGCTGGACCGGCCCCGTCGAGGTGGACGGACAGCCCATCGAGGGTACGTTCCGGGCGCATCAGGTGCCCGCCTCCGCGGATACGCCGGAGCACCGGAGAATCGTCGAGGACTGGATGCGCTCGTATAAGCCGGGAGAGCTTTTTGACGAGAACGGCGCGCCCATTCCGGAACTGCTGGATCTGGCCCCGCAGGGGAATGCCCGCATGGGCGCGAATCCCCATGCCAACGGCGGCCTTTTCCTGCGCTCGCTGCGTATGCCGGATTACCGTGAATACGGCGTGGACGTTCCGTTTCCCGGCAGCGTGGAGAGGGAGGATATGCGCGTTCTCGGCTCCTTTGTCCGGGACATCTGCGCGTTCAACCGGGAGGAACGGAATTTCCGCGTGTTCGGCCCGGATGAGACCAAATCAAACCGCCTGACCGCCGTTTTTGAGGAGACGGCCCGCGCCTGGAACGCGGAGATGGTGGAAGGGGACGACGGCCTAGCGCCCGACGGACGCATTATGGACTCCATGCTGTCCGAACACGTCTGCGAGGGTATGCTCGAGGGCTATATCCTGACGGGCCGGCACGGTTTCTTCAACTCCTACGAGGCGTTCATCCGCATCGTGGACAGTATGGTCTCGCAGCACGCCAAATGGCTGAAGGTCTGCAACCAGCTTCCCTGGCGGCAGAAGATCGCCAGCCTCAACTATGTGCTCGCGTCCAATGTCTGGCAGCAGGATCACAACGGCTTCACGCATCAGGATCCCGGCTTCCTCGACCATGTGGCCAACAAAAAGGCCGACGTGGTGCGGCTGTATCTGCCGCCCGATGCAAACTGCCTGCTGAGCTGCTTCGATCACTGCATCCGCAGCCGCGACTATGTGAACGTCATCGTCGCCTCCAAGCATCCGCGTCCGCAGTGGCTCTCGATGGAGCAGGCCGTGAAGCACTGCACCGAGGGCATCGGCATCTGGCAGTGGGCCTCGACCGATGCGGGACAGGAGCCGGATATCGTCATGGCCTGCTGCGGCGATACGCCGACGCTGGAAACGCTGGCCGCGGTGACGATCCTGCGAAAGGCGTTTCCGGAGCTGAAGATCCGCGTCGTGAACGTGGTCGATCTCATGCGGCTGCAGTCGGATACCCAGCATCCGCACGGCCTGTCCGACCGGGATTATGATATGCTGTTCACAACGGATAAGCCCATCGTGTTCGCGTTCCACGGCTACCCGAGCCTGATCCATGAGTTCACCTACCGCCGCCGGAACAAGAACCTGCACGTTCGCGGCTATATCGAGGAGGGTACGATCACAACGCCCTTTGATATGCGCGTGCTGAACAATCTCGACCGCTTCCATCTCGTCCTGACGGCGCTGAATAATCTCGAGTGCCTCGGCAATCGCAGCGCGTTCCTCGCCCAGCAGATGAAGGATAAGCTCGTCGAGCACAGACAATATATCGCCAAGTACGGCGTGGATATGCCGGAGGTTGCGGATTGGAAGTGGACCTCCGGGGAAGGATAACAGGCATGGATTGGCTGGAAATATCAGTGGATGCCCACGGTGACCCGGACGCGGTATGCGAACGGCTCGCCGTGCTGGGCGCGGAGAGCTTCGTCATCGAGGACGAGAGCGATTTCAAAAACTTTCTGGAGAACAATACCCAGTACTGGGACTTCGTGGACGACCAGCTGGAACAGAATTTTCAGGGCGCAAGCCGCGTGAAATTCTGGCTCTCCGACGACGATGCGGGCCGGGACATCCTGGCCCGCGTCGAGGCCGGGGGCTTTGAACCGGCGGTCAGAACCGTGCACGATTCCGACTGGGAGAACAACTGGCGTGCCTACTACGCGCCGATCGAGATCGGCGAAAAGCTCGTCGTCGTCCCGGAGTGGGAGGAATACGACGGAGAGCGTCTGCCGGTGAAGCTCGACCCCGGGCTGCTGTTCGGCACGGGCGATCATCCGACGACTAGGATGTGCCTGGCTGCGGCGGAGGAATTCGCTGCGCCGGGGACACGGGTGCTCGATATTGGCTGCGGCAGCGGCATTCTGGGCATCGCGGCGGCGGTGCTGGGCGCGGAGAGCGTCACCGCGGCCGACGTGGATGAGAAAGCCCCGGACATCGTGACGGCAAACGCATCGCTCAACGGCGTGGCGGATCGGTTTTCCGTATTTGTCGGCGACGTCATCGGTTCGGAGCGCGTGCGTAAAAAGCTCGGCACGGGCTACGATGTCGTGTTCGCGAACATCGTGGCGGATGTCATCATCCCGCTCGCGCCGTATGCGCCGGGATTTCTTGCGGAGAACGGGGTGTTCATCTGCTCCGGCATCATCGACGGACGCGAGGACGAGGTCGAGGCCGCGCTGATCGCCGCAGGCATGACGGTTCTGCGTCATGATTCGATGGAGGAGTGGAACTGCTTCATCGCCAGGAAAGCACCATAAAAAAGACGCGGTGTGGCCGCGCCCGAAAGAGGAAATACATAGATGAAAATCAAACCCGAATTCAGCGTCCGCTTTGACGAGGACGATATCTGCATCGTGCGGCTCGGCCCGGACGGGACGGAGGAATTTGTCTCCCCGCTGAGCGCGTCGGCCGCCATGGCGTGGGAGGGCATCGAGCGCGGACTCAGCCGCGAAACGCTCATCGAGATGGTGGCGAACGAATTTGACGGCGCGGATCGCGAGACCGTGGCCGCCGACCTCGACGCGCTGATGGCGCAGCTCATCGCGCTGGGCTATGCCGAGTGAAAAACGCATAAAATGACCGCGAAGCGTTCCCATGAACGGGAGGCTTCGCGGTTTTTCACGTTTCTTTTTCGAGCCAGATCATGAGCGCGGTCAGATCAGCGGGGGAGACGCCGGAGATGCGTCCCGCCTGTCCGAAGCTCGCCGGACGGATGGCGGAGAGCTTCTGACGCGCCTCCGTGCGAAGGCCGGGGATGATCGCATAGTCGAGGTCGTCCGGGAGGCGGCGGTTCTCCATCTTGGAGAACGCCTCGACCTCCTTGAGCTGACGGCGGATATAGCCCTCATATTTGACGTCGATCTCGACCTCCTGAATGACGGCCCGCGGCAGAGCGGGACGGTCGGGGTCGCGGTCGGCGAGGGAGGCATAGGTGTTTTCCGGGCGCTTCAGAAGGTCGTACAGCCGCACCTTTTTGAGGCGCTCGATCTCGGCGGCGACCGCCGCGTATTTGTCGAGCACGGCCTGATGCCGTTCCTCGCTGACGAGCCCGACCGCCCGCCCGATGGCGGAGAGCCGATAATCGGCGTTGTCCTGCCGGTGGACGAGGCGGTATTCGGAGCGGCTCGTCATCATGCGGTACGGCTCCTCCGTTCCCTTGGTGACGAGGTCGTCGATGAGCGTGCCGATATAGCCGTCCGAGCGTTTGAGGATGACGGGGTCAAGGCCCTTCACGCGGCGGGCGGCGTTCACGCCGGCGACCCAGCCCTGCACGGCGGCTTCCTCATAGCCGGAGGAGCCGTTGAACTGGCCGGCGCCAAAAAGTCCGGCGATCTTCTTGCATTCGAGGGTGGCGTACAGCTCCGTCGGGTCGATGCAGTCGTATTCGATCGCGTAGGCGGCACGGGTGATCTCCGCCTTCTCAAGGCCCGGCAGGGTATGCACCATGGCAATTTGCACATCCTCCGGCAGACTGGACGAGAAGCCCTGAATGTAAAGCTCCTCGGTGTTCAGGCCCATCGGCTCGATGAAGAGCTGATGCCGCTCCTTGTCCGGGAAGGTCACGATCTTCGTCTCGATGCTGGGACAGTACCGTGGGCCGACACCCTCGATGGCGCCGGAATAGAGCGGGCTGCGGTCGAGGTTTTCGCGGATGATGCGGTGCGTCTCGGCGTTCGTGTAGGTCAGCCAGCAGGTGGCGCGGTTTTCGGGCATGACCGTCGTCGAGAAGGAAAACGGCTCAATGTCCTCGTCGCCGTACTGGATCTGCATCCGGGAGAAGTCCACCGTGCGGGCGTTCACACGCGGCGGCGTGCCGGTTTTGAAGCGGCGCAGCCGCAGGCCGAGGTTTTTGAGGCAGTCCGTCAGCGGCAGGGCGGCAGCCAGCCCGTCCGGGCCGGAATCGCGCACGGCCTCGCCCGTGATCGTCCGTCCGCCGAGATAGGTGCCGGAGGCGATGACGACGGCCTGCGTCTCATAGACCGCGCCCATATCCGTCGTCACGGAGACGACGCGCCCGTCCTCCACGCCGACGGCGATGACCTCACCCTGCTTGAGGCGCAGGTTCTCCTGCAGCTCCAGTGTGTGCTTCATGACCTCCTGATAGCGGCGGCGGTCGGCCTGCGCCCGGAGGGAGTGGACGGCGGGGCCCTTGCCACGGTTCAGCATCCGGTACTGGATGCACGCCTTGTCCGCGGCGCGGCCCATCTCCCCGCCGAGGGCGTCCAGCTCCCGGACGAGATGACCCTTGCCCGTGCCGCCGATGGCGGGATTGCAGGGCATATTGCCCACGGCGTCAAGGCTCACCGTGAAGCAGACTGTGTCAAGGCCGAGCCGTGCGGAGGCCAGCGCCGCCTCGATGCCCGCATGGCCCGCGCCGATCACCACAATATCACATTTTCCGGCGTTGTAAGTTCTCATAACTTTTCTATCATACTCCGATTTGTTCCGGCCTGCAAGACGGCGCGCATTGATTTTTCCGCGCCGGATGCGTATAATGGCAGCGGAGAAATACAGGGGAGGGCATGGATTATATATTATGTTAACCGATGAAGAGTTTGCCGCGCTGAAGAAGAAATTTTTTCCCCACGTACCGTGGACGGAGGACGGCCCGGTGCGCCGGGTATACCGCGTGTGCGCGGCGGAGGGCGGCGACGTCCTCGCCGTACTGGCGGCGCTTGCCGCACGCGAGGGATTTGCAGGCCCGGAGGAGAGCGCTGTGACCGGCGATGCGGCGGTATGCCTCGGAGCGTTCCGCGAGAAGGCCGCCGGCGGCGCGGTCGGGATGGTCTTCGGGTCGGAGCTTGCCGCGCATTGGTGCGATATGGCGGCGGGCGATGCGGATGCCGACGGCTGGCGGAGGCTGATCGTCCGCTCCGAGGAGGGCGAAAACCTCACGGCGCTCGCGCATAACGAGGGGCTTCTGCGCTTCCGCCGGGCAGAGTGAACCGAAAAACGGCGCGGCCGTCAGAGGGGAGACCCTGACGCCGCGCCGCGTTTTTTATGCGGAGGGTTATACGAGCTTACGGCCCATGAGAACGCCCATGACGGAGCTCATCATCAGACCGCGCGTCCAGCCGGAGCTGTCACCGAGGCAGTGCAGGCCGCGGACATTGGTGTTGAAATCCTCGTCCATCTTGATGCGGTTGGAGTAGAATTTCAGCTCCGGGGAATAGAGAAGGGTCTCATACGCCGCGAAACCGGGGACGACATGATCCATGGCCTTGATGAAGTTTATGATGTTCGTCATGGCGCGGTAGGGCATCGCGGAGGTGATGTCGCCGGCGATGGCGTCCGGCAGGGTGGGGACGACGTTCGACTGGCTCAGCTCCTTTTCCCAGGTTCGCTTGCCGTCGAGGATATCGCCGAAGCGCTGGACGAGAAGCTGGCCGTTCGCGAGCATATTCGTCAGCTCGCCGACCTTCTGCGCGTAGGCGATGGGCTGATTGAACGGGATGGAGAAGTTGTGCGAGCAGAGGATGGCGAGGTTCGTGTTGTCGCTCTTGAGCTCCTTATAGGAATGGCCGTTCACGACGGCGAGGCCGTTGTCGTAGTTTTCCTGCGCGACAAAGCCGCCGGGGTTCTGGCAGAAGGTGCGAACCTTGTTCTTGAACGGCGCGGGATAGCCGATGAGCTTTGACTCATACAGGGCGCGGTTCACGGTCTCCATGACCTCGTTGCGCACCTCGACGCGCACGCCGATATCGACGGTGCTGGGGACGTGGTCGATGCCGTAGGTCGTGCACATACCCTCGAGCCAGTCCGCGCCGCGTCGGCCCGTCGCCACGACGGTCTCGTCGGCGTACAGCGCGTGTTCCTGATGGCGGTCGGAATACAGCACACCGCGGCAGCTGCCGTCCTCGATGAGAAGGCCGGTGCATTCGGTGTCGAAGAGGATCTCCACGCCGCGCTCCTGCAGCCAGTGTTCGATGTCCTCGTAGAGTTTATGCGCCCGCTCGGTGCCGAGATGGCGGATGGGGCAGGAGACAAGCTTGAGGCCCGCCTGAATGGCGCGGGTGCGGATCTGCTTGACCTCCTCGGTCTCGTCGAGACCCTCGATATGCTCGTCCGCGCCGAACTCGAGATAGATCCCGTCGGTGTAGTGGATGGTCTCCTGCGCGAGCTTTGCGCCGATGAGAGTGGGCAGCTCGCCGCCGACCTCGTAGGACAGGGACAGCTTGCCGTCCGAGAAGGCGCCCGCGCCGGAAAAGCCGGTGGTGATGGCGCAGTAGGGCTTGCAGTTCACGCACTTGTTCGTGGTCGCTTTGGGGCAGCGGCGGTTCTCCACGGCCTTGCCCTTTTCGATGATGGTGATCTTTTTCTGGCTTCCGAGGCGCAGCATCTCGACCGCGGTGAAAATGCCCGCAGGGCCGGCGCCAACAATAACGATGTCGGTTTTCAACGGTATTCTCCCAACTTGCAAAAAGTATGCGGTATTGATATACTCACCTTATTATTAAACCACAAATGTCAAGAGGGCGTCTATGAATTTGTTTTTTACGGGACATGACTACAAATACGCCGCGGAGCAGATGCTTTTGACGCTCTATCCGGACGAGCGTCCCGTCTATCCGGCGGAGGAACCGTCCGGCGACCGGGCGGAGCTGATCCTGGCGGACGGAAAGGCGGTTTGCCGTCTGGTGCGGGGCGGTGCGCTTTTTGAGGCGAGCGCGGCGGTGCGTCCGTGGTCGGAGGACACGGAGCGGGTGCGGCAGGAGCAGCACGCGCTGAAAATGAGCTTTTACCGCGCTGCGCTCCTGGCGGGCCGGGCAAAGCCGGCCTGGGGTGCGCTGACCGGCGTGAAGCCCGGAAAGCTCATGGCCCGGTATCTCACCGAGGGGCGCACGGCGGCGGATTTTGCCCGGGATTTTGATGTCGATCCGGCGCGGGCGGCGCTCTGCGAGCAGACGACCCGGCACACGCTCGCGGCGCGGGACAGCCTGCGCGGCGGCGATATCGGCCTGTATGTCGGCATCCCGTTCTGTCCGACGCGCTGCGCGTACTGCTCGTTTATCTCAAACGCTGTCGGCGGAAATGCAAAGCTCGTCGCACCGTATCTCGACGCGCTTCTCGTCGAGATCGAACGCACGGGGAAAAGTGTCCGGGAGGCGGGACAGCGCCCGGTGTCGGTCTATTTCGGCGGCGGTACGCCGACGACCCTCTCAGCGGAGCAGCTCGACCGCCTGTGCTCCGCGATGGAGGCGCATTTCGACCTCTCTGCGCTGCGAGAATACACGGTCGAAGCCGGGAGGCCCGACACGATCACGGTGGAGAAAATGGCGGTTCTCAGGGCACACGGCGTCACGCGCGTGTCCGTCAATCCCCAGACGATGAACGACGCGGTTCTCGACGCCATCGGACGCCGCCACACCGCGCAGGATATCCTCGATGCGCTTGCCATTGTCCGCACGGCGGGCGATTTTGAGGTGAATATGGATCTGATCGCGGGCCTGCCGAGGGACAGCGAGGAGGGGTTTCAAAAGACGCTCGAAACCGTCATCGCGCTCGCGCCGGAGAACATCACCGTACATACGCTCGCAATGAAAAACGGCTCGCGCCTGTCCGAGCATCCCGAGGTTTTGCCCGGGCCGGAGGCGGTGGGGCGCATGGTGGATCATTCCATGGAGGCACTCCGCAGGGCGGGCTATGCGCCGTACTATCTCTATCGCCAGAAGTATATGTCCGGCGGGTTTGAGAACGTGGGCTGGGCAAAGCCCGGCACGGAGAATCTCTATAATATCCTGATGATGGAGGAGCTCTGCCCGATCCCGGCGATGGGGGCGGGCGCGTCCACGAAGCTCACCGGCCCGAACGGCGCGGTGAAGCGGAAAATGAATCCGAAATATCCGAAGGAGTATATCGAACGCATTCTGAGCGGAGAGGAGACAGAACGATGATTTTCAACAAAAATCCGGAGAATATGTTTAACGCCGTATTCAACGTGCCGCAGGGCGCGGTCATGACCGTCGCGGTGTCGCTGTATCTGGGACAGGCCGATGCGGTGAGCCTTCTCCGCACCTTTGTCTGCGCCTACTGCGCGGGTGTTATGCTGACCGCGTTTGTCCGCATCCCGGCGTTCGGCGCGTGGGCGGCTAGGGTGCTTCGGTGCAGGGGAAAGGTTTCGGGATACCTTGTCTCCGCCGGGGCGGGCGGGATGCTGATGGGCGTGCTGATGAACTTCTTCATCACGTTCATGCAGATCGGCCCGGTGCCGTATTTCCCGGCGGCGTTTATGCACACGCTGCTGTTTTCCATGGTCGTTTCGGCGGTCTCGTCCTGCCTGTGGATCGGGCCGGTGAATGTCCTCGTCGGCAGGGTGTATGCGAAAACATAAAACAAAAATGACCTCCGCTGCGGCGGAGGTCATTTGCTGTCTTTTTCAGATCGACAGGAGCTTTTCCGGCTCCATGACGGCGTGGTATATGGTGAGGTACTTTCGCAGGTTGCGGACGCGGCCGGACAGAATGGAGAGGCTGCGGCCCTGCGAGCTGAGCATGATGGTCTGCGGGCCGTTGATGCTGATGCCGCTGATGTCCTTGAAGCGCAGAATCATATTGCCGCACTCAAAGCGGTCGCGGAACGCTTTCAGCGTGCCGGTGGTCTGGGGGATCTCCTCGTGATCCTCGGTGACCTCGCAGACGGTGACGTCCTCGTCGGCGGCGATCAGCTCCTCGCCGGCGGACTCGGTGCGGGCCAGGATCTTGTCGGCCTGCCAGCGATCCCATTCGGTAATCGTGCGGAAGGGGACGCCGTCGCCCTCCAGATAGCCGTAGGCCGTGTATTCGGCGGTCAGGCCGCAGTCGGCGCAGAAGAGCTTGTCGCCCTCGGTTCGCATGGAGCCGAGCGCCTCGCAGCGGGGACAGACGCAGAGAACGCGCTCAAGGTTTTTGGCGAGGTTCCGGCCCTTGTAGGGGATCTTCCACTCGGCCTGCGTGGCATAGGCGTCCTCGTAGATGTCGGCGCGGATGATGTCGGCGATCTGCGCGGGGGTCATGGCCTTGAGCTGCGCGGGGGTGTAGATGTTCACGATCTCGCCGGTCATGCGGCCGCGGCGGACGGAGCCGCCGCTCCAGCGGGGACTTGTGAAGTACGCGCCGCGGAAGCGGTGGGTCACAAGATTTGCGCCGGAGACGCGGGCGAGCTTCGCGGTGGATTCGACGATGTCTGCGGTGACGCCGTTGAAGGTACGGTTGCCCTCGGCAAAGAGGGCGACGCTGTAGCCCTTGCGAAGACGGCGGATGGCGGTCAGCGCGGTGTCACTGGCGGTCGTGCCCTTGACGCGGACGATGGGCGCCTCCGCCCAGAACAGAAGCTTCGCGAGAAGAGGTTTGCGGAACACGTGCTCCGAGGCGATAAAGTATGTATGGTTCTTGACGGTCAGCGCCAGCATCAGCGGATCGAGATTTGTGCAGTGGTTCGATACGACCAAACTCGGCGCGGGAATGGGCTGCACCTTGGGGTGGTAGCCGTACCACAGGAAAAACAGAAGACGAATGGGGTAATACACGATTTTCCACAGCAGATTGTGACGCTTGAAATGTTCCATAAATGAAACTCCTTCCGGATGGATGCCTGCTATCAGTATAGCACCTTTTTTGTCCTGTGTACATTTTTTCTTTTCTTTGACGGGCTTCTGTGATATAATAACTTGAATTAATATGGAAATGGTATACGCTTTTTTGGAAGCAAATGACATAGAAAGGCGAAAACATGGCATTATTGCAGAAAATCTTTGGCTCTCATTCTGAGCGGGAGCTGAAAAAGCTCCAGCCGATCATCAATAAGATCGAGGCGCTGGAGGATGAATACCGCGCCCTGAGCGAGGAGGAGCTCAAGGGCAAAACGCAGGAGTTCAAGAACCGGCTGGCGGCAGGGGAGACCACGGACGACATCCTCCCGGAGGCCTTTGCCACCGTGCGCGAGGCGGCGGATCGCGTGCTCGGTATGCGCCCGTTCCGGGTGCAGCTCATCGGCGGCCTGGTGCTCCATCAGGGGCGCATCGCCGAGATGAAGACCGGCGAAGGCAAAACGCTTGTCGCCGTCCTGCCGAGCTACCTCAACGCCCTCGAGGGCGAGGGCGTCCACATCGTCACCGTGAACGATTATCTGGCCCGGCGTGACTCCGAGTGGATGGGCAAGGTGCATGAATACCTCGGCCTCAAGGTGGGGCTCATCGTCCATGGGCTGAGCCGCGAGGAACGGCAGAAAGCCTATAACGCCGACATCACCTACGGCACGAACAACGAGATGGGCTTTGACTACCTGCGCGACAACATGGCCATCTACAAAAAGGACATGGTTCAGCGCGGACATCATTTCGCCATCGTGGACGAGGTGGACTCCATCCTGATCGACGAGGCGCGCACGCCGCTCATCATCTCCGGGCAGGGCGATGAGAGCACCGACCTTTACAGCCGCGCCAACGATTTTGTCTGCACGCTGCGTAAGGGCACGGTCGTCTCTGCCGAGGAGAAGGCGGAGCTTGAGGAGGCGGATGAAAACGCCGACTACATCGTCGATGAGAAGGCCCGCACCGCGAACCTCACCGCCGCCGGTATTGCCAAGGCGGAACGCTTCTTCGGCGTCGAAAACCTGTCCGACCTCGAAAACACCACCCTTGTGCATCACATCAATCAGGCCATCAAGGCCCACGGCGTCATGCATCGCGACATTGACTATGTGGTGAAGGACAACGAGGTCATCATTGTCGATGAGCATACCGGTCGTCTGATGCTCGGCCGCCGTTATTCCGAGGGCCTGCATCAGGCCATCGAGGCCAAGGAACGGGTCGAGGTTCAGCGTGAGAACAAGACGCTGGCAACTATCACGTTCCAGAACTATTTCCGTCTCTACGACAAGCTGTCCGGCATGACCGGCACCGCGCTGACCGAGGAAGAGGAATTCATGTCCATCTACAACCTCGACATCGTGGAGATCCCCACAAACCGCCCGGTTGCGCGTATCGACCATCCCGATGTGGTCTATAAAAACGAGGCGGGCAAAAACCGGGCGATCATCCGGCAGATCGTCGAGTGCCATGAGAAGGGACAGCCGGTGCTGGTCGGCACGGTCAGCATCGAAAAGAGCGAGTATCTCTCCAAGCTCCTGTCCAAAGAGCATATTCCCCACAGCGTCCTGAACGCCAAGCAGCATGAGCGTGAGGCGGAGATCGTCGCGCAGGCCGGTAAGTTCGGCGCCGTCACGATCGCCACCAACATGGCCGGACGCGGTACCGATATCACCCTCGGCGGCAACGCCGAGTATCTGGCCCGGCAGGATCTCAAAAAGGCCGGGTACGACGACGAGGTCATCTCCTGGGCGACCGGCTATGCCGACACCGACGACGAGACGATCCTCGAAGCCCGCAGGCTCTTCGCCGAGAAGATGGCCGAGCACAGGGCCGTCATCAATGTCGAGGCGGAGAAAGTCCGGGAGGCCGGCGGCCTCTTTATCCTCGGCACCGAGCGTCACGACGCGCGCCGCATCGACAACCAGCTCCGCGGCCGTTCCGGCCGTCAGGGCGATCCCGGCGAAAGCCGGTTCTTCCTCGCGCTGACCGACGACGTCATGCGCCTGTTCGGCTCCGAC
The DNA here is from genome assembly GCA_051867595.1 of Oscillospiraceae bacterium. Lineage (GTDB taxonomy): Bacteria > Bacillota > Clostridia > Oscillospirales > Oscillospiraceae > CAJOIG01. The sequence goes on from JBJDYS010000010.1 coordinate 18,743, forward strand.
CGCGTGATGGGCATGATGGAGAGCCTAGGCTTTGACGAGGACACGCCCATCGACCACAAGATGCTCTCGAACGCCATCGAGCAGGCACAGAAAACCGTGGAGAGCCGCAACTTCCAGGCGCGTAAGAGTACGCTTGAATACGACGACGTCATGAACGTGCAGCGCGGCCTCATCTATGAGCAGCGCCGCAAGGTGCTGGACGGGGAGGACGTGCAGGAGAATATCCGCGGTATGATCGAGGAGGTCATCCGCAGCGGCGTGCTCTCCGGGCTGGAGGGCCAGCGTTATCCCGAGAGCGAGGCGAAGCTGGAGGAGATCCTGGAGCCGTTCTACAAGCTCTTCCTCACAAAAGGCCAGATCATCGTGCCGAGCGCGGGCCTCAAGGCGCTGACCGCCGACGAGCTGAGCGAAAAGCTTCTCGGCATCGCCGATCAGGTCTACAAGCGGCGCGAGGAGGAATTCGGCCTCCTGCCGGACGGCACCGTGCTTATGCGCGAGCTGGAACGGGTCATCCTGCTCCGCGTCGTGGATGAGTACTGGATGGAGCATATCGACGCCATGGACGATCTGCGTCAGGGCATCGGTCTGCGCGCCTACGGCAATGTCAAGCCCATCGACGCCTACAAGCAGGAGGGCTTCGATATGTTCGAGGCCATGGTGCAGGGGATGCGCGAAGAGGTCGTGCGCCGCATCTTCACGGCCCGCATCCGCAAGGAGCAGACCATCGAGCGCAAGCAGGTCGCCAAGGCGAACCTCAACAATGTCGGCGGCGACGGCACGGTCAAAAAGGCGCCGGTCCGGAAGGAGAAAAAGCCCGGACGCAACGACCCCTGCCCCTGCGGGAAGTGGAAGGCCGACGGTTCCCGCCGTCTGAAATACAAAGAATGCTGCGGCCGCAATGAGTGAGGCCATGCGTTCGGCTCTGTTGCGCTGCGCGCACGGGTTTTCGACCCGGCTCGGCGGCGTCAGCGGCGGCATCTTTGAAAGCCTGAACCTCGGACGGCTCGACACGCTGGGCGACGACCCGGAAAAGGTCGCGGAAAACTGGCGGCGCTTCGGGGCGGCCGTCGGCATCGACACCGCCCGCTTTGTCCACGGACGGCAGGTGCATGGAAACCATGTCCATATCGCCGCGCCGGAGGACGCGCACGGCATACGCGAAAACTCCGCGCTGGAGGCGGACGGGTATGTGACCAATATTCCCGGCCTGCCGCTCGCGGTCTTTACGGCCGACTGCGCGCCGCTGCTCATGGAGGATACCGACGCCGGTGTCATTGCCGCGGTACACTGCGGCTGGCGGCCCACCGCCGCCGATATTATGGGCGAAGCCGTCCGGGCGATGTGTTCCCTCGGCGCACAGCCGCAAAATATTCGTGCGGCGATCGGGCCCTGCATCCGCCGGTGCTGCTTCCAGACCGGGCCGGAGGTGCCGCGTGCGATGGAAGCGCTCCTCGGGGACGCCGGGGGGCTGTATGCGGATGACCCCGCCGCACCCGGGAAGTTCCGCGTTGACCTGCCCGGGGTCGTGGCGCGCCGACTGACGCAGCTGGGCATCCCGGCGGAACAAATCGACGACCTCGGCGCCTGCACCATGTGCGCGCCGGATACGTTCTGGTCTCATCGGCGTCTGGGGCTGCAGCGCGGCTCACAGGCCAATATGATTATGCTATGAATCCTTTGCTGAAGAAAACCATATCGCTTGTGGCGGCGGCGGTCATGACGCTCGCGCTGACCGGTTGTCAGCTGCTCTCCCTCTCGGAGGAGGAACGCTCGGCGCTCAAAAGCGAAGAGCCGGAGGTCGTGGTCGGGCAGAGCATCGGTCAGGAGCTCGTGGCGACCTACGCCGCCGACCAGATCTTCTCCCTCAACTGCGTTTCGAGTGAGAGCTATAACCCCTATACCACGTCGAGCGCCTGGAACAAGGTCGTCGGGATGCTGGTGTATGAAACGCTGGTCACCATGGACGAGAACTTCTGCGCGCAGCCGAACCTGATCACCTCCTGGGAGACCGAGGACGGCAAACGCTGGGTCTTTCATGTCGATCGCGAGCGGGCCTTCCACAGCGGCGGTTCGATGACCGCCGCCGATGCGGTCTACTCCCTCGAGTTTGCGATGAACTACGATGCCAGTCCGTACAAGAACCGGTTCCGGAACGTCATCGGCGAGGGGACGATCGACGAGTCTAGCTTCGAGGTGAATCTGTCCGAGGCAAATTACAGCTTCTACCAGCTCATGAACATCCCCTGCATCGAATACGGTACGGGCCTTGATTCCCGTCCGTCCGGCACGGGGCCGTACTGCTTCAGTACGAGCGGACGCTATCTGACCCGGTTCGCGGCTCATCCGCTGGCTGCGGACCTTCCGCTCGAGACCATCCACCTGAAGGAATACACCGCGGCGGTGGATATCCTGCAGGCCTTTGAGGACTCCTATATCGACCTCGTCATCAACGACCCGAACGCGATCTCAAGCCTCGGCTATTCGAGCACCAACATTATTAAATACGTCAACACCTCGAGTATGCACTATCTCGGCTACAATATGTCGAGCGCGATCTTCAGCCAGAGCATCTTCCGGCAGATGATGACCTATGCCATCGACCGCGATTCCATCGTGTCCGGCATCATGGCGGGCGCGGGCGTGGCGGCTACGGTGCCGGTCTCGCCGCTCAGTCCGCTCTATCCGGCGAAGCTGGCCGATACGCTCCAATGCTCCGACAGCGAGTTCCAGGTCGTGCTGCAGAATATCGGCGCACAGGATCTGGATGGCGACGGTCTGCTCGAGATCGGCGGCAGAGCGTATACCATCAACTTCATCGTCTGCGCGGACAGCGGAACAAAGGTTTCCGCTGCACGTGCGATCAGCAAAAAGCTCCAGGACGCCGGTTTCTCTGTGAACCTCCGGGAGCTCAGCTTCGACGACTACACCGAGGCGTTGAAAAAAGGCGATTTCGACATCTACTATGCCGAGGTTCGCCTGTGTGCGGACTGGGATCTGCGCCTGCTGCTGGGCATGGACAAAACGCTCAACTACGGCGGGGTTCGCGATTCCACGCTGGAGAGCCTGATGTCGGCCTTCCTGGCCAGTCCCGAGGAGACAAAGCAGCAGAGCGCGGAGGAGTTGTATACCTATATCGGACAGACCGCCTACATCACGCCGATCTGCTTCGAGCGCAGCGAGGTGCTTTATCACCGCGGGGTGCTGACGGGTCTGAATCCGACGCAGGACAATGTTTTCTACGGCATCGAGAACTGGACGATCAATCTGGGTGGAACGGAGGACGGACAATGACCGATCGGGAACTTCTCAATATGGCGCGGGAGGCCGCGCAGGAGGCCTATGTGCCGTATTCCCACTTTCCCGTGGGCGCGGCGCTCGAATGTGCGGACGGCTCAGTGTTCACCGGCTGCAACGTCGAAAATGCCGCGCTGGGTTCTACGATCTGCGCGGAGCGCACCGCCATCGTCAAGGCAGTCAGCGAGGGACGGCGCAGATTTGTGCGTATCGCGATTTACGGAGAAGGGGAGAACTACTGTATGCCCTGCGGCGCCTGCCGCCAGGTCATGTCGGAATTCGACCCCAAGGGCGAGATGGAAGTCCTCTGCACACGCTCCGGCGGACGCTATGTCAGCTATCGCCTGAACCAGCTCATGCCGCATGGGTTCAGCTTCTGAACCGGCCGTGAGCGTCGGTTTTGGGGCGATTTTGACAGAATGATGACGCGAACACACGGAATAGTGGACAGAATATTTCAAAAACCGAAAAATATTTCTTTTATAGGTGAAATCCCCCTTGACATCGAGGGGGATTTTTGTTAAGCTAGCTAAGCTTGCGTCCTCGACGGGGGAAGCTTGTCATGCGTTGAAGCGGGAGATTGCGCCGACGGGCGGGAACTTCCGTGGAGCAAGTCCGAGAGCTTCGGAACGGCGAAAGAGCTAGACTTTCACCGCAAGGAGGCTCTGGAATCGGACGGAACCGTGATCCGGTCCCGCGTATATCGCTTGAACAAAATGCACCGGCCCGGCCGGTATGTTTTTTGAGACAGGGTCTGATACGCACGGAAGAGTGGACAGGATTCCGGTGGCCGTACGGGAACACGTAAAACCTGTACATTATACTGGAGGAAAATCAATGGCAGCGAAGAAAATGATTCGCATCCGACTCAAGGCCTACGATCATCAGCTGATCGACAAGGCCGCCGAAACCATCGTGGAGACCGCCAAGCGCACCGACGCGAAGGTCTCCGGTCCCATCCCTCTGCCCACGCAGAAGGAAGTGGTCACCATCCTGCGTGCTGTTCACAAGTACAAGGACAGCCGCGAGCAGTTTGAGCGCCGCACCCACAAGCGCCTGATCGATATCATCAGCCCGACCCAGAAGACTGTCGAGGCCCTGATGAGCCTGGAGCTTCCCG
>JBJDYS010000011.1:0-22705 GCA_051867595.1 Oscillospiraceae bacterium
GACCGCAGCCTGCGGTTTTATAAAGAGGCGCTGGGCCTTGCGCCCGTGCGGACGAAGGAGGCGGAGGACGGCTCGTTCCGTCTGGTGTTTCTCGGCGACGGCCAGACGGCGTTCCGGCTGGAGCTGACCTGGCTGGCCGGACGCACGGAGCCGTATGACCTCGGCGAGGGGGAGTTCCACTTGGCGTTTACCGTGCCGGATATGGCGGCGGCCCATGCAAGGCATGAGGCGATGGGCTGCATCTGCTTCGAGAACGAGGCGATGGGCGTGTATTTCATCGAGGATCCGGACGGCTACTGGATCGAGATCATCCCCGAGCGCTGAGGGAGGAATGAGCATGAAGCTGGTATCATGGAATGTGAACGGTCTGCGGGCCTGCGTCGGCAAGGATTTTGCAGAATCCTTCCGAAAGCTCGACGCGGATATTTTCTGCCTGCAGGAGACAAAATTGCAGGAGGGGCAGATCGAGCTTGACCTGCCCGGCTACCATCAGTATTGGAACTACGCCGAGAAAAAGGGCTATTCCGGCACGGCGATCTTTTCACGCACGGAGCCGCTGAGCGTGACGCGCGGCATCGGCGTCGAGGAGCACGACCATGAGGGGCGCGTTCTGACGGCGGAGTATGAGGACTTCTATTTTGTCTGCGTCTATGTGCCGAACTCCCAGCGGGAGCTGACGCGGCTTGATTACCGCCAGGCATGGGAGGCGGCGTTTCTGCACTACATCCTGGAGCTGGAGAAGAAAAAGCCCGTAATCTATGCCGGCGACCTCAATGTGGCGCACCGGGAGATCGACCTGAAGAATCCGTCCTCCAACCACCACAACGCCGGGTTCACCGACGAGGAGCGCGCCTGCTTCACGCAGGTGCTGGACAGCGGCTACATCGACACGTTCCGGTATTTCTATCCCGACCTCGCCGGGGTCTATTCGTGGTGGTCGTATATGTTCCATGCCCGGGAGAAGAACGCGGGATGGCGCATCGACTATTTCATCGCCTCGAAGAAGCTGGAGGATCGGCTCGTCTCCGCGGCGATCCACGGGGACATCATGGGTTCCGATCACTGCCCGGTGGAGCTGGTCATCCGGTAAGCGTTGATTTTTCTTCGGCGGCATGGTAACATATAAATTTGTGTAATAACGAATCTATACAGGCAGGTATTTCTATGGCCGATTTGCGACAGGAGATCCAGAGGCGCCGTACCTTTGCGATCATCTCCCATCCGGACGCCGGTAAAACGACGCTCACGGAAAAACTCCTTCTCTACGGAGGCGCGATCCAGCTGGCCGGCGCGGTCAAGGGCAAGGCCTCGGCGCGTCACGCCGTGTCCGACTGGATGGAGCTCGAGAAGCAGCGCGGCATCTCCATCACGTCCTCCGTCATGCAGTTTGAGTATGGCGGCTACTGCATCAACATCCTCGATACCCCGGGACACCAGGACTTCTCCGAGGACACCTACCGCACCCTGATGGCGGCGGACAGCGCCGTCATGGTCATCGACGCCGCCAAGGGCATCGAGCCGCAGACGCGCAAGCTCTTCAAGGTCTGCGCCATGCGGCATATCCCCATCTTCACCTTCATCAATAAGCTCGACCGCGATGCGCGCAGCCCGTATGACCTCATCGAGCAGCTGGAGACCGAGTTCGGCATCGGGACGTATCCCATGAACTGGCCCATCGGCAGCGGCGTCGATTTCAAGGGCGTGTATGACCGCACGGAGAAGAAGATTCTCGCGTTCACCGATTTCCACCGCGGCGCGAACCGCATCTCCGCGATCGAGTGCGATCTGGCCGATACCGCGCAGCTGGACGAGCTGATCGGCGCGCGTCTGCGCGAGGATCTCGTGAACGACGTGGAGCTGCTGGACGGCGCGGGCTTTGATTTCGACCTTGAAAAGGTGCGAAACGGCGAACTGTCCCCGGTGTTCTTCGGCTCGGCGCTGACAAACTTCGGCGTGGAGCCGTTCCTGAAGAGCTTTCTTTCGCTCACCACCTCTCCGCTGCCCCGAAAGGCGGAGGAGGGCGTCGTCGATCCGTTTGAGGACAATTTCTCCGCGTTCGTTTTCAAGATTCAGGCGAACATGAACAAGGCCCACCGTGACCGCATCGCGTTCATGCGCGTCTGCTCCGGCCGGTTTGAGCGCGATAAGGAGTATTATCATGTGCAGGGCGGCAAGGCGCTGCGTCTGGCGCAGCCGCAGCAGATGATGGCGCAGTCCCGCGAGATCATCGACGAGGCCTATGCCGGCGATATCATCGGCATCTTCGACCCGGGCATCTTCTCCATCGGCGACACGGTCTGCGCCAAGGCGCACAAGGTTCGCTATGAGGGCATCCCGACCTTCGCGCCGGAGATTTTCGCGGCGGTCGAGCGTGTCGATACGATGAAGCGCAAGCAGTTTGAAAAGGGCATGATGGAGATCGCCCAGGAGGGCGCGATCCAGATCTTCCATGCGCCCGGCACCGGCCTCGAGGAGGTCATCGTCGGCGTGGTCGGCATTTTGCAGCTCGAGGTGCTCGAATACCGGCTGAAAACCGAGTACGGCGTCGATGTGCGCCGCCGGGGCCTGCCCTATCAGTATGTCCGCTGGGTCGAGAACACGGACATGGATCTGTCCCGCCTGAACCTCGGCACGGACAGCCGCTGGGTGCAGGATTTCAAGGGCAACAACCTGCTCGTGTTCGGCGGTCAGTGGTCTATCCGCTGGGCCGAGGAGAAAAACCCCGGCCTCCTCCTCCGCGAGTTCAAGCAGGACTGACGCATAAAACAGGTATCCCCCGCACGGGTGACCGTGCGGGGGATTTTCGCGTTATTCGGCTTCTTCGGTTTCAAAGGCCTCCGCGGCCTGCGCGAGATATTCGGTGACGGGCAGGTGCTGCGGGCAGATGCCCTCGCATTGCCGGCAGCCGATGCAGTCGGAAGCGCGTCCGTGACCGCGCGCGGCGACGGAGTAGTAGAAGCGGCTCGACCAGTCGTTGTACCGCCGCACCGTGTTCAGGCAGGCGAACAGATCGGGGATCGGAATGTCCATCGGACAGCCCGGCACGCAGTAGCGGCAGGCGGTGCAGGGGATCGTGTTCTCCGCGCGCAAAATGCCGCGCACCTTGTCGATCGCGGCGCGCTCCCGGTCGTCCAGCGGACGGAAGTCCGTCATAAAGGAGAGGTTGTCCTCCATCTGCCCGATGGTGCTCATGCCGCTCAGAACCATGTATACGCCCTCGAAGGAGGCGGCGTAGCGGATGGCATAGCTTGCGGGGCTTCCGCCGTTCAGCTCGTTCAGGACGCGTTCCGCTTCCGGCGGAAGATTGGCGAGCGCGCCGCCCTTGACCGGCTCCATGACGAGCACCGGCTTTCCGAAACGGCGGCAGACCTCGTAAACGGCGCCGCTCTGGATGCTGGCGCTGTCGATGTCGGCGTAGTTGAGCTGAATCTGCACGACCTCGATCTCCGGATGCTCCGTCAGCACCGTTTCGAGCATGGCGGCGGAGTCGTGGAAGGAGATGCCGATATGCCGGATGCGGCCCTCGTCCCGGAGCTGCTTCACGACCTCGAACGAGCCGCAGCGGCGGCACTGCTCGTACACCTCCGAGGTCACGGCGTGGATGAGGTAGTAGTCGAAATAGGTCACGCCGCAGGCCGCGAGCTGCTTTTCAAACAAGGGCCGGATATCCTCCCGTTTTTCGTAACAGCTCCCGGAGAGCTTATCCGTCAGGATAAAGGAGTCCCGCGGATAGCGCTTCACAAGGCCCTCGCGCAGGGCGGTCTCGCTCGCGCCGTCGAGGTAGACGTGTGCCGTGTCGAAATAGCGGAAGCCCTCCGCCATATAGCGGTCGATCATCCGCTCGAACTGCTCCTGATCCACCTGGCCGTCCGCCATGGGCAGACGCATACATCCAAATCCGAGTTTTTTCATCTTGCTGCGCTCCTTATCGGTTCACTGCGGGATTTTCCGTCCGTCCCAGCAGGTAGTCAATGCTCACATGATAGAAGTCCGCGAGCTTTATGAGATTCTCCGCCGTCAGGTCGATGACGCCGTTTTCATATTGCGAATAGGTGTTCTGCGACACGTTCAGAATCTGTGCCAGCTCGCGCTGGCGATAGTCGTTATCCTCTCGCAGCCCGCGGATGTTGGGAAAAATCATACTATCACCCCGGAGATTATTATGGTATATCTGAAATTCAGATATTGCTTTTTATCTGGAATTCAGATATAATACGGACGGGACAATCTTAATAAAAAGATAACATTCCGGCTATTGCAATTCCCGATGGGGATGCTATGATGAAGATGAAAAAAACCGCGTCCCGGATGAAACAAATTTCCCCGGGGGAGCGTCTTATAATAATAAGAAGAATTATATTCCGGGAGGTCTGTATGAAGAGGATCTTTTCCATGCTGACGGTCAGCGCGCTGGCGCTGGGACTGCTGTCCGGCTGCGCGGGCGGCAACGGCGGGGAGACTGTCCCCGTGGAGTCGGTGAGCCTGATTACCGGCGTGAATATAGGCGGCATGGCGGACAGCTATGCCGGCAAGGTCGTCTCCGGCGAGACGGCGGAGCTCAAAAAGGACGACGACAAGACCGTCCTCGAGGTGCTGGTGGAGGAGGGCGACATGGTCAGTGCGGGCGACGTGCTGTTTTCCTATGATACGGAGGCGATGCAGCTTTCGCTGGACAAGCTGTATCTCGACCGCGAGAGCCTGGAAAACACCGTCTCCGCCGCGGAAACCGAGATCGCCGAGCTGGAGCGGCAGAAGAAAAGCGCTCCCTCTGACCAGCAGCTGAGCTATACGCTGCAAATCAACAGCCGCGAGGCGGATATCCGCGAGGCGGAGTACAATATGGCGCTCAAGGACAAGGAGATCGAGGCCATGGAAAACTCGATGGAGAACACCGAGATCACCTCCCCCATTTCCGGCCGCGTCATGAGCGTCGGCAGTACGGAGGACACCGGCGACGTCATGGGCGATACCGGCACGACCGACGCGTTCATCACGGTGATGGACATCAGCGCCTACCGCGTGGAGGGCTATGTGAACGAGCTCAACCGCGGCGCGGTGTATGAGGGGCTGCCGGTGTGCGTCCGTTCCCGCGTGGATGAGACGGCGGTCTGGTACGGCACGATCACCGCCATCGACTGGGAAAAGCCCGTGAGCGGGAACAACAATAATATGTACTATTCCGACAGCGGCAACGAGATGACGAGCTCCTCCCAATATCCGTTTTATGTGGTGCTCGACAATACGGACGGGCTGCTGCTCGGCGAGCACGTCTATATCGAGCCCGAGCTGGGCGGCGGTGTGAGCGGCGCGCTGATGCTGCCCGCGTGGTATATCGTGGACGGGGCGTATGTCTGGGCGGCCGACGGGCGTGACAAGCTCGAAAAGCGCGAGGTGGAGCTCGGCGTCTATGACGAGTACCTGGATCAGTACGAGATCCTGTCCGGCCTCGATTACAGCGACTATATCGCGTTCCCGGACGAGACGCTGTCCGAGGGCATGGACGTGGTGTATTACGACGAGACCAGCTTCGGCGGCGGCGAATCCTTCGAGATCAGCGAGGACTTTTATTTCGATGACACGGCGGTGCAGGAAGGCGCGGTGGGCTGATATGCTGCTCGAAATGAAGGACATCTGCAAGGACTACCCGCAGGGCAAAGAGGTCGTACACGTTCTGAAACACGTCGATCTCTCGATCGAAGAGGGGGATTACCTTGCGATCATGGGGCCGTCCGGCTCCGGCAAAACCACGCTGATGAACCTGATCGGCTGTCTGGATGTGCCCACCAGCGGCCTGTATACCTTAAACGGCGAGGACATCTCCAGCGCGGGAGAAAACAAGCTCGCGGACATCCGCAATCAAACGCTCGGCTTCGTGTTCCAGAGCTTCAACCTCCTGCCGAAGCTCACCGCCCGCGACAACGTGGCGCTGCCGCTTTTGTATGCCGGCGTGAGCAAGCGGGAGCGAACCCGCCGGGCGGAGGAAGCGCTGAAAAAGGTGGGGCTGGAGGAACGCATACATTTCCTCCCGACCCAGCTCTCCGGCGGTCAGCAGCAGCGCGTGGCGATCGCCCGTGCGATGATAAACCGGCCGAAGCTCCTGCTCGCGGACGAGCCGACCGGCGCACTGGATACCGCCTCCGGCGAGCAGGTCATGGATCTGTTTGACGAGCTGAATGCCGAGGGCGCGACCATCATCCTCATCACGCATGAGCCCGCCGTCGGCGCACGGGCCAAGAGCCTGCGCCGGATTCTGGACGGCGAGCTGCTGCCCGAGGAAGGAGGCGCGGCGACATGAAAGGGAAAAAATGGATCGCCATCGTCCTGGCTGCGGCGATCGTGGCCGGCGCCGGCTTCGGCGGCGCGGCGATCTGGAAAAACCGCGGCGGCGAGGTGAATGTCTACTCCGCCGGGAACTTTACCACGAGCGCCGACTGGGCGACCAGCGCCCAGACGGACGGCATCGTGTCCACCGACCGTATTCAGTCGGTCTATATCTCCTCGACGCAGGTCGTGACGGAGATTTATGTGGAGGAGGGCCAGACCGTCCACGTCGGAGACCCGATCCTCGCCTTTGATACGACGCTGAGCGAGCTGAGCCTGCATCGCCAGGCCATCAAGGTGGATCAGATCACGCTCGACATCGAAAACGCGGAAAAGGAGTTGCGCGAGATCGAGACCTACCGCGTCGGTTCTCCGGGCGGTACCGTCACGGAGACCCCGGAGCCGACCGCGGCTCCGCTCGTGCCGGTGGAGGGGATGCCTTTTAACCGGACGCCGGAGGCACTCGGCACCCGATCCGACCCGCTGATCTTCCTCTGGAACGATGACTGCGCGTTCAGCGCGGACTTCATCCGCGAGGCGGTGTCCCTGGCGATGTCGAATCGAAACACGCTTCTGAACGGCGGCGTGCCGGTCGAGACGACCGTTCCCGTCGAGCCGACGGCGCCCACGGATACGCCCGCGCCTACGCCGACACCTACGCCGACGCCGACGCCTACGCCTACGCCGACCCCCGAACCTGAGGACACGCCTGAACCCGTGGACACGCCCGAGCCTGAGGACACGCCTGAACCCGTGGACACACCGGAACCCGTGGACACGCCTGAACCCGTGGACACGCCCGAACCCGTGGACACGCCTGAACCCGTGGACACGCCCGAGCCCGGGTCGGATGAGAATGCGCTTGAGCCGGGTGAGGACGGCGCGCTCATGCCCGTGCATTCGGGCAGCGGCGTGAAGCTCATGGCGGCGCTGACCCGCCGTCTGTCGCCCGCGGAGACGGAAGAGCCTGCGAATACACCCGCGGTCACGCTGCCGCCCATCGACCCGGCGATCCTCGAGGAGATCGCCGACCCCGAGGTCTATGTGGTGTTTGAGGTGCGCGAGGCCGATTCGCCGGAAGGCTCGGTCCGGCGCGTCTGGGAGATGGCGATCCTTGTCGATGCAAGCACCGGCGTGTGGTCGTTCCGCATGGTGGAACCGGCCTATGACCCCGGCGATGACGATAGCAGCGCCGCGGATTCCGGCGCGGACAGCGGCTTTGTCTTTGACAGCACCGTTTACTACACCGCGTCCGAGATCGCGCAGATGAAGGCCGAGGTGAATCAGCGGCTGAAGGATCTCGCGCTGGAGCTCAAAACGGCCCAGCTTGAATATGAGCAGCTCGAATATGAGCTGTCAAACGGCGAGGTCTATGCGAAGATCGACGGCGTCGTCAAGACGCTCCGCGACCCGGACGAAGCCCGGAAGGAAAGCAAGCCGGCCGTCCTGATCTCCGGCGGCGGCGGATACTATGTCACGGCCGTGCTGGGCGAGTTCGAGCGCGACACCATGGCGGTGGGCGATACCGTCAGCGTCCAGAGCTGGGAGAGCGGCGAGCAGTTTGAGGGCGAGATCACCGAGATTTCGGCGTATCCCGACGAGTCGAACCGCTACTGGTATTACAGCGAGGGCAACCAGAACGTCTCCAAGTACCCCTTTAAGGTCTTTGTCAGCGAGGACGCCAGCCTGCGCGAGGGCGAGGGCGTCACGCTGATGTATTCCGCCGGGGGAAGCGACGGCAACGGTCTGTTCCTCGAGATGCCCTTTGTCCGGCAGGAAAACGGCAAGAGCTATATCTTTGTCCGGGGCGTGGACGGGCTTCTCGAAAAACGCTTCGTCACGACGGGCCGCAATCTGTGGGGCTCGTATATTGAGATCCTGAGCGGGCTGACCGAGGAGGACTATATCGCGTTCCCCTACGGCCGCGATACCGTGGACGGGGCCAAGACCCGCGAAGCGGAGGCAGACGAGCTGTACTCGTCCATGTATTACTGAGGAAGGAGACGCGCTATGATTGAAAATCTTTCGCTGGCCTTTCAGGGCATCTGGGCCCATAAGCTGCGCTCCTTCCTGACGATGCTCGGCATCATCATCGGCATCGCCTCCATCATCACCATCGTCTCGACGATCAAGGGCACGAACGAGCAGATCAAGGAAAACCTGATCGGCTCCGGCACCAATGCCGTCACCGTGCATCTGTCGCAGGATGACTGGGCGTATGACTGGGAGTGGTCGCCGATCCCGGACGGCGTCAGCACCGTGTCCGAGGAGACGAAGCAGGCGCTCATGGACATCGACGGCGTGGAGGCGGTCTCGCTTTTCAGCCGCCGCCGCTATAACAACCAGGTCTATTATCAGAACACCGCGTTCAACGGATACCTGTACGGCGTGGATGAAAACTACTTTGACGCGAGCGGATACCGGCTCAGCTACGGACGGAACTTCCTGGCCGATGATTTCAGCCGCTTCCGCAAGGTCGCGATCCTGGACTCGGCAGCCTGCACGACGCTGTTTGCCGGAGAGTATCCGATTGGAAAAACGCTGGAAATTCAGGGAGAGGTCTTCACCGTGGTGGGCGTTGTGGCGCGGGCCAGAACGTCAGAGCCGAATATCGAGACCCTGAGCGATTACTATATGTACGCCGACACCTCCGGCGGCGCGGTCTTTGTGCCGCTGGCGGACTGGCCCATCGTGTTCCAGTTCGATGAGCCGGAGAGCGTGGTGCTGCGGGCCGAGAGCACCGATGCGATGACCAGGATCGGCCAGCAGGCGGAGGATATCCTCACCGCCGCGCAGATCCACCGCACGGACGATACGCTCTCCTATCAGAGCGAAAACCTCATGGAGCAGGCCGAGCAGCTGCAGGCCCTCGCAAACTCCACGAACCGTCAGCTCCTGTGGATCGCGGGCATCTCGCTGCTCGTCGGCGGCATCGGCGTGATGAACATCATGCTCGTCACGGTCACGGAGCGTACCCGCGAGATCGGTCTCAAAAAGGCCATCGGCGCGCGCAAGCGCCGCATTCTCTGGCAGTTTCTGACGGAGGCCGCCGCCCTCACGAGCCTCGGCGGGCTGTTCGGCGTCGGCGCGGGCATCGCGTTTAGCCGGATCATCTCCTCGGTGTCCGGGACGCCCTCGGCGATCAGCGTGCCGGCGAGCATCATCGCCGTGGTGTTCTCCATGCTGATCGGCATTCTCTTCGGCATGATCCCGGCCGTCAAGGCCGCGAACCTGAACCCCATCGAGGCGCTGCGCCGCGAATGATTTCGCAAACCGGGAGAAAACGGCTGGAAAGGATCCGGCGCACGGCATCATCCGGAGAACGCTCTTTTACCGAAAAATCAAAACCCCGGTGCGGAATTTTTCTTCCGCACCGGGGCTGTCTATTTGTGCCGGTTATTCGTGATCGGGCTGCACAACGCGCACCTTCTCGACGCGCTTGTCATCCGTCTCCAGAACGGTGATGGTCAGGTCGTCGTAGGTCAGCTCATCGCCCGGCGAGGCGAAGCCCTCGTTGAGCTCCATGACCCAGCCGCCGACGGTCTCGCTGTCAAAGTCGAACCCCGCCTCCTCGCGGCCGATCAGCTCCAGAAAATCGCCGATCGCCATGTCGCCGTCCAGCTCCCAGCTGCCCTCGGAGGTTTCGACGACCTCGGGTTCGACCTCATCGGTCTCGTCCCAGATGTCGCCGACGAGCGATTCAAGCACATCCTCCATCGTGATGACGCCGGCAGTGCCGCCGTATTCGTCGGTGACGATGGCAAGATGGGTCTTGCGGCGCTTGAGCTCCTCCAGCACGGCGGGCAGCTTTACGGTCTTGTAGATCCAGCACGGCTCCGTCAGGAGCGGACGCAGATCGACCGGCTCGCCGTCCAGCATGGCCCGGAGCAGCGTGTTCAGGTGCAGCACGCCGATGATATTGTCGGTGTCGCCCTCATAGACGGGCAGGCGGGAATAGGGCGCGTCGTTTACGGCGGCCAGAATGTCGGGCCAGTCGTCCTCGATGTCGATGGCGACCATGTCCACGCGCGCGGTCATGACCTCGCTGGCGGAGATCTCGCCGAAATCGAGCGCGGCCTGCAAAAGCTCGCTGCGTTCCTCGTCGATGACCTCCTCGTCCTCGGCGGTCTCGATGATGGATTGCAGCTCCTCGACGGCGGCCTCCTGCGCGTCCTCGCCCGTCTCGGCGGCGGGCAGCGCCCGGGTGATGGCCTCCGTGAGATGCACGGCGCACCAGACGAGCGGTGAAAGCAGAACGGCCAGCGCGCGAATCGGTCCGGCAACCGCGAGGGAGAGCCGGTTGGCGCTTTTCCTCGCGAGGATCTTGGGGACGGTCTCGCCGCAGATGATGACAATGATGGTGACGGCGACGGTCGCGAGCGTGGCGGTCAGGCCCTCGGTCAGCCCGGTTTTGTGCGCGATATACAGCGCGATGACGGAGCTGAGGGAGGAGGAAGCGACGTTCACGAGGTTGTTGCCGATCAGGATCGCGCCGAGCGCGGTGTCGAATTTCTCCAGCAGGCGCAGGGCGGCTTTGGCCCGGCGGTCACCGTCTTCGGCCGCGTTTTCAAGCCGCAGGCGGTTCGCGGCGGACAGCGCCATCTCCGAGGCGGAGAAGAAGGCCGACAGGACAAAACAGACGACCAGAGCCAGAATATAGGCGGTCATGCGGACTCACCTCCCTCGGCAGGCTCCGCCGGAAGCGCGCGGGCCGTCAGCTTGCGGATGCGGTGCTGATGTACGTCGGAGATGGTGAATTCCCATCCGTGATAGGTGAATATGTCCCGCTGTGCGGGCATGAGCTCGAAATGCTCCAGCGTCCACTCGCTCAGGGATTTGTGATAAAGCTCCTCGTCATCCTCGGGGTCTTCAAAGCCGAGCAGCTCGAAGGCCTCCTGCACGTCGAGGCGTGCATCCAGCTCGTACCGGCCGCCGCCGAGCGGATGGAAGAACTCCTCGACCTCGTCCTCCTCGTCCCAGATCTCGCCGACGAGCTCTTCGAGGATGTCCTCCACGGTGACGATGCCGAGCGTACCGCCCCAGGCGTCGGTGACGACCGCCATGTTCAGGCGCTCCCGGCTCATGGCGGGGAGAAGGTCGTCGACCTTTGTGGTCGCGGGGACAAAGTAGGGCGCGTCCAGAAGCGGACGCAGCTCCAGCGCGTCGCCGTCGGCGAGCCAGGCCTTGATGAACTTGCGGATCTGCAGAATGCCGACAATGTTGTCGATCGAGCCGTCGTATACCGGGACGCGGCTGTGGCGGAGCTGGCGGGTGAAGTCGAGCAGACGGTCGAGCGGCCACGAAATATCCGCCGCGGCCATGTCCACGCGGGCGGTCAGCACGTGCTCCACGGTGATGTCGCCGAATTCGAGCGCCGACTGCACCAGACCGCCCTGATCCTCGTCGAGCGTCCCGGCGTCGGTCATGTCCTCGATGATGTCGTACAGCTCATCCTCGGTGACGGATACCTCGCCGTCCCCCTTTGTGAGCCTGGCCGCGGCCTGCCCGATGCCGGTCAGAACAGCCGCTATCGGGGTGAAAATCCGCATAAAAAAGTACAGCGAACCCGCGGTGCTCAGGCAGCACCGCTCGCTGTATCTCTTGGCAATGGATTTCGGAAGCATCTCGCCGAAATAGAAGAGAACCAGCGTCGTGGCAACCGTACCCCATACGACCGCGCCGGTACCCCACCGCCGCGTTACCGTCACGGTGACGATGGAGGCGGCGGAAAGATGCACGATATTCGTGCCGATCAGGATGGTCGTGATGGCACGCTCAAAATTGTCGAGGATCCAAAGGGCCCGTCTGGCCCGGGCATCTCCCTTTTCCTGCCGGGCACGAAGCCGGGCACGGGATACGGAGGCAAACGCCGTCTCGGCGGCGGCGAAGTAGATGGCGCCGATCAGAAGAAGGATCAGCGCGGCGACGGACAGCCAACTGCCATCGTCCATGGAGGATAACCACCTCTTGTTTCTTAAAAATATGTTTTACTATTTTATCACGCAATGCGTTACTCGTCAACCGAACCGGCATTTTTCCGCCGTGCGACCTCGTTCGTATCGACCTGACCGCGGAAAACCACGAAGCGGTCATAGAGGAATTCCAGCGCGAAATTCGCGATCATGTTCAGCGCGGTCACGAGGTAGTCGTTCCAGCCCAGCGTTTCGGCCAGGTAATTGCCGAGGATGGTGGATACCGGGGTGAAGACGCAGTAGAACAGGAACGCCATCAGCATCTGCCGGGCATAGCTGCCCTCGGCCCGGAAGGCATAGCGGCGGTTAAGGGTGAAGTTCCAGACCACGCTCAGGATCAGCGCGGGCAGATAGCAGGCCCAGTAACCCAGGCTCGTCAGCTCCGTCAGGAGCGTGAACGCCCCGATCTCGATGATGCCCGCCGAGACGGAAAACAGCGCAAATTTTATAAACCGCAGAATCTCTCTCCGTTTGTTCATGAGAATGGCTCCTTTGTAGTTCAATATATGGAAGTATATCACAGCTGCCCGGAAAATGGAACAGGAAGGCAAAAAGAATGCCGAAGTGCGGCCGTTTCCGTCAGCACTTCAGCATTCGCTCCACAATACGGGAGATCAGCTCGAGATCCTCTTCCTCCAGAAGTTCGAGATTCTGCGTCAGGGCGTTCATCTGCCTGGGATCGCTGATCTGCGGAGAGAAAAATTCGGCAGGTGTAATGCCGAAATAATCACACACGGCGAAAAACTCAGACAGGGATGGCAGAACCTTCCCGGAGGAAATGTTGTTGATATATCCCCGGCTGTGACCGAGATCGTAACTCATTTTATATTCGGAAACGCCCTTTTTTAGCCGAAGCTGGGTTATGCGCTCGCGCACAAATTCTGCGTCCATTCGCTCACCTCCGCCTTGTTAGAATACTGCCGAGCGAGAGTAAAATATACATTCTAAAAATGCGAAAACCGTTGAATAATCGCCTTAAAGATGTTATTATTGTTTTGAAAAGGATTTTTAGGTATAAATATCATTTTTTGAAGGGCTATTTCTAAAAACAGGAGGAGACAAAATGACTTGCAGTTCGTGCGGAGGATTCGTAGAAAACGGGAAGTGCCAAAACTGTGGCCGATCCTTTGTTATGCCGACCTATGTGACCCCGGATATGCCGCCAGAAAGTGACGGTCGAAATGTCGGACAGGAAAATTCATCCTTTCAAAACAGAGCGCCGAATAAAAAAATGACGAACTGCCGGACCTGCGGAGCGTGGGTAGCAAAAAAGGCAAAGCTCTGTCCATATTGCGGCGCCAGAGTTAAAAAACGCTCCTTTTTCAAATTTCTGCTGGGCGTTATAATCACAGCAATCGCCCTCTGCGCTGTTATCATTGCGATCGCGGGCGGCATTGCCATGACCAGAGAAAACCGTCAGGTCGAGACGACGGCTCCGATTCAGCCGTCGGAAAAGTCATTGCAGACGTTTGAGCGCGGAAACGAAAACGACGGGGATACCAAAGAGGAAAATGCCGTGATCGCAGCGGAGGAACAGACGGAAGAAGCGGAAATGGCCGTTTCTGCCGGGGATCAGGTGAACCCGGAATTTAAGGAGATGCTGGACGAGTACGAATCGTTTATGGACGGGTATATTGAGTTCATGCAGGAGTATGAGAACTCGGATAATCCGATTGGAATGATGGCGGATTATGCCCGGTTGATGGCGGACTATGCGTCTTTTGCGGAAAAAATGGATGAGATCGATGAGGATGCGTTGTCTGCGCCGGATTATGCCTATTATGTGGAGATCATGTCGCGGGTCTCGCAAAAAATGATTTTGGCGTCCGATTGAACCATATTGGAAAAGCACCGTTCGGGTTGAAACCGGACGGTGTTTTTTTGTGCACAGCTGCCCGGAAAATGGAACAGCTCTTAATATAGAATGGTAAAAAAGCAGGGGATATGGTACTATATAGCTATGATTCGACTGATTTTGGGGCGGGCGGGGTCCGGCAAGACCGCCCGTGTATTTGACGAGATCGCCGCGCTCTGCCGTGCGGGGCAGGGCGGAACGATTTTCCTCGTGCCGGAGCAATACAGTCATGAGGCGGAACGGGAGCTGTGCCGCGCTGCGGGGGACAGTCTGAGCCTGTATGGCGAGGTGCTGTCCTTCACGGGCCTTGCCCGGAAGGTGTTTGCCGAGTGCGGCGGCGTCCGGCCACTGATGGACGGCGGCGGACGGCTGCTGTGCATGGCGGCGGCGATGGAGGCCGTCGCGGATTCGCTGCGCCTGTATCAGCGCGGACGCCGGGATGTGCGGCTGATGGAGAGCCTTGTCCGGGGCGTGGAGGAGCTGAAAAACGCCGGACTTGACGCGCGGGCGCTGAGCGAGGCGGCGTCGGCACTGCCGGGCCTGCTCGGGGAAAAGCTCGGCGACCTCGCGCTGATTCTGGAGGCGTATGCCGCGGCGCAGGGACGCAGCGCCGCCGACCCGGCGGATGTGATAGAGGAGCTGGCCGGCCGTATCGCGGAGAGCGGTGCGGCGCGGGGACGCATCTTCATCGACGGCTTTTCCGACTTCACCGCGCTCGAGAAAAAGGTTCTGCGGGAGCTGATCCGCGCCGGGGCGGAGCTGACGGTCTGCCTGACCTGCGCGCCGGAGGGGGAGGCGGAGGTTTTCTCGCTGGCGCGGGATACCGCCCGCTGGCTGCGGCGCACGGCGGAGGAATACGGCGCGGCGTGCCGCGAGGAGTGGATCGACCGCGCCGATGAGGGCGATCCCATCCGATATTTCTGCGATAATATGTTCGATTTTTCCGGCGCGGCGGCGCCGGACGCGGAGGGCCGCATCCGGCTTGTGACGGCGGCGGACCCCTACGAGGAGTGCGAGCTCGCCGCGGCCGGGATGGCGGAGCTTGCGCGCAAAGGGGTGCGCTGGCGGGAGATGGCGGTGGCCGTGCGCGGGTTCGGCGATTACCGTGCGGCGCTCGAGAGCGCGTGCGCCCGGTATGAAGTGCCGCTGTTTCTCTCCGGGCGCGGCGACACGCTGCGGAAGAGCGTGCCGCTTCTCATCACGAACGCGCTGGAAGCGGTGGAGCGCGGCTATGAATACGAGGCCGTGTTCGGGTATCTGAAAACCGGCCTTGCGACGCTCACGCCCGCCGAGACGGATGTGCTGGAAAACTACGCCATTTTGTGGAACATCCGGGGCAGTATGTGGGAGCGTCCGTTCACGATGCACCCGGAGGGCTATAACCGGGGGATGGACGAGGCGTCCACGGCCCGGCTGGAGACGCTCAATGCCCTGCGCCGCCGCGTGATCGGGCCGCTGAAAGCGCTCGAGACGGCGGTTAGGACGGCGGATACCGCCGCCGGACAGGCGCAGGCGCTGGCGGATTTCCTGCTGGCCATCGAGCTGCCGGCCCGGCTGGAGGCGCGGGCATCGGAGCTGGACGCTGCCGGGCGTTCGGAGGCTGCGGCGGAGTATGAGCAGCTTTGGGATCTTGTGTGCGGGGCGCTGGAACAATTTGCCGCCGTGCTGGGCGATTCCTTCATGGACGTCACCCGGTTCCGGGAGCTGTTTTCGATGATGCTGTCGAAATACGACGTGGGCATCATCCCCGTGTCGCTCGACCGGGTTCAGGCGGGCGATTTTGACGGGATGCGCCGGCGGCATATCCGGCATCTCTTCGTTCTGGGCGCGTCGGACGGACGGCTGCCCGCCCCGGAAGAGAATGTGGGCGTGTTCACGCCGGAGGAGCGCGAGGAGCTGACGGCGCTCGGTCTGCCCCTCGGCGGGCCGGAGGAAGAACTGAGCCGCGAGCTGTGGCGGATCTACAGCTGCCTGGCCCTGCCCTCGGACAGCCTTTATATGAGCTGGCCCGCGATGGAGGCGGACGGCAGCGAGACGCGTCCGTCCGTGATCGCGGAGCGGGCGAGAGCCATTTTCGGGCTTGAGCCGGAGGAGGGCGACCTGCTGCGGGCGCGGACCTTCTCGCGGGAGGCGGCCTATACGCTGGCGCTGCTCGGCGAGGCGGGCCATGCCGGTGAGACGGCGCTGGCGGCGCGGGAGGTATTCCGCCGCGAGGGACGGGGTGAGGAGCTGTCCGCGCTCGTGAAGGCTGCGTCCGCCGGACGCGGAAACCTCGGCCCGGACGCCGTGCGCGCCCTGTACGGGGCGGAACCGGCTCTCACCGCGACGCGGGCGGAAAAATTCGGCGACTGCCGCTTTTCGTATTTTCTGCAGTATGGCCTGAAGGCAAAACCGCGCCAGCCGGCGGTGTTCGATCCGCGGGATTATGGTACGTTCATGCACTATGTGCTCGAAAACGTGGCGCGGGATGTGATGGCGGAGGGCGGATTCCCGGCGGTGGACGCCGCACGGATCCGGGAGCTGACCGATACCTGGGTGGATCGCTACATTCAGGAGGAGATGAACGACTTCGCGGAAAAGACCGCACGGTTTGAATACCTCTTCCGCCGCTTGCGAACGACGGTGCGCCGTGTGACGGAGGATATGTGGCAGGAGCTGAAGAATTCCCGCTTCCAGCCCATTGACCTGGAGCTCGACCTCGGACGGGAGGGCGTCCTCGACCCGGAGGCGGCGGAGGACGGCGTGAAGCTGTACGGGCGTGTGGACAGGGTCGATGGCTGGGTGAAGGACGGCGTTTTGTATCTGCGGGTCACGGATTATAAGACCGGCGTCAAGAAGTTCTCACTGTCCGATGTGTGCGAGGGCGTCAACCTGCAAATGCTCCTGTATCTCTTTACGCTTCAAAAGCACGGCAGGAGCTATTTCGGCGCGGAGGAAATTCGTCCGGCGGGCGTGCTGTATTCCCCGGCGCGGTTTCATATCCTCCGCACCGACGGGGACATGACCGACGAGGAGCTGGCGTCGCTGCGCCGTTCGGGGGCGAAGCGGAGCGGGCTCGTCCTCAGCGATGACGAGGTGATTGAGGCCATGGAGCCGGGCGAAGAGAAGCGTTTTCTGCCCGTGAAGCTGCTGAAATCCGGCGGATGGTCAAAGGAGAGCCTCGGAAGTCTTGCAACGCTGGAGCAGTTCGGCGCGCTGAGCCGGTATATCGACAAGACGCTGCGCGATATGGCGGCGGAGCTGCGGGCGGGCAGCGTGACGGCCGACCCCTGGTTCCGCAGCACGCAGAGCAATGCCTGCATCTATTGCGAGTTCGCAAAGGCCTGCCTGTTTGACGAGACGAAGGACACCTGGCGTATGCGTGCGGAGCTGTCGCCGGAAAAGGCATGGGAGAGGATCGAGGGACAACATGAGTGAATTCCAATTTACCCCGGCGCAGGAGGAGGCGATTGAGACCGCCTGCCCGGTGCTGGTGAGCGCGGCGGCGGGCAGCGGCAAGACCCGTGTGCTGACCGAGCGCCTGATCCGCCATGTGCGAAACGGCGAGGATGTGACCCGCTTTCTCGTCATTACCTTCACCCGTGCTGCGGCGGCGGAGCTGCGAAGCCGCATTCTGGCGGAGCTGAACGCGCTCTCGGCGCAGGAGCCGGGCAATCGCCATTACCGGCGGCAGAGCGCCCTGCTCTACCGGGCGCCGATCGGCACGATCGACAGCTTCTGCACCTCCGTGGTGCGCGAGAACGCCCATTTTCTCGGCATCTCGCCGGGCTTTGCCATGCTGGACGAGGAGCGGGGCGCGGCGCTGCGGTCGCGGGCGCTGGAGGAGGTTCTCGAACGGGCGTATGAGACGATCGGGGAAAACGAGGGGCTGCGGTCGCTCGTGGACAGCGTGGGCGCGGGCCGGGATGACGGACGCCTTGCCGCCCTCGTCCTGTCGCTGTATGACCGGCTGCAAAGCCGGGCGTTCCCGGTGGAATGGCTGCGGGACACGCTGAAATCGCTGGACACGGCGGAGCTGAGCGATGCCGGACAGACGAAATGGGGCGCATACCTTCTCGACGAGATCGCCGGAGAGGCCGATTTCCGCGCATCGAGGCTGGAACACGCGCTCGGCGTCATGGACGAGCCGGGAAACGAGCCGCTCCGAAAGGCGTATGCCGAGGGGTACGCGTTCGCGGCGGAGAGGCTGCGGGATACGGCTCGGGCCGCACGGGATAGCTGGGACAAGGCGCGGTCGTATCTCACCTTTGACTTTCCCCGCCTCGGCGCGGTGCGGAAATTCCCGGATGAGGAGGGCAAGGAGCGCGTCAAGGCCGTATGGGACGAGACGAAAAACGCGGTCAAAAAGCTGCAGAAGCTCATGGCCGGCGACAGTGCCTCGCTTCTGTCCGGCATCCGGCAGTCGAGGCCCGCGCTGGAGGCGCTGGCGGAGCTGGTGCTCGCGCTCGACCGGGAATATTCCGCCCGCAAACGCAGGGCCGATGTCTGTGACTTTTCCGATGTGGAGCATTTCTGCGTAAAGCTGCTGTGCGACGAGTCGCTGTCGCTGGCGGCGGAGCTTTCCGCGCGCTTCCGGGAGGTCATGGTCGATGAGTATCAGGACGTAAACGCCGTGCAGGAGCTGATCTTCCAGCGCGTGAGCGGCGAGGGGAAAAACCTCTTCATGGTCGGCGACGTGAAGCAGTCGATCTACCGCTTCCGGCTGGCGGAGCCGGCCATCTTCAACGCCAAATATGCCGCGTTCGGTGAGCCGGACACGGGCCGCCGGGTACTGCTGCGGGAAAATTTCCGCAGCCGGGATGCGGTGCTGAATGCCTGCAACGCCGTGTTCGGACGCGTCATGTCCCCGGCGCTCGGCGAGATCGAATACAACGACGAGGCAAGCCTTGTCCGGGGCGGCCGCTTCGCCGCGGAGGGCGAGGTGCGCCCGGAGCTCTGCCTGCTCGACCCGATGGCCGGGGACGAGGAGGAGACGCCCGACAAGCGCCGGATGGAGGCCGCCTATGTCGCGGCGCGGATCCGCGCGATGGTCGAGGCGGGCGAGCCGGTCTCCGACGGCCGGGGCGGTGTGCGGCCCGTGGAGTACGGGGATATCGCCGTGCTTCTGCGGACGCCGAACACCTCCGGCGCGGCCTTCCGTCAGGCGCTCACGCAGGCCGGCGTGCCGGTCAGCACACGGCAGGGCGGCGCGTTTTTCGCCCAGCCGGAGGTGAGCTTTGCGCTCTCGATGCTGGCGGCGGCGGACAATCCCCGGCAGGACGTGCCGCTGATCGCGGCGCTGCGCGGGCTCCCGTTCGGCTTCACCCCGGACGAGCTGGCGGCCGTCCGCACCGCCGGGAAGGGCGATTTCTGGGACGCGCTCTGCGTCCGCGCAAAGAGCGATGAAAAATGCGGACGCTTCGCCGCGCTCCTGAACGAGCTGCGCGATTTGGCGCGGGAGGAGCCCACGGACAGCGTTCTGCGCTGGCTCTATGACCGGACGGGACTGATGGCGGCCTGCGCGGTGATGCCGGACGGCGTGCAGCGCAGCGCGAACCTCATGCAGCTTTACGAATACGCCCGGCGCTTTGAACAGGACGGCAACCGGGGGCTGTTTCGGTTCGTGGACTGGCTGCGCCGCCTGGAACAGCGCGGCATGGAGCCGCCGGCCGCCGTGGTTCGCAACAGCGTGCAGATTCTGAGCATTCACAAGTCGAAGGGCCTTGAATTTCCGGTGGTGTTCCTCGCGGATAACGGGCATCGGTGGAAGCAGAGCGGCAGCGATCCGGTTCTGTGCCACAACGGGCTGGGCCTCGGTATGCGGATAACGGACGCCGGACGGGGCATTGATTTCCCCACGCTGCCGTGGCTTGCGATCCGCCGCAAGGCCGAGGCGGAGGAGCTGTCCGAGCAGGTGCGCGTGCTGTATGTGGCGATGACCCGCGCGCGGGATCGGCTCATCATGACCTGCGTGCAGAGGAAGGCGGAGGAAACGCTTGCGGCGCTGGACGGACGCTCCGACGGGCCGTTTGATCCGAGACTTCTGACGGGCGCGTCGAGCGCCGCGCCGTGGCTCATACGCGCCGCGTCGGCGGATGACGGCCGGACGATGACGCTGCGCGTCGTCGCGCCGGAGGCGGTGATCGAGGCCGCCGCACCGCCGGAGGAGACGGCGATACCGGAGGCGTCGGAGGAGAGTGTGGCGGCGCTGACCGAACGGCTGCGCTGGGTCTATCCCCACGCCGAGGCGGTCAATCTGCTCTCCAAGCTCACGGCGACCGGGGTGACGCGCCTCGGCGAGACAGCCGATCCGGAGGCGGCGTCTCTGGAGCCGGCCTCCGTCCGGCGGTTCCGCGTCCCGGAGCCGGGACGGCAGGACGCACCGCTGACGGGTGCGGAGCGGGGCGTCGCGGCGCATCTCGTGATGCAGTATATTGATTTTGACAAAACATCGGGCCTGGAGGAGATCGCATCGGAGATCGAGAGGCTGCGCCGGGATGGCTTCCTGGACGACCGGCAGGCGGAGGCGGTGCCGCCGGAGGATATTCTGGCGTTTTTCCGGTCGGAGATCGGTCAGAGGGTGCTGCGCGCTGATCGGGTCGTGCGGGAATTCCGGTTTTCGCTGCTCTGTCCGGCGAAAACCTGGTATCCGGATGCGCCGGACGGGGAGGAGACGCTTTTGCAGGGCGTTGTGGACTGCTGCATCGAGGAGGACGGCGAACTGACGATCCTCGACTTCAAGACCGACGCGCATATGGAGCCGGCGCGTTACACCGGGCAGCTGGCCGCGTATGCGACGGCGATGCGGCGCATTCTGAAAAAGCCTGTCCGCGGCGCGGTGCTGTGGTATCTGCGGAAAAAACAGGCCGCGGTGGTGAAACTTCCGGAGATATAAGAAAAGGGTTGCAATTTTAAATAACGTATGATAAAATACACTCCGCGTCTTGTAACGGCGGATTTTCCGTACTCAAGATAGTTTAATATGAGGTGAATCATCATGAAGGAAGGCATCCATCCCACTTATTACCGTACCGCCATCCGCTGCGCTTGCGGCAACGTCATCGAGACCGGCTCCACCCGTGAGTCCATCACCGTTGAGATCTGCTCCAAGTGCCATCCGTTCTATACCGGCAAGCAGAAGCTCGTCGATACCAGCGGCCGCGTTGACAAGTTCAACAAGAAGTACGGTCTGGGCTGATTACAGAACCAATAAAAAAGCAGACACGATCCCGTGTCTGCTTTTTCGTTTGCCGGAAACAGAACCCACTTCGCGGCGGACGGTCTCAGAAAAACAGGGAAACGGCACAGTAAACCAGCAGGAGCGCCATGATCGTGTTCGTGACCTTTGCGTACCTGGAAAACAACAGCTTGAACGCAGAGCCGAACAGGGACCAGCACAGCGTAAACACAAAGCCGATAAAGGCCAGCAGCAGGGCAAAGAAAACAAGAGGCCCCCATTGCCCCTGATAGTGCGGCAGTATGTATGCTTCCATCGACACAATGCAGTAAATGTAAATTTTAGGGTTTACAAATTGCAGGATGAGCCCGGAAACCAACGTGCCCTTGGACGGCGTTTCCTCGATGACGGACGAGCTTTTGGTTTTGAAGGCCAGCCAAAGCATATAGAGCGCGCCCAGAATCAGCATCGGCGTTTTGATTTTCGGGATCATGGCCGAGAGCGTATTGCAGAAAAAAGTGCACACGAGCATCACCAGGGAGAAGCCGATCCAGATGCCCAGATTGAACGGAAACGATCGGCGGAATCCAAGACGGCTCGCGTTCGACATGGACAGGATGTTGTTCGGCCCCGGCGTTATGGCGGTGACGACGGCATAGGATAGAAAATTCAACCAGCTGAACATATTGACCTCCCTGACGATGGATGATATAATGCACTTAAAATCCGATATAACGGATTTCTTGCATATTGTACTATTAATCCGATATATTGTCAATGGGAGATTTCTATGGATTTGCAGAAAGTGATCGGCGACAACATCAAAGCGATCCGGGAGCAGAAAAAGCTCACGCTGGAGGCCGCGGCCAAACAAACCGGGGTATCGCGGAGTATGCTCGCGCAGATTGAGAAGGGGGATGTGAATCCCACGATCTCCGTCCTTTGGAAAATTGCCAACGGGTACAAGGTGTCGTTCACGAGCCTGATGGATGACCGTATGCAGGCGCCGCTGGTCATTCGGGCGGCGGACATCTCCCCCCTGATGGAGGATGAGGGGAAATACATGAATTACCCGGCGTTCCCGTTTCAGGAGGACAGGCTGTTTGAAACATACCGCATCCAGATCGAGCCGGGTGGATTTCTTCAGGCGCAGCCCCACATGGCCGGTACGGAGGAATACATTACGGTATTTGCGGGCGAGGTGGAGATATGGGCAGGTCAGAACGCGTTTCGGCTGGCAGAGGGGGATTCCTTGCGGTTTAAGGCGGATGAGGAACACTCTTACAAAAATATCGGAACGGTTCCCGTGCATCTCCATATGCTGATTTACTATGCAAAGGAATAAATGACCGGTATAAAAGCAGAAATCCTCCGTATGAACCATACGGAGGATTTCTGTTT
>JBJDYS010000012.1:0-4920 GCA_051867595.1 Oscillospiraceae bacterium
CGGCCACATCGTCGTCGGCACCAAGGCCCCCGAGGTCTGCCCTGTCTGCAAGCATTCGCAGGCGTACTTTGAAGTGCGTGCGGAAAACTATTAAGGAGGATATAGTATGAAAGCGAAGTTTTACATCTGCCGCCATTGCGGCAATCTGGTGGGCATGATCCATGACGCCGGGGTTCCCATGATGTGCTGCGGAGAGAAAATGGAGGCTCTGGAGCCGAACACCGTGGAGGCCAGCGGCGAAAAGCATCTGCCATTCGTCACGGTGGAGGACGGCGCGATCCATGTCAACGTGGGCGCTGTGGATCACCCCATGATCCCGGAGCACTTCATCGAATGGATCTATGTCCAGACGGAGAACGGCGGTCAGCGCAAGGCGCTGAAGCCCGGCGATGATCCCAGCGTCACCTTCTGTCTGGGCGATGACAAGGCCGTAGCCGTTTATGCGTACTGCAATCTTCATGGTCTGTGGATGACCGAGCTGTAAAAAACCGCGCTGCCCGCCGTCGGGGAAACCCGGCGGCGGTTTTTTATGCAAAACAGGCCGCGCTGCGATAAAAAAGATTTTACATGGATTTTACATGGGTATGATTTTGGATTTTACCTTGTCCCGGTACAGTAACATAGAACGATTATATGGGACAAGGAGCATACAAAATGGATGTTTTTTCGGTCATTACCCTGATCGGCGGGCTTGCCTTCTTCCTGTACGGCATGAACGTCCTCTCCACGGGCCTCGAGCGGATGGCCGGCGGCAAGCTGGAGACCAGTCTGAAAAAGATCACCGCAAGCCCTTTGCGGTCGCTGGCGCTGGGCGTGGGCATCACCGCCGCGATTCAGTCCTCGTCTGCCGTCACGGTCATGCTGGTGGGACTGGTAAACTCCGGCATCATGACCCTCCGCCAGAGCATCGGCGTCATCATGGGCTCCAACATCGGCACCACCGTGACCGCGTGGATCCTCACGCTGGTGGGCGTGGAGTCGGACAATCTGTTCGTGATGCTGCTGAAGCCGGAAAATTTCTCGCTGGTGTTTGCGTTTGCGGGCATCGTGATGATGATGGTGTCCAAAAAGACCAAGTACAAGGATGTCGGCACCATCTTCATCGGCTTTGCCGTGCTGATGTACGGCATGAAGCTCATGAGCGCCGCCGTCAAGCCCCTGGGCGACGACCCCGCCTTCATCAGCCTGTTCACCGCCTTCCGGAATCCCGTGCTCGGCGTGCTGGCAGGCCTTATCATCACCGCCGTGATCCAGAGCTCGTCCGCCTCGGTGGGCATCCTGCAGGCGCTGGCACTGACGGGCGCGGTGTCCTACGGCGCCGCCATCCCCATCATTATGGGCCAGAACATCGGCACCTGCGTCACCGCCCTCATCTCCAGCATCGGTGTCAGCCGCAACGCCAAGAAGGTGGCGGTGGTACATATCTCCTTCAACCTGTTGGGAACGGTCGTCTGCCTGTCCCTCTACTGCGCTGCCAACGCCATCTTCCACTTCTCCTTTGCAAGCAGGAGCATTGACGCGGTGGGGATCGCCGCGGTGCATACCGCCTTCAACCTGTTTACCACGGCCCTCCTCTTCCCCTTCTCCGGGCGTCTGGAGGCCATCGCCAACCGCTTTTTGCCCGACCGGCAGACGGAGACCTCCTCCGTGGAGCTTCTGGACAAGCGCCTGCTGGGCACGCCCTCCGTGGCGCTGGCCGAGTGCGACCGGCTGACCGTCTCCATGTGCCGCCTCGCGGTGTCCACCCTGAACACCGCCCTCTCATCCCTGAACCGCTATACCGAGACCGCCGCCGAGGAAATTATGGAGAACGAAAACCGGCTGGATCACTATGAGGACGCCCTCGGCACCTATCTGGTGCAGCTGTCCTCCAAGCGTCTGTCCGAGGCGGACTCCCTGAAGATCTCCAAGATGCTCCATGTCATCGGGGATTTTGAGCGTTTGGGCGACCACGCGGTGAACCTGCTCGGCGCGGCCCGGGAGCTGCACGAAAAGGGGCTTGTCTTCTCCGAGGAAGCCCGGAAGGAGCTGGCCGTCCTCACGGCCGCCATCACGGAGATTCTGGAGCAGGCGGAGCGCACCTACCGGGACGGCGACCTGCGTTCCGCCGCGGAGGTGGAGCCGCTCGAACAGACCGTGGACCGGCTGGTGGCCGTCATCAAGGACAAGCACATCGAGCGGCTGAAGGCCGGACAGTGCTCCATCGAGCTGGGCTTCATCCTCTCGGACATCCTCACCAATCTGGAGCGGGTGTCCGACCACTGCTCCAATATCGCCGTGGCGGTGATCGAGCTGTCGCACAGCTCCTTCGACACCCACAAATACATCAGCGGCCTGCGCGCCGACAATGAGCAGTTCCGGGACGACCTGAACCGCTTCGCCCTCAAATATAAGCTCTGACCCGCCATCGGGCCGATTTATCTTTTTTGCTTTTTCGGAGGGAATATGCTATCCTTTTTTTGCGGTCAACGAGGCGCCGTGCGCCGTTGAGCGGAATTTGTTAGGAGCATGATGAAATGATTACCTTTGTTTGCTATCCCAAGTGCACAACCTGCCAGAAAGCGAGAAAGTGGCTGGACGAGAACCAAATCGCCTATGCGTTCCGGGACATCAAAACGGACAACCCCACGTTTGATGAGCTGGCTGCGTGGCATCAGCGGAGCGGCCTGCCGCTGAAAAAGTTTTTCAACACCAGCGGCCTGCTCTATAAGTCCATGGAGCTGAAGAACAAGCTGCCTGCCATGAGGGAAGAGGAAATGCTGAAGCTGCTGTCCACCGACGGGATGCTGGTGAAGCGGCCCCTTGTGATCGGAGATGGATTTGTTCTCGTCGGCTTCCAGGAGGCCGAGTGGGAGAGCCGCTTGAAAACCAAATAAAAGGGAAACCACGGAAGTTGTTGAGACTTCCGTGGTTTTTTGTGCTTCGATGTCGGGGTGCGCCCCCCTCCGGATTCGGCCCCCCAACCGGGACGGTTCGGACGGGGAACCCGCGTTTTGCGCTTCCTTTGGGGAAAAACAATTAATGTTTCGCAAACACTTCTGAAGCAATCCGCAAACAATCCCGTGGTAGTGTATACCCATCCGATGAGGGTACATAAATACTGGAGGTACTGAAAATGTCCAAGAAAAATTTTATCTCGTTGATTCTGGGAACGATCGGCGGCATCCTGTTCGCCCTGGGTATGTGCATGGCGATGCTGCCGGAGTGGAACGCGTTTAAGCCGGGCATCATTATCGGCGTTGTCGGCCTGGTGATCCTGCTGGTCATGGTCATGGTTCGCCGCAAGATGGAGGGCAAGCCGGTCGTCGTCAAGCTCAGCGCCAAGACCGTGGGAACGGTGGCGCTGGGCGTCGTCGGAGCGATTGTGCTGGGCGTTGGGATGTGCATGGTCATGGTTTGGAGTATGCTGGTGCCGGGCATCCTTGTGGGTCTGGTCGGCATTGTCCTGCTGCTGTGCCTGATCCCTTTGGTGAAAGGTATTCATTAAAATTCGATCTCTCAGGCAGCAGCGGGTTTTCGCTGCTGCCTGTTTTACCGGAAGGGAGGAAGCTCCGTGGAAAGCTTGCTGAAAATCCTGCGATCCCGTTTTTTCCTGGCGGCGCTGATGAAGGTCTTTTCTCCGCTGCTGTAGCGGAGAAGGCATTTCCGGGCCGCCTTGCTGTTAACATTTCTCAAACAATTCTCAAATGAAATGAAAACAAAAACCCGATATGATATAATATTATAGGGATTGGCAGAGGGACGAAATGGAACGCCTGAAACGTTTTTTGCATAAGTTCCTGTTCCCCGGCGCCGCGGTGGTGCTCCTCAGCGTACCGGTAGCGGCGGCGCTGCTCGTCTATGTCTTTCTGTATGAACAGGAATACAGCCCGATCTCGTATGCGGCTTACGCGATCTCCGCCTATTCCCTGAGCATCGCCTGCGCGTATATCATAAAAATGCCGAAAAGCGGGTTTCGGGCCGCGCTGCACAAACATCCGTATATCCACCGGTATTTAACGGATATTCCCTTCCGGGCCCATGTTTCTCTGTATACCTCCCTGGGGATCAATTTGCTCTTCGCGGCCATGAAGCTCTATTATGGCCTCCGCTGCCGTTCCGTGTGGTTCGGCACGCTGGCGGTTTATTATATCCTGCTGGCCGTGATGCGGTTTCTGCTGCTGCGGCACGTGAATCGAAACAGCATCGGGCAAAACCTGACGGAGGAGTGGAAGCATTACCGCTGGTGCGGCGTGATCCTGCTGCTGATGAACACGGCTCTGCTCGGCGTCGTGATTCTGATTCTCACGGAAAAGCAGGGCTATTCCTATGAGGGCTATCTGATCTATGTGGTCGCCATGTATGCCTTTTACAGCATCATCTCGGCGGCAAGGGATGTCATAAAATACCGAAAGTACAGCAGCCCTGTCCTGTCCGCGGCCAAGGCGATCAAGCTGGCGACGGCGCTGGTATCCATGCTGTCTCTTGAAACCGCGATGCTGGCGCAGTTCGGCGAAGCCGACGGGGAACGCTTCCGGCTGATTATGACGGGCCTGACCGGCTGCGCTGTCTGCCTGCTGGTGCTGGCCATGGCGGTCATCATGCTCTGCCGGGCGGCCGGGCAGTTGAAAAGCCTGCAACATTCTGTGGGAATGGAGGAATTTCCATGATTAAAATACTGGTGCTCGAGGACGACGTGAAGCTGAACCAGATCGTCTGCACCTATCTGAATGACAGCGGGTTTCGGGCGAAGGGCTGCCTGAATGCGAATGCGGCCTATGATGAAATGTATAACAATCTCTATGATCTGATTATCTCCGACATCATGATGCCCGAGGCGGACGGCTTTGAATTTGCCGAAAATGTCCGCCGGGTCAACAAGCACATTCCGATCCTGTTCATGTCCGCCAAGGACGACCTGCCCTCCAAGCAGAAGGGGTT
>JBJDYS010000013.1:0-21168 GCA_051867595.1 Oscillospiraceae bacterium
CGGAGTGGACACTAGAACCTGAATCTAGCGAGTCTGCCAATTCCACCACTCGCGCTTATATCGGACGCTGATTTCTCAGCGCCCGATTATAATATCATTTTATTTCGGAAAAGTCAACCGTTTCTTTTGCCTTTTCCGCAATTTTCTCAGGCAAGATTTGCTTCGAGCTTGGCAAGGCTCTCCGCCAGCTCCTTCGGCAGCTTGTCGCCGAACTGCTCATAGTACGCACGGATACCGGCAGCTTCCTCGCGCCAGAGGTCCTTATCGACGGTCAGCAGCTCGCGAACCGTATCCACCGTCACGCCCTCGATGCCGGTCAGATCAATATCCTCCGCCTTGGGCAGCCAGCCGATCTCCGACTCCACGGCGTCGATCTCGCCATAGCAGCGCTTGAGGATCCACTCAACCACGCGCAGGTTATCACCGAAGCCCGGCCAGATGAAGTGGCCCTGATCGTCGGTGCGGAACCAGTTGACATTGAAGATCTTGGGCGGATTCGTCAGCAGGCCTTCCATGTCGAGCCAATGCTGCCAGTAGTCCGCCATGTGATAGCCGCAGAACGGGAGCATCGCCATCGGATCACGGCGAACCTCACCGACCTGTCCTTCGGCCGCAGCTGTCTTCTCAGACGCCATGCTGGAGCCGACAAACACGCCATGAGCCCAGTCACGGGACTGGTAGACGAGCGGCGCGGTCTTGGCGCGGCGTCCGCCGAACACGATCGCGGAGATGGGCACGCCCTGCGGATTGTCGAACTCGGGGCTGATGCAGGGGCAGTTCTTGGCCGGAGCCGTAAAGCGGGAGTTGGGGTGCGCGCCCTTGGAGCCATCGGAGGGATCCCAGGGTTCGCCCTTCCAGTTGAGGGCGTTCGTGGGCGGGTTCTTATCCATGCCCTCCCACCACACGGTACCGTCGTCCTTCAGAACGACGTTCGTGAAGATGGTATCATGCGCGGTGCTTGCCAGCGCGTTGGGGTTCGACTTGCTGCTGGTTCCGGGCGCGACGCCGAAGAAGCCGTTCTCGGGGTTCACCGCCCACAGGCGGCCGTCCGGGCCGGGACGCAGCCAGGCAATATCGTCGCCGACGGTCCAGCACTTCCAGCCCTTCTCGCGGTACGCTTCGGGCGGGATCAGCATGGCGAGATTCGTCTTGCCGCAGGCGGACGGGAACGCGCCGCAGACATAGCGCACCTCTCCCTGCGGGTTCTGAACGCCGAGGATGAGCATATGCTCGGCGAGCCAGCCCTCCTTGCGGGCGAGGTTCGAGGCGATGCGGAGCGCAAAGCACTTTTTCCCCAGCAGGGCGTTGCCGCCATAGCCGGAGTTCACGGACATGATATAGTTCTCCTGCGGGAAGTGAACGATATAGCGCTTATCCTCGTTCAGCTCCGCCTTGGAGTGCAGGCCCTTGATGAAGTCGGCGGCATCCTCGCCCAGCGCATCCAGCACCTGCCGGCCTACGCGGGTCATGATCGCCATGGAGATGGTGACATAGATGCTGTCGGTCAGCTCAAAGCCGTACTTGGCAAAGGGCGAACCGATGATGCCCATGGAATAGGGCACGACATACATCGTGCGGCCGGCCATGCAGCCGTCGTAGATGTCGCGGAGCTTGGCCTTCATCTCGGTCGGATCCATCCAGTTGTTGGTGGGGCCGGCGTCTTCCTGCTTCTCACAGCAGATGAACGTGCGGCTCTCAACACGGGCGACATCGTTCAGGGCGCTGCGATGATACACGCAGCCGGGGAGCTTCTCCTGGTCGAGCTCGATCAGCTCGCCGGTGGTGAAGGCTTCCTTACGCAGATCGTCAAGCTGCTCCTTGCTGCCGTCGATCCAGACGACCTCAGCCGGCTTGCAGAGAGCGACGCAGCGGTCGATCCACGCGAGGACGTGCGGGTTATTCGTGAGTGCCATGGTTTTTCCTCCAAAAATATATATCAATATTTCGCGAGTGCATTGGTAAGGGCGGCAAACTCCGCAAGGCTCAGCGCCTCGCCGCGGACGGTCTCCGCAAAGCCGCATTCGGCAAGGGCGGCACGGGCCTTTTCCTTGCCGCATACGCCGTCAAGGGCGTTCACGAGCGTCTTGCGCCGCATATTGAACGCCGCGCGGATCACGCGGAACAGCGCCTTTTCATCGACCTCGGCCGGCGGCGTTTTCCGCATGGTCATACGCACGACAGCGCTTGTGACCTTCGGGCGGGGCATGAAGCATTCCGGCCCGACGGTGAAGAGCATTTCCGGCTCGGTATACCACTGCGTGAGCAGGGTAAACGCGCCGTATTCCTTCTCCCCCGGCGCCGCGCACATCCGCTCCGCCACCTCTTTCTGCACCATCACAACGGCCGTTTCAAAGCAGCGGGATTCAAAGATCTTCGTCAGCACCGGGGTCGTGATGTTGTATGGGAGATTGGCGCAGAGCACGGGCCGCAGCCCGGGCAGGCTCTGTTCGATCTCCGCCGGAAGGTCGCGGCGCATCACATCGCCGAAAATGACCTCTATATTATCATACGGCGCGAGCGTCCGCGCCAGAACCGGCTTCAGCAGTTCATCGACCTCAAACGCGGCGACCTTCCCGGCGCGCAGCGCAAGCTGCTCCGTCAGGCATCCGACACCCGGCCCGATCTCCACGACCCCGGTTCCGGCATCCAGTCCGCTCTCCTCCGCGATGCGCTCCGGCACCCAGCGTTCGATCAGAAAGTTCTGACCCTTGGCCTTGGAGAACCGGAAGCCGTCCGTCGCCGCGAGGAGATTTTGTATTTCCCTGTAATCACAAAGATTCATACGCTATGTAGGTTCCTTATCAGGACAGCAGCAGACCCACGACCAGCGGGATCGTCACGATCGAGAGCACGGTCGTCACAAACACGCCCTTCGACGCCATCTTGACATTGCCGCCGTATTCGATGGAGAGCATCGTCGCAAACGCCGCCGCAGGCATCGCGGCCAGAAGCGTCATCGTGCCGAGGAAAACCTCGTTTTTCACGATAAAGTGCATAACTCCCCACACCACGATGGGCACGACGATGAGCCGCATCGGCGCGAACAGATACACCTTCCAGTCGCCGAACACATCCTTGAGCTTCTGCTGGCCGAGGGATGCGCCGATAATCATCATCGAGCCGGGCAGGATCATGTTTCCGAGCATCTCCGCCGCCGAGCCGACCGGGCCCGTGAGCTTCACATGGCAGCACAGGAGAATGACCGCCGCGAGCGACACCATGAGCGGCAGATTGACGAGCCGCTTCCAGTCGATGCCCTTTTTCTCGCTGCCGCTGCGCGCCATCATCGCCACGCCGACGGTGTAGGCCAGGAGGTTGAACGGGATATTCAGAAGCCCGGCATACAGCCCCGCCTCCGGCCCGAAGATCGACTTCGCCACCGGTATGCCGAGAAAACCGACGTTTCCGAAGATGGTCATGAAGCTGTAAACGCCCTTGTCCTCCGGCTTGCAGCGGTAAAGGATCGGCACGAGAAGGCCGAGCGCGACCAGAATCGCGTACATCACAAAGCCAAAGCCGAGAATGGAGCCGATCTCGCCAAGAGAGAGATCGGCCTCCGTGCCGAGGATGCTGTTCAGAATCATGCCGGTCTGCGGAATTAGCAGATTGAAAGTCGTATACCGGCGGTTGAACTCCTCGTCCATGATCCCGCAGCGGGAAGCCACCACCCCGATCGCCAGAAAAATCAGCATGATAAGCATCTGGCGAAATATCAGCAAAATATCCATATTTTTATATTACTATCACTTCTCCTTATTTGCAACAAAAATTTCCCCAAATCCTATAAAAAAGAAATGGGGAAATTGTTGACTTCACATTTTTATGTTTTGAATTTCACATTGCCGCTATGCTTTATGCGCCGATGAGACGGAGCGCCAGCCAGACAACACCGGCCGCCGCCACGCCGCTGAACGCGAAGAGAATATTCTTGAGCCTCCGGCGGGACGGCTTCTCGGTCGTTCCCGTTTTGGCGAGATAGGCTCCGGCCGCACGGCGGGCCTCCTCGATAACCTGCTCAGCACTGCGTTTTTTAACCCAGTCCTCCCGTAAAATAAAAATCGCCTCCGTAAAAATTTCCGAATCCGGAGATGGCACGACCACGACCTGTCGATTCAGTCCGCGCAGCGGAATCTCCTGCTTCCATTCTGCCCTCCGGGTGGAAAATTTATACAGGCCCGGCAAAATGCGCCGTCCGCTCATTGCCGCGCCTCCACGCGGA
Source organism: Oscillospiraceae bacterium (assembly GCA_051867595.1). Classification (GTDB taxonomy): domain Bacteria; phylum Bacillota; class Clostridia; order Oscillospirales; family Oscillospiraceae; genus CAJOIG01. Next base: position 4,220 of record JBJDYS010000013.1, read on the forward strand.
TGGCAAGCGCGGTCATATCGTCCGCACCGCCGAAACGGGCGCAGGCGGCACGCAGGGCGCGTCGGGCAATGGATTTGACCTCCTCGCCGTCGGAACCGGCCAGAATCTCCCGCAGCCAGCGGTCGTCATTCTCCGCCAGCACGCCGTCTGAGGCGATCAGCGCGACATTCCCCGGGCGCAGCCGCAGACGCACGATATCGGGCGCGGCATCCGCCCCTGCAAGCATCCCCGCCGCGAGCGAGGCCCCCCTCACCCGGCGGATATTCCGCCCGGTTTTGACATACGACGGTGCCGCGCCGTATTTATAGAAGCACGCCTCCCCGGTGAAGAGATCGATGCAGCACAGATCGACCGTCGCGTAGCCCCAGGCATCGCCGTTTCGCAGCATGGCGGCGGAGTTCAGCAGCCGCATGGCGCAGGCCGGTTCCATTCCGGCGCGCAGAAGTCCCTCGAGAATGGCGACAGCGCGGGTGCTCTCCCCTGCCGCAGCCTCGCCCGTACCCATGCCGTCGGAGAGGATGACGCAGAGCATCCCGCCCTCCGTTTTGAAGTAGGTTCCCCGGTCGCCGGAGACGGTCTCCCCCTCCTTTTTCATGTTCGCAATGCCGACGGATACCGCCAGCGGCTCGGCCTGCCGCAGAACCATCCGGCCCTTTTCCCCCAGACTTACGCGGCAAAGCCGTACGCCGACGGCTGCGGACAGGCGCTCCAGATAGTCATCCTCCTCGCCAATGCTCTCGACGCCCGCCCCCTCGATCGTGGCGTGCAGCCGACCGCGTCCGTCCCGGAAGGCCGAGCAGGACGCCTCCATATCCCTGTTTTTACAGAAGCGGATCAGCCGCCGCTCCGCCGCCGCATCTGGTCCCGCCGCCCCGGAGAGCTGGCAGGCAGCGTCCGCCATGACCTCCGCCATGTCAAGAAACTGCCCGTAGGCCGCCGCACGTCCTTCGCGCAGACGGGCAGCGTACTGCCGGCGGTACATAAGCCCCCGCAGTTCCCCGTTCACCGCGCTGATAAAAGCCTCCGGCGACACGCAGCGCTGCCGGAATGCCACCGGCAGATCGGATACCGCCGCCGTTCCGCGCCGGGCCATGCCCTCCGCCATGGAGCCCAGATCGCGCACCGTGTCGGCGTGCTCCCGCTTCCAGCAGCGCTCCTTTTCCGCGCAGGTCTTGCACACGATATCCGCCGCCCGGTCAAACGCCGCCGCCGCTTCGCTCCGGGCCTGTCGTTTTTCCGAAACCTCCGAGCCCTCCGCCGCCGCATCGTAAAGGCTCCGGAAGCCCTGCGCCAGCCGGTCGAGCCGATCGGCCTGATACAGCCGGAAGGCGACCTCGCCATGCCCGCGTCCGACGCGCAGAAGCGCTCCGACCGGGGTCAGCGCCGCCTGCGGGAGGATCAGCAGCACCACGGACGCCGCGAAGCACTCATACAGCGCCGGGATATGCGCGCCGTCGTTCCACGCCAGCAGCACCGCCACGGCATTCGCCGCGCAGAACGCCGCCGCAAAGGTCAGCCGTCCGTAGCGATACAGCGCGCCGGCAAAAAGCCCGGCCAGTGCATACGCCGCGGCATAAAAAAGACTGCCCCACTGCGCCAGATCCATGCCGAGGCCGATCGCCGCCCCCGCAGCACAGCCTGTCATCGGCCCCCCACAGAAGCCCGCCGCCATGACGGCAAGCACCGCGCCGAAGCGTCCAATGGACAGCACGCCAAACAGCTCCAGCCCTGCCAGTCCCATGAGCGAGCAGGCGCATAACGCCGCCGTGCTGACCGCCCGGCGCAGCTCCGCCGCCTCCGAGTTCTGTTTTTCCGGCGCGGTCACATACCCAAACAGATAGGCGCATCCGCCCGCAAGCACGACCTCCAGAAACAGCCGCATATACACCGGGATCCCGCTTCCGGCAGCGGAAAAGCCGTCATAAAGCGCTCCGGTCAGCGCCGTCACCGACGCCGCCACCGCCGGCATAAACGCACGATGCTCCCGCCACGGCTGCCCTCTCGCCATAAAACCGACTGTAAACACCATCAGCGCCGTGGTAATATAGCGCAGAGCATGATACAGTCCCACCGAGAATACATATCCGACCACCGCTCCGAGAAGGCAGCACACGCCCAAAAGATCCGGCCCGGCCGCAGCAACCATCGCCGCGCCAAACGGGCCGCAGCCCGAAAAGAGCCGCCCTGCTCCCGTTGCCATGCCGAGCACAAAATACCCCGCACATTTCGCCGCCGTCCGCAGCGCCGGCTTCTGACGCCATGCCGCTGCGAGACTGCCCCGTCCTCCGTTCCATGTCCACGCCGCCATATGTATACCTCCGCGTTTTCTTGTTTACATAATTATATATTATGGTAAACGTAATATCCCGTCGGAAGCGGGCGGGCACACAAGGAAAAAATCCCGGTCTGCGTAAAAGCAGATCGGGATTGGTTTTTTATTGTGTGATTTTATGTATCGTCCTCCTCCGCGGACGTCAGCGTCCCGGCGGGCAGGAGATTGCGGATCAGGTGATACCCCCAGGCGATGAGCTGGATCGCCACGGCAACAAACGTGATCGACTCGCACAGCGGGTGTTCATCCACCGCGGACACGATGCAGAAATACGCGCCCAAAAAGCAGCAGAAAGCCGCTCCGCGAGGCCCGGGAGACTGGAAAAAGTAGCCGGCAATGTAGTAATAAGCCAGAAGGCTCAGACAGATGGCGAAGATCTCCGGCACCGTCCGCCAGAGAACCGGATCGGCCGCTGCGGATTTATACTCCGTGATGAGCCACATGGCGCCGAAGACGATCAGCAGACCGGCGCCGAGGCGAAGCGTTCCCGCCTTTTCGGTTTTCCTGAGGTTGGCGGCAAGCAGCGCCGTGCCGGCCGCGCCGATGAGCTCCGCGATGCCGAAAACCCGGCGCAGACTGATCTGTGTCTCCGGGAAATGCTCCGCATCCGCGGTCAGAAGCTGAACGACACCCGCAGCAAAAAGCAGCAGCGCCGGCAGCATATACACAGCCGTCGTCACGAAATGCTCCCCGCCAAGCGCGTTGGCCGCATCCAGCGGCGTATCATAGCGCTTTATGCGCCACGCCGCTATGCCAATGACCGCCGTCACAACAAGGAACATCAGCACCACGACCCAGCTGATGGGCGCGCCGGAAATCGCCAGTCCGGTATCGACATCAATGATTTTCATATTCTGAAGCCAGCGGATCAGAAATCCCATGGCAGCCGCCACCGCCGTAAAGCCCGTGATCTTATATGCCTCGCTTTGCATATCGCTCTTCCTCGGTTCATAAGATTGTGTGAAATATTTTATACCCATTCGGGAGTACTCGTCAAGATAGGGAGGAGAAAATGACCTTGCCGCATAATCGCTTTCTGGCCCGGCTGCTGTTTCGGGCCGCGCTGTTCATAGCCCTCGCCGCCCTGTTTCGCTGCGTCGCGCCGACCGAGGCAAACGCCTCCTTTGACAGCAGCACCACCATTCGCGTACTCATGCCCGACGGCGAGGTGCAGGCCATGACGCTCGCGGAGTATCTGCCCGGCGCCGTGGCGGCCGAAATGCCCGTGTCCTTCGGCGAGGAGGCCCTCAAGGCGCAGGCCGTCGCCGCGAGAAGCTATGTCCTCGCCACCCACAGCCACGACAACGCGGATATATGCACAGACAGCGCGTGCTGTCTTGCGTGGCACGAACCCGACGCCGACGAAGCGCCTGCGGAGGCAGCCGTCCGTGCGACCGACGGACAGGTCGTCACCTACAACGGCCGCATTGTACAAGCCGTGTTTCACGCAAGCTCCTACGGCGCGACCGAGGACGCCGCCGCCGTTTGGAGCGCGCAGCCGTATCTTGTGAGCGTATCCAGCCCGGAAACCGCCGACAACGTGCCGGGACTTTTGTCCGAGGCCGTCTTTTCGCCGGACGAGCTCCGCGAGAAATTGGGACTCACTCCCGAGGGCGAGCCGGATACATGGCTCATCGGCACCGTGACCGACGAAGCCGGGCGCGTTGCCTTTCTCCGCATCGGCGGACAGGCTCTGTCCGGCACGTTTGTCCGAAGCGCTCTGGGCCTGCGGAGCACGGATTTTGACGTATCCTATGACGGCGCGGATTTTGTCTTTAGCGTCGCCGGACACGGTCACGGCGTGGGCATGAGCCAGTACGGCGCCAAGCTCCTCGCCGCGCAGGGCTTGTCATACGCCGAGATCCTCGCGCATTACTATCCCGGGACAGTGCTCGATCACGCCTGAATCTCCTCCGGCGCGTGCCACTGCCCGTTTTCGTCCTTTTCCGGCAGGCTGAGCGAATCGCTCGTATAGAAAACCTCAAACTCGCTCGTCACCAGAAGCCTTCCCTCTTCATCGAACACCTCGCCGATGCACAGCGCGGTACGGCGGCCGTTTTTGATCAGGCGGGATTTCGCCGTGAGCTTTCCCCGGACGCCGGGACGCAGAAAGTGGATGTTCGCGCTCTGGGTCAGCATACCGCGTCCCGTGGACGCCGTCGCCATGCCAGTCACGCAGTCGCACAGAGCAAAAAGCAGGCTTCCATGGGCCACGCCCTGCGGATTCAGGGAGTCGGGCGTCATCTCCACCTCGCACTCGCAATACCCCTCCTCAACGACCGTGAACCGAATCCCGTTCAGCCGGTTGAAGCCGGGTGCCTCGTTCATATACTGCTGAAAGACCGCCATATCGAGCATGGTTGCAAAACCTCCGGAGAGAGAATTGCTCCTATTGTACCACAACCGCACTGCCGGAGCAAGGAAGGGGCTCCGATGTTGTGGGATCGACCCGCTCGATCTCGATCTGTTCTCCTTTGCGGACGGCACGCACAGCATCGCCCCGCGACAGCGTCCCGCGCAGAAGCATATCCGCCAGCGGATCCTCCACCCGCTCCCGCAGAAGCCGGCGCAGCGGCCGTGCGCCATAGGCCGGATCATATCCCTGCGCCGCCAGCATATCGAGCGCCTCTCCGGTGACGCTCAGCGTCACGCCCTGTGCCGCGAGACGGTCAGATAGCTTTCGCGCCATACCCTCCGCGATGCGGCGCAGCTCCGCCCGGCCAAGCGGCCGAAATACGATGCGCTCATCCACGCGGTTCAAAAGCTCCGGGCGAAAATGCCGCTTTGCCTCCGAGAGCGCCAGCTCCCGCATATGCTCCTGCCGCTCCGAATCCGCATCGCCGCCGCCAAAGCCCAGCTTCGGCCCGGCGGTCATGGCCCGCGCTCCGACATTGGAGGTCATCACGACCACGGTGCTGCGAAAATCCGTCTGCCTGCCGCGGGCATCGGTCAGCAGCCCGTCCTCGAGCACCTGCAAAAGCAGATTCAGCACATCCGCGTGCGCCTTTTCCACCTCGTCGAAGAGCACCACCGACCATGGATGCTGCCGCACCTTATCCGTCAGAAGCCCCCCGTCCTCATGCCCCACATACCCCGGTGGCGCGCCGATCAGCCGCGCCACCGCGTGCGCTTCCATATACTCCGACATATCGAAGCGCAGAAGCGCCCGTTCGTCGCCGTATACGGCCTCCGCGAGCGCCCGGCAAAGCTCCGTTTTGCCGACGCCCGTCGGGCCGAGGAAGAGAAAGCTGCCCACAGGCCTGTCCGGGTCCGCCAGACCCGAACGCCCCCGCCGAATGGCCCGGCAGACCGCATTGACCGCTTCCTCCTGTCCGACAACACGCCGATGGAGGATCTCCTCCAGATGTCCCAGCCGTTCCCGCTCCGAAATGGTCAGCGCCTCCACCGGCACGCCCGTCCAGCCGGACATGACCTTTGCAATATCCTCGGCACTCACCTGCTTTTCCCCCGGCTGCGTCGATGCCCGCACCTTGCTGGCCGCCTCGTCCATGAGGTCGATGGCCTTGTCGGGGAGAAAGCGCCCCGGCAGATACCGCGCCGAGAGCGCGACCGCCGCCTCAATGGCCTCGTCCGTGATGATGAGGCCGTGGTGCTTTTCATACCGCGGACGCAGCCCGGTCAGTATGCGTACGCTTTGCTCCCGCGTCGGCTCCTCGACGGTCACGGGCTGGAAACGCCGCTCCAGGGCGGCGTCCTTTTCAATGTGCCGCCGGTACTCGTCGATCGTCGTGGCGCCGAGAAGCTGGATAAGTCCCCGGCCCAGCGCGGGCTTGAGGATATTCGCCGCATCAATCGCACCCTCCGCCGCACCGGCGCCCATGATCGTGTGCAGCTCGTCCACGAAGAGAATGACGTCCCCCGCCCGCTGCACCTCGCGCAGGACGGTTTTGACGCGTTCCTCAAAATCGCCGCGATACTTTGTTCCGGCCAGCATGGACGGGATATCCAGCGCCATGAGCCGCTTGCGGGCAAGCTCCTCCGGCACGCGTCCCGACACCATGCGCTGGGCAAGCGCCTCGGCGACGGCGGTTTTCCCGACGCCCGGCTCGCCGATGAGAACCGGGTTGTTCTTGGTGCGCCGGGATAGGATCTCGACCACCCGGCACAGCTCCCGCTCCCGTCCGATCACGGGGTCAAGCTCCCCTTTTCCGGCCAGCATGGTCAGGTCGCGGCTGTACTGATCCAGCGTCTTGGTGTCCGCCCGGCGGGGCGCGTTGGCCGTTGGGCGGGGCGGCACCGGATTCGGCATCTCCGCCGGAGCGCCCTGAAAAACCTCCATGACATCCGTATAAAGCCGATCCGCCTCAAAGCCCATCGCCGCGAGCGCCTTGCTTCCGGCGCAGTCCGGCTGCCGCAGAATTCCCATCAGAATATGCTCCGTGCCGACAAAGGCGTGTCCGAGCTTTCCCGCGTCGATGGCGGCAAGCTCCATCGCCCGCTTCGCCCGGGGACTCAGCCCGTTTGCAGGCGGTCCGGGCGTACCGCGCCCCGCCTCCTTTTCGATCGCCGCCGTCAGTTCCTTTTCCGTAACGCCCGCACGGGTCAGCACCCGGCAAGCCAGCCCCTCGCCCTCGCGCAGAAGTCCCGCGAGCATATGCTCCGTGCCGACATAGCTGTGTCCCAGCTCTGCCGCCGCATTATAAGCCTCTCCGATGGCAAAACGAGCCCGTCGGGTCAGCTTGTCCGAATTTCGCATTGGAATCGCCTCCGGGTGGATTATACCCGTCCGCTCATAAATAAAAGCACGGAAAGCGGTTGATTTTTTGATTTTTTATGATATGATGTGGATGTGTTATAAATAAATAGGAGGATACATTCATGGCTTATCGTATTTCCGATGCCTGCATTTCCTGCGGCTCCTGCGCCGACCAGTGCCCCGTCGAGGCAATTTCTCAGGGCGATACTCAGTACGTCATTGATGAGGAAGCCTGCCTCTCCTGCGGTTCCTGCGCCGAGCAGTGCCCCATGGGTGCCATCGCTGAGGCATAAGACACCTTATCGAAAAGCGGTATGCTTCGGCATACCGCTTTTTTCATAAAGGAGACTCTATGAAGCAATTATGGCCCGGCGGCCCGGTCTATACAGACGACCCGGCTTTCAAGATAACCACCGATTCCGTCCTGCTCGCCGATTTTGCCGGCAGCCGCATCTTTGCCAAATGCGCCGACCTCGGCTGCGGCGGCGGTCTTTTGTCCGTGCTGCTGCACGAGGGCTGCCGTGAGGCGGCGTTCACTGCCGTCGACATCCGCGAGGATGCGGTCGGCGTGTGCCGTCAGAATTTCGCGGCAAACCATATACGCGGCGAGGTGCTGTGCGCCGATGTGCGCGCTCACCGCAGTCTGCCCGGCGCAGGACAGTATGACCTCGTGGTCTGCAACCCGCCCTACTACTACAACGGCCCGAAATCGCCCGACCCCTCCCGCGGAACGGCCCGCGGCGGACAGCTCAGCCCCGCCCAGTTTTCCGGCGCGGCGGCCTTTCTGCTCAAAAAAGGCGGCGAGTTCTGCCTTGTCCACAAGCCGGAATTTCTCACCGATATCTTCGCGGCGATGCGCCTTGCGGACATCGAGCCGAAGCGTCTTCGCATGGTATGCCACACCGCCGAGAGTGCGCCGGCGCTCGTCCTGATCGCCGGAAAGCGCGGCGGCCGTCCCGGTCTGACCGCCATGCCGACACTCATTCTGTGCGGCGCCGACGGTTCCCCGTCGGACGAGGTGCGCCGCATCTACCATATGCGTTCGACATAAAAAACACCGCTCCGTATGCACACGGAGCGGTGTTTTTACGTTTCTCCTTCGTCGTCTTCGTCGGACGATTCTTCCTCATCGTCCTCCTCCGGATCCTCCTTATGCCGCTTCCAGGCAGCGCGGGAGAATACGATGCTCAGCTCATACAGGCCGATCATCGGCACGGCGGTCATGATCTGGCTCACCACATCCGGCGGCGTGATGACCGCCGCCAGAACGAAGATCACCAGAATGGCAAACTTCCGGCCTTTTACGAGGATACCCGGGCCGACAAGGCCGAGCCGACCGAGCAGAAAGGCCAGCACCGGCATCTCAAACACGACGCCGAATGCCACCAGCATACCGAGCACGAAGCTCATGTAGTTGTTGAACGAAATGCTCGCCGTGATGTCCTTCGAGCCGTTGAAGTTATAGAAAAACTCCAGCGTGATCGGCAGGATGACGAGAAAACAGAACGCCGCACCGATCAGGAAAAACACGAATCCGCCAACGATGGCAGAGCCCGCGGAACGGCTCTCCGTTTTCGTAAGGCCCGGCTCGACAAAGGCCCATATCTGCCACAGAATGAACGGCGACGCAAACACGAGACCCAGCACCAGCGCCAGCTTCATATAGCACGTCACAAGCTCGGACGGCGACAGGTACACGAAATCGAAATCCGGGCTGAGTGCCAGCACGATGTCAACAAATTTCTGTATGAAGATGAACGAGACTACGGACAACGCCACGAACACCAACGCGCACCGCGTCAGACGGCGGCGCAGCTCGGAGAGGTGACCCGTGATGGTCATAGCCTTGTCATCCTGTTTTTGAACCTTTGTACTCAAGCCTCGGAATCGTCGGACTTTTTCTCGATCTCACCGGTCTTGGCCTTGGGCTCGTCATCCTCGTCCTCGTCCTCGTTGAGGCCCTTTTTGAAGCTTCCGATGGTCTTGCCCAGGGACTTGCCGAGCTTCGGAAGCGCCTTCGGCCCAAAAATAATCAGAACGATCACCAGAACGATGAGAAGTTCCCAAATACCGATTTTACCCATGTTGTTCTTCCTCCTGTAATGTGTTGCTTGAATTCTCCTCCGCCGGAGCGGGGGTATTTTCTGTCTTTGCCGGGCCGGCCGCCGGTACGGCGGATTTGTTCACCGCGGCGTTCACATCGTTTTCGACGGCGCGCATATCCTCTTCGATCTTCTGCGTCTCTTCCTTCACGGATTTTTCGAGACTCTCGCCCATGGTGCGGACATCCTTCTGGATGTCGTCAATGTCTTTTTTGATCTCGCGGACGTCCTCCATGACGTCAAGCTCTTCGGTGGTCTCCCGGATGTATTTCTTCACCGAGCGGATCGCCTTGCCGACAGCACGGCCCGCTTCAGGCAGTTTCTCCGGCCCGAGCACAACGAGTGCGATGATCAGAATGATGATTAACTCGCCAAAGCCGATCTTTGACATGGTCTTATTCCTCCGGGATACTGGCCTCCGTCACCGCGTCCGGCGTGGGCGTGGGCGCGGGCGTCGGGCTTGCCTCCTCGACGACGCTCGCCTCGGTGACGGCATCCGGCACGGTATACGCCGTGCTCGGCACGATGGTCGGCACGACCGGTTTCCAGCTCGGGATGACGATCGTGTCCAGCGGCTCGCTCTCCTCCTCCGGGACACTCGCCTCCGTCACCGCGTCCGGCGTGGGCGTCGGCACGGGCGTGGCGATCACTTCCTCCTCGGGAACGCTCGCCTCGGTGACGGCATCCGGCTCCGGCGTGAGCACGGGCGTGATAAGCGCGCCGGAGATCGCCGGTTCGGAGACCGTATCCTCTTCGACAACGGACGCCTCGGTGGCGGCATCCGGCTCGGGGCTGACAGGTGTCTCTTCTTCCACGATGCTCGCCTCCGTCGCGGCATCTGCGGAGGGTTCGGTCACGGGCGCGGCCGTACCGGGCGCGCTCGGATCAAAGGTCATGCAGGCGTTGATCGCTGCCAGCGTCGCGTTCGAGGTCACCGTCGCGCCGGAGATGGCGTCGATGCCCTCGCCATAGGCCTGCGCGCCGGACTTTCCGATGAACTGGGCCTTATACCAGTCCGCCAGCACGCCGTCGCCGCGGCCTTCCGTCTCCATAAAATTCTCGTCGCCGATGAGGATGCCGGTGACGACACCGTTTGCGTCAAAGCCCATGGTCACGGCGATGGGGCCCTCGCCGAAGCCGGTTGCACGGACGATATAGCCGTTATCGGCCTGCCACCAGCCGGTGATGCCCGAGCCGCCGCCCATCCAGGTGACGCTCTGCGCGCCGGGCAGAAGCACCGCGATCTCCTCCGCGGAGAGCGGAAGCTCCTCGACCTCCACGACCAGCATACCCTCAGGCAGCAGGGTCTTCATGTACTCAACGGCCTCGTTGACACCCCGGACGACCGCGCCGGAGCTGATGGAAGCGCCGGTCACGCTGTCGATATTCTGCTTGAGCACGAGCATACCGCTCATGCCGGAAAACTGCTCCTTGAACGCAGGCTCACGGGTCTTGGCACCGAGACCGGATGTCTCGGAGAAGTTCGCGCCGCCGACCTCGATGGCCGTGATGGTCGCGGTCGTGTCCATGCCGACAGTGACCTCGATCTCGCCGCCGAAGCCGACGACGGTGATCTGGCTGACCAGACCGATGAGGTTACCCGCCTCGTCATACGCCTCGTAGGCATAATCCACGGACGCATCCTCGGGCAGGACGACCTCGGTCATATAGGCCGCGCCGTCCATAACCGCCGCACGGGCGGCCTCCTGCTCCGCCAGCGCCGCGGCCTCAATATTGTCTTTGGTGAGTGCATAAACCCCGGCGATGGCAAAGCTCATGACGATCGAAACCAGCATGAGCATCACATACGGCGGGATGGAAAATGTACGTTTTTCTTTCATAGAAACCTCTCCCTATTTTCCTGCTTTCCTATCATACCACGCAAATGTTTGGCAGGCAAGCAAAAAGCGATTGCAAAATAACAAATTTTTAACTATAATAGCGTTATGAGCAAACGGTACGATGAACTTTTCGGCGAGATCGTAACGATCCTGCGCCGGGATTGGGCCGGAAAAGACCGGCTCTCCGAGCGGTTTGACCCCCGCTACTACAACACCGCCGTCGGACAGGCCTGGCACGACGACAAGCTCGACGAGCTTCTGTTCCTGCGGTATATGAGCCAGATGCTGGCCGTCATCGGCGAGCGGCATCTCCGCATTTCCCTGCGTCCGTCGGAAACCTATACGCCGTGGTCTCCGGGGTTTTTTGCCCGGCGGTATGGCGACGCGCTGGTCGTGACGGCGGTCAGCGGCGAGACGAGGCTTCGCCCCGGCGATACGATCACCGCCATCAACGGCGGCTCGCCCTCGCATCACCAGCGCGTATTCCAGAAGAACTTCCTCTTCTCCGACGAGCCGGAGCGCGAGGACTGGCGCGGGCTTCTGAAGATGGCGGATTTCATTGACGTGACCCATGCCGACGGCTCAACCGGGCAGCTCGACCTGCGGCACCACCCGATCGAAGCACCGGCGGGCATCGCGGTGCATGAGCATCCGGGCGGCATCATCCTCGACCTTCGCAACGCGCAGACGCTCGATCAATATAATATAGAATCTCTTCTGTCCCGGCTCTGCCGTCCGAACACGCCGCTTTCCGGCCTCATCGGCGGCGATGTGTATGTGAACTATACCCGGCTCAACTGCCTCATCATGGCGGCGGCCTTTGCAGACGATCCCGACGCCGGAGACTGCATCGCCGACCTGCGCGGCAAGCTCGACCGCGGCTTCGTTTATGAGCCGGACGAGGACGACACCGTTCTCCCCGGCAGCGAGCACCCCGCCAAAGCCGCGGTGCTCATCGACACATGGACGCGGGACGAGGCTGAGACGCTCGCCCTCGCGGCCAAGCGCGCCGGCGCGCATCTCATCGGCCGTCCGACCCTCGGCACGCTCGACTACTGCGGCGAGGTGCATTACGAGCTTGACGAGCGCTATACCCTCACCTGGCCCACGGCGATCTCCCGCGAGGCGCAGGAGGGCAAGCCCCTCGGCCCGGTATATCCGGACGAATACATCCCGTTCACCCCCGGCGAGTGCGAGACCGACCTGCTCATGCAGCGGGCAGAGGCGTACCTCGCGGAATAAAATGTTCTCAAATAAAACCGGCATATATTTGAAAGGAGACATCATGGAAAAGAAGAAAGGGAAGAAACTCTCCCGGCGCGAATTTCTCAAAAGCGCAGGCGCGGCCTCGGTCGGCGCGGCGGCGGTCAGCCTGTTCGGCACCTCCGTCTTCGCGGCGGAGGACGCCGCAACGGGCGCTTCCGCCGTAGAGGAAGAAACCTCCCGCGGGGGCGGCAGCTCCGGCGAATCCAGTTCCGGCTCCGGCGAGATCAACGAAGTCACCACCGATGATCGCGTCTTTGGCTACTCCGGCCCCGGCGACTGGCTCGGCAAAGCCCCCGACATCTCCACCCTGTCCATTTCCCGCGTGATCGACGCGGACGTGGCGGTCATCGGCCTCGGCCATGCCGGCACACAGGCCTTCCTCGCGGCGGCGGAGACCGGCGCGAAGGTCATCGGCGTGGAAAAGCACAGCCAGGACACCCACTCCTGGTTCGGCGAGGACTTCGGCTGCTGGAACTCCGACGTGCAGGTCAATCAGGCCGGCTTCGGCCCCTACGACCTCGGCGAAGTCGTCGATGAGTTCATCACCCGCGGCGGCGGCCGTGCGTTCCCCGAGATCGTGCGCCTGTATGTCCACAACTCCGGCCCGACCATGGATCATATGCTGGAGGTCGCGAAGGAGATGGGCGTCGACAAGCGCGTCTACACCTACGACAACACCCGCGACGGCTGGCTGATCATTCAGGCCAACTTCGACTACGACAAGTGGAAATCCGGCGCGGACATCTATGACTGTCTCCGCAAGGATTATCCCATCTGGCCGGGCACCAAGACCTGGGCGGCCTCCTGCCAGTTCATGGGCGAATACAACGACACCATGGTTGCCGGTGTCGCCGCAAACTCCAAGCTCGGTATCGTCCAGCAGGCCTGCCTCGACAAGGCCACCCGCGACTATGACGCGGAGATTCTCTACGGCACGTCCGGCATCGTCCTCGTGCAGCAAGAGGACAAGACCGTCACCGGCGTCATCGTGCAGGACGACACCACCGGCGAGTACATCCGGATCAACACCTCCAAGGGCGTTGTCATGGCCGGCGGCGACTATGCCGGCAACAAGGACATGAGCTGGGCCCTCCTGAATGAGTACATGGAGCGCACCGAGCGCGCCGGCGGCTCCAAGGATCGCTTCTACTCCTCCGGCCGCGACGGCTCTTCCGTCAAGATGATGTGCTGGGCCGGCGGCTATATCGAGCCCGCTCCGCGCGGCACGATGATCCTCGGCGGCGGCCCGTCCGGCGGCCCGTGGGGCACAAACTCCATGCTCTGGCTGAACGCCGACGGCAAGCGCTACACCAACGAAGGCAATATCACCGCGGCGCAGACCGCATCCGCCCGTCAGAGAAAGGGCATTGCCTGCCTCATCACCGACCAGAAGTGGTTCAAGGGCGTCTGCAACTCCGGTCTGGAGCATCAGGGCCCGAACGGCGGCCGTCCCCAGTTCTATCAGGACATCATCGACGGCATGAACGCCCTCGAGCCCGGTAAGCGCGCCAACATCATCGGCTGCACCATCGCCGAGCGCATGGGCGGCTCCGTCATGTGCGCCGAGACCATTGAGGACATCGCCCGTATGGTCGGCTACTCCGAGGAGATCATCCCGACCGTCGTTGCATCCGTCAAGCGCTACAACGAGATGTGCTATCAGGGCCGTGACGATGACTTCGGCAAACGCGCCGAGGCGCTCATCCCCGTCGATGAAGGCCCCTTCTACGCCTGCACCGGCTCGGTCGGCAACGGCGCGGCCAGCGTCATGATGGTCACCATGTCCGGCGTCATGACCGACGACCGGCTGAATGTTCTTGACCACAGCGGCAACCCCATCAAGGGTCTTTACACCTGCGGCAACTCCCTCGGCGGACGCTACGGCACCGGCTACTGCACGCCCTGCGCGGGCAGCTCCATCGGCATGGCCGGTACGCACGGACGTCTTGCCGGTCAGTTCGTCTGCGAATAATTTCTCCGAAAAAACCAGCTGGAGGGCGGCAAGCTTGCCGTCCTCCCTTTTTTGTCCGCGCACCCATACCCCAAAACTTTATTGACACCCGCACCGGCGTGATTTATCCTGATATATGCCAAAAGGAGTGATCGTTTTGAAAGAAATTCCCATTACCGGGGTCGGCGGTTTCCGGGTCGGCCACGCACAGAATACCGAGGCCGGGACGGGCTGCACGGTCGTGCTCTGCGACGCGATGAGCCCCGCCGGACTGGATGTCCGCGGCGGCGGCCCCGCCTCCCGCGAGTCCCAGATCCTCGATCCCCGCATGGCGGCCGAGGGCGTGAACGCCGTGCTGCTCTCCGGCGGCAGCGCGTTCGGTCTGGATGCCGCCGGGGGCGTGCAGCGCTATCTCGAAGAGCGCGGCATCGGCCTCGATACCGGCTATTCCGTCGTCCCGCTCGTTCCGCAGAGCTGTCTTTTTGACCTCGGCGTCGGCCGGGCCGATGTGCGTCCGGACGCCGCCATGGCCTACGCCGCCTGTGAGAACGCCTCCTATGAGGCGCCGGCCATGGGAAATGTCGGCGCGGGTACCGGCTGCACAGTCGGAAAATGCCGCGGGATTGGCCGGGCCATGAAGTCCGGCTTCGGCGCGTATGCCGTCGAGACGGGCGGCGTCCGTGTCGGCGCCATGGTCGCGGTAAACGCGTTCGGTGATGTCTACGACACGGACGGCACGATGCTGGCCGGTCTGCGGACGCCGGACGGCATGGCGCTTTCCTGCTCGCTGACGGATATCTTGTCGGACGCCGCGGCTTCCGACGGGGCCTTCTGCGGCAACACCACGCTCGGCATCGTGGTCACGAACGGCCGTTTTTCCAAATCGGAGCTGACAAAAATCGCCGGCATGGCCCACAACGGCTACGCCCGGGCCATCCGCCCGGTACACACCTCCGTGGACGGCGACAGCATCTACGCGCTCTCCACCGGCAGCGCAAACGCCTCGCTTGATCGGGTCGGTATTCTGGCGGCTCATGTCATGGAGCGCGCCATTGTCCGGGCCGTGAAGTCCGCCCGCTCCGCCTACGGTCTTACGGGCTTCGCCGGCCGGTGATTCTCCCAGCAAAAACATCTTGCATTTCGGGGAGAATCTCTATATAATGCATTTGTTTGAACGAACTGTCTGCGCCGCCGTACCCGCATGGGACGGCAGGCCGAGCCCGGCGGTTCGGACAAGCACAAATCTATTGCGCTGTATCCGACAGGAATCGGAACAACAGCAAGGAGGAAACTGAATATGGAAAAGAAATCCAACACACGTTACCTGGTTGAGCTTGCTCTGTTCGTCGCCATCATCCTCGTGATGAAGCTGACGGGACTGTCCAGCATCCCGGTTGGGCCGCTGAACATGACGCTTACGATGGTTCCCATCGCCATCGGTGCCATGCTTCTCGGGCCTCTCGCCGGCGGCGTGCTGGGTATGATCTACGGTTTTACCAGCCTCTACGACGCCGTTTCCGGCGCGTCTGTGATGACTGGTATTTTCTTTCAGATCAGCCCGCTCAACACCGTCGTTCTCTGCGTTGTCATGCGCGTGCTGGTCGGTGTCGGCACCGGCTGGCTCTTCCGCCTGTTCCGCAAGATCGACCGCACCAAGACGGTATGCTACTTCCTCGGCGGTCTGGCCGCCCCGCTTCTGAACACCCTGCTGTTCATGGGCTACATCGTGCTGGTATTCTACCGCACCGATTTTGTGCAGGAGCGCGTCGCTGCGCTCGGCGCCAGCGGGCCGTTTATGTTTGTCATCCTGTCCGTCGGCGTACAGGGACTTGTGGAAGCGGTGACCGGCGCCATCGTGGGCGGCGGTGTCGGAAAGGGCGTCGCGCACGCTCTCAAGAGAGACTGATAGAACTTTTGAAACGGGAGATATAGCCATGGTTCTTGCCATTGACGTAGGCAACACCAATATTGTACTCGGCGGCATTCAGGATGGAAAACAGGTGTTTTCCTCCCGCCTCGCGAGTGATCGAAACAAGACCGAGGACGAATACGCCCTCTCGATCGGCGGCATCCTTTCCATGCACGGCGTGGAACCCGCCGATATCGAAGGCGGCATCCTCTCCTCCGTCGTTCCGTATCTGCGCACGGTTCTTCCTCGGGCCATCCGGCTGCTCACCGGCAAGGACATCATGGTCGTGGGCTCCGGCATCAAGACCGGTCTGAACATCCGCATGGACGACCCCGCCACCGTCGGCAGCGACCTCATCGTCACGGCCGTCGCCGCACGCGCAAAGTACAAGCCCCCCATCGCCATCATCGACATGGGCACGGCTACGACCCTCGCCGTCATCGACAAGAACGGCGACTACGTCGGCGGCATGATCATCCCCGGCGTTTGGGTGTCGCTGAACTCCCTGTCCGCTCACGCGGCACAGCTCCCGTACATCGATCTCACCGGCCCCACAGAGCTTCTCGGCCGCAATACCATCGACTGTATGCGCGCCGGTTCCGTCATCGGCTGCGCCTCCATGCTGGACGGGCTGATCGCCCGGCTGGAAAAGCAGCTCGGAGAACCCGTGAACGCCATTCTCACCGGCGGGCTAAGCTCTATCATTGAGCCGTATTGCGAGCGAAAATTCCATGTGGAGCCGGATCTTCTCATCGCAGGCCTGCAGGTGCTGTACGAGAAGAACCGAACCGCAAAAACCAAATAAGCTGCACAAAACCCGCATGACCATAC
>JBJDYS010000014.1:0-4632 GCA_051867595.1 Oscillospiraceae bacterium
CCGCTGACCTCTTGAATGCCATTCAAGCGCTCTCCCAGCTGAGCTATACCCCCATCTTGGAACAGATGATACTATACCAGATTCCTTTTCAGTTGTCAATCATTTTTCGCCGCAATCGCAAAAAATTATTCCAGAGAGTCGTGCAGATCGGCAATCATCTTCTCAAAGAGCGCCAGTTCTTCGGGCGAATACTTCTGCGACAACTTTTCGATGCCCTGAGAAAGAAACGGATAATCGGTGTTATAATAGGAGTAGAAGCGATTGCACACGGATACGCGGCATTCGCGCCGATCCTCATCGGAGGCAGAGCGGGTGACATAGCCCTTGGCGGCGAGGTTGTTGATCTTATAGGTGGCGTTGGGCTGTGAAATGCCGAGCACATCGGCAAAGGTGCTGACGGTGGGATTGCCGAGAAGGTAGATCACATCGGCGGCATAGGCCTCCGTTGCGCTCAGGGAGCCGTCCTTTTCGCGGATGCGGCCGAATAGCTCGCGATAATGCTCGAGGCGGAAATGTTCATACAGCGCTTTGATCTGTTCATACAGCATGGATGTGCTCCCTTCCTGACTTTAACTTATAGTTTAAAGCCATCGGGAGCGGTTTGTCAATCCCCAAACCAGGTGGCGCGCAGACGGATCATGTGATATAATAACAAAAGAGATACGTCCAACCGGGCCTCGAAAGGATGGAAAGAGAGAACCAATGATTGAACTCAAAATGTATGTGAGCGAAGTGGACTTTGACGCGGTGATCCGGCAGCTTGCCGGAACCGGCATGGCGGGCAGCGCGGCGGTCATGGCGGCGGGAATGCTGTCAGACCACGCCAAGGAGGAGCTGGCGGTGAAATATATCAACGGCAACAGCGGGCGCATTGAATCCATGATGGAGGAGGCCGCCTCGCGGAAGGGAATGCACATAAAGATTACCGGCGCGCACGCCGAGGTTGTGGAAAAATAATTGGCAAATTCACGGCCTGTCATCAGATTGTTAACATTTTGGTCATGTATCTCCGGCGGAAATTGGTATAATACAACCAAAGTCCCCTAATTTGTAATCAGAAAATGAAAGGATGAATGGATATATGAACGAGAACGAATTCGAGAAGCAGGTCGAGCAGGACGAGCGCGGCTATTCCGAGCCCGACCAGACGACGGAGGAGACTTCGGCGGAAACAGAGGCGGATGCGGTGAACGAGTTCATCGAGAAGATCAAGGACATCGTACGCAAAGGCAATGTCACCAAGATCATCATCAAGCGAAACGACGAGATCCTTGTGAACATTCCGCTGAATGTGGGCATCGTGGGCGGCCTGATCGGCGTTGCTGCCGCACCCTGGCTGACGATCGCCGCGGCGGCGGTTGCTGCGGCCGGCTTCAACTGCAAGGCGGAGCTGGAAAAGACCGACGGTGAGATCGTCCGTATCAGCCTGAACGAGATCGGCCGGAAGGTCAAGGATGTGGGCGCGGCCGTCGTGGACGGCATCCGCGAGGCCGTCCAGTGCGAACCGGCCGAGGATCCGGACATCGAGGTCGAGATCGAGGTCGAGGAGACGCCCGCCGGGGAGGCGCCTGCCGAGGAGACGCCGGACGAGGCGGAACCGACCATCCACATTCCCGTCGAGTAATTCGGAACAATATCCACTGAAATGCTCCCTGCCTGTTGGGCGGGGAGCATTTTGCGTGCCGGGACGGGTTTGACAAACAAGGCGGGTATCGAGTATATTCTATATAAAGGAAGAAAAATGGTCGGAGGGCTTTGTGATATGAAAAAACGGGAGAGAGTCTGTGCGCTGCTCATGGCGCTTTTGCTGTGCATGAGCCTGCTGCCTGTCGGCGCTTTGGCGGACGAAGAACCGGCGGAGGCCGGAGAGCCTGTTATAACGGAAGCACCCACCGAGACGGAAGCACCCGCCGAGACGGAGGAACCCGCCGAGACGGAATCGCCGACCGAGACGGAAGCCCCGGCCGAGACGGAAGCCCCGGCTGAGACGGAAGCCCTGTCCGAGACGGAAGCCCCGTCCGAGACGGAAGCCCCGGCCGAGACGGAAGCCCCGGCCGAGACGGAAGCACCTGCCGAGACGGAAGCACCTGCCGAGACGGAAGAACCCGCCGAAACGGTCACGGTCGAGGAAACGATCGACCTGAGCGACCTGGACTGGCCGGACAGCGACGAGATGTTCGCGGCGTATGCCGAGCGTGTGCTGTACGGCGAAACGGCGCGTCTGGGCGGCAGCTCACTTGACGGCTATGCGCGGCAGATCGGCGAAGCTTTCGACGGCATTCAGCTCGAGGTATACCGGAAAATGAAGGCGTTTGTCCAAAGCGTGGCAAACGGCGAAACCGCATCGACGATCCTGGAGGTTTATCCCGAAAGCGACACCACGGGTTTTGATACGGACGCGTTCCAGGCCGTGTTCCGCGCCCTGCTTGCCGACTGCCCGTATGATCTGTTCTGGATGGACAAAACGACCGGCATAAAGCGGACGACAACCACGGCATCGGGCATAGTGACGAAGTACGCCTTCCGATTCTGCGTGTCGAAGGATTACCAGGACGCGTCCGAAAGCGAGCCGGCCTATACGGTCGATCTGACCAAAATAACGGCGGCGTCGACGGCGGCCGACAAGGCAAAGGCCATTGTCGCAAAGGGGGCGGGTCTGTCCGATTATGACCGGCTGGCCTTTTACTGCCAGACAATCTGCGACCTCACCTCTTACAACTACGACGCGGCGCAGAGCAGCTCGACGTCTTACGGCAACCCGTGGCAGCTGATCTACGTCTTTGACGGCGATGATACGACCAAGGTGGTCTGCGAGGGCTATGCCAAAGCGTTCCAGTATCTCTGTGACCTGACGGAATTTAATGAAAACGAGACCGTCACCTGCATCACGGTGACGGGCAAAACCTCCGGCGGTCATATGTGGAACATCGTAACGATGGACGATGCCGAACACTATCTCGTCGATGTGACAAACTGCGACAGCCTCGGGACAAAGGACATATTCCTGCGCGGCAGCGCGGGCGGCAGCGTGAGCGCGGGGTATCCGATCACGGCGGCCGGGCAGACGATCACCTATGTCTACGATGACGCGACGCTCACGACCTTCCCGGAGGCGGAGCTGACGCTGGCGGCGGCCGATTACGGCGAAACGCAGCGCACTTCGCTTGCAGGAGCGGACGTGACCGTGGCGGACACGGGCCTTGTCTATACCGGCGAGCCGCTGGAGCCGGATGTCACCGTGACGCTCGGCGGGGTGACCCTCACCGCCGGGATGGATTATTCCCTTCAGTACAGCGGCAACATCAACGCCGGGCACGGGTATGTGCAGATCACGGGCATGGGGAATTACAGCGGCCAGACGGGCGCGACGTTCCCGATTGAACCGAAACCGCTGACGGGTGCGGCTGTCAAGGTGTCCGACCAGATCTATACCGGTGAGGCGCTGGAGCCGGATGTCACCGTGACGCTCGACGGCAAGACGCTCGCCGCGGACACGGACTACACGCTGGCCTATGCAAACAACATGAAAATCGGTACGGCTACCGTGACCGTCACCGGAAAGGGCAACTATACCGGGTCGGTGAGCGGGACGTTCTCGATCTGGGCGGACACCCCGGTGATTTCCGAATGTTCGCATCTCGTGACGGGCGTGCAGCTCGCATGGAACGCCGTGACCGGCGCGGATCAGTACCGTGTGCTGCGGAAAGTCTCGGACGAGACGGTGTGGACGGTGCTGGCGGATACCACCGACACGGGCTATACGGATATTCTGCCGGATTCCGGCGTGACATACACCTACGTCGTGCGCTGTCTGAACGCGGACGGAACGAAGTACACAAGTCAGGACAACTCGTCCGGCTGCACGATCACCTACACGGATATACTGCCCTCGGAGGAAGGCTGGTATCAATACGAAGGGGATTGGTACTATGTCGGCACAGACGGCAAGTCGCTGATAAGCAAGTGGAAGAAGGACAGCGGTTATTGGTACTACTTTAAGTCCAACGGCGTGATGGCCGCGGGTGAAAAGCTCACCGTCGGCAGCGCGGAGTATATCTTTAATCCCGGCGGCTCCATGGCGACGGGCTGGAAAAAATACGACGGGAACTGGTACTGTGCCAACTCCTCCGGTGCACTGCTGAAGAATGCCTGGGCGAAATCCGGCACAAGCTGGTACTGGCTGAACTCCTCCGGCGTGATGGCCAAGAGCGCATGGGTGGCGTACAACGGTTACTGGTACTACGTGAAGTCCGACGGCGTCATGGCGGCGGGTGAAAAGCTCCCCATCGGCAGTGCGGAGTATATCTTCAACACCTCCGGCCAGATGGTGACCGGCTGGGCGGCGTTCGGCGGGAACTGGTACTGTGCCAATTCCTCCGGTGCGCTGGTGAAGAATGCCTGGGCAAAGTCCGGCGGAAGCTGGTACTGGCTTGACGCCGACGGTGTGATGGTCAAGAGCCAGTGGGTGAAGTACAATGGTTACTGGTACTGGCTCAAATCCAACGGCGTCATGGCGGCGAGCGAGTGGGTGAAGGATAACGGTTACTGGTACTACCTGAAGTCCAGCGGCATCATGGCCGCGAGCGAGACGCTCACGATCGACGGCAAGGAATACACATTCAACAGCAGCGG
>JBJDYS010000015.1:0-21073 GCA_051867595.1 Oscillospiraceae bacterium
AAACGCCCGTCGCTGGACGGGCGTTTTTCTTGCGTTCGGAATAGGAAAATGATATAATAAATAGAATGTTATACGATTAAGAAGGGTTGTGAGGCCTATGGAAATGCGTACGCTGCGTTATTTTGTTGTGACGGCGCAGGAACTGAATATCACACGGGCGGCGGAGAAGCTGAATATGTCCCAGCCGCCGCTGTCGAATCAGATCAAAAGTCTCGAGGAGGAGCTCGGCGCGCAGCTTTTTATCCGAGGCAAGCGCCGGCTGCAGCTGACGGATGAGGGAAGCCTTCTGTACCGGCGGGCGGTGCAGATTCTGGAGCTGGCCGACAAGACGAAAAGCGAGTTTGAAACTCTCGGCGAGGGCCTGTCCGGCACGATCAGCCTGAGCATGGTGGAGGGGCGTGCGCCGTTTCTCGCGGCCCGATGGATCGCGGGCTTCCGGGATGAATTTCCGATGGTGCGGTACTCCCTGTGGAACGGCAGCAGCGACGATGCGCTTGACCGGCTGCAGAAAGGGCTGGCCGACCTCGCGCTGATCGCCGTGCCGTACGACACGGAGCATCTGAACGCGCTGAACGTCGGCAGTGAGCCATGGGTCGCGATCATTCCGCGTGACCATCCGCTGGCGGAATGGGAGGGCGCGGAGATCCCGCTGAAAAAGCTGGCGGGCGAGCCGCTGATTGTGCCGAGCCGCAAATCCCGCATTGACGCCATCGTGCACTGGTTCGGGGAGATCGGCGAGGAGCCGAACATCCTCTGCGAGACGGCGAACTATCTCGATTCGCTTGCGCTCTCGGAGCAGAATGTCGGCATCAGCATCTTCCCGCAGACGACCTACACGCCGAACGCGCTGGTGGTGTCGAAGGTCATCTCCGAGCCGATGAAGAAGATTGATTATGTTCTCGTCTGGCGAAAGAATGAGCGCCCGACCGAGCTTGTGCGGGAATTCATCGAGTATGTGCAGGATTTTATCGAGGGCGACCTGATCCACTCGTCCCGCTTCCGGGTCAAGGGGGAGGAGTATATTCTGCCCGAGAACGTCGAAAACCTGTAAAAACAATAAAAAGGACGCATTCGCTGCTTCTGCGATGCGTCCTTTTTATATTGTTGTCATGGCGTTATAAAATTGTATTTGGCTGGCAGGAGCCGAAAGCAAGCCGTCACCCCGCCGGGTCTGCGCGGCATTCCTGACCTCCTTTCCGGAAAATGCCTTTGCAGCTTCTGCGGGAAACCGATTGACCGATCGCTCCGGTTCTTCCTGACGCCAAAAAGAATACCATGGAAATTGAAAATACGGAAATACCGGTTAAATTATGGGGCGTATATTTTTTTTGTATGGAAAAATAATCCGGGCAGAGCCGATAATCACCGAAAAATACCCATGAAGAAAATATGAAAAAGCTCTAGACCAATCAAACCGGTTGTGCTATAATCATTTTCGATCCTGAAAAATTTTTAACGTAAAGGAGAAACAACATGAAGAAAATTATTGCCATGGTACTGGCAGTCGTCATGGTTCTTTCGCTGACTGCCTGCGGCGCCAGTACCGCGGACACGGCGAAGCTGGAGGAGATCCTCTCCACCCTCGAGTCCATTCAGACCACTCTGGACGGAATGACCAGCGGTGCGGCGGCACCGGCCGAGGCTCCGGCTGAGGAGGCTCCGGCGGAAGCTCCTGCCGAGGAAGCTGCTGCGGAGAAGGTCACCGTTGACTTCACCTGGAACGGCCAGAAGGAAGTCTGGTCCGTCCTGCCCACCACCGGTGCGGAAGGCCTGGTCTGGATCAACGATGCCATGGGCGCTGTCATGGAAGCACAGGGCTGGACCTATGTGAAGAAGGACGCCCAGCGCGATCCCACCGCGCAGGTGCAGTTCATTGAGGACGCCATCGCTGCCGGCAACGTCGGTGCGATCATGTGCGCCGCCATGAGCGTGGAGCTGCTCCAGGACGTCGTCCTGCAGGCTCTCGAGGCCGGCATTGCCGTCGCCTATCTGGGCGCTGAGCCCTCCGCTTACGGCGTTTCCGGCTGCGTCTACACCGCTTATGAGATCACCGGTATGTTCGCGGTTCAGGCCGCTGAGGACTGGGCTCTGAACTCCGGCGCGGACATCCCCACCACCGCCGACGGCAAGTATGAGATCGCCGCCGACACCTACTACGACATCCAGGACGGCGTGTATCGCTCCCGTGCCATCATCGGCACCATCGAGAAGTCCGAGAACCTGGTTCTCGTGTCTGAGACCTCTTCCTATGGCCAGGACGCCTACACCACCGCTTACAACAACGCGACCGACGTCCTGAACGCGCACCCCGACTGCCACCTCTTCATCGCTTACGAGCCTGAGGAAGCCATGGGCGCCGCCGACGCGATCGCCGCTTACTGCGACGTCAACGGTCTGAGCGTTGCCGACTACTTCGTCGCTCCCTGCTATGCCGAGGACACCACCTTCACCGGTATGTATGAAGAGTCCGCCGCCGATCCGACTGCGAACGCCATCAAGGGCTATTCCACCTACGGCGATGCTCCCATCCCCTTCGGCGATGACGCTGCCGCTGTGCTTGGCGCCTCCTATGACGCTCTGGCTGCGTTCGCGGAAGAGCTGACCCCGGATTCCCCCGTCATCATCCCGCCCGTCCTGACCGGCGAGCATCTGGCTGACATCCTCCTGTCCGCCTGCGGCACCGAGGGCTATGACTTCCCGTATGGCGAGACCTACTACGACACCATCACGGCTGTCAACACCATCGGCTTCGAGCAGACCTGGTCCATGGGTGATGAGAACCCCGCTGCGGAGTACAAGTATTGATTGCCTGTAACCCACCGGCAGTTGACTAAGCTGAATGAGAGGCGGTACGATCCTCGTACCGCCTCTTTTCCAAAAACGTGAAGCCGGTTTCCGGCGTTCAGGCTATACCAGTTTTACGCAAAGAGAGGTGCATCCCTTTGAATGAAAAAACCCCGATTCTCTCTCTGAAAAACATTTTGAAGCTGTTTCCCGGCGTTGTGGCGCTGAAGAACGTTTCACTGGATTTCTACCCCGGCGAAATTCACGCCATCGTGGGCGAGAACGGAGCGGGAAAATCCACTTTTATCAAGACCATCACCGGCGCGCACGCTCCCGACGGCGGCACGATCACGGTGGACGGAGAGACCTACAAGGCCATGAACCCCGCGCTTGCGCGCAAGCATGGCATCGAGTGCATCTATCAGGAGTTCAACCTGATCGACGTGCTGTCCGCGGCGGAGAATATCTGCTACGGCGAAAAGATGGGCCGCCTCGTGAACCAGAAGGCCATGAACGAAAAAGCCTCGAAGATTTTTGAGGATTTCGGCGTGGACATCGACCCGTCTACCCCGGTGCGGGATCTGACGCCCGGCCATATGCAGATCGTGGAGATCGCAAAGGCCGTGTCGAAGAATGCCCGCGTTCTGATTTTGGACGAACCCACCGCTCCCCTGTCCGTGGCGGAGGTGGACATCCTGATGTCCATTGTCCGCAAGCTCAAGGCAGACGGTGTTGCGATCATATACATATCCCACCGCCTCGATGAGATCTTTTCCCTGTCGGACAAGGTCTCCGTCCTGCGCGACGGCGAGTATATCACCACCCTGAAAACCTCCGATACGACCCGCCCGGAGCTCATCAAGTACATGGTCGGCCGCGAGATGACGCAGACCTTCCCGCCCCGGAATGTTCCGCTCGGCGATGTGGCGCTCGAGGTCAGGAACCTGACCGGCAACGGCGTCAAGAACATCTCCTTCAAGGTTCATAAGGGCGAGATCCTCGGCATTTCGGGCCTTGTCGGCGCGGGACGCACCGAGATCATGAAGGTCATCTTCGGCGCGGAAAAGAAGCAGTGGGGCGAGATCCTGGTAAACGGCGAGCCCGCGGACATCAAGAGCCCGAAGGACGCCATGCACAGGTACAAGATCGGTATGTGCCCCGAGGATCGCAAGCGCGAGGGCTGTTTTCTGGGCGAGACGATCTCCTGGAACCTGGTTTACAATGTCCTCGGAAAGATTTCCCATGCCGGCGTCATCAACGCCAGGAAGGAAAGAGAGATCGCGGACTATTATGGCAAGTCCATGCGAATCAAGGCCCCGAACCTCGACAAGACCAAGGTTCTGACGCTCTCCGGCGGCAACCAGCAGAAGGTCGTGGTCGGCAAGGCGCTGGCGGCGGATGCCGACATCGTCATCTTCGATGAGCCGACACGCGGCATCGACGTCGGCGCGAAGTACGAGATCTATGAACTCATGAACGGTCTCGTGGAGGAGGGCAAGGCCATCGTCATGGTCACCTCCGATATGGAAGAGCTGCTCGGCATGAGCGACCGCATCGTCGTCTTTGGCGAGCGCTGCCTCGCCGGTGAGCTGGAAAAATCCGAATTCTCCCAGGAGCGCATCCTGGACATGGCGTCTTCCGGCGCGAAGCTGTAATAAAGGGGAGAAACACAGATGAAAAAAGTTAGCAACATCCTCAAAGACCTGACCATGGTCTTCGTCCTGCTGGGACTTCTCATCGTCTTTGCCGTTCTGTGCAAGGTCGTCGCCAACCGCAACTTCGTCAGTCTTGCGAATCTGCTGAATATTCTCGGCCAGAATGCGAACCTGCTCATCATCGGCATCGGCATTACCTTCATCATGCTCGGCGGCGGCATGGATCTGAGTACCGGCTACCTCGTGGCCACGGTCGGCGTGACCATGGCGCTTGTGAGCAATGCCGGCCTCGGCTTTCTTCCGACGATCCTGATCGGCATCGCGCTCGCCGTGCTGATCTCCGCGCTGAACGGCGCGATCTATGCCTGGCTGAAGGTGTTCCCGTTCATCATCACACTGGCGACACAGTACATTCTGAACGGCGCGACCTACCTGCTGACTGGCGGCGTCTCCAAGACGTTCCGCGATCTGCCGGCCGGCTTCAAGCTGCTCGGCGGCTATAACATCTCGTTCGGAAACGGCGCGGCCCTCAAGACCGGCGTTCTCGTGGCCATCGTGATGGTGGCGATCGGCTCGTTCATCCTGAACAAGACCCACTTCGGCCGCAATGTCTACGCGCTCGGCTCGAACCCGGATGCCGTGGCGCTGTCCGGCGTGTCCGTCGCGAAGATGCGCGTCATGGTGTTCGCGCTGGCCGGCCTCTTCTTCGGCATCTCCCAGATCGTCAACATCGGCTATATCGGCGCGGTCAACAACTCCATGGGCGTCGGAACCGAGTTCACCGTCATGGCGGGCTGTATGCTCGGCGGCGTCAAAATGGGCGGCGGCGGCGGCAAAATGTCCAACATGGTCGTCGGCGTGCTCATCATCGGCGTGCTGAACTCCGGCATGAACTTCCTGAACATGAACCAGTACTGGCAGTATGTGGCGCTGGGCGTCGTGCTTCTCGCGGCGATCATCCTCGACACCCTGCAGGCCGAGAACGTCCAGAAGCGTGCCAAGCTCGTCGCCGGACAGGATCCGGCCCTCACCGCCAAGACCGAGGAAACCGTTTCTGCTTAATCCGCATCCACGCACAGAAAAGCATCCGCGTCCGACCGGACGCGGATGCTTGCTTTATGGGGGGCATCGGAAAGGCTCAGATCAGCTGCTGCTCGTTGATCATCAGCTTGAACTGCAGGCCGAGACGCTCAGCGGCCTTGCGGCAGAGGATCATGCGGCCCATGAAGATTTCAAAATAATCCATCACCGAGCCGTACCGCGTATCGACCGTCAGCTTCAGCTTAATCAGCGTATGCAGCTCGTTAATTTTCAGCTCCGATTTGGTGACTGAATAATTCACCCGGTCGTGAATGTCGAAGCTGGCCTTGTCCGGATTCCGCACGCGGCTGCGGCGCACATCCGACTTGTCCGCGAGGATCAGCGCGGCTGCCAGCTCATTCACCGGCTGCCCGGTGCCCTCGTCGTGGTTGCCGATGGCGGTCGTGATCACGGCGATCTCCTCCGGCGGAAAGTCCATTTTATCCAGCAGCCGAAACGCCATGACCGCGCCGCTCTGGCTGTGATCGACCCGGTTGACCAGATTCCCGATGTCGTGCAGATACCCGGCAATCTTTGCCAGCTCCACCATTCGGGCCGGATAGCCGAGCGTCTGCAGAATGTAACCGGCCTTCTCCGCCACCTGCGTGACATGGGCAAAGCTGTGCTCCGTAAAGCCAAGCGCGATGAGCGAGGCATCGGCCTGCGAAATATAGGTTCGGATCGCCGCGTTGTTTCGGATCTCCTCGTATGTCATATTAAAATCCCTCTTTTCCGTCCGGCCGGATGGCAGCAAAGCGCTGCCGGACAATTTCCACAGCCGGATATATGCAGAATAATACGGAACCGGCCATTTTGCAATCACCGGTTCCGTTTTTTATGTTTTAATCCTTCGGGAAACGGAGGCTGATCGTCGTGCCCTCGTCCACCACGCTGCTCACTTCGATCTTCGCGTGATGGATCAGCGCGGCGTGCTTCACGATGGAAAGACCGAGGCCGGTGCCGCCAACCTCTTTGGAGTGGCTCTTATCCACGCGGTAGAACCGCTCAAAAATGCGGTCGAGATGCTCCTGCGGGATGCCGATGCCGGTGTCCTTCACCGTCACAGCATGGTCGCCGACGGTCACAGTCACCGTTCCGCCCGGACGGTTGTATTTGATGGCGTTGTCGCAGAGGTTGTAAAGGATGCCGTGTACCAGCTCCGGAACGCCGTGGATCATCCCGGACGTTCCCTCCAGAGAGAGGGAGACGCCGCTCTCCGCCGCCAGCCCGGACAGGCTCTGCACGACGGCCTCCGCCGACGCATACAGATCGACCTCCGTCCACGCGAGGTCCTTGCCGCCTTCATCCAGATGGGACAGGCTGATGATGTCCTCCACGAGCGAAATGAGACGCTGTGTCTCGCTGTAGATTTTTTCCGCGAAGGGCTGAACATCCTCGGGCTTGGCGATGCCGCATTTCAAAAGCTCGGAATAGCCGGAAATGGACTGCAGCGGCGTTTTCAGCTCGTGCGACACGTTGGCGGTGAATTCCCGGCGGTGCTGCTCGGCCTTTTCCCGCTGCGTGATGTCAAAGAACACGATGGCGACGCCGGAGATGCTGTTTTCCCGCTGCACGGGCGCGGCGCTGATCTGGATGGTCTTGCCGTGAAGCTCGGTCTGTACGGCGGCGGGCTCTCCGGCGGCGGCGCGGCCGACCGCATTCTGAAGCTCCGGGTTCCGGCTGACCGAGAGCAGCGTTTGTCCGAAATGGGCATAGGGCGCATCCAGCAGCTCCCGGGCCGAGCGGTTGATGGACAGGATCTTGCCGTCCTGATCGAGCAGGATCATGCCCTCCTCCATGTTTCCGACGATGGTGTCGAGCTCGGTCTGTTTCTGCTTCAGCGTCGCCGCCTGCTGCTTCAGCTCCTCCTGCTGGCTGTGGATCCGCCGCAGCAGCGGCGCGAGCTCGTCATAGCCCTCGTTTTCCAGCGGCTCGTCCAGATTCAGCCGGTTCAGCGGCTCGACGATGCGCTTTGACAGCTTGCTTGCCAGCAAAAACGACAGAACGGCCGCCACGATGATCACGAGCAGAACCGGCTGCAGCATACCGATCAGAAGCAGCAGCACACTGCCATGCGATACGGAAAGACGCAGCACCGTGCCGTCGTCAAGACGCTGGGCGCAATACAGCGAGCGCTCCATCAGCGTGGACGAATAGCGGGCGCTTTCGCCGAAGCCGGTGGAGAGCGCCTCGCGGATCTCCTCGCGCTCGAGATGATTTTCCATCGCGCCCGAATCGGAGGCGCTGTCATACAGAACCGAACCGTCCGCTGCGATCCAGGTGATGCGGTACGCGTCGGTGTCGAGGCCGTCGAAATAGCTTTCCTGGAGGCGTTCCACGCCCTGCGCGGCCAGCGCGGTTTCCGCCCGCAGCTGGTTTTGCTGCACGGAGGAGAAGTAATCATAGAGCACGCCGAGGATCAGCGCCATGGTCACGACAAATACCGAGAGAGCGGCGGTGCAGACGGCCTTGTAGATTCGTTTGGTCATACCTCCGCCTCCATGCGATAGCCGACGCCGCGGATCGTTTTGATGTAATTTCCGGCGACCCCGATTTTGGTACGCAGGGACGCAATATGCACATCCACGGTGCGGGTCTCGCCCGTGTAGGTGTTGTCCCACACCGAGGTGAGCAGCTGATCGCGGGTAAACACCATGCCGGGATTTTGCAGAAAGAGGTGCAGAAGCTCATACTCTTTCAGCGTCAGCTCGACCGGCTCGCCGGAGACCCGTATCTCATGGCTGGTCTCGTTCAGCTCCAGTACGCCGCATTTCAGAAGCTTTGGCCCGGCTGCGGGCTTGGCCCGGCGCAGGACGGCCTTTACGCGGGATACCATTTCCATCATCCCGAACGGCTTTGTGAGGTAATCATCTGCGCCGAAATCCAGACCGATGACCTTGTCGAACTCCGTGCCTTTGGCCGTCGCCATGATGACCGGGATGTCCGCCGTCACCACATAGGCGCGCAGCTTTTTCAGAATTTCGATGCCGTCCTCATCGGGCAGCATGATGTCGAGCAGGATCAGCTCCGGCTTTTCGCCGCGCATGGCGTCCCAGAACGCGGACGCGTTGGAAAATCCTTCCGCCTCGAACCCGGAGGCTTTCAGCGTATAGATCATCAGCTCGCGGATGGCGCTGTCGTCTTCAACGCAAAAGATCATGATTACACGCTCCTTTCTGCGGTTCTCATTTTTCGCTCGCGTGTGCATCGTCCAGATAACAGCCGGGGATCTCGTCCTGAACGATGTTTCCCGTGATGGAAAACAGTACCCACCGGGCGATATTCACGGCGTGGTCGCCGATGCGCTCAAAATACTTGGCGATCATCAGAAGATCGACCATGGCCTCGCCGTTGGTGTCCGGCTCCTTCAGAAGCGTGATCAGCGCCGCCTTGCAGTCGTTGAAGTAGCCGTCCACCACATCGTCATATTCTATCACGGCCGCCGCCGTTTTTCCATCCCGTTTCACGAAAGCGTCGATGCTGTCGGACACCATTTTTATGACGGCCTCCACCATATGCCGGATGGGGAGCATCTCGGGGATCTCCGTGATATGTCCCAGCGCGACGATCTCGGCAAAATCCGCCGACTGGTCGCCGATGCGCTCCACATCCGTCACCATTTTCAGCGCGGCGGACACGGTACGCAGGTCTTTTGCCACGGGCTGCTGATGCAGCAGAAGCCGCAGGCAGATCGCCTCAATATCCCGCTCCTTCTGATCGATCTGATTGAGCAGCTCGGGCAGCGCGTTTGCCATCTCAATATCGCAGGAGAGAAGCGCTTTGGACGCCTTTGCGATTGCGGTCTCACAGAGCATCCCCATGGTGGTCATTTCCGTATTCAGCTCCTCGAGCTGCCGGTCAAAGCGTGAGCGCATATCAGCCAAACCTCCCTGTAATATAGTCTTCCGTCCGCTTGTCCTTCGGGGTGGAGAACATTGTCTCCGTGCGGTCGAACTCCACCAGCTCGCCCAGCAGGAAAAAGGCGCAGCGGTCGGATACGCGCACCGCCTGCTGCATATTGTGCGTGACCATGACGACGGTGTATTTCTCCTTCAGCTGCATCGCCAGCTCTTCGATCTTGCCCGTGGAGATGGGGTCGAGCGCCGAGGTGGATTCGTCCATGAGCAGGATATCCGGCTCCACGGCCAGCGCTCTCGCAATGCACAGGCGCTGCTGCTGACCGCCGGACATTCCGAGGGCGGACGTTTTCAGCCGGTCTTTCACCTCGTCCCAGATGGCGGCGTCGCGCAGGGATTTCTCCACGATCTCATCGAGCTTGGCGCGGCTTTTGATGCCGTGGGTGCGCGGGCCGTAGGCGATGTTGTCATAGATGCTCATGGGGAAGGGGTTGGCCTTCTGAAACACCATGCCAATGCGCTTACGCAGCCATGTCACGTCCACGGCCGGGTCATAGATGTTGCTGCCGTCATACAGCACCTCGCCCGTGATCTTCACGCCGGGAACCAGATCCTGCATACGGTTGAGCGTTTTGAGGAAGGTGGATTTCCCGCAGCCGGAGGGCCCGATGAGCGCGGTGATCTCGTTGCGGGGCAGCTCCGCGCATATATCGCGCAGCGCCTGATGATCGCCGTACCATAAATTCAGATTTTTGATTTGTATGATCGTGTCCATCGTTTTACCTCTTGAGTTTTTTGCCGGCATAGCCCGCCGCAAAATTGATGAGCAGGGTGAGCAGCATCAAAATGACCGCGATGGCAAAGGCGATGTCGATCTTGCCCTGTTCGCTGGCGTAGACATACAGCGCCACCGTCAGCGTGGCGGACGAGGAGTGAAGAGCCTTTGCAAAGCTCTGCAGCTTGAGGCCGAAGCCCGCGGTGAACAGAAGCGCGGCCGATTCGCCGACGATGCGGCCGATGGCCAGGATGCAGCCCGTCACGATGCCGTCCACGGCATTGGGCAGCACCACCGTTCGCACCATGCGCCATTTGCCGGCGCCCAAAGCCAGTGCGCCCTCGCGGTAGGAGGGCGGCACGGTTTTCAGGCTCTCCTGCGTGGTGCGGACGATGGTGGGCAGGATCATCATGACGAGGGTCAGGCCGCCCGCCAGAATGCCCGCGCCGAAGCCGCAGAGCTGGGTGAACAGGAGCATACCCACGAGGCCGAAGATGATGGACGGGATGCCGGACAGCGTCTCCGTGGCAAATTCAATCACGGAGACGACGCGCTGATTCCGCGCATACTCCGTCAGATAGATGGCCGCGCCGACGCCGAGCGGCAGGACGATCACCATCGCGACCAGAATGATATAGAGCGTATTGACGATGTTCGGCAGGATGCCGATGGTGTCGTTAATGTAACTGGTCTGCGTGGACAGCAGCTCCCAGCTCAGATAGGGGATGCCGCGATAGAAGATGTAGCCGATGAGAAAGAGCAGCAGGGCCGCGGTCAGACCGGCGGCAAGATACAGAAGGACGTTCACCGCGCCGTTCCAGAGCCTTCGTTTCGCGTTCATGTCCCGTCCCCCTTCTTCTTGACGACGAGATTCAGAAATACATTGATGAGCATAATAAAGAGAAACAGCGTCAAACCGATCGAAAACAGAGCGTCTCTCTGCAGCGAGCCGACCGAAGCATAGGACATCTCCGACGCGATCGCCGTGGTCATAAAGCGGACGGATTCAAACAGCCCCGGCATATTGGGGACGTTTCCCGACACCATGATGATCGCCATGGCTTCGCCGATGGCGCGGCCCACGCCCAGCACGACAGCGGTTGCGATGCCGCTTTTGGCCGCCGGAATGCTCACGCGGAAAAAGGTTTCGAGCTTCGTCGCGCCCAGCGCCTGCGAGGCCTCCTCGTATTCCTTCGGAACGGCCCGCAGCGCGGTCTCCGACACGTTGATGATGGAGGGCAGGATCATGATCGCCAGCACGATGATCGCCGCGAGCAGCGTCGCGCCGGACGAGAGATGAAACAGCGTCCGGATGCACGGCACCAGCACGATCATGCCGACGAGGCCGTATACGACGGAGGGAATGCCGGCGAGCAGCTGTACGGCGGTGCGGATGAGGTTGGCGGTCTTGGGCGGCGCGACCTTCGCGAGAAATACCGCGGTCAGGATACCGATGGGAATGCCGATGATGACCGCACCCGCCGTGCCGTAGACGCTGGTGAGAATAAACGGCAGTATGCCGTAGGACGGCTCCGTGGTGGTCGCGGTGGGCTGCCAGGTCGTGCCGAGGAAGAAGTCCTTGAAGCCGATCTCCAGAATGGCGGGCAGCCCGGAAATCACAAGATACACCGAGATGCCCAGCACGAAGCCGACCGTCAGGATGCCGCAAAGGAGAAACAGCATATTCATGCCGTTCTCCCATACGATCTGTTTTGCTGATTTGGTTTTCATGCGGATCAGTTGGCGGTGGGCACCGCACCGGCATCGGTGATGAGGCTTGCCGCATCCGTGCTCACCATGTAGTCGAAGAACGCCTGCGCGGCTGCCGAGAGCTCGGCATCCTCTCTGGTAATCAGGTTGAAGGGGCGCTGGATGACATAGCTGCCGTTCGTGATGTTTTCGGCGGTGCAGGCCACGCCGTTCACGGTGAGGACCTTGATGCCGTCCTGTCCCTCGACGGAGGCGTAGGAGGCGTAACCGATCGCGTTTTCGCTGCTCTGCACGGCGGTGATGACCGCACCGGTGGAGGTCAGCTCCTGCTTGAGGACACAGGCGTCCGCGGTGCCGGTGATGCTTTCAAAGCCGTCCCGCGTGCCGGAGCCCGCCTCGCGGCCGATGCAGGCGATCTCGCCATTGCCGCCGAAGTCGGCCCAGTCGGTGTACTCTCCGGTGAAGATGGCGGCGATCTGCTCCACGGTCAGATCTTCCACCGGGCAGTTCTCGTTCACGATGACCGCGATGCCGTCGAGCGCCAGGGTGGTGGAAACGAGGCCCTTGGCCGCTTCCTCGTCCTTCAGGCCGCGGGAGGCAAGGCCGATGTCACAGGTTCCGTTCGCCACGGCCTCGATGCCCGTGCCGGAGCCGGTGGCGTCGTAGGTGATGGTGACGTCGCTGTTGGCGTTCATAAACTGTTCGGACAGGATGCCGATGACCTTTTCCATGGAGGTCGAGCCGTTCGTGGACACGCTGCCGCTGAGTTTCGAGGAGCTCGCGCCGCTGCTTCCGCAGCCGGTCAGCGCGGATAATACGAGAAGGGAGCTCAGCACAATGCTTACGATCTTTTTCATTCTTTTCATTTCTCCTTTAATTTTTGATATTCCGGATTACGGTCTCAGAATACAAAGGAAACATCAAATTCGTTATCGCGGGATTGTAAAATGTATGTAAGATCAAAGCACGGCACACGGCACGCCGCCGCGGACTCCGAATAGAATGGAGTATCCAATGCGAAAGGGTGGATACTTTGGACATATATGTTGTAAAGCGCGGGGATTCGCTGTTTCAGATCGCCCGGCGCTATGGCGTCCCGATGGACGAGATCATCTACGCAAACCAGCTGGAAAATCCGTCGGCCCTGTCCGTCGGGCAGGCGCTTGTCATCCCGACGGAGGAAACTGTCCATATTGTGCGCCGGGGCGATACGCTCTATTCCATCGCCCGTATGTACGGGGTGAGTCTGGCGCGGCTGATTGCCGCGAATCCGGAGATCATAAACCCGAACAGCATCCGGCCCGGGCAGACGGTGATTATTCCGTCGGGCGGAGAGAACCGGGGGGAAGTGATCGTAAACGGCTATATAACCGACGCGACGGATGCGACGCTTCGGGCCACGCTGCCGTATCTGACCTACCTCTCGCCTTTTTCCTACCGCACGGACATGACGGGCGAATTGGTACCGACCTATAATGTCAATACCGCGCTCTCCGCGGAATACCGCACCGCGAATCTGCTGACGATCACGAACCTGCGGGAGCAGGGCGGCTTTTCGAGCGAGATCGCCCACGCGGTATTCACGGATGCGGCGGTGCAGGACAATTTCCTACAGAATATGGAAACCCTGCTCGTCCGGGATGGCTGGTACGGCGTGAATCTGGACTTCGAGTATGTGTTTCCCTATGACCGGGAGAGCTATAACCAGTTTCTGCGCCGCCTGACCGACCGGGTGCATACGCTGGGCAAAATCGTGGTGACGGCGCTCGCGCCGAAGCTCTCCGATGAACAGACGGGGCTTCTATACAGCGCGCACGACTACGCCTTCCACGGGGCGACCGCCGACTATGTGGTGCTGATGACCTATGAGTGGGGCTATACCTACGGCCCGGCGATGGCGGTTGCACCGCTGAATATGGTGCGCCGGGTGCTGGATTACGCGGTGAGCGTGATGCCGGCGGGAAAGATCCTGATGGGCGTGCCGAACTACGGCTACAACTGGACGCTTCCGTTTGTGCAGGGAACGGCGGCGCGGCCGGTCACGAATATCGGCGCGGTCACGCTGGCGGGGCAGGTGGGAGCCGCCATCCAGTTCGACGAAACCGCGCAGTCGCCGTTTTTCCGCTATACGGACGCCGAGGGACGGCGGCATGAGGTCTGGTTTGAGGATGCGCGGAGCCTCCGCGCCAAATACGCGCTCGTTGCCGAATACGGTCTTGCGGGCGTCAGCTTCTGGAATCTGAACACCCTGTTCCGCACGAACTTTCTGGTGCTCGAATCCATGTACAGCGTGGAAAAGGTCCTGTAAAAAAATCCCTGTATCAGCCCTCGGGCTGAACAGGGATTTCTTCGGTAAAGACTGCGTCCATGGGGATGTCCCACGGCTCGGCCGGGATGGCCTCCATCCGCTGGCACGAAAAGGCGGCGGCGGCGATAAAGGCGTTTTTGCATTTCGGCAGGAATCGGTCGTAATAGCCGCCGCCCATGCCGAGGCGGTGTCCGGCGTCATCGAACGCCGTGCAGGGACAGACGACAAAGTCGATCTCCGCCGGGTCGATAGGCTCGGAGCGCGCCGGGTCGGGTTCGGGAATGCCGTACATCCCCGGCCGCCAGGCGTCGTCATCAAGCGGATGCAGGGCGATCGTGTCGGTTTCGTTCACGCACCGTGGATAGACGAGGCGTTTTTCGCGCCCGGCGATGGACTCGACCGCCTGCATACGCACCTCGCCGCCGACGGCGCGGTAGATCATGACGGTTTTGGCAGCCTCAAAGGCCGGATGCCTGAGGAGGTTCCGCACGACGGCGTCCGAGGCAAAGCCCCGGCGCATGGGAATCAGGCGGTCGCGGGCGGCGATGCCCGCCTTCCGCAGATGGACGCGATAGACGCTGGGAAAAGCCGCGCGCACCGCCCCGGCGAGATACAGCGAGCCAAAGGCGACGACGGCGCAGCCTTCGCTTGCGGCGGCGTCCAGCGCGGCGGCGATCCCGGCGGGAATCTCCGAAAACGCCGTGGCTTTGGCGCTGTGTTCGGTGAGCCAGGCCGCGAGATCGTCGGCGGGAAGGGCGCGGTCACTTTGCGGCGTGAGGCATATAAACTCCCGGGCAAGCGGCCGGACAAGCTCCAGTATGCGGGGGTAATCCTTGTCCGCAAGTACGCCGAGGAGAAACACAAATTTCTGCTCCGGCAGCAGGGCGCGCAGGCTTTCGGTCAATGCTCCAGCGCACTGCGGATTGTGTCCGCCGTCGAGCAGAAAGAGCGGCGAACGGCCGAGAAGCTCCAGCCGGGCGGGCCATTTCGCGGCGGACAGGCCGTCCGAGACCGCCTGTGCCGGGATGCTCCATCCGCGGGCGCGTAATGCCCCGACGGCCTCCAGCACGACGGCGGCATTGCGGAGCTGATGCTGTCCCAGCAGGGACAGCGCGTATTCCGCGCCGCGATAGGCAAAACGCTGCCCGGAGAGACCGCTTTCCAGCGAAACGAGCTGCGAAAAATCCGCGCGGTGCAGGCAAACGTCCCGCTCCCGGCAGACGGCCTCCACCACGGCGGACGCCTCCGGCGCGCCGTCATAGAGGACGCAGTCGCAGCCGGTCTTGATGATGCCCGCCTTGGCGGCCGCGATTTTTTCGAGGGTATCGCCGAGGTATTCCGTGTGCTCGAGGCCGATGTTCGTGATGACGGCAAGCTCCGGCGCGTCGATCGCGTTCGTGCTGTCGAGCGCGCCGCCCATGCCGACCTCGAGCAGGACGATGTCGCATCGTTCCTCGAGAAAGTACGCCATGCCGATGGCGGTGACCAGCTCAAATTGGCTGGGGTGGTCGTCCATGGCGTCGGCGGCGGCAGCGGCCTTCTCGGTGATCGCGGCGAGACGCTCGCCGGGGATGTATTCGCCGTTTATCTGTATGCGCTCGCAGAAATCCTGGATATAGGGCGAGGTATACAGGCCGACGCGGAAGCCCGCGGCCTGCAGCACGGAGGCGAGCATCGCGCAGGTGCTGCCCTTGCCGTTGCTTCCGGCGACGTGGATGAAGCGCAGCTGCTTCTGCGGGTCGCCGAGACGCGCGAGAAGCTCGCGGGTGCGGGCAAGACCCAGACGGGTTCTGCTCCAGTCATAGCGTTCGATATAGCCGATGGCTTCCTGAGGGGTCATGCAGATAACTTCTTTCCATAGGTATCGAGTGCGCGGCCCAGCAGAAGCGTGACGACAAACTGCACCGGGCCGAGGATGGCGCACTGGACGGCGCGTGCTGCGAGCAGCGCGCCGAAGGGGGAGCCGTAAAGAACCGAGATCCAAAGCGAGTTGAGCAGAAAGCTCAGAAGGAGTATGTTGATGGCAACCGCGCCAAGCACGCGCAGCGCGGAGCGCTTTTTGAAGAGAAAAAACCCGAACACGAGACCGGTCAGCACGGCGGTCAGCGTGAAGCCGGGGAAGTACGGCCCGATCGGGAAGAGAATCGCGCCGAGAAAATCCCCGAGAGCCGCGACGATCGCGGCCGGGATCGGGCCGAACATCATGGCGGCCACAGCGATGGGAACAAAACTGAAGCCGATCTTGATGTTCCAGGCGTTGATGGACAGAAAACGGCTGAGGACGATCTCGAGAGCGGTGAGAACGCCGAGGTATACGACCATGCGTGTGTTCAGCTTTTTGGACATAAAAATACCCTCCTTTTGTGACAGTGCCACAAAAGGAGGTCGCTTTATCCTTTGGTGGCAGCGGAAGCGGGTACGGCACCGCGGCGTTTTGCCTTCGTCCACAGACAACTTCCCATCCTGTGGCACTTGACGCGCCGTCCCTACTCTGACATGGAACCTACGATCCTATTATGATGCAGTTTTGGGGAAAAAGCAATAGATTTCTCAGCGAACGCGGGGAATGCCCCAGAAGAACAGCGCGACGGTGCCCGGGCCGGTGTGGCTGCCGATGGTGGTGCCGATGCTGTTGATGAGAACCTTGCCGTTCAGCTTCGGGAAACGCTCCTCGACCAGACGGGCGACCTCGCGGGCGTCCTCCTCGCAGGCGGACATGGACATATAGCACTTGCCGTCGTAGTCAAGGCCGTTCTCCGCGGTCTCCTCCATGCGGTCGACGATCGCCTGGATGACCTTTTTCTTGGTGCGGATCTTCTCGCGGGGAATGAGCCGGCCGAGGTCGTCCATGTTCAGCAGCGGGCATATGTTCAGCAGACCGCCAAAGATACCGGCCGCCTTGGAGATGCGGCCGCCCTTGACATAGAAGGTCAGGTCGGTGGAGAAGAACCAGTGATGCAGGCGCAGCTTGTTCGCCTCGGCCCAGTCGCGCAGCTCGTCGATGCCCATGCCCTCGTCACGCTTGTCGGCAAGCGTGTCCATGAGAAGGCCGAAGCCGGAGGAGGCGCCGAGGGAATCGACGATGTAGATCTTCCGCTCGGGGTAGCGCTCGCGGGCGATGGCGGCGGCGCTGACGGCGGAGTTATACGAGCCGGAGATGCCGGTGGAGAGGGTCAGGTGCAGGATGTCCTTGCCCTGCTCGAGAAACGGCGTGAAGTAGTCGAGGTACTCGGAAATGTTCACCTGCGAGGTGCTGGTCTCCGCGCCGTTTTCCATGGCCTTGTAGAAGTCGGGGAAGGAGATGGTCTGCCCGAGATCGTCGGGGTATTCAACGCCGTCCAGTGTGTAGTGGAAGCAGATGTAACGGATGTCGCGGGATTCAAAATGCTCCTTGCTCAGATCGGCGGTGGAGCAGCAGCTCAGAATAAAATCGCCCATGTTGATTCCTCCAAAATATGCCTTATTGTCCCCAGCATACACGATCGGGCTTCGGTTGACAACCTACGCATAAGCGCGGCGCTCTCCCGGAAAGAGAAAAAGGCGCAGAGCAAGCTCTACGCCTTGGATTGGTTGTCTCTACGATTCGGAGAATCCCGTTATTTCTGTGACTTCCGGGACGGGATGCGGATATGGAAGCACAGAAAGACCATGATCTCCGCCGGGATCAGAATGAGGAAGAGCTGCCAGGGGTTAAAGGGCAGCAGGAAGAGATAGAGCAGCGCGATGATACACGCGACGAGCAGCATCACGATGATCTGGTTATGCCGTCCCTTGTTCCAGACGGAGTTCAGAACAAGCAGGGTGATGAGCGAAATGGGGACGGCGGTGACAAAAATCATCCACAGATGTGTGTTCGCCGCGATCCAGAGGGTCACATACAGAATCACAGCCATTGTCCAGATGCCCGCGATCGCCACCAGCGTGACGACCGTGCTGGAAAATTTCGGGGCGTTTTTCTTTTCCTCCTCGCGTGCTTTTTTGACCGGGTCCTGCCAGGGCTCCTGCTCGCTGAGCAGGGCGTCCACCGTCGTGCCGTAGATTTGGGCAATCTGCAGGAGCACGAAGGCGTCGGGCAGCGACTCGCCCCGTTCCCATTTGGAAACGGTCTTGTCGGAATAATTGAGCTTCTCGCCCAGCTCCGCCTGCGTAAAGCCCGCCTCCTGGCGGAGCTTTATGAGCTTGCTGGCTACGATCAGCTTGAGTTCGTCCATTGTCATAGAGGATATCCTTTGCTGTACCCCGTCCGGGGCTGGGAGTGGTGTTTACTTGCGTGCCGTATAGCCGGTTATGCCTTCGAGAATCTCGCCATCGAGCTGGATCACGGTCGGCTCGTCAAGCTCCACGATGATCTCATGGCCGACGCGCATATCGCAGGCGGCAAAGCCTGTGTGCCAGCCGGGGATCACAAAGGGAAAACGCACCAGCGTGCCGAGGGCGCTGGTATCGTGCCACACGAACGAGGTGAGCGTGTCGCCGCTTCGATCCTGCTGGGGGGCGAATTTCATGCCGCCGCCCTGCATACGGCCGTGCAGGGCTCCGGCCATCCAGATTTTGTCGTACGACCGCGTTTCGCCATCGACGGTGACCCGGCCGGAGATTGGCTTATAGTACCGGAAAAAGGAGGAAATGGCGGTGGCGATATAACCGGATTTTCGGGGGTGCAGACGGTTTTCCTCCATTTTCTGACAAACGATCGCGTCCACGCCGCAGGAGCAGCCGTTGACGAAGCGGCGTGTCATTCCCTGAAATTCGGCGGTGGGGAGATGGCGGATATACTCGTTTATGAGGAGCGTTTTTTCGCCGCCTTTGGGGGAGATGTCCCGCATAAAATCGTTGCCGGTTCCGAAGCGCCAGATATGGATGGGGATGCTCGGAGGCAGCTCGTCAAGGTCGTTGACCAGATGGTGAAGCGTACCGTCGCCGCCGCAGAGGATGATCTTATCCTCAGGAGAGAGGTCTGCGATAAAGGCCTTTACATCCAGCGCCGTGATATCCAGAGACTGCGGATGCTCCGCTGCGAACGCGGCCTGAACGTCCTCGATGCCTTTGAGGCCGTGACCGCCGTTCGAGAGCGGATTGTAGAGGATATGCGTCATCCCATGTACCCCATGTGCCGGAAAGGCACAGTCTTTCTGTTTAAATAAATTTCTTTAATTATTAATTATAGCGCAAAATCGCCTGTTCGTAAAGGCTTTTTCTTGCGTTTCCGGCTAATCATGATAGAATTAGGAAGAATAAAAGGGGGGTGCACAATGGACGGCTTTTCGGCGGACGGATATATCATCGACCAGAATTTCATGGCCGGTTATCCCTATCGCGGGATGACCTCGGATATAAACGGCTGCGGCTGGATCGCCGCCTATAACCTGCGCCATGCCGCCGGGCAGGACGTGGCGTTCGACGATGTGTGCGGCGAGATGAACCGGATGTATGTCTTTCGCATCCCCGGCCCGACGCCGATGCGGAAGCTGCGCCGGTATCTGCGGCGGTATCTGCCGCACCGCTATACCGCCGGACGAAAGCGAGCACAGGCCGCCGCAGGGGAAAGCGCCGCCGGTATCCTCCGCTATTGGGAGGGAGACGTGCCGCACTTTATCTCCTTTGTCCGCCAGAACGACGGGCGCTATCGCTTCCTGAACGTCGCGGACGGCAAGGAGGATTTTCTCTGCTCCATGGAGGAGTTTTTTGAAACGCGGGTTCATAAAGGCTGGATCCGCACGCTGACCATCGAATAACAGAAGTCCTTTTTATGGGACAGTCGATCCGGTATCCTGTTATCAGAAAACAACGACAGGAGGATCGAAGCGATGCGCGGTTATTTTACGGGAGCGGGATTTTACGGACTGGTGGGCGACCGGTATATGCTGTTTGCCGACGAGTCGGAGTATTATGAGTTCGCGGAGGAGGCCGAAAGCGAGGCCGCCTCTTGACAAACGCCCGCCTTTCGGGCAAAATATACGCAACCGAATAGCGGTCAGTTCGAGACCATCCTGACCTTAAACAAAACTACGGCGAGGAAACGAGAGATTTCCATAAGAGGGCGTAGTGCGCCCTCTTATTTTTTTCTCCGCTTCCGGAAAGGAACCCATGAATGAATTGATCCTCCTGTGCTCCGTCGTGCTGATCTTCGGCGCGGTGCTGCTGGCCTACCGGTTTTTCGGCCATACCGGCCTGTACGCCATGACCGCCGTCGCCACGATCCTGTCGAATATCGAGGTGCTGATCCTCGTAAACGCGTTCGGCATGGAGCAGACCCTCGGCAACGTCCTGTTCGCCTCGACCTTCCTCATCACCGATATTTTAAGCGAGAACGCCGGGAAAAAGGCCGCGAATAAAGCCGTTATGATCGGCATTTTTGCGTCGCTGTTTTTTGTGGTGCTGTCCAGCTCCTGGCTTCTGTATATCCCGTCGGAAAACGACTGGGTCATGCCGTCGATCCGGGAAATTTTCACCGCGACGCCGCGCATGGTGCTCGCGAGCATGGCCGTGTATGCCCTGTCCCAGTTCTTCGATGTGTGGCTGTACCACAAATGGTGGGATTTCTCCGAAAAGCGCTGCGGCAATCGCCGGGCCTTCCTGTGGCTTCGCAATAACGGCTCCACGCTCATCAGCCAGCTGGTGAATACGATCCTGTTCAATGTCGCGGCCTTTGCCGGTACGGAGGGCTATGACGCCAGGCTCATCCTGAGCATCATCGCCGCGGGCTATGTGATCTATGTGGTCACGTCGCTGCTGGACACGCCGGCGGTCTATATCGCCCGGCGCATTCACGACCGGCATTTCGCCGGACAGAACGAGGCGTGAAAAAACATCGCTGCGGAATGGCGGGTAAAACAGTGAATTTTCGCCGCGCCAAAGCCTCCCTTGTGTAAAGGGAGGTGGCACGGCGTAAGCCGTGACGGAG
>JBJDYS010000016.1:0-4594 GCA_051867595.1 Oscillospiraceae bacterium
CATCGTATATTTTCACCTGCCTGTCATGCCATGGCGATAAACGCCTTCCGCATGGATTCTACAAAGTCGTCCACTTTTTCCTGTGGCATGGCCTTCGCTTTCCTGGTGCGCCATTTTGCCCGCACGCGCTTCATCTCCGGCGTGAATTCCTTCAGACGCTTCGGGTCATTCTCTGCGCGGACGGAAACAATATGGCCGAGCGGCGTGTCGGCGCTCAGCCCGCTCAGAAGCGAGCAGAACTCCCGCCACTTCATGCCGCTCAGCTCCCGTGAAAGCCTGATCCCGTACATGGACTGGAAGCTTGCCACGATCAGCTCCCAGTCCTCCTCGATGTCATAGTACGGGTCGGTTATTCCCCCGTCGGCTCCTCCTCGGGGTCAACGCCCATGGCGAGCTGAATGGCCGCTTTGATAACGAGCAGATAGTCGTCCATCTTGAGCTTCATCTCGGCCAGCTTCTTCCGATCCTTTGCTCCGAACAGCAGTTCGGCCGTCTCCACGGCCCCGGCGACCTCGCCCTTGGAGCCGAGCACGTCCATGAGCTTCAGGACGCTCTCCGCGTCGGAATGCACTGTCAGCTCCGTATCCTGAACAATGAGGACGGGATCTTCGTTGAATTTCAGTTTTTCTGTCAGATCATAGCGCATTTTCATTTCCTCCTGTATACGCTGAAAAAGGGAAGCCGGTCATCGACTTCCCTTTTCGTGATTGTGTGTCAGGCCGCGGCCGGCGTGACGACGGGCTTGCCGTTCGACTGCACCTCAAACTCCAGCGGCGCGACATTGGTGGAATCGGCCGAGCCGATGTTCGTGACGCTGATGACCGCGTCCTTGAACTCGACCTTGGTGCCGTCGGGGAAGTTCCAGACGAAATCCTTCTCCGCGGCGCGTCCGTTCACCCAGGCAAGAGCCGCCACCGCGTCGTTGCCCTCGTCGCCGACATTGCGCTTTCCGGTGACGCTGATGGTCACGCCCTTGCTGGTCAGCAGACGGCGTACCCATCCCTCCTGTTCAAAGGGATGCCATTCCTCGATACCGTTGTCAAAGCTGACGGAAAAGCTCTCGCAGTCGGCGATCGTCTTGCCGTCAACGGTGAACTGGTTTTCATAGCACGGATATACTCCGCTCGTAGTTGCCATGGTGTTTTTACCTCCTGTAATAGATATTCATTTCGATCACATACTCGTAGACGCCGTTATCATCGGTGTCTACGGCGATGGGTTCCGGCACGGTCAGCTGAATGTACTGGATCGGCACACCGCCGGGCGTAACCGGGCGCCCCGCTCGGAGAAGCTTGTTCCAGAGCACGTGCGCGGCCGCCTCGGTTTCCCGGGCGTTCCGATTCCAGTGCAGCAGCAGCGATACGCTTTTGACGTCATAGCTTGACTGCGCTGCGCCGCCGAGCGCCATGATCGGAGCGCCGCGCCTTGTCAGGTTATAAACCCCGAGGGATTTCTCCTGTTTGGCGTCCAGCCGCCCGATATAGTAATTCTCCGCGACGTCCAGCGTTTTCAGCCAGTCGCGGACGTCTGAAAGGGCCAACATCATAAACCGGCCTCCCGCTTATAGAATTTTTCAAACGCCTCCGATGCAAAGTGACCTTTCTCGCCTCCGTATTCCCAGTCCTCGAACCATTTACCCTTCGCGTTCGGGTTACCATCATGGGTTCCTTTCTCATCTTCCCAATATTCTTGGTGAAAGTTGTATTCAGGATGGTAATACAATCGTCGGGCATACTTGGTATCGTTGACCAGAGATACAGTTCCTTCGGTAAGATGTGATTCGTCCACGTAAAACGCCGTATCTCCCAAGGTTCCTATGTCACGAGGGATCACCATTGCATCCTTGATGTCTCCGTGCAAAACTTCAGCAGTCTGATGCAGCGCCCGGATCGCCGCCTTGTCGAGATGGCGCAGAACGCCGTAGTCGAGCTCGATCTTCGCGTAGTCACTCATCGGAAACGCACCTCCGTATAGTTCACGGTACCGTCCGGGTTCCGGGCCTTGATGCCCTCGGCGATCGGCCGGCGTTCC
Organism: Oscillospiraceae bacterium; assembly: GCA_051867595.1. GTDB lineage: Bacteria > Bacillota > Clostridia > Oscillospirales > Oscillospiraceae > CAJOIG01. The sequence continues at coordinate 2,032 of JBJDYS010000016.1, forward strand.
CCGAAGATCACGCCGTAGCCGCCGGCGATGACGGCCATGTCCGGCGCAATGTCCCCCGGGAAGAGGGCGCGCCCGGTGATGCGGGTGTACTTCTGTTCCCCGGTCAGCTCGACCTTCGCGCTGTCCTGCCAGCTGCAGGTCAGCTCGATGTCGAGCGCGGCCATGGGCGCGCCGTCTTCGTCGAGACCCTCCCGCTCGATGACGAGGCGTATCGGCGTCCGGCAGAGCCGTTTCGGCACAAGTTCAGGCCATTTCATGCCTTCACCTCGCGATCCGGCAGCAGAGACCCGTCTGTGCAAGCAGCGCATAGACGTCCCGCTGCATCGCCACGCCGTTTTCGACGACCACGTTCCAGCTTGAGCCGAACTGCATGGAAACGCCGTTCACGGAGTAGCTCGACAGGATCGAACCGATCACGTCCGCATTCTCCGTCTCAAACGCCGCCTGCCGGCAGACGACCTCCCGGATGACCTCCTGCTGGAACTCCGTCAGGCTGTCGAAGCCGACCGTGCGGATGCGGTTGAACGTCAGGCTGTCGATATGCCGCGAGGCGACACGCAGCGCGTCCGGCGCAAGCTCCGGGCCGGACGGCACGAGGACGGCATAGTCTCCGTCCGTCGCGTACGGCTCATAAGCCATGACCGATCACTCCTCCTGATTTTCGGCTCCGGCAGGCTTGCCGGCCTTCTTTGCCTTCTTCAGCTCGGCGGTGAGCTTCTCGACCTCTTCCCGCGCCGCCGTCAGCTCGGCGGTGAGCTTCTCGACGACCGCCAGATGCTCCTCGTAGGGGATCGTCTTGCCCTTTGCGTACTCGATCAGCTTTCCCTCGTCGTCGTAGATGTCGAAGCCCTCCGCGCGGCGGGCCTCCTTCTCGACCTCGGTGATGGTGTATGCGCGGTTTCCCTTCACAGCTTTCATACTCAGGCCTCCACGTTGATCTTCACGCCGTCGGTCTTGCGCTCCAGCAGGAACAGATCCATGTAGCGGCGGTTCTGGTAGATGTAGTTATCCGCGGTGCGGCTGTCGGTACCGGGTGTGAACAGCTTGATGTAGCTGTACTTCTGGCGGGCGACCACGGCGGAGGGATGCACGAGGATGGAGCGGATCTGCTTCGCGCCATCCGCCGGCACAAAGCCGGTTGTGAAATCATACGCGCTCTTCATGCGTGCGCTCGGCACGCTGACAAGCTGCACGTCATCCAGAGAGTGTACCTTGCGGTTGATGACGCCGGCCGGGCCGGAGATGGTGATGCTGCGGCTGATGCCGTCCGCCTCCTTATAGAGCTTCATGATGCTGGGGATCGCATACAGGATGCGGCCTTCCTCCGGCACGCCCGCATCGTCCATGGCGGCCATGTCCGCATCGAAGGCCTCCAGAATATCGGCCGCCGTCGGTGCATCCGTGGTCACGGTCTGGTGATAGGTCGTGACGTACTCGGTGTAAAGCTTGGAGAAAGCATAGGCGTCGCGTTCGGGGATCGCCTGCTCTTCCTCGAAGGTGTTCTGGATGTTGGCCACGGCAAGGGCGAGGTTCGTCTCGTCGATGTCCATGGGATCGATGGCGAACTCAATATCGCGGTCAAACTCGAGCTTCTTCGGCTCCCAGTCGTTCGCGATGCTGCCGGTGTTGAAGCCGACGGCGGCGCGGCTGTGATCCTTGTAGCCGCTCAGGGTGAGGCGGGGCAACTTGATGGTCTGCGCGTTCAGGAAGGTGACGCCCTGGTTCGAGCCGAACAGCGCGTCGGCCTTGGACTCGGCCGCATACTTCTGCGCGAGGATGGTGCTGAATTTTTCAGCGTAGTTGATAGTAGGCATAAACTTTTAACCTCCGAATTATATTTTCCTGGTGTTGAATGCCGCCCACAGCGAATCGTCGTCTGCGCCCTCTCCGCCGGAACCGGTACCTGCTCCGACTTTCAGGCCGCCTGCGGCGCTCTCCACGGGCTTTTTGAGCTGGGGGATCGCCTCCAGCACACGGTTGATGGCCGCCTTGAGCTTCTCGTCGTCGACCTTTCCCTCCGCAGCCACGCCGGAAAGGTCGGCCATGCGTATCACATACGGCATCGCCGAAATCTCAACGCCCAGCTCCGACGCCATCAGCAGCGCGTGATTGGACATTTCCGCCTGCATCTGCCGGGCATTGGCCTGCGCGACCTGCTGCTGCAAGGCGGCCGGATCGGGCGTATTCTTCGCCTTCTCGGCCTTGAACGCCGCGATCGCCTGATTCATTTCATCGCCGGTGAGGCCCTGCTGTTTGAAGTAGCCTTTGAGGACGGATTCCTCATTGGCCGCCTGTCTCCCGGCAAGGATGCCCGCCAGCTTGTCGTAGTCCACGACCGGCGCGGCCGGAGCTTCGCCAGGCTTTCCGGCCTGATCCTGCTGCGTATTGACGTTTGTTTCTTCTGCTGCCATGGTGATAACCTCCTGTTTTGTGGGGTGGCTCCCCTTTTTTGCCCGTTTTTTGCGGGTGTCTCCCGCTCCCCGTTGGTAAGGCGGTGTCTCCGCCGTCTGCCGCTTTCGCGGTGGAGCCGCAAGCGGGAATCGAACCCGCGTCCCCGGTTTGG
>JBJDYS010000017.1:0-66300 GCA_051867595.1 Oscillospiraceae bacterium
TTCGGCGCTATCTGCGGGACAACAGCGCCGTCCGCGTCTCCCGCTCGCTAAGGGATCTTGCCTACAAGGTCATGCAGACCCGGGAAGCGCTGCTTTCGGAGCACCAGAAAGACCCGTCGGTCGACGACATCGCAAAAGCGCTCAACATCCCCGTCTACGAGGTCGTGCTCGCCATGGACGCCATGTCCGACCCGGTCAGCCTGTTCGACCCCGTTTACGGCGAGGCCGGCGAGAGCGTTTCCGTCATGGACAAGGTCTGCGACACCAAAAACACCGACGCCTCCTGGCTCGAGCGCATCGCGCTGTCCGAAGCCGTGGACAAGCTCGGCGAACGCGAAAAGCGCATCCTCGCCATGCGTTTCTTTGAGGGCCGGACGCAGATGGAGGTGGCCTCCGCCATCGGCATCTCCCAGGCGCAGGTCTCGCGGCTGGAAAAAACGGCCGTGGGCCAGATCAAAAAGGAGCTGTTTCCGGTTTGACGGATTGCGTTTTTCCCAAAAAACGTGTATGATAAAAACAGTTTTTTCGGAAAGGCGGCATTCCGCATGGAAGTTTTTGAAGCAATCAAAGCCCGGCGCAGCGTCCGGGCCTTTACCGACGCTCCCGTGAGCAAGGAACAGCTCACCCGTTTTCTGGAGGCCATCCGGCTCGCTCCGACCTGGAAGGACAAGCAGTGCTGCAACGTCATCGTCCTGTCCGACCGCGCGCAGATCCGGAAGCTCGGCGAGCTTCTGCGCGGCAACCCCGGCCCGGCTGTTTTTGATACCGTGCCCTACTTTATCGTCGTGACGGCCGATCCCGCTCTGAGCGGCGTCCGGGACGACAAGCCCTACTACATGACCGACGCCGGCATCGCGCTCGAAAACGGCGTCCTCGCCGCGACGGAAATGGGTCTCGGCACCTGCTGGATCGGCGCGTTCACCGAAGGCCCGATCAAGGAGTTTCTCGGCATTCCCGAAAACATCCGCATCGTTGCCTTCACGCCGCTCGGCCATCCGGCCGAAGCGCCGGACGCCCGTCCCCGCAAGGCTCTGGACGAGCTTGCCTTTGACGGCGCATGGGGCAAACCGCTTGCCTGAATCCTGTATCCACAGAACGACACCCCGTTTGTCAGACCGTACGATATACTGTCCGACAAACGGGGTGTTCTGTTCAGCTCAAAATGCCCTTGAGGAATATTTCGAGCCCGATCGCGATCAGGGTCAGTCCGCCCAGAATAGCCGCTTTGCCCGCGAATTTCGTGCCAAAGCGCTTTCCCAGCGCCAGCCCGCCGACACAGAGGACAAAGGTGACCGCCGCAATGATCGCCGCGCTCACCAGCGCCGTCAGAAGCGGCTCTTCCGCGATCGTGAAGCCGACGGAGAGCGCGTCGATGCTCGTCGCCACGCCCTGCATGAGCAGCGTACCCAGCCCCAGGGCAGCGGCGCTCTCTGTATCCTCCTCCCCATGCAGGCCGTCATAGAGCATTTTGCCGCCGATATAGACGAGGAGTACGAGCGCGATCCACGGGATGAAGCGCTGAAACGACGAAAACGCCTCCACGATGGTGTGGACGCAGACCCAGCCGATCATCGGCATGACCGCCTGAAACACGGCGTACACGCCTGCGATCCGGCACATCCGTCCCGGCTTCATTCCCGGCTCGTTCAGACCGTTTGCGAGCGATACGGAAAACGCGTCCATCGCAAGTCCCACGCCCAGAAGCACGCTGTTGAAGAAAAACAGAAAATCCATACTGCCTCCCATAACGCAAAACGCGGCGCCGTTTTATGGACGGCGCTGCGTTTACGCAGTTTTATCAGAATTCGGCGTTGCCGACCGTACGCGGATGCAGCTCCACGTCGCGGATATTGGACACGCCCGTAAGATACATGACCATGCGCTCAAAGCCCAGACCGAAGCCGGCATGACGGCAACTTCCGTAGCGGCGCAGGTCGAGATACCACCAGTAGTCCTCCTCCTTGAGGCCCAGCTCCGCCATACGGGCGGTCAGCAGGTCGAGACGCTCCTCGCGCTGGCTGCCGCCGATGATCTCGCCGATGCCGGGAACAAGGCAGTCCGCCGCGGCAACCGTCTTGCCGTCGTCGTTCAGGCGCATATAGAACGCCTTGATCTCCTTGGGATAGTCCGTCACAAAGAGCGGACGCTTATAGATCTGCTCGGTGAGATAGCGCTCATGCTCGGTCTGCAGGTCAATGCCCCATTCCACGGGGAACTTGAAGTCGGCGCCGGAGTTTTTCAGAAGCTCCACGGCCTCGGTGTAGGTAACGCGGGCAAAATCGCTCGTCGCGACATGGATCAGGCGCTCCTTGAGGCCCTTGTCCACAAAGGAGTTGAAGAAGTCGATCTCCTGCGGGCACTTCTCCAGCACGGTGGTGATGATGTACTTCACCATCGCCTCCATGCACTCGAGGTCGCCCTCCAGATCGCAGAAGGCCATCTCCGGCTCGATCATCCAGAACTCGGCGGCGTGGCGCTGGGTGTTGGAATTCTCGGCGCGGAAGGTAGGGCCGAAGGTATAGACGTCGCCGAATGCCATCGCGAAGTTCTCGGCGTTCAGCTGACCGGACACGGTCAGGTTCGTGGCCTTGCCGAAGAAGTCCTGGCTGTCGTCCACCGTGCCGTCCTCTTTGAGGGGGAGGTTATTGAGGTCGAGCGTCGTCACGCGGAACATCTCGCCCGCACCCTCGGCGTCGGAGCCGGTGATGATCGGCGTGTGGACATACACAAAGCCGCGGCTCTGGAAAAACTCATGGACAGCCTGCGCCGCCACGGAGCGGACGCGGAACGTCGCAGAGAACAGGTTCGTGCGCGGACGCAGATGCTGGATCGTACGCAGATACTCCACGGTGTGGCGCTTTTTCTGCAGCGGGTAATCCGGCGCGGAAACGCCCTCAATCTCGATGGACTGCGCCTTGATCTCAAACGGCTGCTTTGCCTCCGGGGTCAGCACCAGGCTGCCCTTGACGATCAGGGCCGCGCCGACGTTCAGCTTCGCGATCTCGTCGTAATTCTCCAAAACCGCCCGCTCAAATACGACCTGCACGCCCTTGAAGGAGCTGCCGTCGTTCAGGTCGATGAAGCCGAAATTCTTCTGGTCGCGAATCGTACGGGCCCAGCCGCAGACGGTGATCGGCTCCGAGGTATATTCTTCCGGGGACTTCCAGAGCGCTGCAACGCGTGTCCGGTTCATGGTTCCCCCTCCTTCTTTCTGTAAAATCTAACTTTTTTATTATACGCACATATTCCAAAAATTTCAATACCAAAAACGTCTCCGCCGCCCACGGAGACGTTTATTTATCCTGTCAGCAGCGGCCGTAGCGTCTGGTGACCGTGCGGATGCGCGCCGCGAGCGCGCCGGTCAGCACGCCGTCCCGCAGCCGCCATGTCCAGTTGCCCTCCGGAACGCCGGGGACATTGATGCGCGCCTCGCTGCCAAGCTCCAGCCAATCCTGCATCGGCGCGATAAACAGACCGGCCGCCGAGCTCATGCCGCCGCGGATGATCCCCCGCACAAAGCCCTCCTCCCCGTTCAGGCCGAGATATTCCTTGGCAAACGCCACTTCCTCCGGCCCGGCCGTGGCCAGCCAGCCGGCCAGTGTGTCGTTGTCGTGCGTCCCGGTATAGCAGACGCAGTTCGGCGTATAGCGATGGGGCAGATGCTCCGACAGCTCCTGCGGGTCAAACGCAAACTCCAGCACCTTCATGCCGGGAAAGCCCGAATCGGCGAGAAGCTTTTTCACCGCCGGCGTCAGGATGCCCAGATCCTCCGCGATGAACGACGTGTCGTGGAACCAGTCCGACAGCACACCCACGAGCGCCATGCCCGGGCCTTTGACCCACCGGCCGTTACGCGCCGTTTCCTCGCCGTAAGGCACCGCGTAAAAACTCTCCAGTCCGCGGAAATGGTCGATTCGCAGAACATCAAACAGCTCCGCCGCCCCGTCGATCCGTCGTATCCACCAGCCGAAGCCGTCGGCCTGCAAGGCCTCCCAGTCATAGAGCGGATTGCCCCAGAGCTGACCGTCCTCGTTGAAGTAGTCGGGCGGCACGCCCGCCACCTCCGTCGGCCGATTATCCTCGCCGAGCCGAAACCACTGCCGTTCTGCCCAGACATCCGCCGAATCCAGCGCAACATAGATCGGTACATCCCCGATGATGCCGATCCCGGCCGATGCCGCGTATGCCTTCAGCTCCGCCCACTGGCGATAGAACAGAAACTGGCTGTACTCAAACAGCGTCACATCGTCCCGCAGGGCCTCCCGCCACCGGGCGCAGGCCTCGGGTCTGTGCAGGCGGATATCCTCCTCCGGCCACTCATACCACGGACGCATGGCAAAATGCCGCTTGAGTGCCATGAACAGCGCATAATCGGGCAGCCATGTGCGTTTTTCCTCCCGAAACGCCGCGAATGCCTCCGCACCGCAGCCGCGCTGCGCCGCCTTCTGCAAAACCGCAAACCGGTTCTCATAGAGCTTTCCGTAATCCACACGCGCCGGGTCATCGCCCCAATCCGGGGAAGCCGCTTCCTCTTCCGTGAGGAGGCCGTCCCTGATAAGCGTCTCCAGGTCGATATAATAGGGATTTCCGGCGAAGGTCGAAAAGCTCTGATACGGCGAATCGCCGTAGCTGACCGGCCCAACCGGCAGCATCTGCCAGAAGGACTGCCCGGCCTCGGCCAGAAAATCCACAAAATCGCGGGCCGCACGGCCGAGCGTGCCGATACCATGCGGTGACGGCAGGGAAAAGACCGGCATCAGGATGCCGGATGAACGGGATAATTTCTTCATGCTCTCACTCTGTTTCCGATTTCTGCATTTTTAGGGGGATGCCCGCATCTTATCAAGGCGTTTCGGAGATGTCAATAAAATTTCGGGAATTTGACGCCATCCGTCCGCTTTGTCACTTTTGTGTCATTGACGCACTTATAAAAATGTTATAGAATACGTACTATCAGTTGTCTCTGGCAAAAGTTCCAGAGATCAAGAAAGGAAGGAACGCTTTTATGAGAAAGTCCACCAAGATCCTCTCTCTCATCGTGGCCCTGGCCATGCTCCTCTCTCTGGGTGCATTCGCCTCCGGCGAGGCCAGCGGAGAAGCCAGCGGAGGGGCCAGCGGAGGCGGCGGCATCGACCTGACCGGTATGCTGGCGCTGAAGCAGTACGTTTTCGTCGCCTCGCAGGGTGAGATCGACGGAAACGCCGTTTCCACCGACCTGTACGGCGTATACGCCGCCGGTGACGAGGGCGAAGCCGCTTTCGTGCCCGAGGCCTTTGCCGGCAGCATCGCCGTTTACACCGACAGCGCCTGCACCGTTCCCGCGGCCGGTGTGACCGCCGCCGTCGCAAACGGTGTCCTGACCCTGACCGGCGTGGATGCCGCGGCCAACACCGTCTATTATCTCTCCACCGGCGACGGCGCTTATGCCACCACGATCTATGTCGTCGGCAAGGAATACGCCGAGAACACCGCCACCCTGACGCTGGCGGACGGCACGTCCATGGAGCTGACCACCTACGCGCCCAACATGGCTTACGGCGACTACACCGCCATCACGGACGCCAACCCCATCGAAGGCGACACCGCCGTCTTCATCGGCGGCAACCGTACCGCGGTCACGCTGGACGATCTGACCGATACCGAGAACTTCGCCGGCCACGAGGACGCCGTTGCCTGGTATCTGCGCTCCGGCATCACCAATTCCGGCGACGGCCTGACCGTTTTCGGCGACAAGCTGTACGGCTATGAGTACGCCGTCGGTATGTACCGCCTGTTCCAGATCGTGGTTGACCAGATCACCGCCGCCGCCGGCTTCGTCGATCCCGATGACTTCGTCGGCGCCATGTTCTCCAATGACCCCTACTCCGACGCTGTGTCCGCCACCGTGCAGGCCGGCATCTGGGACGGCGTTTACACCCAGTTCTCCGATGTGAAGGATCTCGGCGAGGGCTTCTATCTGGCCGAGAACATCGACGGCGTGACGAGCCTCGGCACCGGTGCGGTGGTCGATGTTGAGTTTGCCTATGTTGGTATGTTCAACGCCTTCACCTCCATCTGGACAATGCTGAACGAGGACGGCGTGGCAATGGCTGATGCGCTCAAGGCGGCCGCGGCCGCTTTCGACGGCGCTTCCGCCGAACCCTCCGGTGAACCCGCCGGCTACTCCAACGAGGCCAAGATCGCGGCGGTTTCCTCCGTCCTTCTGGGCGAGGCCGCTGTTCCCGCCGCGGACACCCAGCTCACCAAGGCCGAGGCCGTTGAGGTTCTCTACGCCGCCAAGGACTATGTCCAGGGCAAGATCGCTCCCGACGCCTCCCGCACCGAGGCTACCGGTTCCGAGTACGCCGACATGAGCCGTTTCTTTGGCCCGGAATACGGCAGCACCCTGATCGTGACTTCGGACAACCTCGCGGAAGTGCAGGCCACCATTGACGATGCCGACCTGATCTCCGAGGAGAACGCCGCCCTGCTCATCAACAATGCGGGCGAGCTCACCATCACGAACAACACCATCTCCCTGACCGGCAACGCCGATAACGCCGTGAGCGATATCACCGGCCTGAGCGACCCGCGCTACGCGCTCGACGGCCAGGAGGCCGCCACCGATCCCACCCATGACGGCTTCGTCTACAACGCCACCAGCCGCAACGCCTTCTATCGCTTCGCGGTCGGCACGGCGATGGGCGTCTGGGGCAAGGACACCGTCGTGAACCTCCGCAGCGACAACGGCACCCTCGTCATCGACGGTGAGGCCAGCGGCTCCACCTCCATGGCCGGTACCATGGCCGGTACGGCTTATGTCGGCTTCGGCGGCTCCCTGAACATCACGAACGCGGTTGCCTACTCCTCCAGCCAGCACCTGACCAACAACCTCTATAACGGCACCGTCCACTATGTGGACTCCGCCGCCTTCGGCTCCGGCCGTGTGTTCTCCTCCGACTTCTGGGGCGGCTATCAGGTCTTTGAGGACACCATCGCCACCGGCGGCGCCGTCATCGACGAGCCCACCACGCTGATCGTCAAAAACAGCGTGTATGCCAACACCATCGGCGGCAACGGCTACGCCTCCAACTACTTCGAGAACTCCATCCTGAACGTCTCCACCGCGACCTTCCAGAACATGACCTCCCTCACCACCGACGCAGGCGCTCTGACGCTGGTCAACTCCGTTGTCAACAACACCGGCTCCAAGCTCTTCGCCGTCACCGGCTGCGAGCGTGCGATCATCACCGTGGTCGACTCCGAGCTGAATGTTGCGGGCAGCACCCTCGCGAGCGTCGGCAACCGCAATACCGTCAACGCCATCACCGATGTGACCGTCGATCCCGCGAACCTCGCGGAATATCAGGCCCTGTATGACGGCGAGATGGCCATTCGCTTCTACGGCGATGTCGTCATCAACGCCGAGGGCGCGCTGACCGTTGACGTCGCCGAGGGCGGCGAGCTGACGATCTGCTCCGCAAACCTCACCGCGGCCGACATCACCAACACCGGTGCGGGCACGCTGAACATCGTGACCGATCCCGCTTACGGCACCGTGACCGTTCAGTAATTCCGGCATGACCAAAACAAAAAAGGGGAAAGGCTCCGGCCTTTCCTCTTTTTCATACGCCAACAACGGGAGGAGGCCCGGTATGCCGATCGCATACCGGGCCTCCTCCCCGTTATTCGGGATATATCAGCACCCGATTACTTTGTCTCGCGCTTCATTCCGAAGTAAAGCTCCGTGCCGATCACGCTGCAGAAGCTGATTCCAAGCAGAACACCAAAACAAATAATCGTCGTCATTTTTCGATTCCTCCAAAGAATCCTTTTTCAGATTTTCACGACCCGGTTTACCGCCCTCGGATCGCTTTCATATGCAGTATAAGCTTCAAAAATCGGTTTGTCAACGAATTTTTTGCCATTTTTCCTGCAAGTTTTGCCATGAAATCCTGCATTTTTATTTCTGCATTTTTCTTTCAAAATCTTTCCAAACAGGCCCGGAATCGCTTCCAAAACGAATAATTTCAACTCCGGAAAATCATGATTCTTTACCTCTTTGAGGTGAAAAAATCCCGCCCGGAAAGGGCGGGATTTAGTTTGATATACGATTCGATCAGAAGATCGCGACAACCGCGCCGCTGTAGTTCTCCTCAATGAAGGTTCTGACCGCGTCGGACTGAAGCGCGGAGACGAGCGCCACGATGGCGGGATCATTCTCACGGCCTTCCGCAACGCCAACGAGGTTTGCGAAGTACTGCGCGGCGTCACCAGAGGCGTCCTCGATCGCCAGAGCGTCGGTCGCGGGGTTCAGACCGGCATCCAGCGCATAGTTGCCGTTGATGACCGCGAGGTCAACATCCTGCAGGGACAGGGGCAGCTGAGCGGCCTCCATCTCCACGATCTCGACATTCTTGGGGTTCTCCTCGATGTCATACACGGTGGCCTCGATGCCCACACCCTCCTTCAGGGTGATGATGCCCTCCTGCTCAAGCAGGAGCAGAGCACGGGCGCCGTTGGTGGCGTCGTTGGGGATGCTGATCTGCGCGCCGTCCTGGAGCTCGTCGATGGAAGCGGTCTTGCCAGCGAAGATGCCGAAGGGCTCATAGTGGATGAGACCGGCGGACACGATGCTGGTGCCGTTCTCCTCGTTGAACTGGTTCATGTAGGGCGTATGCTGGAAGTAGTTGGCGTCAACCTCGCCGCTGTCAACAACCAGGTTGGGCTGGACATAGTCGGTGTACTCGATGATGTCGAGGGTGATGCCCTGCTCGGCGAGGATGTCCTTGGCAACGGCCAGGATCTCCGCGTGAGGCACGGGGGAGGCGGCGACGGTGATGGTCGTGCCGGCCAGATCAGAGGGAGCTTCCTCCGCTTCCTCGGCAGGAGCCTCTGCGGCTTCTTCCGCAGGAGCTTCCGCGACTTCGACTTCCTCGGCAGCGGGCTCAGCCGCTTCGGGTTCCGCGGCGGTGTTGGACGCGCCGCAGGCTGCCAGCGCCAGGATCAGGCACAGGGACAGCGCAAGAGCAATGATTTTTTTCATCTGTTTTTTCTCCTTTTGATATATAAATTTTTTGGATGAACGGATTGGGTCGGCCGATCAGCGGGTACGCTTGTCGGACTTGCGGATGATGACGTTCCCGATGCTCTGCATGACCTGCACAAAGATGATCAGGACGATCACCGCGCAGTACAGAATCAGTGTGCGCCGGCGATAATAGCCGTAGTTGACCGCGATGGCGCCGATGCCGCCGCCGCCGACGATACCGGCCATGGCGCCGTAGCCGAAGATCGTGATGAGCGCCACGACGAAGTTGGAGATCAGGGCGGGCTTTGCCTCCGGCACCAGAACCTTCCAAACGATCTGCCAGGGGCTCGCGCCCATGGCCTGCGCCGCCTCGACGACGCCCTTATCCACCTCGCGGATGGAAGTCTCTACCAGACGGGCGATGAACGGGAACGCCGCGATGGCCAGCGGAATGATGATTGCGGGCGTACCGACGGTCGTGCCAATGATGAAACGGGAGATCGGAAGCACGACCACGAGCAGAATCAGAAACGGCACCGAACGCAGCAGGTTAATGACCACGTTCAGAATCTTCATGAGGAGCTTCGGCATCGGCCGGATGCCGCCTTCCTCGCCGGTCACCAGCAGGATACCCAGCGGCAGTCCGATAACGAACGCGATAATCGTGGGCAAAAACGTCATATAGAGGGTCTCCCAGAGCGCGGAAAGCAGTTCTTCCTGCACGATGCTCTGCAGCAGGCTCACATTGGCCTCACTGAACATAGTCCGTCACCTCCTCCGCGGTCACGCCGCTGATCTCGCGCAGATAGACAAGCGCACGGGCGGCTTCTGTTTCATCCTCCGGCAGCGCCAGCACCATGTTGCCGAAGAGCTTCTCTCCGATCGAGCGGGTCTCGGCCTCGACGATGCTGAGGCGAATGCCCTGCTCAATGGCCAGCGTGGAGATGATGGGCTCCGCCGCGGATGCGCCGTTGAACACCAGACGCACCAGCCGGTTCTGCGGCAGGACATGGATTTTCTCCCCGTCCGGCAGAACGAGACGGCGGCCGGCCTCGGTCCTGGGGTTTGAGAACACCTCGGACACCGGGCCGCTCTCCTGCACGACGCCGTGATCCAGAATCGCAACACGGTTGCAGATCTGCTCGACCACGCGCATCTCATGGGTGATGACCACGACCGTGACGTTCATCTCCCGGTTCAGCTTCTTGAGCAGGTCGAGGATCGAACGGGTCGTCTTGGGGTCGAGGGCGGACGTGGCCTCGTCACAGAGCAGCACCTTCGGATCGCTCGCCAGCGCACGCGCGATCGCGATGCGCTGCTTCTGACCGCCGGAGAGCTGCGAGGGATAGGCCTCCGCCTTATCGGGCAGATCGACAATCTTCAGAAGCTCCTGCGCCTTTTTTCGGGCGTCAGCCTTTTTCACGCCCGCCAGCTCCAGCGGGAAGCAGATATTCTCGAGAGCCGTGCGCTGCATCAGCAGGTTGAAGCCCTGGAAAATCATGCTGATGGACTGCCGCACATGGCGCAGCTCCTTCTCAGAGAGCGTCATGAGATCCTGTCCGTCAAACAGGACGCGGCCCTCCGTTGGCCGCTCCAGAAGGTTCATGCACCGGACAAGCGTGCTCTTTCCGGCGCCGGAAAGGCCGATGATGCCGTAAATATCACCCTTTTCCACGTCAATATTGACATCCTGCAATGCCTTTACCGCGCCGTCTCCGGCGCCGAAGGTTTTGCTCAGCCCCTCAATTTTGATGATGGATTCCGCCATACGGTTCCTCCTCGTTGTATATAACAAAAAACGCCCTCAATGAAATGACTTCATCAAGGACGAACGCGTCAATGCGCCGTGGTACCACCTTGCTTCGCTCACGCCTCACAGCACGAGCCTCACAGAGTTCCATCAAACTCCCGCGCTGTTACGGGCGCTCCCGTCGCGGACTACCTATCGCCCGCGCAGCTCCGAGACCATGTTCGGCGGGCCTTCTGCACCCCTTCGCAGCTGCCGGGGCTCTCTGCGCCATATCTCCCGCGTACTCTTCTCTTCATTGCCTTTTATGATATTCGGTTGCTCCTCCGAAGAGGATGTGCTCATTATAGTCCCTGCGGACTTGGCTTGTCAATCTTCAATTTAACTGTTTTACTCCAAAAAGGACAAATTCTTTTCGTGTAAAATCTACAAAACCGGTAGGTTTATCCTCCCATAACGCATTTCTGCGGCACAGCCGAAGCCGTGCCGCAGATGGATCGGATAGGCAGATTACTTATCCTCGTAGGCGACCGAGGCATCGAAGAGGTCTTCGACTTCCTTCGACGGCGCCTTGGAGAGCAGGGAGACGACCACCGCCGCGATCAGTCCGGCGACCGCGCCGGGGATGATCTCGTAGATGCCCGTGCCGGACAGGAAGGCCAGCCACAGGATATCCACCGCAGCGCCCGCCACAATACCGGCAACCGCGCCGGAGAAGGTGAAGCGCTTCCAGAACAGGCTGAGCATGATGACCGGGCCGAAGGCCGCGCCGAACACGCCCCACGCGTTGGAGACGAGGCTCATGATCGAACCGGCGTTGGGATTCGCCGCGATGATGAGCGCGACCACCGCGATAATCAGCACCACGATACGGCCGGCCCAGAGCATCTCCTTTTCGGAGGACTGGTTTTTGCGGATGATGGGCTTATACACATCGCTGGCAAAGGCCGAGGCCGCCGCCAGAAGCTGGCTGTCCGCCGTGGACATCGACGCGGCCAGGATCGCGGAGAGCAGGATGCCGGAGATGAGGCCCGGGAATATCTTGCGTACCATGGTGATGAACACCAGGGAGTTGTCGTTGATGGTCTGGTCGAAGCCGAGCAGCAGACGGCCGACGACCGCCACGATCGCAGCAAAAACGAGGATGAGAACCGTCCAGGTGATGCCGATACCCGCGGACTTTTTCAGCGACTTCTGGGATTCCAGCGACATGAAGCGGATGATGATGTGCGGCATACCGAAATAGCCGATGCCCCAGCCGAGGCCGGAGACGATGTCCTGCCAGCTTGCCACGGGGTTCCAGAAGTTCGGGGTCTCCGCCGAGATCGCCGCCACCGAAGAGACCGCGGAGGTGTCCAGCATGAACGCCGCAAAGATCGGAGCGATCAGCAGCGCGCCGAGCATCAGCAGGCCCTGGAAAAAGTCCGTCCAGCAAACAGCGGAGAAGCCGCCGAGGAAGGTGTAGCTGATGATGATGATCGCGGCCAGATACATGGCGACGGTCGCATCAATCCCGATCACGGTGTTGAACAGCGTGCCGCAGGCCTTAATGCTGGACGCGGCATAGATCGTGTAAGCCACGAGGAAGATCACCGCACAGATGACCTGCACCGCCTTGGACTGGGACAGGAAACGGTTCGTCAGGTACTGCGGGATCGTGATGGAGTCATCCGCGACAATGGAGAACCGCCGCAGACGGGGCGCTTCAAAGATCCAGCTCAGCGCATAGCCGATGGCAAGACCAACCGCGATCCACACCTGGCCAAGTCCCAGCGCATAGATGGAGGTCGGCAGGCCCATCAGAACCCACGCGCTCATATCGGACGCACCGGCCGACAGCGCGGAAACCCAGGGGCCCATCTGACGGCCGCCGAGGAAATAGCCCTTCTCGCCGCCGTTTTTGTTCTTCACAAAGAAGTACACGCCGACGCCGAGCATAAAGAGCAGATAAACAACAAATACGATAACTTCCGAGATAACCATGACTTGCTTCCTTCTTCTATGTAGGTTGTGGTCATTATAGCAGAAAAAAGGCTGTACGTAAATACAGAATCCGGTATAGAATTTATTCTATACCGGATTCATAAAAAATCATAAAAAATTCTTTAATATCAGCACTTTCTTGACTAGACGAAAATAAAGAATCATTATGATACGAAATGCAAAATAAAAATTTTTACTTCACACAGTAGCCTTGCAGCAGCATCGGCATCATATCCGCCGCGTATTTCGACAGCGCGTACGACCCGTTATTGAGGCACCAGTCATACATCAGCGCCCGCTCAAACATCGCATAGGAGGTCACGATCTCATTGGCGGTCACATCCGCGCGGAGCTCCCCTCTCTCCTGTCCGGCCTTCACGATCTGATGCAGAAGCTTGAAATAGGTGCGGTTGCGGTCGAGCAAATGCCGCTCGCCGCGGGTCACAAGCTGCGAGGACAGCAGTCTTGCCAGCAGCTCCAGGGAGACGCTGTTGTCGATCATGGCGAACAGCTCGTGGTTGAGATACAGCAGCGCATCCGGCGCGCTCATGTCCGGATCCATCACCTCGCGCAGCTCCTCGTATTTCTCGTCAAAGATCATGGACAGCGAGCCGAGCAGCGCATCCTTTCCGTCAAAATAATGATAGAAGGAACCCTTCGACGTCTCCGACTCGAAGATGATGTCCTCCACGGTCGTATTCTCGTAGCCCTGCTCATAAAAGAGCTTCCACGCCGCCGACACGATCCGGCCCTTGGTATTTCTGCCGCTTTTTCTCGGCATCCGACTCGCCTCCGTCTTTTGATTTCGTGTTCAGTATAGAAAAAATCCGCCCGTCCGTCAACAAAAAAGACCGCCCGTTCCCCGGAAACACGGGAAACGGGCAGCCGTTCTTTAGCCATAAAGGATGGATCACCCAAGCGTTTTCTTGTCCGCGAAATGGTCCTTGGTAATCTTGATGACCGTGCCGGACAGAAGCAGCAGCGCCACCAGGTTGGGCAGAGCCATGAGGCCGTTCAGCGCGTCGCCGATGAGCCAGACGAGGTCGAGACCCAGCGTGGAGCCGATGACAAGAATGACGCAGAACACGATCTTGTAGATCAGGGTCGCAACCTTGGAGGCCTTGCCGAACAGGAACTCGCAGCAGCGTGCGCCGTACAGGGACCAGCTCAGGATCGTGGACAGCGCAAACAGGCTCAGGCCGATCGCGATGATGATGGAGCTGACCTTGCCGCCGAAGATGCCGGAGAAGGCCGCAACGACCATCTCGGAACCGTGGCTGACGCCCCACTCGATGCCGTTGATGCCCACCTGACCGGACAGGCCCATGAGCAGAGCCAGAGAGGTCAGCGTGCAGATCACGATGGAGTCCATGAACACCTCGAAGATGCCGTAAACGCCCTGCTTCACAGGATCGGTCTCAGAGGTGGCAGCGTGCGCGATCGGCGCGGAGCCGAGGCCGGCCTCGTTCGAGAACACGCCGCGGGCAATACCCTTCTGGATGGTGGTCATGATGCCGACGCCGAGAGCGCCGCCGGCGATGGCACGCGGGCTGAACGCGCCCTGGAAGATCGCGCCGAGAACAACGCCGATCTGGCCGATGTTGCCGAAGATGACAACCAGCGCCGCAATAATGTAGATAACCGCCATGAACGGGACGAGCTTCTCGGTGACAGCGCCGATGCGCTTGATGCCGCCGATGATGACGACCGCCGTGATGATGGCGACGATTACGCCGATGATGATGCGGGTGTTGGCGCCCATGGCACCGCCGAAGGATTCAACCGCCGTGCCAATGGCCGTGGCAATGGAGTCAACCTGCGTGGTGTTGCCGATGCCGAAAGAAGCGATCATGCCGAAGAAGGCAAAGACATAGGCCAGCCACATCCACTTCTTGCCGAGGCCGTTTTTGATGGAGTACATCGGGCCGCCGACCCAGTCACCGGCCTCGTTGCGCTCGCGGAACTTGACCGCCAGAACGACTTCGGAATACTTGGTGACCATACCGACCAGCGCGGAGATCCACAGCCAGAACACCGCACCCGGGCCGCCGATGAAGATGGCGCCGGTAACGCCGGCGATGTTGCCGGTACCGACCGTACCCGCCAGCGCCGTGGTCATGGCCTGGAAGGGAGTAACTTCGCCCTTGCCGGCCTCCTGCTTGTTGAAGATCTTGCCAAGCGTGTTTCGCATGGCATAGCCGAACTTGCTGAACTGGATGAACCCGGAACGAATTGTCAGGTACAGACCCGTGCCGACCAGAAGGATCAGCATGACGGGACCCCAGGCAAAATCATCCACCGCGGTGACGATTTTGGTGAACATTTCCATCCTCTTTTTCTCCTTTTCACGTCTATGTAATTAGAATCCTCTTATAATATACCTTATCGAATCTAATAATTCAAGGCAGTGAATCACTGAATTTTTACTCTTTATTCATAAATTCTTTAGACAATCCATACAAAAAATACATTCGTCCGCGGCTCATAGACAGATTTCTCGCTTGACATATACCCCCATGGGGTATATAGTATAGATGTCCCGCGACGGGGTATTCTCAAAAAGGTTGGTCATAATAACTATGGAAGAAAAATGCTGCTGCCAGACGCGAACCAAAAACCGCGATCTCGAGGAGCAAAAAGCGCTCATCCACCGCCTCAACCGCATCGCCGGGCAGATACAGGGCATCAAGGGCATGATCGAGCGCGACGCCTACTGCACCGACATCCTCGTGCAGTCCAGCGCCGTCACCGCCGCCATCAACGCCTTCAACAAGGAGCTGCTCGCCGCCCATATCCGCACCTGCGTCGCGCAGGACATCCGGGACGGCAAGGACGAGACCATCGACGACCTCGTCAAAACGCTGCAAAAACTGATGAAATAAGCAGGAGCCAATCATGGAACAATATAATGTAAGCGGCATGAGCTGCGCCGCCTGCTCCGCCCGGGTGGAAAAGGCGGTATCCGCCGTTCCGGGCGTAACGGCCTGCGCGGTGAGCCTTCTGACCAATTCCATGGGCGTCGAGGGAACCGCCTCCGCCGACGCCATCATAAAGGCCGTCGCGGACGCAGGCTACAGTGCCTCGCCGAAAATCGCGCAGACCACCGTCCCCACCGCCGCGGCAGAGGAGGCGCTTGCCGATCACGACACGCCTCTCCTCAAAAAGCGCCTCATCGCCTCGCTCGGTTTTCTCGCCGTGCTCATGTATCTTTCCATGGGCCACACGATGTGGGGCTGGCCGCTTCCCGCCTTCTTCAAGGGCAACCACATTGCCGTCGGGATTTTGCAGATGCTGCTGTCCGGCATCATTCTGGTCATCAACCAGAAATTCTTCATCAGCGGCTTCACGAGCCTGCGGCACCGCGCTCCGAACATGGACACGCTCGTCGCGATGGGTTCGATGGTCTCGTTTCTCTGGAGCGTCTATGTGCTGCTCACCATGACCCGCGCACAGATCAACGGAAACGCCGGGGCCGTCATGGACGGCATGATGAACCTCTATTTTGAGTCCGCCGGCATGATCCTCGCGCTCATCACCGTCGGCAAAATGCTCGAGGCCCGCTCCAAGGGCAAAACCACGGACGCGCTGAAAAGCCTTATGAAGCTCGCGCCGAAAACCGCCGTTGTGGTAAAGGACGGCGTCGAGCAGACCGTTCCCATCGAGCAGGTTCGCACGGGCGATGTGTTCGTCGTCCGTCCGGGCGAGAATATCCCCGTGGACGGCGTGGTGCTCGAGGGCGAATCCGCCGTGAACGAATCCGCGCTGACCGGCGAGAGCATCCCCGTGGACAAAGCCGCTGGGGACAGCGTTTCCGCCGCCACCGTGAACCAGTCCGGCTTCCTGCGCTGTCAGGCCACCCGTGTTGGCGAGGACACGACCCTTTCCCAGATCATCAAAATGGTCAGCGACGCCGCCGCGACCAAGGCGCCCATTGCCAAAATGGCGGATAAGGTTTCCGGCGTGTTTGTTCCGACCGTCCTCTCCCTTGCCCTTGTCACGCTGATCGTTTGGCTGCTCCTCGGTCAGACCGTCGGCTATGCGCTGGCCCGCAGCATTTCCGTGCTGGTCATCAGCTGCCCGTGCGCGCTCGGTCTAGCCACGCCCGTGGCGGTCATGGTCGGCAACGGCCTCGGCGCGAAAAACGGCATTCTCTTCAAAACCGCCGTTTCGCTCGAGCAGACCGGCAAGGCACAGATCGTGGTTCTCGACAAAACCGGCACGATCACAACCGGCGATCCCCGCGTCACCGACCTCCTCCCGGCCGACGGCGTATCGGAGGCGGAGCTTCTCGCCTTCGCCGCCGCGGCCGAAAAGAAGAGCGAGCATCCCCTGGCACGGGCGATCCTCCGCTGCGCGGAAGAGCGGGGCATCGAAACCGCCGAGGCGTCCGAATTCCGCGCTCTGCCTGGAAACGGCCTGATCGCCGTCGTGGACGGTCATACGCTCGCCGCCGGGAACCGCAGCTATATCGCCACGCTTGCCCCGCTTTCGCAGGATATAACCGACGCCGCCGCAACGCTCGCCGGGGCCGGCAAAACGCCGCTGTTTTTCACCCGTGACAACCAGCTGATCGGTGTGATCGCCGTCGCGGATGTCATCAAGGAAGACGCTCCGTCCGCCGTCCGCGAGCTGAAAAACATGGGCATTTTTGTTATTATGTTAACCGGCGACAACGAGCGCACCGCCAGAACCATCGGCGCACAGGCCGGCGTGGACGACGTAATCGCGGGCGTTCTGCCCGACGGGAAGGAAGCCGTCATCCGCTCGCTGAAGGAGCGCGGCTCCGTCATCATGGTCGGCGACGGCATCAACGACGCACCGGCGCTCACCTCGGCGGATATCGGCATCGCCATCGGCGCGGGGACGGACGTTGCCATTGACGCGGCGGACGTCGTGCTCATGAACAGCCACATTTCCGACGTTCCCGCCGCCGTGCGTCTGAGCCGCGCCACCCTGCGGAACATCCGCCAGAACCTGTTCTGGGCCTTTTTCTACAACTGCATCGGCATCCCCCTCGCGGCGGGCGTATTCATAAAGCTTCTCGGCTGGCAGCTCAGCCCCATGTTCGCCGCCGCCGCCATGAGCCTGTCGAGCTTTTGCGTCGTGACAAACGCCCTGCGGCTCAACCTCTTTGACCTGCACAGCACCCGGCACGACAAAAAACGCAAAAACACCGTCGGCCCTATCGACATGACGGATACTATTAAAAATAATACGGAGGAAACCACCATGGACAGAACCCTGAAGATCGAAGGCATGATGTGCGGCCATTGCGAGGCCCGCGTCAAGAAGGCGCTGGAGGCCGTCGAGGGCGTCGCCGCCGCCGAGGTCAGCCACGAGACCGGCACGGCCGTCGTCCACCTCGCCGCCGAGGTCTCCGGCGACACGCTCACGCAGGCCGTCGAGGCGCAGGACTACAAGGTTCTCGGCATCGAGTGACCCCATCGGAAATACCGGCCGGCTCCCAACGGGCCGGCCGGTATTTTTCTCAGGATTGTGGTTTTCCTAACAGGATTGTAACAAATTTGTAGTGCATAAAAGTGTCCGATAAATTATAATGTTTCTTACCAACATCAAGGAGGAAGAAACCGCATGAAAACCACCAAGAAGCTTCTGGCTCTCGTTCTGGCCCTGACCATGATCCTGAGCCTCGGCTCCGCCGCCCTCGCCGCGGACAGCGACTGGGCCGACTACCAGCAGTACATCATCAGCTTCGCCACCGCCGGTGCGCCCACCGAGGCCGACGCCGAGGATATGGCGAATATCATAAACGGCTGCAGCACCATGGACGAGCTTCTGGCCGCCGAGCAGCTCGGCGTGTTCTTTGCCGTCATGGGCGCGCTCCCGTATGACGACTGGGCCGCCGCCGGCAAGCCGGCCGAGGGCGCTCCCGCCGCCGGCGGAAGCTCCGACGAAGCCTCCGGCGAGCCGTCCGAAGAGCCGGCCGAGGAGAGCGCGTCCGGCGAGGCCTCCGGCAGTGCGTCCGGCGAGGCCGAAGCCCCCGCTTACGGCGATCTGGAGGGCGAGCCCGGCGATAACGCCGTCGTCTCCTACCACGAGGACGCCGTCGTCTATGTCTCGAACGGCGTGGAGACCACGGTCGCGCTGACCGACGGCCTGACCCCGTATCTGTCCGTGGACGGCGTGAACGTCCCCATGGCGGTCGGCAACTATGACGGCACCGTCGTCATCGACGTCGTCGAGCCCATCTTCGAGTCCGACCTCTACCAGAAGGGCGACAAGGACGTGAACCTCTCCACCGAGCTTGCCTCCGTCATCTACATCACCGAGGACGGCCTGCAGGAAGGCCAGTCCGTGCTCGGCGCGGTCACGACCGGCGCGAGCGGTGAGATCACCGACACGTCCGTGACCGGCATCACCATCCGCTCCGAGGACGTCACCGCCCTGTCCGGCATCCGCGCCGGCGGCAGCGCCGTCGTCGAGGTCTCCGGCGTCGATATCAGCCTCTCCGGCCAGGGCGGCAACGACTTCATGGGTCAGGGCGCCGCGCTCTGCGCCACCGACGGCTCCACCCTCATCGTGCGTGACTCCACCGCCACCGTCAGCGGCTGGGTTCGCGGCGTCACCTTCGCTGGCGGCCAGGCCACGCTCGAGGTTTATGACTCTACCTTCGTCTGTGACGCAGGCGAGTTCGACGAGAACGGCTCCGTGGCCGGCGCCGGCATGAGCCAGCCGCCCCACGGTCTCGGCGTCTACGGCAACACCCGTCTGAACAACATGGTTCACAACGCCACCGAGTACTTTGAAAACTGCACCTTCACGAGCCGTAACTGGGGCTGCCTAGGCGTTGACGCCGTGGAAAACGGCAGTCTCACCTGCGTCGGCTGTGAGATCAACGTCACCGAATGCGGCTACGGCGCTTACTCCATCGGTGCCTGCGTCGACACCTTCACCGACTGCACCTTCAACATCCATAACGGCGTCGTCGCCTTCATCGCCGTGAACGGCACCGTCATCCTCGACGGCGGCACAATCGCGAACTCCGACCGCTACGGCCTCGTCACCCATCAGGCCATGGGCATGGTCTCCACCCTCAAAGTCCTCGGCGAGGGCACCGAGCTGAACGCCGCCTACTGCGGCATCATGGTCAAGGGCCGCTCCTCCGATATCGAGATCGGCGACGGCGCGGTCGTGACCGCTTCCGAGACCGGCATTATCCTGCAGGCGCAGGATAACGACGACACCGGCGCAGGCTCCGTGAACCCCGACGCCGTTGTGAACGTCGACATCCACGACACCGTGCTCGCGGGCGACATCGTTATGAGCATGGCTCCCGCCGCCGACAGCACCTCCACCATGGCGGTCGTTCTGAACAACGCCTCCATCGACGGTGCGGTCACGCTCGCCAACGCCGAGCTTGCCATTCCCGACGGCAACATCACCCTCGACAACATCCTCGAGGTTGGCCGCGTCGAGAACGAGTTCGCCATGCGTACCGACTGCGCGCTGACCGTCACGCTTGAGAACGGCGCTGTCTGGAATGTCACGGCCGAGAGCTTCGTCACTGAGCTCACCGTGGACGCCACCTCCACCGTGAACGGCACCGTCACCCCGACCGACGGTGGCTACATCGTCGCTCCCGCAGCGGCTGCCGCCTCCGGCGAGGCCTCGTAAGCAACCCCTTTCCGGATCCGGACTCCGGCGCCTTCGGGCGCCGGAGTTTTTTGTTTCCCCGCCGCGAATTATCTGCTATACTGTTCGCATGAATACGAACTGTGTCGGGCGTTTTGCGCCGAGCCCCTCGGGGTATATGCATATGGGAAATCTCCTCGCCATGCTGCTGGCATGGCTGGATGTCCGCGCCCAAAACGGGAAAATGATCTTCCGCATGGAGGATCTCGACCCGGCCCGCTCAAAACCGGAATATATCGCCGCCCTCGCGGACGATCTCACATGGCTCGGCCTCGACTGGGACGAAGGCTTTCCCGCTCCGGGCTATGCCCAATCGGAACGCACCGCGATATACGAGGAATACTTTGCCGCGCTGCAAAAGAAGGGCCTCCTCTACCCCTGCTACTGCACGCGTGCGGAGCGCCTCGCCGCCGCCAGTGCGCCGCATCCCGGTGAGGCCTCCGCCGACCGCTCCTGCCGCTGCGCCCATCTGACCACACGGGAGCGCGCCGACCTGGAGGCCGCCGGACGGCAGCCCGCTTGGAAGATCCGCACACCGGATCGTTCCGTTTCCGTGACCGACGGCCATTACGGCGCGTATACGCGCCGCCTTGCCCGCGATGACGGCGACTTCATCGTCCGCCGCCGGGACGGGGTTTTCGCCTACCAGCTCGCGGTCAGCGTGGACGATATGCTCATGGGCGTGACCCGGGTCGTGCGCGGGCGGGATCTTCTGTCCTCCGCGCCGCGCCAGAGCTGGCTGATCGAAACGCTGGGCGGAACGCCTCCGACCTACTGCCACGCGCCGCTTCTCACCGCCGGAGACGGGAAGCTCTCCAAGCGTCTCGGCAGTCTCAGCACCCAGGTGCTCCGCCGGGACATGACGCCGGAAGCGCTGACCGGAAAGCTCGCCTGCCTCTGCGGCCTGACGCCGACCGATGAGCCCATCACGCCGGTGGAGCTGATCCCGCTCTTCTCCTGGGCGCGGATCACAAAAGAGGACATCCCGATTTAAGGTTGATTTTAGGTTTCTGCGCTAGAATAGGCACAGCCATCACAAAGGAGGCATTTCCATGCGTCTGCTTTTAGCGGAGGATGAGCGGACTCTTTCCGACGCTCTTGTGGCGATCCTCACGCACTCCAACTACTCCGTGGATGCCGTGTATGACGGTCAGGAGGCTCTTGATTATCTGGAAAACGGCGAATACGACGGCGCGATTCTGGACATCATGATGCCAAAGATCGACGGTGTCACGGTTCTGAAAACCATCCGCGCCGCCGGAAACACCGTGCCGGTGCTGTTTCTCACCGCCAAAAGCGAGATCGACGACCGCGTTGACGGTCTCGACGCCGGAGCGGATGATTACCTCACCAAGCCCTTCGCCTCGAAAGAGCTGCTCGCCCGCATCCGGGCCATGACCCGCCGTCAGCCCGCCCTGCAGGACACCGACCTGCATTTCGGGAACATCGTCCTCTCCCGCACGGACTCCATGCTCTCCGGGCCGTCCGGTTCCGCCCGGCTCGCCAACAAGGAATACCAGATTCTGGAAATGCTGATGATAAACCCCGGTCAGACCGTTTCCACCGAGCGTTTCCTCGAAAAAATCTGGGGCTATGACAGCGACGCGGAGATCAATGTCGTGTGGGTGAATCTCTCCGCTCTGCGGAAAAAGCTCGCGTCCGTCGGCGCTGATGTTCAGATTCGGGCCAATCGCGGCCTCGGCTACTCACTGGAGGTCTCAACATGATCAAAAAGCTTCGCTGGAGCTTCATCCGGGTGACCATGATCTCCGCCGCGCTGGTGCTGATTCTCCTGATGGGCCTTGTAAACATCCTGAACTACACCCAGCGCAGCAGCGCCGATCAGGATATTTTGACTTTTCTCGCCGAGAACGGCGGCCGGATCCCCGACGGCAAGGACTTCCACGGCAAGCACGGAGAGCTTCTCCCCACCGAACTGCTGAACGAGGCACGTTATTTCTCCGTGACCCTCAGCAATGAAGGCTGGCTCCTCAATTTCAACAATACCCAAACCCCATGGATCACCTCCGAGGACGCCATCGAAATAGCCCGCGCCGTGCAGCTGACCGGAAAGACCTCCGGCCGGTACGGAGATAACCAGTTTACCAGCATCCAGTTATCCTACGGCGTCACCTATTATTTCCTCGCATGGAGCCAGAACATGGACGCCATGAACTCCTTTTTCGTCAACAGCATCATCGTCACGGCACTCGGACTCATCGGCCTCTTCTTCCTCGC
The DNA here is from genome assembly GCA_051867595.1 of Oscillospiraceae bacterium. Lineage (GTDB taxonomy): Bacteria > Bacillota > Clostridia > Oscillospirales > Oscillospiraceae > CAJOIG01. The sequence goes on from JBJDYS010000017.1 coordinate 22,632, forward strand.
CTGGGCGCTGTCTGACCGCGCCATCAAGCCCATCGCGGAGAGCTATGAGAAGCAGAAATCCTTTATCACGAATGCCGGACACGAGCTCAAAACGCCGCTCGCCGTCATCGAATCCTGCACGGAAGTTCTCGAACTGGAAAACGGCGAAAACCACTGGACAGAATCCATCCACGGGCAGGTAGCACGGCTTTCGACGCTCACCTCCGATCTCATCGCCCTGGCCCGGATGGACGAGGGCTCCGCAAAGCCCGAGCTCACCGAGCTGAATATTTCCGACGTCATATCGAACGCGCTTGACCCCTACATCCTGCTCGCGCAGCAGAACGGCCTGACCCTCACCGCCGACATCGAGCCCGGCGTCATCCTCCGCTCCCACCGCGACACGCTGGAGAAAATCTGCGCTATTCTCGCAGACAACGCGGTGAAATACACCTCGACCGGCGGCGACATCCACTTTTCCCTCACCCGTGAAGGCGGGCATATCTGTCTGCGCTCCGAAAATCCCGCGTCCGACCTGACGCCCGGCAAGCAGGAAAAGCTCTTCGACCGCTTCTACCGCGCCGACGAGAGCCGCAGCAGCCAAACGCCCGGCTACGGTCTGGGCCTGTCGCTGGCCCGCTCGCTGGCCGAGTCCATCGGCGCCACTATTTCCGCCCGCAGTCCGGACGGACAGCGCATCATCTTTACCGTTCAGTTCACATAATTTAGTTTACATAATTTACATCCCCGAAGCATATCGCTTCGGGGATGTATGAATTTACGGTTTCTTAAAATGGATTTTAAGTACATCTTAGGTTCGCGCTGTAGGATATTCCCGAAACGAGGTGATGACATGGGCAGCAGCGTATTCAAACGCCGCGAGATCAAATTTATGCTCACCGCCCGCCAGCGCGCCGCGCTGGAAGCCGCCATGCCGGGACACATGGAGATCGACGAATACGGCGAGAGCACGATATGCAGTCTGTATTACGACACGCCGGACAATCTGCTCATCCGGCGTTCGCTTGAAAAGCCCGTTTATAAAGAAAAACTCCGTCTCCGCAGCTACGGCACCGCCAAGCCCGGCGGTTCGATCTATGTGGAGCTCAAAAAGAAGTACGACGGCATCGTCTATAAGCGCCGCATCTCCATGCCGGAGGATCAGGCCTCCGATTGGCTCGCGGGCCGGATCTCCTGCCCGGATGACCGCCAGATCAGCCACGAGATCGACTGGGCCCTGCACTTCTACGGCCGCCTTGCGCCCGCGCTCTATCTGGCGTATGACCGCGCCGCGTACTTCTGCCCGGACGATAAAAACCTGCGTATCACGATGGATCGGAACATTCGCTGGCGGACAGATTCCCTGTCGCTCACGATCCCGCCCTTCGGCGAACAGCTTCTGGAGCCGGGCTGCTCCCTGCTCGAGATCAAGGCCGCCGATGCCATGCCGCTCTGGCTTGTGCAGGCGCTCAGCGAAAACGGCATCCGTCAGATTTCATTCTCCAAATACGGTACGGCCTACACCGCGATACAGGCCCAAAAAGCGTTTGCGAAAGGAGATACCCACTGTGCTTAACTCTGTTCTCTCTTCCGGAACCGTCGCTGTCAGCATCGGTTCGTTCCTGATCTGTATTCTCTCCGCCCTGATCCTGGGCGCGGGAATGTCTGTCATCTACCGTCTCTGCGGGGAAACAAGCCGCAGCTTCTCTGTCACGCTTGCGCTCCTGCCCGCCATCGTCTGCGTCGTCATCCTGATGGTCAGCGGCAGCATCGGCGCCGGCGTCGCCGTCGCCGGCACGTTCTCGCTGATCCGCTTCCGCTCCGCCCCCGGCACAGCACGGGAGATCGGCGCCGTTTTTGCCGCGATGGCCGTCGGCCTTGCCTGCGGCATGGGCTATCCCCATTTTGCGCTGATTGTCACAATTCTCATCGGCGGCGCATATACTCTCTATACCAAAATCGGTTTCGGCGAAAACAAGTCCGCCCCGCTGCAGCGAACCCTCCGCATCACCGTTCCGGAGGATCTCGAATTTGCCGGGATGTTTGACGACATTCTGGACGAATACACCACCGGCGCCGTCCTCACGCAGGTCAAAACCACCAATCTCGGCAGTCTCAACCGTCTCAGCTACGACCTGACGCTGAAGGCCTCCGGCACGGAAAAGGCGCTCATCGACGCCCTGCGCTGCCGAAACGGCAACCTGGAAATCACGCTGGCAGCGCGGATGAACACGCCGTCCGAGCTGTAAAAAGTACATCCGACAGGGGCGGGTCCGGCCTGTTTGACATCCTCCGCTTCGGGAAAATATCCCTTTTTTTGCGTTTATTCATTTACAATTTCATGTTTTACTTGTATAATTAGTAAGCTTGAATGCATAAAAAATGAAAGAAAAGAGGATTGCCAAGTATGAAGACCTTCTTCAAGAACAACTGGTTCCTGTGCACTATGATCCTGGGCATCGTGCTGGGCTGTGTCGTCGGCTTCGCCTGGCCCGGCGCTACCGTCCTTGAGCCTCTCGGAACACTGTTCACCAACCTGATGTTCTGCGTTGTCGTCCCGATGGTTTTCTGCTCCATCTCGTCCGCCATCGCGAACATGAAGTCCCTCAAGCGTGTCGGCAAGGTCATGGGCACGACCATCCTGACCTTCTTTGCCACCGCTGCGATCGCTGCGATCATCATGTATGTCATCGTTCTGTTCGTGCCCGTGTTCACCGCGGAGCCGATCTACGAGGAGTCCGAGGCCTCCACCATTGATGTCGCATCCCTCATCGTAAACTTCTTCACCAAGCCCGACTTCGCCGAGCTGTGGAGCCGCAAGGCCATTCTGCCTCTGATTATCGCCGGCATTTTCTTCGGCTTCGGCGTGCAGATGTGCGGCGGCCCCGAGACCCTCACCGCGAAGGTTCTCGCCGACCTCACCAACGTCCTGATGAAGGTCGTCAAGATCATCACCTACTATGCGCCGATCGGCTTCTTCGGCTTCTTTGCCTCCCTCGTCGCTACGCATGGTGCTGACTTCGTCTCTAACTATGCCCGGGCCATCATCCTGTACTACGTCGTGGCCTTTGCCTATATGTTCATCTTCTTCCCGCTCTATGCCCGCTTCGGCGGCGGCAAGGGCGGCGCGAAGGTCATGTTTAAGCATCTGTTCCGTCCGGCGGCCGTATCCTTCGGCACCTGCTCTTCCGTTGCCACCATCCCCACCAACATGGAAGTTTCAGAAGACACCGGCATTTCCAGCGACGTCACCGACATCGTCCTGCCCATGGGCGCTACCATGCATATGGACGGCTCGGCCATGAGCGCGATCATCAAGGTCGCCTTCCTGTTCGGTATGTTCGGTATGCCCTTCGGCACCGGCAAGGCCATCCTCGCGATCGTCGTCGCGGTGTTCTCCTCCGTTGCCATGTCCGGCATCCCCGGCGGCGGCGGTACGGGCGAGCTCGTTCTCGTCTCCCTGTTCTTCCCCGAGTACCTGAGCGTGGCGTTCCCCATCGCGCTGGCGATCGGCGATCTCGTCGATCCCCCCGCCACCATGGTCAACGCCGCCGGCGACTATGTTGCCTCCTTCATCGTCTCCCGTTTTGTGGACGGCAAGGACTGGCTCCAGAAGCGCCTCAAAAAGGAAAATTCCTGATTCCTCTGCCATAAAAAAGACGCTGTATCCGGTCGGATACAGCGTCTTTTTTATTCGATTGGATTACTTCGTGCCGCCCAGAACCAGGGCAATCATAAGATCGTCCAGCCGCACATAATCCTCGCCGGAGATTTCCACGACCTCCACCGGAAGCGTCTCACCGCCAACCAGCACCACATTCTCAAAGGTTCCGGCAGTCAGCGATTCGACCTTCCGGCCGGTGCCCGGATCGAGATAGCCGTCCTCACCGAAGGCGCAGTTCACATAGATCTCCGCCGCCTCCACCGCGCCGCCGTTTTCCACCGTCAGCGACAGCACGGAGCTTTCACCCTCCACCGTCCAGACCGCGCCGTCCGCCACGGTCATCGAAACGCCGAACACATCGGTGTACGCCGCAGTGTCCTCCTCGCGCACGAGGCAGCCGCGGATATTCGCCACGACTTCGTCGGTCAGTTCAAAATCCTCGGTGTGTCCGCCCTGCTCCAGCATCGCCGCGAGACTCTCCGCGCTCCAGAGGTCATTCCACGCGGTGATCGAGCCGGTCGTGACGCGGCCGGTATAATCGGCGTTCACGTTCACGAACATATTCCGCTGATAGTCCTGATGCAGGATGTCGCCCGCGACCGGGGTGTCGATGTTCACGGTCACATCCGCGAGCACACGGGAATCGGTGCTGTCGTGGTAGATGCTGCCCGCATCGGAGTCATAGCCCACAAGAGTCTGCACCAGAACGCCGTTCGCCGCCTTGAGCTCCGCGCCCTCCTCAAAGGAGATCACGCCGCCATGGCTTCGCGTCACAATCAGGCTGCCGAGGCAGTTTTCCATATAGAACCAGCTCTCGCCGAACTTCACCGGGCTGAGCAGATAGCTGTCGAGGTCGAAGCGGAGCTCGTTGCCGTAATCGGAGACCAGATCCTCCGGCATCGTGGAGACCGTCGCATTCCGCACGGTGAAGATGCCCGGCTCCATGACGCCGCCGTTGACATGGAATACAACGGCGTTGCAGCCGCCGGCGAGCAGCGTGCGTCCGTCCGCCGTCACGAGGTCGTCCCTGTTCGGCTCGCCGGAGGCCAGCGCCGCGTCATCCGCCGCGTCGAGACTGTCCAGAACCGCCGTGCCATGCCCCATGACAAACATACCGTACTGCGGGGACACGAGCTTGGAGCCGTAGAAATAGTTCTCCACGCCGTTCAGCGCATAGAGGACATAGCCGCCGTCATAGGTCTCGGCATAGGTGTTCACCGCGTAAAGCTGGATGTCCTCGGTGTTCTGGTCATGGCTGATCGCGCCCCAGTCGCGGGCGATCAGCGCGCTGTTATAGAGCCAGATATCTTCGCCGAGGAAGAGCGATGCACGCGCCGAGCCGACCAGCAGCTTGAAGTCCGGCATGAATCCGCCCGGTTCGCCGTCCGACCACAGGACGCTGTCCTTGACGATGAGGTTCGTCTCATGCTCCGCGGACATCGTATAGATCGCGCTGGCACGGTAGCCCTCCGTGTGGATATAGACATTGTCGAGCGTCAGCCAGCCGCCGGCGGTCGTCACGCCGACGCCGTACCAGCATTCGACGTCCTGATCGGTGTCATAGCCGTCCAGCTCCAGCACGGAGTTGAACGAACCCACGCCATCGACATCGTAGTGATCCTCCGCGCCGCCGATGGTGAACGCCGCAGCGTCGTCATCCGTCGCGAGATAGATACCGTTTGCCTCAACATCGGTGCCGGTGAGGTGAATGCCGCGGACGGCGTCCGCAGAGATTTCCCCGCTTGCGGCCAGGGTATAATCCCCGTAGTCCTTATTTTCGGACACCACGCCGTTTTCGATCACGAGGACGCTGCGCGTCTCGTTGTCCTCGCCGTACATCTGATCCGGCGCGCGGGAGGCGCCGCCGGAGGCTTCCCCCGAGGCCAGCGCTCCCACCGGCAGGCTCAGGCACAGGGACAGGCACAAAAGCAGGGCCATGACTTTTTTCATTGCTCGTTCCTTTCTTGTTATATAAAAATTTTCTTTTTTATCATATAATATGACCGGCAGGCTCCCGTTAAGTCAGGATCTGTTCCGCCAGCTCTGCGGCGCTGTGAACAAGCGCCTTCGCGCCGCGCTCCCGCAGAAACGCCTCCCCGCGGAAGCCCCATGTCACGAAAATCCCGCCTGTTCCGGCGTTTTTCGCCGTCATCACATCCACATCCGTATCGCCGATATAGACGGTTTCCTCCGCCGTAACGCCCAGAAGCCGCATCGCCGACCACAGCGCATCGGGCGCGGGCTTGACCGGGACGCCGTCCACGGCGCCGATGGCGGCATGGAATACGCCCGGGAAGTAATGCCCGGCGAGCTTTTTCACCGCCGCGTCCGGCTTATTGGACACGACCGCGAGCTTCACTCCCGCCAAACGAAGAGATTCCAGCAGTCCACAGACCCCCGGATAGGGCACGGTTTTCCCCTGCGCGTGCGCCTCGTAATACGGACGGTAATAGGCGAGAACCCGTTCCGCCGTGTCCTCGTCGGCACCATCCGGAACGGCCCGCTCGATCAGCTTTTTCGCCCCGTTTCCGACAAACGAGCGGATTTCTTCCGTTGTCCGCGCCGGAAATCCGGCCCACGCCAGCGAGGCGTTCACGCTGTCGCGCAGATCCTCCAGCGTGTCGAGAATCGTCCCGTCCATATCAAAAATCGCCGCTTTGTATCGCATCGCACAACCTCAAACAGGAATCTGATGACAGCAGTATACCATATATTTTCTTTTTGCGCTTTTCATCTGGAAAATTTTGTTGTAAAATTATTTTATTAAGCAAAACACGGAGGCCCCGCTATGAGCGAACCCATTCTGCGTACGGTAAAAATCCGGAACAAGACAGCCGTCTATCCCGACGGGACGACCTATGAGACCATTGCCCGGGATTATCAGAGCGGCTTTGACAGCGACATCCTGCTCGTCCGCCGAAACGGAAAGCTCCGGGAGCTGCCCAGTCCGCTCGATCGGGACTGCACCCTTGAATTTCTGACCGCCAAAGACCGCCCCGGCTATCAGACCTATGAGCGCAGCGTCATTCTGCTGTTTCTCAAGGCCTTTTATGACATCGTGGGTTCGGAGCGCATTGAGCGCGTCTGCGTCGATCACTCGGCCAGCCACGCGCTGTTCATCCGGACGCAGGGCGATTTCACCCCGGACGCCGATCTGCTCGCGCAGGTCGAAGCCCGTATGCACGAGCTGGTCGCCGCCGCACTCCCCATCCGCAAGCGCGTCATGGATGTTGACGACGTCATCGAGCTGTTCCGGGAGCGCCGTATGCCCGAGAAGGCCGATCTGTTCCGCTACCGCGCAAGCTCCCAGGTGAGCACGTACGATCTTGACGGATTCGTGGACTATTTCTATGGCTATATGCTTCCGAACACCCGCTATATCCAGTGCTTTGCCCTGTCCCCTGCCGGGGAAAACGGGCTGTTTCTGCATCTTCCCGCACAGGAAAACCCCGCCGTTCTGGGCGACTTCACCCCTTCGCAGAAGGTTTTCCGCGCCCAGTGCGAGGTCACTATGCGGTTCGAGCACCTCGGCATCCCCAGCGTCAGCGCACTGAACGGCTGGATCGCCAACGACAAAGCCACGGAGATGATTCTCGCGCAGGAGGCGCTCATGGAAAAACAGATCGGCGACATTGCCCAGCAGATCGCCGCGCAGCCGGATGTGCGCTTTGTCATGATCGCGGGGCCCTCCTCCTCCGGCAAGACCACCTTCTCCCACCGCCTTTCCACCCAGCTTCGCGCCTGCGGCCTCATCCCCCATCCCATCGCCACGGACAACTACTTCGTGGATCGGGACAAAACCCCGGTGGATGAGAACGGCAACCACGACTTTGAATGTCTCGAGGCCATGGACGTTGACGGCTTCAACCGCGATATGCTCAATCTGCTGCACGGCGAGACCGTGGAGATGCCGCAGTACAACTTCAAAAAAGGCGTCCGCGAGTATAACGGCAGCTTCCTGACGCTCGGCGAAAACGACATCCTCGTCATCGAGGGCATTCACTGCCTCAACGACCGCTTCACCTATGCGCTGCCGCCCGACAACAAGTTCAAGATCTACATCAGCTGCCTGACGACCCTCAATATCGACGACCACAACCGCATCCCCACCACCGATGCCCGGCTTCTGCGCCGCATCGAGCGCGACGCGCGCACCCGCGGCTATTCCGCCAGCGCGACCATCGGGATGTGGCCCAGCGTGCGCCGGGGCGAAGAGCGCCATATCTTCCCCTATCAGGACAGCGCTGACGTTGTTTTCAACTCCGCCCTCATCTACGAGACCAGCCTGCTGCGCCCGTATATCGAGCCGCTTCTGTACGGCATCGAGCGGGATGACCCCGCCTACACCGAGGCTCGGCGGCTCATCAAGTTCCTCGGCTATTTTCTGCCCATCCCGGCGGATGTCGTTCCCCTCTCCTCCATCGCCCGCGAGTTCATCGGCGGCAGCTGCTATAACGTGTGACCATGAAGCTGTCAAACCGCGCCAAAGGCGCTTTGTGTATCATGGGCTCCGCCCTGTGCTTCTCGTGTATGTCCGTCTTTGTCCGCCTCGTCGGCGATCTGCCCACGTTTGAAAAGGCCTTTTTCCGCAACTTCGTTGCCGCGATCATTGTGTTTATCATCATCCGCCGGGAACACATCCCGCTCCGCATTGAGAAGCCCGCTCGGTCGATGGTGCTGCTGCGCTGCCTTTTCGGCACCGCCGGGCTGCTCCTGAACTTCTACGCCATCGACCGCCTTGCGCTGGCCGACGCCAATATGCTCAACAAGCTCAGCCCGTTTTTCGCGATCCTCTTCTCCTTCTTCCTGCTGAAGGAAAAGGTCAGTCTCACGCAGGCCATCGCGGTATGCGGCGCGTTTGTCGGCTCGCTCCTCATCATCAAGCCCTCCGGGGCCAATATGCAGCTTGTCCCCGCCATCGCCGGTTTCCTCGGCGGTATGGGTGCGGGAGCCGCCTACACCTGTCTGCGGAAAGCCACACAGCTCGGCGCGAAAAGCCAGATCATTGTGCTCTGCTTCTCCTGCTTCTCCTGCCTGTTTACGATCCCTTTCATCCTCGCCAATTTTGTGATGCCGACGGCGAAGCAGTTTATCCTGCTCATCCTGTGCGGTCTCTGCGGCGCAGGCGGACAGTTCTCCATCACCGCCGCCTATACCTTCGCGCCGGCGCGGGAAATTTCCGTTTACGACTACACGCAGGTCATTTTCAGCGCCCTTTTCGGCTTCTTCCTGTTCGGCCAGCTGCCGGATGCTTACAGCTTCGCCGGCTATGTCCTCATCATCGCGATGGCGGTCGTCAATTTCCTCTACAACAACCGCGCCGCGAAGAAAACCACAGCGTAAGCCTCCCACACACAGCCAAATCGTTGAACGTGATGTTTAATGCCAAAAACGGTGTGAAACATCACGTTTTTTAGCTTCCTGATTGCAAATTTTTCTATTCTTTTGCCATATATAAAAATTTATTGCAATATATACTTGACATTTCATACGATGCAATCTATACTTGACACTGCAAGGAGGCCGTCGAATGAGAAACCTGAAAATGAAGTTCCGGCGAATCGAGCTGGATATGTCCCAGACGGAGCTGGCCAAAAAGGCCGGCGTGACAAGGCAGACCATCGGCCTGATCGAGTCCGGCGAATTTAACCCGTCCGTCAAGCTCTGCATTGCCATCTGCAAGGCGCTGAATACGACATTGAATGATTTGTTTTGGGAGGATGATGAAAATGAAACGGTTTGACAAAAAGTCCAATCTCGACGAGCGGCAGGAGCAGGCCCTGCTGAAGATCGAGCACAACGCCTGCTGGCTGGCCTTCTGGGGCCTGCTGGCCGTCATGCTCGTCGAGCTCATATTCTTTGGCTTCGACCTGAAGGCCGTGGGCGGCGAATGGCTCGTTTTCCTGGTGGTGGCGCTTTACCTGTTCGCCGACTGTATGAAAAACGGCATCTGGGATCGGAAGCTCCAGCCGAATCTCAAGACCAATTTTCTGGTTTCGCTGACAGCCGGCGTGGTATGCGGCCTTGTTGTCACGCTGGTATCCCTGCGAAGCTGGCCGGGTTCCCCCCTTCTTTCCGTTGTCTCCGGGGCGGTCTCCGCTGTCTTTGTTCTGGGCGTGTGCCTGATCTCTTTGCAGCTCTCGGCAGCCTCCATCAAAAAAAGACAGGCCAAAATGGAAGAAGAAACCATCGAATAACGCATACAAAAACAGCGCCCAGAACGTATCCGGGCGCTGTTCGTATTTTCAATTATCAGTCCTTGCGGTCGATGGGCAGACCCGCCTGCTGACGCTCCTTGATGGCGTCCTTGCGGCTGAGGTTCACGCGGCCGCGGTCGTCGATCTCCGTGACCTTGACCCAGGTCCAGTCGCCGACGTTCAGGACGTCCTCGACTTTCTCGGTGCGCTTGAACTCGAGATCCTTGATGTGAACCATGCCGTCCTTACCGGGAACCAGCTCGACAAAGGCGCCGATCGGGATCACGCGGACGACCTGACCATAGTACAGGGCGCCGACCTCGGGCACGAACACGATGTTGTCGATCGTCTGCTTCGCGGCGCGGCAGGCCTCGATGTCCTGCGAGGCGATATAGACGGAGCCGTCGTCCTCGATGTCGATCTTGCAGCCGGTGTCGGCCGTGATCTTCTGGATGACCTTGCCGCCGGAGCCGATGACCTCGCGGATCTTGTCGGGGTTGATCTTCATCCGGATCATCTTCGGTGCGGATGCCGCCAGCTCCTTGCGCGGCTCGCTGATGACGGGCAGCATGATCTCGTCGAGGATCTGCAGGCGCGCCTCACGGGTGATCTCAAAGGCGTTCTTCACGATCTCGTGCTTCAGGCCGTCGTTCTTGAGGTCCATCTGGATCGCGGTGATGCCCTTCTTCGTACCGGCGACCTTGAAGTCCATCTCGCCGTGGAAGTCCTCAACGCCCTGGATGTCGATGAAGGTGGTGAAGTCGTCGCCGTCCTGGATAAGGCCGCAGCTGATGCCGGCCACGGGAGCCTTGATCGGCACGCCGGCCGCCATCAGAGCCAGCGTGGTGCCGCAGATGGAGCCCTGCGAGGTGGAGCCATTGGAGGAGAGAACCTCACTGACCACGCGGATCGCATACGGAAACTCCTCCGCGGGAGGAATGACCGCCTCGAGAGCCTTCTCGACCAGCGCGCCATGGCCCTGCTCGCGGCGGCTGGTGGAACGGCTGGCACGGGCCTCGCCGGTGGAATAGCTGGGCATATTGTAGTGGTGCATGAAGCGCTTCTCGGTCTCTTCCCAGATGGTATCGAGCTTCTGGGCGGCGGAGAGGGTATTCAGCGTCGCGATGGACAGCACCTGGGTCTGACCGCGGGTGAACAGGCCGGAGCCGTGCACGCCGGGGACAACGTCGATCTCGGAAGCGAGCGGACGGATCTCGTTCATGGCACGGCCATCGACACGCTTGCCGGCCAGCAGCCACTTTTTGACGACCTTCTTCTGCAGCTTGTAGAGGATCTCGTCCATATACTGCATGATGTCGGGATGCTCTTCGCCGTACTTGGCCTCCATGGCGGAGACCCACTCGTTCACACGAGCCTCACGGACGTTCTTGTCGTCGGTGTCCATGCAGTACTCCATGCCCTCGAACTCGTTCGCGACGAGCTTCTCGAACAGCTCCTCGTCAAACGCGGCGTGTTCATAGGAGAACTTCTCCTTGCCGACCTCGGCGACCATCTGGTCGATGAGATCGAGCACGGGCTGCAGCTTCTCGTGCGCCTGCACGATGCCCTCATACATGACGTCGTCGGGGATTTCCTTCGCCTCAGCCTCGATCATGACGATCTTCTTGTGGGTCGCGGCGACGGTGACGGTCATCTGGTTGACTTCCTTCTCGGCATGGGTCGGGTTGAAGAGATACTTCTCGCCGTCATAGCCGAGCACGATGCCGGCGATGGGGCCGTTGAAGGGGACGTCGGAGATCGCGACGGCGGCAGCGGCGCCGATCATCGCGGTGATCTCGGGGGAGCAGTCGGGATCCACGTTCATGACCTCGCAGGCGATGACGACGTCGTTGCGAAGGTCGGACGGGAACAGCGGACGCATGGGGCGGTCGATCAGGCGGGAAGCCAGCACAGCGGGCAGGCTGGGCTTGCCCTCGCGGCGCATGAAGGAGCCGGGGATGCGGCCCACGGCGTAGAGCTTCTCGTTGAAATCCACCGCGAGAGGGAAGTAATCGATACCGTCCTTGGGACGGGCGGAGGCGGTCACGGTGCAGAGCACGGTGGTCTCGCCATACTGAACATACACGGCGGCGTTGCAGAGCTCCGCCATGCGGCCGACCTCCATCTTGAGAGGACGACCGCAGTAGTCGATCTCCCAGCGGTGGAGGTTGTCAAATGTCTTGTGTTTGATAATCATGTTTTCTTCTGCCTTTCCTTACTCAATCATATTCTATCCAGAAATCCGCGTTTGCGGTCAACTGCGAATAAGAAAGAGGAGGACAGCTCTTCAGTTGTCCTCCTCCAAAACCTTCATTTCCCTCAGAAAAGCGTAAGCAGCAATTACTTACGGATGCCCAGCTTGGCAATGATTGCACGATAACGCTCGATGTCGTTCTTCGCGACATAGTCGAGCAGACGACGGCGCTTACCGATCATCTTGAACAGGCCCTGACGGCTGTGATTGTCCTTCTTGTGAACCTTCAGGTGCTCGGTGAGCTGGTTGATGCGCTCGGTGAGGATCGCGATCTGAACCTCGGGCGAGCCGGTGTCGTTCTCATGGGTCTTGTTGTTTTCGATGATGGCTGTTTTCTGGTCCTTGGTGATCATTTTCTTGTTTCCTTTCGATATTTTGCTAGTCCCGACCGACTGAGTAGGAGGTCAAAGCCCCAAACCAAGTCCGTGGGAATCCAAGTTATTTTATATTGCCACAAAAAGTCAAGAATGTCAACTTTTATTTGCTGCGATGCTCGCTCTTCATGCGTTTTTCGTGGTTCAGGATCGCCTTCCGCAGGCGCAGATGCTCCGGCGTGACCTCGAGAAGCTCGTCGTCCGCCATAAACTCCAGGCACTGCTCGAGGCTCATCTGGCGGGGCGGCACGAGGCGCAGCGCCTCATCCGAGCCGGATGCACGGGTGTTCGTCAGGTGCTTGGCACGGCAGACGTTCACGACGATGTCCTCTTTCTTGGGGCTTTCGCCGACGATCATGCCGGCATAGACCGCCGTACCCGGGCCGATGAACAGCGCGCCGCGATCCTGCGCGTTCCAGAGGCCGTAGGCCAGCGCCTCGCCGGTCTCAAACGCCACGAGAGACCCGGTGTTGCGGCGCTTCACCTCGCCCTTGAGCGGCGCGTATTCCTCAAAGGTGGAGGCCATGATGCCCTCGCCGCGGGTATCGGTCAGAAACTCGCTGCGATAGCCGAACAGACCGCGGGTCGGAACGAGGAACTCGAGCTTCATGCGGTTGCCCACCGGGGTCATCTGCAAAAATTCTCCCTTACGCATACCGAGCTTCTCCATAACGGAGCCCATGCTCTCCGAGGGCACGTCCAGCACGACGCGCTCCATCGGCTCGCACAGCTTTCCGTCGATCTCCTTGAACAGCACACGGGCCGGAGAGACCTGGAATTCATAGCCCTCGCGGCGCATGGTCTCAATGAGGATCGACAGGTGCATCTCACCGCGTCCGGCGACGTTGAAGGCATCGGTCGTGCCGGTCTCCGTCACGCGCAGGGACACGTCCTTCAGCGTCTCCTGCATCAGACGGTCGCGGATATTGCGGCTCGTGACCCATTTGCCCTCGCGCCCGGCATAGGGACTGTCGTTCACCGAGAAGGTCATCTCGATGGTCGGCGCGGAGATCTTCACGAACGGCAGCGGCTCCACCGTGCCCGGCGCGCAGATGGTGTCGCCGATCGTCACATCGCCGATGCCGCTCATGGCGATAATGTTGCCGGCATACGCCTCCGTGATCGGCGCACGGCCCAGCGCCTCATACTCATACAGGCTCACGGCCTTCGCCTTACGGACGGGACGGTCGTTGTGGTAATCGCAGACGACGATCTCCTCGTTCTGGCGGATGCTGCCGCGCTCGATGCGGCCGACGGCAATGCGGCCGACGTATTCATTATAATCAATGGAGCTGACGAGCATCTGGAACGGCTCGTCCACCGGCTGCTCCGGCTCGGGGATGTACTCCACGATGGCGTCAAACAGCGGCTTCAGGTCGGTGCCGGGAACGTCCGGGGACACGGAGCAGATGCCCTGGCGTGCGGAGGCAAAGAGCATCGGGGAATCGAGCTGCTCGTCCGTGCAGCCGAGATCCATGAGAAGCTCCAGCACCTCGTCGATGACCTCATACACACGCTGGTCGGGCCGGTCGATCTTGTTCACGACCACGATGACCTTGTGGCCGAGCTGCAGGGCGCGCTCCAGCACGAACCGCGTCTGGGGCATGGGGCCCTCTGCCGCGTCCACGAGGAGCAGAACGCCGTTCACCATCTTGAGGATGCGTTCAACCTCGCCGCCGAAGTCCGCGTGTCCCGGTGTATCGACAATGTTGATCTTCGTGTCGCCGTAATGGATGGCGGTGTTTTTTGCCAGGATCGTAATGCCGCGCTCACGCTCGAGATCGCCGGAGTCCATGACGCGCTCAGCCACCTGCTGATTTTCACGGAACGCGCCGGACTGTCCCAGCATGGCGTCAACCAGGGTCGTTTTGCCGTGGTCAACATGGGCAATGATCGCAATATTTCTCAGATTCGCCATAGCTTATTATCCTTCATTTCGCTCGTATATTTCATGATCTTACACAAAAAATTATTTTACCATTCCGCCCCCGGAATTGCAATAGTACACATTTACTTAAAATACACGCTGTTTGCCGCCGCAAATATGGGATCTGACTTGTGAATAACCGGTTGCAATCTGCCTAAAGAGAGTGGTATTATAAAGGATATTCTTTTATGTAGTTTTTAACCGAGGCAGACCGTCCCGCATCTTGCGCGGCGAAAGGATGGATATAACGATGAGAACCTTTTCCAAATCCAATAAGCTTGATAACGTCCTGTACGACGTCCGCGGCCCCGTAGTGGATGAAGCCGCCCGTATGGAGGAATCCGGCCTTCAGGTGCTGAAGCTGAACATCGGCAACCCCGCGCCCTTCGGCTTCTCTGCCCCGGACGAAGTCATCCTCGATATGCGCGACTCCATCGCCGGTTCGCAGGGCTATTCCGATTCCCGCGGCACCTTTGCCGCCCGCAAGGCGATCATGCAGTACGCCCAGCTCAAGCACATCCCCAATGTCACCATGAAAGACATTTACACCGGAAACGGCGCATCCGAGCTCATCCAGCTCTCCCTGCACGCGCTCCTGAACAGCGGCGACGAGATCCTCATTCCCTCCCCCGACTATCCCCTCTGGACCGCCTGCGCCAATCTCGCCGGCGGCAAGGCCGTCCACTATATCTGCGACGAGCAGTCCGAGTGGTTACCCGACCTGAACGACATCGAGAGCAAGATCACCGACCGCACCAAGGCCATTGTCATCATAAACCCCAACAACCCGACCGGCGCGCTCTATCCGAAGGAGCTTCTGGAGCAGATCGTCGAGATCGCCCGCAAGCACGAGCTCATCATCTTCTCCGACGAGATCTATGACCGCCTTGTCATGGACGGTCTTGAGCACATCTCCATCGCCTCTCTCGCGCCCGACCTCTTCTGCGTGACCTTCAGCGGTCTGTCGAAATCGCACATGGTCTGCGGCTTCCGCGTCGGCTGGATGATCCTCAGCGGCAACAAGGCCCTCGCAAAGGACTATATCGACGGTATCAATATGCTCTCCAATATGCGGCTGTGCTCGAACGTCCCGGGACAGTCCATCATCCAGACGGCCCTCGGCGGATACCAGAGCGTGAACGAGTACATCGTTCCCGGCGGCCGTATCTACGAGCAGCGCGAATTCATCTATAACGCCCTGAACGACATCCCCGGCATCACCGCCGTCAAGCCCAAGGCCGCGTTCTACATCTTCCCGAAGATTGACACGAAGAAGTTCAACATCACAAGCGATAACCAGTTCGCCCTGGACTTCCTGCGCGAGAAGCGCGTGCTGTTCGTCCCCGGCAGCGGCTTCAACTGGCACGAGCCGGATCACTTCCGCATCGTGTACCTTCCCCGCCTGAGCGTGCTGAAGGAGGCCTCCGATAAAATGCGCGACTTCCTCGAAAACTACCATCAGACCTGACCTATAAACACATTCCGGCGTGTCCCTGATTCTTCGTCAGGGACGCGCTTTTTTCGGTATTTCGCGGGAAACCGGCATACGGTTCTTTTCAATCGTCGAATTTCCTGCTATAATACCCTTGTTTAAAAAATCACCTGTACTTTTCAGGAGGAATCGTAATGAGCGCACCAAAATATTCCCATATTTGTGAGCCTCTCAAGATCCGCGGCTTCACGCTGAAGAACCGCCTGGAGGCTTCCAACTCCCTGCCCCATTTCCTGCAGGGGCCCGAACCGTACCCCGCCGAGAGCGTCATCGCTCACTACGCCAACAAGGCCCGCAGCGCCGGTATCGTCACCTGTATGGGCATCAATAACTTCAGCCGCGGTAAGCAGCTGCCCATGGACATGGACTTCGGCCACTTCCCCGACTACGACCTGTACGACACCAACTGCCAGAACTATCTTTTGCAGCTCGCGGACAACATCCACTACTTCGACTCCATCGCCTGCATGGCGATCTTCGTCGGCCCGCCCTCCGCGTACCCCCTCATGAAAGCCAAAAACGGCGCCTCTCTCGGCCGTCAGAACAGCGCCTTTGACCAGACCAAGGATCTGAGCGCTCCTCCTCCCGCGGAGTTTGACCTGGAGCTCATCCCCGCGCACGAGGATCCCACCTTCTATGACGAGGAGACCCTCGAGAAGATCGCTCTGTCCTATGCCGAGCAGGCCGGTATCCTGCAAATGCTGGGCTTTGACATGATGTCCATCCATATGTGCTACCGCGCAAACCTGCCCGCCAAGATGTTCTCCCCGCTCACCAACAAGCGCACCGACAAGTTCGGCGGTTCCCTCGAAAACCGTATGCGTTTCCCGCTGATGGTGCTGGAGCGTGTGCGCCAGAAGGTCGGCAAGAACTTCCTGCTCGAGATCGAGTGGAGCGCCGAGGACGCTCCCGGCGGCTTTACCATCGAAGAGAGCGCCGCTTTCCTGAACGAGGCGAAAAAGTACATCGACATCGTGCAGCTTCGCACCTCCGAGGTCGATCCCGCGCATCCCACGAGCTTCAACCTGGAGGAGACACCGTTCCTCAAGTACGGCGAGTACATGAAGAAGAATGTCCCCGGCCTCGTCATCGGTGTGATCGGCGGCTTCCACTATGCCGACACCTGCGAGAAAGCCCTCGCCGACGGCAAGGCCGACCTCATCTGCGCCGCCCGTGCGTTCGTCTCGAACCCCAACTACGGCGATCTCATCCTGAGCGGTGCGGGCGACGACATCGTCCCCTGCCTGCGCTGCAACAAGTGCCACGGCCGCGGCGAGCATGACCCGTTCGTGTCCGTCTGCTCCGTGAACCCCATGATCGGTCTCGAGCATCGCGTGCAGCAGCTTATCCAGCCGCCTACGCGCAAAAAGAAGGTCGCCGTCATCGGCGGCGGCCCGGCCGGTATGCGCTGCGCGCTGTTCCTGAAGGAGCGCGGCCACACGCCCGTTGTGTACGAAGCCGAACCCGTCCTCGGCGGCCAGATCGTCCATGCCGACTACGCCGACTTCAAATGGACGCTGCGCGACTACAAGAACTGGCTGATCTATCAGCTCGACAAGCAGCAGATTGAGGTCTATACCGGCGTCAAGGCCACGCCCGAGATGATCGCCGCGGAAAACTACGACGCGGTCGTCGTCGCAAACGGCGCGGAGATGCTGACGCTGCCCATCCCCGGCGCGGATAAGGACAAGCTCGTCTACGCGCTGGAGGCGTTCGCTCATCCCGAGAAGCTCGGCCGGAAGGTCGTCGTCATCGGCGGCGGAGAGGTCGGCGTGGAGACCGCGCTCTACATCGCCAAGCACGGCCATGACACGACCGTCGTCGAGATGCGTGACCGTCTCTCCGCAGACTCCACCGCGATCCACTACTACTCCATGTTCGAGGAAGCCTGGCTCGCCGAGCCGAACTTCCACGGCATCACCGGCGTCAAGGTCGCCCGCATCGAAGACGGCGCCGTCGTCTATGCCGACAAGGACGGTACGGAGCACTCCCTGGAGGCCGACACCGTCGTCATGTGCGCGGGCCGCGTGCCGCGTGAAAAGGAAGCCCTCGCCTTCTATGGCGCTGCGCCCGAGTTCTACATGATCGGCGACTGCAAGAAGCCCGCCTCCGTGCAGCAGCTCAACCGCCACGCCTGGAGCGTCGCCAACCGCATTTGATCCCATTATCCGGAAAAACAACCAAAGCTCACCGGGACTCACAAGGAATTTCGGTGAGCTTTTTACTGACAGGGATAAACGGATTCTCTTCGTTTTTTGGCCGGCATTGACAAACAAAATTTGCCTGTCATAATCCTTTTGTTTTCGCAAAACCTATACGCGGACGACAAAAGGGCAGCAATTCAAAGCGGTCTTTTCCGTTTTGAACCGCCGGTCCTTCCGTCCAATGAACGGAAAGGAGTGCAAATGAAATGGCTAATTCCAACAATCTCGTGAACCCCAAAGCCCGTGAGGCGATGGATCGCTTCAAGATGGAGGCCGCCTCTGAGGTCGGCGTCAACCTGAAGCAGGGTTACAACGGTGACCTGACCTCTCGTCAGGCCGGTTCTGTCGGCGGCCAGATGGTCAAGAACGTGTGTCCCGTACGATCCATGAAATTTCACCGAAAATGCCGCACCGCAGAGGGTCATTCCATCACCGTGCAGTACATAGCATCCATTGTTATTTAGAATATGGCACCGGAAGGGAATCCGTGCTACTTTCTGTTATTCCAGCTTAGCAAGCTAAGTATCCCGTTTCTTCCGCTCCTCTTTCTTGCGTTCAGTTCCTCTCCGATACTAGGCGACTTCCACCAGCGCTTTTACTGTGGGCAGCAATGCTTGAACTTTTTCATATTTCCTTGCCATCCCCCCTAATGTAGTACTCTTATTTTCCTACATCAGGGGGCGTTTTGTCTATTGTCCGTTTTTACTGGGGCAGTTCATTCAATAGTCTACCTGGTTTTTTTGTTCTTTTGGGCGCATTTGGTGAGGGGACACCTAGTTCTCAGTGGGACAGCCAGTTCTCATTTTCCGCATACCGCTACAGTTTTAATCATTTAGGGAGCCTTTTTGTGAGCGGGGATCCTTGGTTCTCAACGGGAAAGATAACTCTCACTTGTTGTGGGCAGTGACAGTTACACTGTCTTATTTGCTCTTGTACATTTCCTCATAATACTTTTGGTAATTTCCGCTAGTCACATTATTCATCCACTCTTCATGCTCCAGATACCAGTCGATGGTCAGCACAATCCCCTTTTCAAAGGGAGTTTCGGGATACCAGCCCAGGTCGTTTCTGATTTTGGTCGGATCAATGCCATAACGCCGGTCATGGCCCAAACGGTCTTCCACATGCTTGATTAGGTCTTCGGAGATACTGTCATCCCTCAGCCGGTCATGAAGCTGCTGGATGATGGTCTTGACAATGAAGATATTCGGACGTTCATTGTGACCGCCTACATTGTATACCTCTCCGGTTTTACCGCCGTTTACTACCATATCAATGGCCTTGCAGTGATCCTCCACATACAGCCAGTCGCGGATTTGCATTCCATCTCCATACACCGGGAGCTGCTTGTGGTGCTTGACATTGTTAATCATCAACGGAATCAGTTTCTCAGGGAACTGATAAGGGCCATAGTTATTGGAGCACCGGGTGATGTTGATGGGCATGCCGTAGGTATCATGGAACGCCTGGACAAAGTGGTCGGCACCGGCCTTGGAAGAAGAATAGGGGCTGTGAGGATTGATGGGAGTGGTCTCCATAAAAAAGCCATCCGCCCCAAGAGCGCCATAGACCTCGTCGGTAGAAACCTGCAAGAACTTCTTACCCTCTTTCCAGGTCTTGGTGGCAGCGTCATACCAGGCTTCCTTTGCCCTCTGAAGCAGGTTAACCGTGCCCATCACATTGGTCTGGACGAAAATCTCCGGGTTCGCAATGGAGCGATCCACATGAGACTCGGCCGCGAAATTGATGACATAGTCAAAGTCGTATTTCTCAAAGAGGGAACTGACCAGTTCCTTTTCGCAGATGTCACCCTGCACAAAGATGTGACGGGGATCGCCTTCCACGCCCTTGAGATTTTCCAGATTGCCAGCGTAAGTCAGCTTGTCTAGGTTGACCAGAAGGATGTCCTTATACTTCTTCAGCATATAATATACAAAGTTAGAGCCGATAAAGCCCGCGCAGCCGGTAATCAAGTATTTTTTCATGTTTCTTTATTCTCCCCAGATTTATCCCCTGATTTTGTCCTCTGCAACTGATTTTAAGTGCTTGCCGTATGTACTCTTTCCATACCGTGCGGCACTTTCCAGTAACTGCTCCTTGTTAATCCATTTAAAACGATAGCCTATCTCCTCAGGTGCAGAAATCTTCATTCCCTGGCTTCGCTCAATCATGTGAACGAACTCACCGGCGTAGAGCAGACTTTCCATTGTCCCTGTGTCAACCCAGGCAAATCCGCGGCCAAGGATCTCACAGCCAAGTCTGCCTTTCTCGAGATACATCTGATTGAGGGTTGTGATTTCCAGTTCACCTCTTGCGCTGGGCTTCACTGCCTTGGCCATAGCACTAACGCCCTTCGGATAGAAATACAATCCAGTCGCCGCGTAATTGCTCTTGGGACTCTTAGGTTTTTCCTCAATGCTGAACACCCTGTCATCTTTATCAAATTCAATAACGCCAAAACGTTCCGGATCGTCTACATAGTAACCGAAAACCGATGCAATGCCTACCTCGGCTTTATCATAGGCTGATTTCAGCTTATATCCAAGCCCATTTCCATAGAAAATGTTGTCGCCCAAAATCATCGCGCATGAATCATCACCAATAAACTCTTCTCCAATGATAAATGCCTGAGCTAAACCGTCCGGACTTGGCTGTACCGCATAAGAGAGGTTTACCCCAAACTGATTGCCGTCCCCCAACAGAGCCTGGAAACGGGGTGTATCATCCGGAGTGGAGATAATCATAATATCCCTGATTCTAGCCAGCATCAAAGTTGAAAGCGGATAGTAAATCATTGGCTTATCATAAACTGGCAATAACTGTTTACTTGTTACAATGGTTAATGGATATAGTCTTGTACCAGCTCCACCGGCGAGAATAATGCCTTTCATTGTTTCGTCCTCTCTCTCATAAAAATTCCTGTTATCGGATTCACGACCTTTTTGAGCAACAATGCAAACAGCATCGTGCAGGCAACCGCCACCGCCATATTCAGCGGGAACGCAAAACCCAGCGCGATAAGCCTCTGGGGAATTCTCTGGGTAAAGTAAATCTCCAGCGAGTATTTGCTCCAGAAATCCAGTCCCTTCCGGAGCTTTTCCGGCATAACCCGGCAATACCTTTCTTCCGCTTCCAGTCCCCAAATCAGAGTGGACACCGCGAAGACAATGCAGAATACCTGGCACATAAATTGCGTCACCATGAAACCCGGGATTTTCACCAGAAGGAACTTCCAGCCGATATTGCCGATAAAGCCAAATACCGCAAAGGCTAGGGCCGTGGACGGCTGGAGGTGAAGCTGAATTTTCCCGGTTTTTAGGCAATATCCCAGGGAATAGATATAAAAGTAGTAGATCATCCGAAAAAAGTTCCGGTCTTCCACACTCCACACGGATTTATCAATAAACAGGAGAAAGCATACGGTATACAGGCCGAGCATAATGAAGGAGTAGACCCGGAATTTGTCAAAAACTCTGTATTTTTCCAGAAACCAGATCACGACGTTAAACAGGAGCAGCCCGCCGACAAACCAATAGCCCGTCGGAAAAATATACAGAGCAAAAAAATCTCCCATCAGGTCGGACAGATCATATGACAGAACGATGGCGTTTACAATGGACACAAGCCACAGTCCGGGATACAGCTGTATGAATTTTTTCTTAATCCAGGGAAAAAAGTGCGCCGTGTCGATCTTCACAAAGTAGCCGTTCAGGACAAAGAACAGGGAATTTCCCAGGGCACCTCCTGTGGCCAGTGCCGAAATCGGATACAGATTTGCACAGTGAGAATTGAAAACCAGCAGGATAGCAAATACCTTCAGGGCATTCAAGGCATGCAGTTGTCTTTCTTTGAGTTTCCATAATACCTCCATCCATGCAAGCTGAACCAAACACCAGGGAATGACTCGCCCTTTGGGCTCCGTTGCGCTAGGCGCAATCGATCACAGGGCGTGCCTGCAAGGTTTATTTCAAACGTTTTTTTGTGATTTTTTTCAGCAGACGTGTTCCTGTCCGGAGCAGCCCCTGATATTCCTCTGTCTTTCTGAAAAGAAGGAAGAGAATCAGGTTCGGTGTGGCGACCGCCACAACAGCCTTGTAAAGAAACCCGATATAGACATTCGAAATCGTGAAGAGGTTCGCAATCTCCCACGCGAGGGCACAGGAGCCAACAGTAAGCAGCACCTGTACAATATAGTTCCGGAAATACCCCCAAGGTGCCTTCTGAAACACATGCTTGTAGACGAGATAGGGATCAAACCAGACTTGTGTGCATAATCTGGAGATCGTTGTGGCAAACAAAACTCCAAAGATTCCCCAGAAATGGACAAAAACCAAATCCAGGACAATATTCAGCACCGCCATAATCGCTGGTCTGTATCTTCCCTGAACAAAAAGGCCGTTTGCATTTCGAAAGGATTCCACCGGGTAAACCATAACCGCAATGAAGAAATTGGCAACCGATACACCGATGAGCTCCATCGGAATCTGATAGCTTGCATCAAACCAGATTTCGCCCACAAAAGGATTCAGTAAGACAAACAGACAGGTGCAGCAGAAGCAGGAAACCCAGAACGCAATGAAATTCATCTGCCGGAAGATCTGCTCCTGTTTTTCCTTGGAGGATGTGACGGCCAGATTTCCGATACTGGCCTTTGTGGACTCCACAACCTGTTCAATCGTCGTTCTCAGGCTATTGATCACCAAATTAAAGTTACCGATGACCGCCACATCCTGTGTGCCGACAAATGCCGAAATCACAATGCTGTCCGTACTGTATATCACCTTGCCGGATATCTTATAGATCGCCAATGCAGAGATATCCCGGAATAACTTTTGGGTTTCCGGCCTTGGAAGCTTTGCTCCCTTTTTTTCGAAGTAATCCCCATACTCCCTTCCCGTATAGAAAGACAAGACAATGTTTCTTCCCAGAGTAAACAGGAAATGGGTAATGAGGTAGGCATAAAACTGCTTAAAAAGCAAAAGCAATACAATCTCGGCAATGCTTTCAACCGTAAATACCACGGAATCCACGGCAGAAATCACTCTGGACTTCTGGCTTGCCCGGAGAATCGTTGCCTTATAAACCAGGAAATAGGAGGAGGCCGTCGTGAGCAAATAGAGAATAAACAGACTCCGAATGCTTTCCTTTATGTTCGGCACATCCTTCACCAGGAAGTCCAGGAAAGGTACCAGGCACATTCCCACGGCAAAAATGGCGATGCCGATCAGGGTATATGCCTTTTTGTAGAAATTCATCAGTTGGCCGATTTTTTCCGTATCTTTCTCGGCCAGAGGCTTATACAGGGCAAAGGTCATCGCCGTACCGATGCCCAGATCCATCAGAGAGAGCACCTGCAGAATATCCGTGAACAACGTAGAGACGCCCGTATATTCCTTACCAAGGATTTTGATAAACGCCGTACGCAGGGCAAACTGCAGAAGGATATGCAGAGATTTATACAGCAGATTCGCTGTAGAGTTTTTTAACACATTGCTGGTCCTGGAATTGTCCATTGTGAATGTCCTCTTTTGTTCTATTTTCCTCCGACTGGCTCGCAGCGAGTGTCTTTTGCTTCTTTCGGTATCTCCCGATCTGAACCATCACCGCCAGGATGCTCCACAAGCCGATACTATGCCAGTAGGTCAGGGATACCAGAAGCTGCAAGAAACGGGCAAAGAAAATCAAAAAGGCATATTTCCACTCACCGATATTCTTCATTAAAAAAACCCTTGTTATAGAAACGGCCAGCCACAAAATAATCAGAGACCCCGCAAAAACGCCAAAATCGATCAATAGCTCCAAAAAAATCTGGTGAGGATGGGCAACGTAGATATATTCAAAAATCACATGCCTGCTTCCCATAGCTCCATAGCCAAATGGATTTGATTTAATCATGTTTATTGCCGCTAAATAGATAGATATGCGACCAGCGTCATCCGAGATATTGCCACTGATCAATTTCGTAATGAACCGGGAATGGATTCCAAGCTTGCTTAGAATATCCTCCAAAAACGATAGAATATATGGCAATGCTGCTATCAACAGGATTCCGCAAACACCGAAAACGGCGAAAAACACTATCTTTTTTTTCGAATTTGCAAATTTAAGCAGAATGTAAATCAACAGAAAAACAGCAATATCCAGGAACGGCCCTCTGGATCCTCCCACTAAGATCATTGTAAGGTAAATGACTGTGCCAGCAATATCGGTAATCTTCTTTTTCTCGAGTGCACAATAAAGGAATGCAATCCCATAGAGCAGAATATTATACCCAAAGGACAGATTGTAACTCATTTTCCGAACATAGCCAAAACTCGAATTATCAATCCAATATCCTCTTGCCAGGGCCTCCACGAGTTGTCTTCCGTAATAGATCAGCATGACCCATCCGGCATATTGGATACATCGGATAATCTTTTTAGGGTCATCTATCAATCGAATTGCGAGATAGATAAACAAACCGTTATTAGGGCGAAGAACATAGTTGATTACACCATAATCCTCTCGGAAGTACCAATAGGCGTACTCCGGGTGGAAGATATAGGTAACCATAAAAAACAGCACCACAACCAGCACCAAACCCCAAAAATCCGGAATCAAAAGACGCCTCGCTTTTATACATGCAAGGACATAGGGCGTAAAGGCAACCAAATTGGCAAGGAATACGCCACCGGAGGTTAAGTGAAACTGTACCAGAATATACTGAAATACAAGCCTAAGAAATGGGATACAGAGGTAGAGAAATAAGGTTATTTCTCCAATCTGCGATAATTTCAGTTTTCTGGGAGGGTGGATTCTGATAGCTGTTCTCATGGTTCTCCTCACTATCGGTTCTCTGAAAGCAGATATTCCGTCTGAATCAGATCGCCCTCTATATCATGGCCAGTCACAGTTTTGTAAATCTGCCGAACCTCACGCTCCAGTTTTTGGATAGAAGCAAAATCCTTCATTTGTGAGCGGTAATCCGTTACTGGGTAGACACAAAGCATCTGATTCTTCTTTTCGACAATTTTCAGGATAGAAAAGGTCGTTTTTTGAATTCTCTTTTCTTCAATATATAGATGTACTGCCAACCCGTATTCCGGTAAATGCTCATGAAGCAAATAGACGGAATTTGGTGACATGCTAAAGTTCCCAATCGAATAGAAACAGGGAACATTTTGCCGTATCTCTGCCTTTTGCACAATGTGTGGATGGGATGCAACAATAGCGTCCACACCAAAGCTGAGTGCTTTGTCAAACGTATACTGTGAAAACTTACCGGGGTTTAGATTAAACTGCCCACCAACATGGGGGAGGAAAATCACCACATCCGCTTTCTTCTTAGCATTCTCCACCGTTTTTTCCAATCGGGAAAAATATGCACAGGCAGTTGTCTCATCCAAATAATCATCTGTCCGCGGAGAATTGTACGTCATTCCCAGCATTTTTTTGATCTTCATTCTCTGCATAGGCTTCAGGGGTTTTAACATTCGCATAAAAGCACGGTATGGGAGGCTGTTTTTCTGATGACGCTTCAGATAAACAGGTTCCCTGTGGTTATGCAGCAGAAAAATATGTTTCTCTTCTTCATCGTTCAGGCCATAATGGTGATCCGCATAGTTCACGCCATATGTAAACGGAATAATGGCGATTGTATCTCCTTTTACCTGAACGATGGGAACATAATTGCCATCATTGGTATCTGAAAAAGTACCGCTATGGGCCAAGGCCTTGTCGTCCAACACCTTGATCGTACGTAATAAACCATCAAACCCACGATCCATACAATGATTATTGGCCGTAGAAACATAAGAGATTCCCGCGTTTTTGATTGCATCAGCAAAGGCATCCGGTGTGTTAAAGGAAGACAATTCTGAAGTATAGCCTGCTTCTTTCCCAGCAAGAGGAGTCTCAAGATTTCCGATCACATAATCGCTTTCCTGGAAAAACGATTTCATATATTCGAATACGCCGTCAAAATGATAGGTGCCGTCAGAATGCTTTGCGGCTTTTAACAGCAAAGGCTCACACATAATATCGCCAATAATTGTAATCTTTGCCATCTTGCTTTTTCCTTTCTCACAAATATAGCAAGCGATCCGCATTCTCCATCGTATCCATTTTGCGTTCAGAATTTTGTTTCGCCCTGCTTGCCTAATTCAAATCCGCTTTTTCTTATCGGAATAGAAGGGGAGTTTTTCAGTCTCTGTTCTAAAACAGGTCGAAAATGCAAAAATGAACGTTCAAAAGCCACGTATACAAAGAATTATGTAGACCATACCGGAATCGGTGTCGTGAATTACACCGAAACCAGTACGAAATCACCATACACTGCCAAGCATTGTCCGCTTCTCATATGGATTTGGTGAAACCATCGGACTTCTGCTTGTCTGCAGGAATATAATCCAAACGCCGCTTCCTTACTTCCAATCCGTCATGGCCTCAAATTTGCTGCGAATCCCCTTTTCCGAGGTGGACTGGGGGCCGATCATTTCGGTCAGCGCATTTCCTTCTACAACAACCCAGCCCTGATCCGTATAGGCCATATCCCAGCCGATCATCCTGACCTCCGGGAGGAGCAGTGCCATTTCCTTACAGGTGGCAACCATAGCCTCCCAGTCCGGCAGCTGAAAGCCTTTGAAGGTCACATGGGTATCGGGATGCTCCGAAAACCTGTGGTTCAGCTCATCCACCGCATCCGTGTTCAAAACGCCGGTTTTCTCGTCTACGCCAATGAGCAGCCCCCCTGCGCCGCCGTTATCCACGACGGCACCCTTCCGGCCGGTTCGGAAGAAGCAGAAGAAAACCTCCACATTTCCGCCGGTGCTGAAGGTGGTGCAGCGAACCGTATTGACACTGGAGCTGTTGAACTGCTCCATAACGGCCGCCTGCTGAATCAACTCCTCCAAGATAACCCTCCGGCCGGTAAGCAGGCTGTCAAAATATGCATCGGCAGTCATATTCCTTTGGCTTAAATCCACCCGCTCCACACTGCGGCCGCAGGCTTCTTTTGCGTCCTTTTTGATAAAAACAGGGGTGCTTGCCGCAAATTCCAGGAAGGCGGCACGATCTTTCTCTCCCTCGATACACAGAGCTTTTCTTTTGTAGAATTTCTCAAACTTTTGATAGGCCAGAAACTTGTCATTCAGGGTTCTCATGGCATATCGGTCGTTTAATCTGTAGCCGATCACAATGCTTTCCCGGTCAGATAAGAAGGTTTTTCTTTCGGCCATGCATTTCCCATGGATCCCATATACCAGATACTCATTGGGAGAAAAGCCGTATGCCGCATAACAAAACAGCATATCCAGCCGAACCTCGTAATCCTCCATGGACAGGCGACGAAAAATATCGTCGATCTGCTGATTCAGCTTCTCACTTCTCTCCGGATGATTTTTGCTCCACTTTTGCACGGAAATTGCTTTTTTATCCCGGGACTTCTCTCCCTGCTCAATTTCCCGCTTCGGAAGCCGGTATTTAAAAATGATCCGATACAGCAGTAACTCGATACGAATTTTTGCTGCGGCTCTGGAAATCCCTTTTTTAGGGAAGCTATCCATAAACAATCCACCTCTATACAAAACTTATGGCAACGGGCCCCCTGCCATCCATTCTGTTCCCGAAACCTCAGATCACCCGATCCCGAATCCACTTTCTCTTGCCGATCAGATCCAGCTGAATCACATCCGCAGCCTGGCCGATGTTCGCTTCGATCAGCTCAACACCATCCGGTGTAATGGCCACATCCCAACCGATATAGTACAGCTTGTCCAGCATCTCCGCTGCTTCCATAACAGTCTTCTTTGCAATATCGTAATTCGGGACTTCAAATCCAAGAACCTTAAAGTCCGTAGAGGGGTGCCGGATAAAGCCGGTTCCCGACGTATTATTTCGGCCTTTTCCACATACGATTCCGGATTCAAAATCAACAGGATAGGCAACGCCGCCGGAATGGAAATTGTCAACAAATTTATCCTTTCCACCTGCCCGAAGCGTGGCGCCGATCACATGTGCCTTGTGGTTTTTATCCAAAACCGTACCGATTCGAATGGTGTTTACAGATGTGGGGTTGATCTTAATCATATCCGAATGCTGGACAATGAACTGCTCGACAAGATGCTCCCCCTGCCGTAATTCCTTTACAACGGCCTGAGTGGTCGTCGGGTCAAAGGAAATTCGTTTGATCCCTTTGCCCTGGGTATTATTCAGCTCCTTAGACAATACCGTACCGTGCTTTCTGATGAAAGCAACGATCTCTTCCTCCAGGGTGGACTCATCAATGTGCAGATACTCTCTTTTTATAAATTTGGCAAATTTGGTATTAAACTGGTATTTATTGGCAATCCAGTCCCATTCTTCTTTCGTTGCAACGGACTTCATTTCTGCGCCAATTTTGGCATTGTCCCTTCTCGTAAGGAACGTGCTGCATATACGCAGATTCGCTTTGTATAATTCATTGGAAAAATACTGCTCTCCGCTTATGCCAAACAGAACCAGTTTCAGGAGAAAATCTGCTTTGCTGCCCCCGGTAATGGAGTCCCAATTCATTTGGTCAATCATTCGCTTAAAATTACGGATCTTCGTGGAAATACCCATTGCTTCTCTTACTCCTTACCGCAGTCCACCAAAATCTTCTGAATGTTCTCTACGCCCAGCTTTTCAGGCGTTCTTCCCTCTGCTCTCATGGATCTGCCCAGAGCCGCAGAGGCAATCTCGATCAGGGAGGTACAGATGGGGGTCTCTACACCCAGGGACTTGCCCAGTGCTTCCAGCATAACAAGACCCTGAGGAACATCCTCGGAAATATAGCGGGAATCCACCTTGGTCGGACCCTTTGCACGGGTGTCCATCTCGGCATAGTCCAGGAACACTTCCTTTGCATCCTTGGTCTCGTCCAGAGAATTGCGATATTTGCAGGCCTCCACGTAGGGAATTCTGTCAAAGCCCAGCTTTTCCAGAACATTCATCTTCTCCTCGTCCAGCTTGTCCAGAATCATCCAGGTGCAGGGATTGGCTCTGGTATAGGCCTCATGATACATACAGAATTCGCCTCTGGAATACTCAATCCGGGGAATGCTCATGACGGAGCCCACGGTATGAACAATCAGGTTGGGATTGTGAAGGGCCGCCTCCACAACGGAGTCCAGATACACAAAACGCTCATCCAGTAGATCCAGCTTGGCAATGGCCTCGGCCTTCCGTGCGGAGGGATAAATGCCGATGGGGTTGCGGACATTCCGGAATCCTACACGGAAACAGCCCGGCTCCATGATCCGGCCATCGATAAAGGAGCTCTCCGCTTCCGCAATGATCAGATCCTTATCCCCGCAGTGCTTCAGCATATAGGCAGTGGAGAGATAGCCGGGGTTGATCAGAACAATCTGACCATCCTCAAAATACGGGGACATTCTCTCGATGATCTGCTCGTGGAAGTTGGTCTGGATATAGATGATTACGACTTCCTTGCCCCGGATCTGGGAGATGTCTCTGGTCACCTTTGCGATGTTGGCGGTCTTATACTCGCCGAACTCGTTGAGGGTCATCTGTCCATTGTTTTCCAGCAGGAAATTAAAATTGTCATCGTGCATTGCGTGAGAGGTCTTGATCAGGGTAACCTCGTGCCCCTTCAAAGTCAGATCTGCAGCAACTGCACAACCGGCATTTCCTGCACCAACCATAGCAATTTTCATATCGTTCTCCTTCTTTTTTCCGTAATCATCCTGTCCTATGACAGAAATTCATCCTCATCATCCGTTTACCGCAAGGGCTTGCCATACCTTCACCCGATCCCGGCAAAGCTGCGATCAACTGAGGAAGAAGTCCTTCATCGGTTTCTCAATAAAGACATCCTTCAGAACCTGCTCTGTAAGGTCGCCAAAGGTGGGGCCGCTGGCGATCTGGTTGGGTTCCGATGTCACATTGAATTCAATAAAAACCGGATCTCCCTCCCGATCCACAGCAAAGTCCCAGCCAATAATTCCAAAATAAGGCAGCTGCTTATGCTTTCTCTTCACAGTTTCGATAATTTTGTCATAAGAAGGAACCTGAATGTCCCGGAAGTAAATCCCGCTTTCATGCTGCTCGATCCATTCGGATTTCCGGTTCACCGCTCTTTCCTGAAGCCGACCGTTTTCCATAATGGGGCAGGAGTATCCGCCGGAGGAAATATTGTCCACACGGGAAGCTCCGCCGCCCATCCGCAGCTGCGCGGACAGAATATGAACCTCATCCCGGAAGAAGAAGGACTGGACGCGAACCGTATTGAGAGAATTGTGATGAATCTTCGCCAGATCCGGGTGCTGCTCCACCAGCTTCTGGACAATGAAGTTCACATGGAACGCATCGAAGAGATCTCTGACCTTCTCGCCATTGTTCTCCCCGGTGGAGTCAAAAAACTGCACGCCCCTGCCGCTTCCGGTATTGGTAGAGGACTTGATGACCCAATGGTCCAGCTCCGCGCATTTTTGGATGGCTTCCTCCCGGGTCATCAAACGCATATTGCCGTCATAAAAATGGCCGCCCATGTTTTTCACCACGGTCTCCGGTCTTTTTAGATCCTGGAACAGGGTATCAAAGAAGCCCTTGTCGCCGTAGGAATTTCTAGCAAGCAGATTGTTGAAGTAGGGATAGATCTGTCCATACCACATGGAGTCCGGAATGTAGCGGGGATCAAAGGTATTTTTTCTTGCACAATACAGCCGATACCAATATTCCTTCGGCCGAACCCCATAGGGTTTCCAGTAGTCCCGCAGGGCTTTTTTATCCGTAGCGGTGAGATGATAGCCTCCGCCGATCATCTTTACTCTCTTTTTGGCATAGCGGGATTTTTTTACAATCCGCTTGAGCATTTTGACTTGAATATAAAGGCGGTCCAGCACGAGACCGTATGATGTTCTGGCAGACATTTCTTCTTTTCTCCCTTAAAATTCTTTGGAGTTATCCACGCATTGTCCGGGCAAATCCCGACCCCAAAATCCGGACGCTTACAGCTCCGCCATGGCCACTCTGGGCTCAAAGCAGCAGCAGGGTCTCAGGCAGACGATTCGGACGCCGCTGGCTCTCTGGGGGCCCACCTCCAAAAATGTGGCAATTACGGAGGTGTCCCCCTTCAGTCCCATGGCGCCGATATTGGCCTTGTTGACCTCCTCTGTAATTCGCTGCTCCAGCTCGCTCTGGACATCGTAGTTCCCATGCACCTGCGCTTCCATCATCATGGCAGCGGCTTCATAGTGGGATCGGCCGATGCCGATGGCCAGGGTGCAGGGGGAGCAGCCCAGCTGCGCCACCGCTTCCTTTGCCCAGGAGACAATTTCCTCCACCACGGTGTCCACGCTGTGTTTATGGAAAACCCGGTAATCCTTGCCCCGAATGGCAGGGCCGCCGCCTTCCATCATCACATAGATCCGAACCACATCCTCGGGAACAGTGCGAATTTGAATCGGGGCAGGCAGCAAAGCGCCTGGATCCTCATCCAGTCCTCCGGACTGATCCAGCCGCTGACAGACGTTTCCCCGGATCGCCATGGGGCGGCCGGGAAGGGTTCTAAGGCCCTTCGCAATGCCCTCATAGATGGCGCAGAGGGTCTCGCCGGTGACTTCCCGATTCTTCCCCACCTCCAGATAGATGTGGGGGATGCCGGTATCATCGCAAAGGGGGCTTCTGTTGGCGGCAGCGGTCTTTGCGTTTTCCAGGATCTGCTCCATCACCCACTTGGACTGGGGATGGTTCTCCCTTTCGATGGCACGCCGATAGGCTCTCACCTTATCCTCGCTAAAGGTGGAGCCTGCTGCTACCAATGTTTCGGATACCTTTTGTACGACTTCCTCGTATTGCATCAGTAGATACTCCTTCCCTTGGCCGCAGCAATAATGACTGGATAATGGTCCACCTTCACACGATAAAGGGCTTCCATGCCAAGCTCCGGATGGGCGACACAGACACGCTCACTGGTCTTGCTCTCCAAAAGGGCCGTAACGGGCGGGATCACCGCATACACGGCATTCGCCTGGGCAAGGGCCTGCACGGTCTCCTCTTTAATCTTGCCCTTTCCCAGATGCATCTTGATGCCCGCGTATTCCGACAGCGGGATCATGCTGGATTCGATTTCCAACTTGTTGCTGCTGGTGGGACCCACACCGGCGGGACTGACGGCTGTATGGAAAATCACGTTCCCCTTCAGATCAATCCCGGAATCCAGCGTGCCGGACTTTACCGCTTCCACGATCTTCGGAAGAACCGCGTCTCTGCCGCAGAAAATGTATCCGGATACATAAACCATATCTC
Organism: Oscillospiraceae bacterium; assembly: GCA_051867595.1. Classification (GTDB taxonomy): domain Bacteria; phylum Bacillota; class Clostridia; order Oscillospirales; family Oscillospiraceae; genus CAJOIG01. Next base: position 54,988 of record JBJDYS010000017.1, read on the forward strand.
CCACATTCAGCTCCGCGATATCCGCTTCCGTGAACGGAGTACATAATTCTTTCATGACCTTTCCCCTCTTTGCTTATCGGGCTTCCAGCGTAAAGAGCTCCGGGTAGCAGGCCTCGTTTTCGATGACGCCATAGGCCTTCGCACGCATCAGGATTTTCTCTGCCCAGCATTTATGGGGGCCAATCTCATTCATCTTGTTGCCACTTTCACTCTTGATGACACCGCCGCTTGTATTCAGGATCTGCAGCGCATCATTGTAAACTTCCTTTGTCACAGCAAGCATTCCGTTGACATAGGGAATATGGGTGGGATGGATGATCGTCTTCCCGATGAAGCCGTTGGCTCTGTCCAGAAGCAGCTCCCGCAGCAGGCCGTCAACCGCATCGTTGATCAGCGTTTCCCCCTTGAACAGGGATTTGTTGATGCTCTCGGGGACATCAGCGAACTTCATGTTCTTATTCACCCGGAAGTATTCCCACACAGGCCCGGAAACGCTGTAGTCATTGTGCCTTGCAAATACATTCAGCACATCCTTCAGGCAATCGCTCACCGTCATAATATCATAGATGGTATAGTTGATACCTCTTCTCATGCCGAAGACAGAGGACCAGTCCGTACCGCCCACACGTACATTGAGAACCAGATTTTTATGCCGGTCCAGGATTTCCTTGACCCCCATCAACTCTGCGACACGAGACTCCAGGTATGCCATTTCCTTTGCTTCCAAAATAGGCATACCATAGATCACTTCGCCGAACTTTTTGTTCAGGTGCTCCAGGTGTGCGAAGTATTCCTCGCCCACCTCCTTGGTGAACTTAGGGAAGTTAAAGGCTGTTACGAAACGAACCTGTTTCTTGGTCAGTCTGTTGGAAAAATGTTTGAACTGCTTCACATTGCGGACGCGGAAAATAATCAGTGGAATCTCATCGTAGCGGATGGTTCCCTTGTTCACTTCCTCATCCAGAGCATCCAGTAGATGAAGGACGTTTTCCTCCGCCTCCGGCACCAGCTCTTCCTTACAGGCATCCTCAAAGCACATGACCATGGAGGTCAGGCCGGGATATTTTTTGGTCAAAATGGGTTCCAGAAAGTCCTTCGTTCCCGGCATATACATGGTAGCGCCCAGGCAATACCGCAGGAACCCCAATTCTGTGTACTTATCAAAATTCTCCGGCTCGATGACAAACTTGGAAGCCGGCTGATTCTGGTGGTGTCTCATCTTAAACTTCCCTTTCCGTATATGCAGTCCTCATCTATTTCTTGATGTAGAGGTCTTTTCTCATGATCTTATTTCCATCGGAGTCATACGCTTCCATATGCTCCATCGCATAGGCAACTTTTTTGCACACTTCTTCGCGATTTGCACCCTTCACAAGAAACGCTGCGATTCTGCCTCCACTGGCACGATCTGCATAGACCCGCATTCCCTTTGTCTTGTGGTAGTGGATCCCTTCCACGATTCCCTCTTCCATCAGTTTTTCGGCTCCCTCCACATGGTCAAACACGCTGGGAATGCCATAGATCAGGTTGACGGAATAGCAGTAGCTGATCTCGGAATAATGCAGCTCCACCTTCTTTTCCAGATAGGAGTCAATGGTTGCGGAAATAATATCAAAACCGGTGTTGTCCCGAATGGTCTGGTAGCTGATGCCGCCGCCCACCCGGGGTGCGAATTCGATGATGCTGATCTCGTCCCCGGCCACGATGGCCTGCACGTGAAGGGGGGTATTGTTCAGACGGAACGCATTGGCGATTTTTGTGGACACCTCTTTGATTTTTTCGATTGCCGCATCCGAAATGTTCGGAGGCGTAATGGTGGCGTAGCATTTAAGCACCTGGTTTTCGCCATCAATCACGCTCAGTCTTTCCGAGATCATGATGACATTTGCATGGTTATCCTGCACAAAGCAGTAGGCACTCACTTCCACACCGGAGAAGAATTCTTCTACCACGGTTCTTCCTGTACGACTTACCTGCTTAGCCTCCTTCAGGAACTGCTTTAACTCTTCCGGATTGTTCGCCTTCTTTACGCCAGAAGCAGCACAACTGTCAGCAGGTTTTACCATCACCGGAAAACGAAGGGTCACATCCGGCAACGTTTCCCCACCTTCCAAATAGAAATAATTTGTCGTGGGAATACCATGAGCAACCATAACCTGCTTCATGACACCCTTGTTGGTAATTTCTGATGCAGTCTTATAGCTATACGGTTTCGTCAGATTGAGCTGTTCGGCCACATAGCACGCGGTAATATTCGCCTGATCCACGCAAGCACTGATGACCAATTTGGCCTGGTGCTTTTTTGCCACGTCCAGAACCGCCTGCTCATCCATGGTGCTGACCCGCTCATGCAGATCTGCCGCAGACTTCGCCGGCGGATTCTCCAGATAATCTGCCAAAACCACAAAGTATCCTCTGGCCTGCAGCTGACGGATCAATTCAATATGTGGATTGGTTCCGCCAAGCACCACAGCCACAGGTCGTTCTGTTTCGATTTTCCTGAACTCCATCTTGAAATAACCTTTCCCTGTTATCGAATAATCCCCTTAGGAGACTGTACTGCCTCCGGATAGTACTCGTCGATCATTCGTTTAACCAGGCTGACCTGCTTGGCTCTCTTTCTGGCATCATCCTCGGTAGAATCCCAGCTATGGGTTGCAGCCACGGAGCCGCCGGTCTTCAAATAGATGGGAGCCGCGACACGGATCATTTCAGGGACTTCGTAATGGCGAATAAAGCCGCCGGTGGACTTTGGGTTCTCGGTGTGGATATCAATGGGGCAGTCCACAGCCTGCCGCATGGCGGCCAGCATCTGCAGCTGGATATCCCGGACGGGGTTGATGGAGTTGGCGCCCAGCATCTCCAGAACCTTAGCAGAGCAGGGATTGCCATGGCCGGCATGGGCGGAGACCTTGAAATGGCAGTCGGCGGGGATCCCACCGGCCTTCCGCATTTCATTCAGCACCCAAAGGCAGCCTTCGTCATAGACCAGGAAAGAGCGGCAGCCCAATCTGACAGCCCGCTTCACATCCTCGATGGCCCGGACGATCTGCTCCTGACCCCGGAGACGGTAACCCATCCGCACACCTTCCTCGGTATGGACGGAGGCAGAGGTATCCGTGGTAGCACGGGGACCGATGGCAAGGATCAGATCCGTCCCATAATTCTCGGCATATTCCACCATCTGCGCGATTTCTTTGTCGGTCAAACGCATAATGCCCTGGGTCTGGGTAACACGGTGGAGATAAACACCATACCCGTCCATGGCATCCAGCAGTGCTTTCATAACCTTAGGCCCCTGAATTCCGGGAACCTCAAAACGATACTGCCCACCGTCAGCAAAACGCTTTTCTGAGGTGGGGAGGGAGTACGCATCTCCTTCGGGCTGTCCAATAGACTTCAAAAAAGCTCTTGTTTGTTCCATGCTGTTCACTGTTCCGCTCTCCTTCTGACTAATTTGTTTTATAGACATACGTTACGATCTTTTCCGCCTGCCCGCCTGCCAGGGCATACGCCTTTTCCACGATTTCCTCTCTGCTCATGGGATTCTCCGGGTCACCCTTTGCATAATCCACCTGATGGGAAATTGCTCTGCCGTCTGTACAGAAAACCGTCATCTTCGCGATCCGTTTCGCAGGACTTTCCTTTGTGAATTCGGAGTTTTCGAGAATCTTCACCTTTTGTGTAAGGGCGAGAATATCCTCTCTTCCCACATTCTGAAGATCAAAGGCAGAAATATCCGCCCTGCCCAGGATCAGTGCAGCGGCAACACTGTAGGGGATGCTGAGTTTGGCCGATGCGGTTCCGGCAATATCCGTGTGATCATGCCCTTTGACCGCAAGGTGATAAGTCTCAACTTCCACCTGGCGGATGCTTTCAACCGGGATTTTTTCCCGCAGAAGCAGTGCTGCCTCAATTGCCGAATGGCAGTGCCGGCAGGCAGCATAGGGCTTTACGTAAATGCGTTCAATTTCATAGTAATTTGTTTTTTCCGTCAGCTTTTCCGGATTGCTGTTCTGACAGAAAAGCTTCATAAATCCCCGTTCCCCGTTCAGCATATCATCGGGTCCCAGGAAATCCGTGAAGCCCATGTACGCGGCGGACAGGCCATCCATGGCCGCCCGACCAATATTATATGGCTTCAGCTCAGAAGCCTGCTTCTGGATTTCGAGAAGTCCGGTGGCTCCTGCCAATGCGGTGGTCAGCACCGTCTTTAGCTGCTGAAAACCCATATTCTGTGCAAAGGCAACGCCCATTGCAGCACCTACCGTACCGCAGGTGCCTGCGGTATGAAAACCGCACTTTTTGTGAGAGGGCTGCATGGCGATGGAAAGGCGGCACGCCGCCTCATAGCCCATGACAATGCCCCTGAGCAGATCGCTATTCGACATCGGATTTTCCGATTTTGCCGCCAACAGGGCAGAAACGATCGAACCCCCCAGGTGGATCATGGCAAATCGCTGACCGTCATCCAACTCCAGACTGTGTGCGTTAAATCCGTTTATCAATGCGGCCGATTTGCTGTCGACTCCGCAATCATAGCCCAAAACCGGAGCCGTTCCGCTGCCGATCTGCTTCAGGTATGATGCCCAACGGCTTCGATTCGTGGCAGCTCCCGCGAAAGTAACCGCCAGGTAGTCACAAAGGCAGTCCTTTGCTTTTTCCATAACCTCCTCCGGGATGGAGATGGATTTTTCCTGTAAGTATGTCAGAAATGCGGCAGTCTGCCCCATATATTTCCCCTCTCTAGTGAAGATATCTGGAGATCTCGTCCAGCTCTCCAAGCTCAAATTTTTCGATATTTCGCATGGCCTCGCTCATCATCCTGGAGAAGGAATCTCTGGTAATGCCGCCAATGTGCGACGTGAGAATGACGTTTTCCAGCTTCGTAATCTCATTCGTACTTTTTAGCGGTTCCTCTTCGTGCACATCCAATGCCGCAAAGGCCAGATGCCCCGTTTTCAGTGCCCCCACAAGAGCAGCTGTATCCACCAGACCGCCACGGGCGGTGTTGACCAGGATTCCGCCTTTTTTCATTTTCGCAATGGTTTTTGCATTCATCATTTTCCTGGTCTGCTCCGTCAAAGGGCAGTGTAGGGATAGAATATCCACACAGGGCATCAGATCCGCCAATTCGCAATACGTGATTCCCAGTTCGTTTTCTTTTCCCGGATCCAGCCGATAGTGATCATAATAAAGGATCTGTACCCCGAAACCTCTTAATAACCTGACAAGGACACGTGCAATGTTCCCCATACCGATCAAGCCCACCGTTTTCCCGGCAAGCTCGAATGTCTGGATTCCCTGCTCTTGTTTTTTCCAAATACCATTTTTCGTATTCTCATGTACAATAGGAAGCTTTCGTAAGCAGGCAAGTATCAGCAGTAATGCATGCTCAGCAACGCTTTCCGCATTTACACCTCGGTTTACATAAAGAGGAATCTTTCTCTTTTTCAACTCCTCCAAATCCAAGGAATCCAGCCCTACTCCGGTACGCTGCACCATTTTCAGCTTCATAGCCTTATCCAGTACTTCCTTTGTGATTTTTACCCTTCCGCTGGCGAGCAGATAGTCGGCCTCCACCACGCATGCAGCTAAAGCCTCCGTGCTATTTTCCGGGAGTGTCCGAATTGCAAAGCCATCAGGAACGAATTGTTTCACAATATCCAATACTGAACCTTTGTATGTATTCGTAATTTGAATGATCTTCATATATACCCTACCTTAACTTGGCTATGTTGCGGCAAAGTCTTTCAAAGCGGCATCCCCACTTCTGGCATCAATTGCTTCCTGTAAATCCCGATATCCATGGTTCAAACAATACTTTTCTATGTATTTTTCCGGAATATTTTTCATACCAATCAGTTTTCCGTCCAGGTCATAGCCAATTATACCGCCGTTCTGTGCATTCGAACGCTCTTCCGAATTCTTCCGGTCAAACACGAGTCCCAATACGCATAAACACAGCTTTAAATCCACCAGAAAACTGCAGTTCTCCACATACCAGACATAATTATCCAAACGTTCCTGGGTAGAAATTGCATGATCCAACCGATGCGGTGTGGGGCATTCTAGGCCAGGTCTTACCAGATAAATCCCCCTATGGCGGTCATTTAACCGTTCGGCGTATCTGTCGAGAAGCGGTCTGGGGCCTATGATGCTCATGTCGCCTTTCAGGATCGACACAAAATTCAGCAACTCGTCCAAAGAGGTTTTCCGAACGAATTTGCCCCATTTCGTCACCCTCTCGGATGCGGGAAGTAATTCCCCATTTCCATCCACCGCATTCGTCATGTTCCTAAATTTGTAGATTGTGAATTTTTTCTCGTTTAAACCCGTTCTCTGCTGTTTAAAGAGAATCGGAGAACCAACATCAAAATAAGTCACTATCGCAATGACAGCGTTGATGGGAGCACTGACAATTAATGCCACTAGGCTAATCACAATATCAAAAAAACGTTTTCCATATTTTGTATAGAAGGATCTTCTTGGAACCACTGGAGCAACCTTATTGTTGACAACCTCTAAGGTATCTTCTTTGATATAGGCAGCAATTTCAGCTTTTGCCAGCAGCGAAAGTTTACTTATATCCGCCATCTGATCTTCCCTCGCACCTTTACCTCTTCTTCATCAATATTCTTCTACAGCAGATTGGAAGCACTCAATAAAGCTCTTTTCGCACTTACGCTTTTTTTGTGCTGCAAACTTTCGGGCATCCTCATTATCCAAGCAGCATTTTCCCTGATGGAACTGCCCCAAACCTGTGGACGGTGCTGAGTTAATCTCACACAGCTTAAATCCGTCTTCCGTAATGATGACGTCCATCCCAAAGAAATCCAGAGAGGACAGATAACAACATATGTCAATCAATCCGGCTTTCACGGCGTTCCAATGCGGAACACGCATACCATCAATCCGCACGTTGGTATCCGGATGGGTCGAAAAACCTTTTGCACCCTCTTCTCCCCAGAACTGGGAATTTCCTCTGAATCCCCCCCGATACGTGCCGGTGTCCCAATCAATCTGAACCGCCAGACCGCCATGACACAGGTTACTGGCAAAATCAGAACGGCTGGATCCAAACCTAGCGTATGCAATCATACAGCCATACTCGGAATCCGCTTCTAACTGCTCCTGCACCTTTTTGTAAAGTACAATTCTAAGTGCACAGTCCGTCCCTTCAAATACATTCTCCATTTCTTTGGACTGCGCAATAAATTCAGTAACAATGTACCCATTCAAGGTCAACTTAAGTTCTTCAAATTCCTCGCGGCTTATCAACTTCCCGTTCATGTAAATCTGACCGTTCTGATATAAAAGGCCAAAAAAACCCCTACCGCCGGAACCATGATTGGGTTTCAACGCCAAATGCTTCTTTTCAATCAAAAGATTGTAAAGAAAGTCAGAATCTTTTTTGATAGAAGAAGGTGCATCCATCAAATAGGAATAATGTCCATCATTTTCAATGTAGAGGTAATACTCCGGCATATACTTGGACAACTCCGGAGTATTTAACATATATTTGAGAGTTAGCTTATCATTGATCCAAAAGGCAAAATGGTTATTCAGAGGATGTGCCATAAAGTAATCAAAATCCGGATAATAATTCAGATATGTATTCTCATTAAAAGCTTCGCCAAATAATCTCTGGCGCCCCGGAACAAAACCTCTTTCAAGCATCCATTTGCACTTTTCCCAATCTTCATACATCTCCGGCCAATCCAATATATCTTGGCGAATTTGTTTCACCATTTCCTTTGCTCTTGTTGGATGCATACCATTTTCTAATAGTACCTCACCGAGCTTATCATAATTAACTATCATTTTTTGTAGTCTCCTTAAACCGTTATGTTGAAGGCAATTGTCCGAATCCTAAATTGCAAAAAGAAGAAAAATCCTCATCCCGAAAAGCTTAAAAAGCCAAAGTCTAACTAACCCCCCACTAACACCTCAAAATGTGCTTATTTACTCGCGACCATATGAAGAATTCAGTAAAAATCAGCCGATCTTTATCAACAGCTTTACATAGTTCTGCCCGTAGCAAGCTTCTCATCCCAACACAATGTCGCAAATCCGATCCACATCCGCAAAACTTAGTTTTTCATACATCGGCAAGGTCAGAATATGCATGGAAACATCATGTGCAATCGGAGTATCCTGCGGATAATCATTCTTGTAGCAACTCAACTCATTTATTGCTGGATAGAAATATTTCCGCGCATGAATATCCCAAGCCGCTAATTCATTGTAAACCGCGTCTCTTGTCTTCCCAAACAATTTCTCATCGAAATAGACGGGATAATAGGCATAATTTGCCGTTACATTTTCTTGTGGCAGCCCTAACCGAATGCCCGGGACATTTCCCAAGCGCTCATTGTAGCGTTCAGTGGCAATTTTCCGGGCCGCAATGTAGTCCTCAACGTGCCGCAGGTTACAGACACCCATGGCGGCACGGAATTCATCCAACTTGGCATTTCCGCCGATTCCCAAGACATCCTCCTGTCCGTGAATGCCGAAGTTTTTCAACTCGTGAAGCTTGGTTCTGTAAGCCTTGTCGTGGAAGGCGATTCCGCCTCCTTCAATGGTATTGAACACCTTGGTTGCGTGAAAGCTGAACATAGCAGCATCGCCGAAGTTGCCTACGCCGATCCCCTTATACTTCACGCCGAAGGCATGGGCCGCATCGTAGATAACCTTCAGATTGTGTTTCTTCGCAATTGCGTCTATTGCTTCCACATCACAAATATTACCGTAAACGTGCACCGGAATGATGGCGACTGTTTTGTCCGTGATCAGTGCCTCGATCTTCTCTGGGTCCATCGTGTAATCATCCGGCTTAATGTCGCAGAACACGGGCTTCAGTCCATTCCGAACAATGGCATGGGTTGTGGAGACAAAGGTAAACGGCGTGGTAATAACTTCGCCACCCTCTTTCCGCAGATCCAGTGCATGGATCGCCATCTCAAGGGCCATATGACCATTTACAAATAGGGACATTTCCGGCACATCCAGATACTCCTTTAGGCTATGCTGAAACTTTTTGTAGATCGGCCCCATATTTGTCATCCAGCGGTTTTCAAAAATCGGCTTGATTTCTTCAATATACTCTTCAATGGGAGGCATTGAAGAACGCGTCACTAGAATAGACATATTGCATTTCCTCTTTTACCAATCACTCGGCGTATTTCTTGCGGAAGCAGGCCCACGCATCATCGATTTCTTTTTCCGATAATTTTTGATTGTGATTCGTAACTGCCAGGATGCCCTGCTTTTCCTGCTCGCTTCTTTTTTGAATCAAATCCTGGAAAGAGCCAATCCTGCGGGCCGGAACGCCGGCATAGACCGAGTTCGGCTCACAATCCTTTGTGACAACACTGCCCGAGGCGATCACCACATTGGGGCCGATCCTCGTATTGTACAGGATTACGGAATCGCTTCCAATAAAAACATTTTCCATCACTTCAACGCATCCAATCCGTTCCGAAAAAAGATATCCGTTTCTTTCGCTTTCTGGAAGTCGGTTAAACACGCAATGCATCATATCATGTGCAACAAAATCTACATTTCTCGCTACCGTAACATTGTCATGGAAAGAGATCAGCTCTGCGTACAGAGGAATTACTCTCGATTGAATGGATACATTCTTTCCGACATACGCATAAATATGATGTTTTCTTGCAAAATTCGCACGTCTTACTCCCCCTCGCATCAACACTGTACAAATTGTAAAATACAACCTCTTTGCCTTCATCAAACCTCTCTCCCTTCCGTACAATTTGAAATCTTTATCATAATTTCTTTAGAAATATCTTCGATCATCCTCATTTCCCCATGGCATGTGCATTCAATACTTTTCCATCCTAGCTTCTCTGCACAGTGGGCGGCTGCCTCCTGACAATGTTTCAAATAGGCAACATCTTTTTCGTGTATATCCTTTTTGCTTTCGTCTCCAATATATCTTTCGGTCATCAGTCTTTGGCTGACCGCCGGATCAACCTTCAGGTAGAGTACCATAGTGGGACTAGGAATTCCCAACTTCTGATACTCAAAGTCAAACAGCCAGTCTAAGTATTCATCCCACTGTTCTCTAGGAAGCTTACTGCACTGATGAATCGCATTACTCGTTGTATAACGATCTGCCACAATCACGCCATTCTCGTAATCATCGTTCCAATCCCTCTTAAAGCTGGCATATCGATCTACAGCATAAAAACTGGATGCCGCGTATGCATTGACATCTGAAGGGTTAGACCCAAATTGACCGGACAAATACATCTTAACAAGAGCAGAAGAGTCCGAGTCGTAATCCGGGAAAGAGACCTTTCGTACCTTTACACCTGGTTTTCGTAGTCCTTCACACAAGAGCTCAGCTTGGGTAGCCTTTCCACTACCATCCAGTCCTTCAATAACAATTAGTTTCTTAGTCAGACATTTAAACTGATGTCCTGAATCTGATGTATCCAAACGCTTTTCTTCATTGACTTCTTCCATTTCCTCAGTCTCCTCAAGATCAGGATTTTCGATCACTGACATGACATCTTTATACCCTATTTATTCTTTAGGTACTTTTATTTCTTTGAATCCTGTGCTCCCATACCCGAAGTGATATACGTAAAACAGTCGTAACATAGAAAAAAGATTAAAAATGGAAACGAAGAAGAAAGGGGCACTGTCGCCGATGATATCCTGAAAAAATTCTGTAAATCCGGTTTCCAGGATATAAATAAACTCCGGCGTCAGGCCCCTCATATTCATGGACACAGGCAGTCCACGTCTATATCCACACCGTCCTCTGACGCGCCCCCAGTCGTCTTGAAGGTGTTCTTTGTTTCTATAACATCGGTATGATACACATTCCATCGACCTTACAAATCAGCTTCTTGCCGTCAGCACAGCTTGTCCGATGACCCAAGGCTTCGTCCAGCCCGCAGGCAACGCAGCTCTCGCCAGCGAATAACGACACAAATCTTATCAATTCCGGCCTGGATGGCGTCGTCGACAAAATAACCGAGGTGGTCTTCACGAATATCTCCATTCAGATCGGTTTGGGAAACTTGCCCCGTCACTGGCTTTTACCCATTCCAAATTCAAAAAAGCTTCATTCCTCGTCCATGGGAACATAAAACCAGTCGATGACCAGCTGCTGCAGGGCAGCCTCATCCACGTAGAATTCCATATATGTATCGCCCAAAACAGCCTCTCCCTCCGGGGCCACGATGTCCGAAAGCGTATAGCCGGAGAGCTGTTCGCCATAACCGGACAGCTCGTCCACCGAGCAGTCCGTGACAAGGTAGTCCGCGACGGCGGCATAGG
>JBJDYS010000018.1:0-20228 GCA_051867595.1 Oscillospiraceae bacterium
TTTCTCCATGGTCTGGGACTGGGGAAAGACAGTCTGCTTCCGGTGCTGACAGCCTATGCCGAGGCTGGCTATTATGCGGTTTCAATGGATGCCTATGACCAGGGGGATCGTTATTCTCCGCTGATAAACTGTGACAGCTGGGCGGCCGTGCTGATCACAGTATGCGATGTGGATCGGCTGGTGGAGTATTATGAGACCGTGCCGCAGGCGGATGCGGACAGCTTTGTTCTCGGCGGCTTTTCCATGGGCGGCGTGGAAGCCTGGGCCTATGCAGAGATCGGCAGCTATAGCCCTGCCGCGCTCGTGACCGTATCCGGTATGTGTGAATACGGCGTCTGGCAGGAATGGAGCCGGAGGGAGCTTGCGTATGCATGGCTCCGTCCATGGAAAAACTCCGTATGGGCTTTCCCGGAATGGCAGGATGAGTTCTATACGCAGGAGAAAATTTCGTCGATAACCACACTCAATATTACGCAAAATCTGCGCTCTTTTCAGGATCTGCCGGTCTTTATCGGCATCGGCACAGACGATGCCTTTTTTAATGCCGACAAGGCCGAGACTGTAGCGGATGCGATTGCGGATAGCGGAAATGGCAGCGTTGCCTTTATAAAATACGACGGCGTATCACACGAGATAACGGATCAGATGGTGGAAGACAGTATTGCTTTTCTGGAGGCGCTTTAGCGGAACCGGGAATCGGTTCATCATTTGAGAACCTGCCGGATGGCCCATAGCTGAAGCCTTTTTGGCAGGGCGTTCAGGAGCAGTAAAAGGGGATTCCGATTGATGTTGTAGGCAAATTTGGGATGTTTCCCGTTCAGAATCTTCTGCGTTTTCTGCGCGATCTTTTCGGGCGGGATGCGCTTGGCCTCCACGCTGTCCACGATTTTTTTGAATCGTTCTGCATTGCAGGAATAGAGTTTTGTATTTGCACAGAATCGATCGAGCGCGTCGGTGGAGACACGGAGCATACCCGTATCGACGGCGCCGGCACGGATCACCGAGACAGAAATGCCCAGAAGCTGCAGCTCCATACGCAAGGAGTACGCGTATTTATCCAAAGCGCCCTTTGTCACGGCATAAATGCCGGTAAAAGGCAGCGGATCCAGCGGTGCAAGCTCGCTGGTGACCATTACGATCCGGCTGCCGTTTTTCAGCAAGGGGAGAAAGGTCTTGTTGACAAGAAAGGCGCCGAACAAATTGACCTCAAAGGCATGGGCAAAACGATCACTCTCGATCTCCACAAGAGAATCGAGCATATAAATTCCGGCAAAATGCACGATGGCGTAAAGTTCGTCGGTGATCGTTTGTACCATTTCAAAGGCAGATTTCACGCTTTCCGCATCGGTGACATCCATTTGCAGCGGAATCACGTGCTCCTCGGCAGCGCCGGTCGTTTTGTCGATCGCAATGACACAAAAACCCTGATTTTTCAAGAGCTCGACGGTCTTTTGGCCCATTCCTCCGTACGCGCCTGTTACTGCTATGTATTTCATAAATTACTCCCGAACCGATTCATCATTTTTCCCTATTTTATTACAAACCCGGCAGGATGGAAAGATAAAATTTGCAAGTAAAGCCCGATCGGTTGACAGGCACACTCCGCAAGCGTATAATAGGGCTTCCACATATAAGCACCCGCATAACGCCGACAGAGATTTTTCGGGCCGGGCAAAATGCCCGGCTTCGAGCCATAGGGAGAAAATCATGCGTAATATCCTTATCCTTGGTTTTATCAGCTTCTTTATGGATATCAGTTCGGAGATGGTCTACCCAATCATACCGTTGTATTTGACGGCCGCCTTTGGTGCAACCCCTGCGCTGGTAGGAATAATTGAAGGAATCGCGGAGAGTACGGCCAGCCTGCTGAAGGTGTTCAGCGGCTATGTCACGGACAAGTACAAGCGAAAGAAGCCCATTGCGTTCATCGGGTATGCGACCGGCTTGCTGTATAAGCTGGCCCTGCTGTTTGCCTCCTCCTGGGCGGGCATCCTGACGGCGAGGGTGATCGACCGGTTCGGAAAAGGCATCCGCACAGCGCCCCGCGATGTGATGGTGAGCGAAAGCGCACAGGAGAACACCATGGGCAAAGCCTTTGGGATTCACAAAGCGCTGGACATGGCCGGCTCCGCCATCGGTATTCTGCTGTCCTATATCCTGCTGCGGCATTTGGGAACCGGGACGAAAAACTGCCAGATGGTGTTTGCCGTTTCCATTGTTCCGAGCTTGCTGGCGTTGGGGCTGTTTGCCCTTGTCAAGGAGAAAAAGGAGCCGCGCCGGATCAAACAGCGGGAACGGTTCTGGAGCAAGCTTCCGGCGCTGGACAGCCGTCTGAAGCTGTATCTGCTGGTCGTCTTTCTGTTTACCCTCGGCAATTCCTCGAACACCTTCCTGCTGCTGCGGGCCAAGAGCGCCGGCTTCAACGACACCAATGTGATCCTGCTGTATTTTCTGTATAACATCACGGCGTCCGCTCTGGCCGTTCCTTTTGGAAAGCTGTCGGATAAAATCGGCCGGAAGAACGTCCTGACGGCGGGGTATCTGATCTTCAGCCTCGTGTATTTCGGGTTTGCCTTTTCCGTCCGGCCGCTGTCCTTTGTGGTGATTTTTATGCTGTATGGCGTGTTTACCGCCATGACGGCGGGCGTGGAGCGGGCTTTCATCGCGGAAATTTCGCCCCAGGAGCTGAAAGGAACCATGCTGGGCCTGCACTCCACCATCACCGGCATCGCGCTGCTCCCGGCCAGCGTGATCTGCGGCTTTTTGTGGAACGTGTTCGGCACAGCCGTCCCCTTTGTGTTCGGCGCGGGAATGTCGCTTCTGGCCGCGCTCCTGCTGATGCTTTTCTTCAAAAACCCGGAGCCGAAACCGGCCGCATAAGATATACCGCCGCTCCCTGCGGACGGGGAAATAGAATAAGGCGCTCAGAGAAGGGTTCTTTCTCTGAGCGCCTTGCTGCGTCTTGGAACCGGCTTATCGGGCGGCGCTTATGCCGCAGATCGCGCGGTTTGACAGCGCGTCCATCCAGTAATACATATTCTCCGGCTCGACGACGCGGACCATCTGCGTAAGCTCGGGGCAGTCCGGGCAGATTTCGGAGAAAATGTCCGGCAGTGTATCCAGTATGCCCGGATCGAATGCCAGCGTCCGCTCGTTCAGGAAGATCGCTCCGTACCGGATCTCGGCCTCGACCATATCCTGAAACAGGTGGCTTCCGTAGCTCAGCTCGGGCATATAGCCCGCCCGCTTTTCGGATACCTCGCAGATCACGTTGAAATTGGAGATGTTGCCGAAGCACACGGGAACGCCCAGCTCCGGTGACGAGGTGCCGATCCGGCCCGGCGTCATGAGCAGCAGGGCCTTGCCGGTGTCCTTATAGTGCTGGTTGATCTTTCCGATGGCCGAGGCAACGCTCGGCTTTTTGACGTACGGGTAATTGTAATACGCGACCGGGTCGATCTGCACCACGACGTCAATCTTCTGCTTCCCGGACGAACCCATGGAGGAGTCCTTGATGTCGAAGAGCACCTGCTCCGGGTATTCCTCGCGGATGTTTACGACCTTTCCCGCGGCGCCCTGATAGAGCGGGCGGCATTGCAGGAGGTTTATGACAAAATCGCCGTGCTCGTCGAGGTTGATCGCGTACTCAATATCGACCGGGTTTTCATAGACGGCCTCGAGCGTTTTCAGGATCTTCCGCATCAGCGTTGTAAAGGATTCTTTTTTCAGCAGCCCCTCGCAGCTGACAAAATACACTTCCCGGCGCTGACCGGCCTGCCGCAGGCGATCCTCCGCCTCGGTGTCGTGCTCGAGGATAAGGCGGCGGTACCAGTGGGGGAGAGCGTCCAGCAGATCGTCCAGACGCTTTTCTGTCAATGTGTTATTTGAGCAGTCGAGAACGTCGATATACTTCTGCGAGAAACGGTGCTTCTTTTCGACGGTGTTATAGATGGTCGCGGTCGGCTTGTCGAGGTTTGAAAGCCGCGGATAATCCTCCTTGGTGCGGTCAACGGCCTTGGTGCCGAGGCCCATGACGATGCGGAGCATACCGGCCTCCTGATCCATGTCCGGGTACCATTTATAGGCGCTGTGGCTGTATCCGACACCGGCGGCGCAGGGCATGAAATACTGCCTGTAAAACGTACCCGAGACGCGCTGCACGAGGACGGCCATCTGCTCGTCCTTTTTGTCGAGGCCGCGCTGACGGCGGTATTCGAGCGCGGAGTAATCCATCGTGCTGGCATACACTCTCCGGACGGCCTGCTCGAACGCCTCCATCCGTTCCTCGGGCGTGCCCTGATTCACGCAGAAAACGGACTCATATTTCCCGGCGAACGCGTTGCCGAACCCGTCCTCGAGGAAGCTCGACGAACGGACGATGAACGGGCTCTCCCCGAAGTAGTCCAATACCTTCTCGAACTGCGCGCGGATATTATCCGGGAATTTGCCGGTCAGCAGGTGCTGCTGGAGCTCCGGGGCTTTTTCAAAATAGTCGTCGCTGTTTCGCTGGGCGATCCGGAGATTCCAGCCGCCGTTTGAGACGATGTAGGTGTAGAACACGTCCGAGCCGATATAGAACGAATCATGCGGCTCGTTATGCTCGGCGTATTCCGGGATCTCGGTTTCGGCGATCTTTCTCGCGAGAAGCATACCGCAGGCTTTGCCGCCGATGGCGCCGCTGCCGATCATGCGGCTGCGAAGCTGGAAATAGTCCTCCGGCGTGAAGTACTGCTTGACGAGCTTATACAGCTTGGCGTCCTTCGTCATCGTGCTGCGGATGATGAGATCCTCCATCTCCTCGGTGAACATCCCGCTCTCATAGGCCATTTTCGCCATGTTGAAGAAACGGTCATAGCTGTCGATCTGCTGGTCGTGGTTTGCCTTCATGTGACGCTGCGCGGTCTGGTAATACCGGCTCATTTCCACGCCGTTTTCCACGGGGGACAGGGGAGAGCCGTCCTTTCCGCAGCTATGCGGCAGGAACATCCGGTCGGAGTATCGGTTCCAGACCTTCAGAGGATGCATATAGATGCGCGTGCTGCTCGTGCATACGTCGAGCAGAAGCTGCGTTGTATCGCGGATGCGGGCCACCGCGTCGAACGAGTGACGCCCCTTAATCAGCGGGAAATAGGCGACGGTGTCCAGAATGAACAGATACGGGCAGGTCACCTGGAAGAAATTGCCCATGGAGAGGTCGGTGTACCAGACGGATTGCAGCTCGGACAGGCAGTCGAACACATAGAATGCGTCCCGTCCCTGCCGGGTGATCTCCTCGTGGATCTTGACGGTGAAGCTCTCGAAGCCCTCGTCCGGGTTCACCTCGAAGAGCTGGATGCCGTCCATGTTGTCGAGCAGGGGTTTATGCTGAGCAAAGCGCACATAGATGACGTTTCGTCCGTCTTTGACCGCCTGCCGGGCAAACGGCTCAGCGAAAAGACGAAACTCATCCACATCCGTGACCTGCCACACGACGTTATCGCCCAGCCGGATGGAATCCAGCGCAGCGTCGAGGCCCGGAAATCCGCTCTCAATTCGATCGAATGCGGCCATAAGGAATCCTCCTTTTGAAACAAAAAAAGACAAAGAGATCTCTTCAGACCTCTTTGTCCTGATCCAATTATAATATACCCTGCCGGTTTGTGCAATTCTTTTTTATGGTTTTTTCAGGAACGTCCGGAGTAGGTTCGCAGAATGTCCTCCGCCGCCTCGCGTTTCGTGATGCGCTTATCCATGGACAGACGGTGAATATGCTGGTGCGCGTCCGCCTCCGACATATGCAGCGTCTCGATCAGCCGCCATTTGGCGCGGTTCACGAGGCGCATTTCCTCGATCTTTTCCTCTACGCTGAGCTGCTTTTGTTCCAAACGACGCAGCCGTTCCCGTGTGGCGCAGAGCATACGCATGGTCTGTGTCAGGATCTGCGCGTTGGTCGGCTTCGGCAGTGTCACGACGCCGCAGGTCACTGCTTTGTAATAGAGCTCCTCATACAGATCGCTCTTGACAAGGAGCAAAACACCGGCCTCGCTGTCCGCACAGGTGTCCATCGCGAGCTGTAAGCCGAGCTCATCCGGAAGCGGCGCGTTCACGATCACGAGGTCGAAGCTCCGTTCGAGCATCCGGCGCTGCGCTTCGCCGGCGCTGCCCACCGTTATCACGGGATAATAATCTGTGCCGGGCAGGAGCGGGAGCATGGCGGTATTGAATTTTTGGGATGACGATACCAGCAGGACGCTGTAAGTATCCGCCTGGAATACCATATCGCGCCTCCTTTCCCGGAAGTAAAAGGATCGATCAGCGCCCGCGGCAGTAAGCGGAGAGGATCGTCTCCGTCAGATGCGAGCGGATAAATCCGCTCTCTGCGGCGATCGCGGAGGCCTCCGCAAGGGAAGCGGGCAGACGGTCGATGCTCTGGAGGGTGTTGGCCTCGGTGAACATATCGACGTCCAGGTATTCCCGCAGAGGCAGGTTCTGCTCGATGCCGTCGAGCGCGGCCTGCATGACGAGCGCGAATGCGAGATAAGGGTTCGTCATCGGATCGGGCGAGCGCAGCTCGGCGCGGCGGAATTCACCGCTTGCCGCCGGGATGCGGATGAGCTGTGTGCGGTTTTCCGGGGCCCATGCGACGACGTTCGGGGCTTTCTGCTTTCCGAGCCGCTCATAAGAGGCGGGGAGAGGGTTCAAAAACAGCGTCATCTCCCGTGCGCGGCGCAGGATGCCCGCGATGACCTTCGGCATCGGGTCGGGCTTGCCGCGGCCCGAGGCGGAGATGTTGATGTGCATACCGCTGCCGTCGGCGTCGGGCAGCGGCTTGGGAGAAAAGTCCGCCCACAGTCCGTTCTGCGCCGCGATCGTGCGGACGACGGTGCGGAACGTGACAGCATTATCCGCCGCGGTGAGCGGGTCGGCATAGCGGAAGTCGATCTCGTTCTGGCCCGGGCCGCTCTCGTGGTGGGAGGACTCCGGCGTGATGCCCATCTGCTCGAGCGTCAGGCAGATCTCGCGGCGGACGTTCTCGCCCCGATCGGCGGGCGCGATATCCATATAGCCCGCACGGTCATGCGGAATATGCGTCGGCGCGCCGTTTTCGTCAAGCCGGAAGAGGTAAAACTCCAGCTCCGAGCCGATGGAGAAGGTGTAGCCCATCGCCTCGGCACGCTGTACGGCGGTCTGCAAAACACGCCGCGTGTCGCCCGGAAAGGGCGTGCCGTCCGGGAGGGTAATGCCGCAGAACATCTGCGCGACCTTGCCCCGCTGAGGACGCCACGGAAGCTGGATCAGCGTGGCTGCATCCGGGCGCAGCACGAGATCGGAGCGCACCGTCCGACCGAAGCCGTCGATCGCGGAGCCGTCGATGACGACCCCGTGTGCAAAAGCGCGGGGAAGCTCCTCCGCCATGATCGCTATGTTTTTCTGCTGCCCGTACACGTCGCAGAACGCCATGCGGATGAATTTCACATCCTCCTCGCGGATGTACTGCATCACTTCTTCGGGGGTATATCGCATCTCAGCATCTCCTTTGCGGGACTCAAATACAAAAACAGCACGGCCCGGAGCTTGCACCGGGCCTCCGGACAGTACCGTAACTTTAGAAAAAATTATAACATACATTAGGATTCATTTGCAACTCTGCAATGCACAAAATTTGCATGGAAAGGCCCGAATTTGTTTTTGCAGTTTGCATAATTGACATTTTCCGCCGCTGCGGTGTATCATGAGTGCATCGAGAGACACTGACGTCTCAGAGGGATTTCCGTACCCTCTGCGCGTCGGTGTCTCTCTTTTTTCGGTAAAAAATTTTTTTCATAAAAGGGAGAAAATACCATGATGACAGTTCCTGAATGCTTTGGAAGTAAGGTTTTTGACGACCGCGTCATGAAGGCGCGCCTCTCCGCCGATGTGTATGAGCGTCTCAATAAGACGATTGAGGAGGGCACGGAGCTTGACCTGACGGTCGCGAACGCCGTCGCGGCGGCCATGTGCGCCTGGGCCGTGGAAAACGGCGCGACGCATTTCACGCATTGGTTCCAACCGCTGACCGGCATCACCGCCGAGAAGCACGACAGCTTCATCAGCCCGGCTCCCGACGGCCGTGTGATTATGGAGTTCTCCGGCAAGGAGCTTATCAAGGGCGAGCCCGATGCGTCGAGCTTCCCCTCGGGCGGCCTGCGCGCGACCTTCGAGGCCCGCGGCTATACGGCCTGGGATCCGACGAGCTACGCCTTCATTAAGGATAAGACCCTTTGCATTCCGACGGCGTTCTGCTCTTACAGCGGCGAAGCGCTCGACAAAAAGACCCCGCTGCTGCGAAGCATGGAGGCCCTGAACCGGCAAGCGCTGCGGATTCTGCGGCTGTTCGGCAACACCGATGTGAAGCGCGTCGTGACCTCCGTCGGCCCGGAGCAGGAGTATTTCCTCGTTGACCGCGAGCTTTACAACAAGCGCCGCGACCTCATCTACACCGGCCGCACGCTCTTCGGCGCGAAGCCGCCCAAGGGCCAGGAGCTGGACGACCACTATTTCGGCTCCATCAAGCCCCGCGTGCAGGCCTACATGGATGAGCTGAACGAGGAGCTCTGGAAGCTCGGCATCCTGGCCAAAACCGAGCACAACGAGGTCGCCCCGGCCCAACATGAGCTGGCGCCGATCTACACGACCACGAACCGGGCGACCGACCACAACCAACTGACCATGGAGATCATGCAGCGTGTCGCCGCCAAGCACGGCCTTGTCTGCCTGCTGCACGAAAAGCCCTTCGCGGGCGTGAACGGCTCCGGCAAGCACAACAACTGGTCCATCGCCACCGATACCGGCGTGAACCTGCTTTCCCCGGGCGATACGCCGTTTGAAAACGTCCAATTCCTGCTGTTCCTTGTCGCGACCATCCGCGCCGTGGATGAGTACCAAAGCCTGCTGCGCCTGTCCGTCGCAACCGCCGGAAACGACCACCGTCTCGGCGCAAACGAAGCGCCTCCCGCCGTCATCTCGATCTTCCTCGGCGACGAGCTCGACGCGGTGCTGACCGCCATCGAGAACGACGCGCCCTATGCCGGCACCGAGAAGAAGAAGATCAAGCTCGGCGTGGATTCGCTGCCGCACTTCACCCGCGACACCACCGACCGCAACCGCACCTCGCCCTTTGCGTTCACCGGCAACAAGTTTGAGTTCCGCATGGTGGGTTCCTCGAACTCCATTTCCTGCGCGAACATCATGCTGAACTCGGCCGTCGCAGAGGTTCTGAAGGAAATGGCCGACAAGCTGGAGGCCGCCGAGGACTTCGACGAATGCCTGCACACGCTGATCCGCCAGACCATTCTGGAGCACAAGCGCATCATCTTCAACGGCAACGGCTACGACGACGCCTGGATCAAGGAGGCCACCGAGGAGCGCGGACTGCTGAACCTGCGTACCACCCCGGATGCCATGGCGACCCTGCTCGACCAAAAGAACATCGATATGCTCACAAGTAACGGCGTGTTCACGGAGGCGGAGCTGCGTTCCCGCTATGAGATCCAGATGGAGAACTACGTCAAGACCGTCCGCATCGAGGCGCTGACCATGGCGGACATGGTTCGCAAGGAGATCCTCCCGGCGGTCGAGTCCTGCGTGAACGAGCTGGCCCGCGGCATCGCGGCGAAGAAGAAGGTCGATCCGGCGCTGGCCTGCGCGCATGAGATGAAGCAAATCCGCAAGCTCTCCGCGCTCACCGACTGCATGGACGAGGACACCGAGATTCTCGAAAAGAGCGTCATGACCCTCGACGGCATTGAGGACATCACCGAGCAGGCGTTCTTCATCCGCGACGAGGTTCTGGCGAAGATGGCTTCCCTGCGCGCCGTATGCGACGAGGCGGAGACCACCACGGCGGCGAAGTACTGGCCGTTCCCGACTTACGGCGAGCTGCTGTTCAGTGTTCGCTGATTCTGACCGGGTGGGGGGTACATTTTTCCCGGTCGGCTGACAGTTTTGAACTTGATTATTCATTTTGATTCATTTGATTTAAGAGAGGGGTAAGAAAAAATGACTGTAGAATTTTGGTTTTTGATAGGTGCGGCTCTGGTTTTCTGGATGCAGGCCGGCTTTGCAATGTGCGAGACGGGCTTTACGAGAGCCAAGAACGCCGGCAACATCATCATGAAGAACCTGATGGACTTCTGCATCGGCACGGTGGTCTTTTCGCTTCTCGGCTATTCGCTGATGATGGGCGAGGATATGTTCTTCGGCCTGATCGGCAAGCCGAACCTTGACCTGTTCCTGCACTTCAAGGAGTTCATCGCAAGCCCTGCGGACGGCAGCTTCACCGGTGCGTCCACCTTCGTGTTCAACCTCGTGTTCTGCGCGACGACCGCGACGATCGTTTCCGGCGCCATGGCGGAGCGCACGAAGTTCTCCGCTTACTGCATCTACTCCGCCGTCATCTCACTCGTGGTTTATCCCATCGAGGCGCACTGGATCTGGGGCGGCGGCTGGCTTGCACAGCTCGGCTTCCATGACTACGCCGGTTCCTGCGCCATCCACATGGTCGGCGGCATTGCGGCGCTTGTCGGCGCGATCTTCCTCGGGCCCCGTATTGGCAAGTATGTGACCGATAAGGACGGGAAGGTCACGAAGGTGAACGCCATCCCCGGTCACTCCATCCCGCTCGCGGCCCTCGGCGTGTTCATCCTGTGGCTCGGCTGGTACGGCTTCAACGGTGCGGCGGCTACCACCGCCTCGGAGCTGTCCTCGATCTTCATGACGACCACCATCGCGCCCGCGGTCGCGACCTGCACGACCATGATCTTTACCTGGATCAAAAACGGTAAGCCCGATGTCTCCATGTGCCTGAACGCCTCGCTGGCAGGCCTTGTCGGCATCACCGCCGGCTGCGACGCGGTGGACGCGCTTGGCGCGGCGATCATCGGCGTCGTCTCCGGTATCCTCGTGGTGGTTTTCGTGGAGTGGCTCGACCTCAAGGTTCATGTTGACGACCCCGTCGGTGCGGTCGGCGTGCACATGGCAAACGGCATCTGGGGCACCGTCGCCGTCGGTCTTCTGGCGAACCCCGACGCTCCCGCCGGTCTGAGCGGCCTGTTCTATACCGGCTCGGCGACCCTGCTCGGCCTGCAGGTCATCGGTGTTCTCAGCGTAGGCATCTATGCGGCGGTCGTAATGGCCATCTTCTATGCGCTCATCAAGAAATTCCACGGCCTGCGTGCCAGCGCGGAGGATGAGATCGCCGGTCTCGACACCAGCGAGCATGGCCTGCCCAGCGCCTATGCGGACTTCGCTCCGGCTGTCGAAAAGTTCACGGCCTATGCCGGCAACGAGCCCATCGTCGCCGTCACCGGCACGGTTCCCGAAGCCGAGGCCGTCCCCGTCCGCAAAATGCCCACCTTCTCCGAGGGCGAGCACAAGTACACCAAGGTGGAGGTCATCTGCCGCGAGTCCCGCTTCTATATCCTCAAGGAGGCTCTCAGCCAGCTCGGCGTCACCGGCATGACCGTGTCCCATGTCATGGGCTGCGGTATGCAGAAGGGTAAGCCCGAGTATTACCGCGGCGTTCCCGTCGAGACAAACCTCATCCCCAAGGTGCAGGTGGACATCGTCGTGAGCAAGGTTCCCGTCCGCGACGTCATCGAGACCGCGAAGAAGGCCCTGTATACCGGCCATATCGGCGACGGCAAGATCTTCGTCTACGATGTCGAGAACGTGGTGCGTATCCGCACCGGCGAGGAAGGCTACGACGCGCTTCAGGACGACGTCTGATCCCGGATCATATCATACTTATATGATATGATATGCCTAATATCATAAGTATTTTACCATTACCTTCTCCCATGCTATAGTATCATTAAAGACAACAGTTTTTGCAGTAGGGAGGCGAACAGAATGACGAAGCGTATGAATAATATCGAGGAGTACCTCGTCATTTGTGGTCGGTAATTACGAAGATACTGCAGATCGAGACGACGCTTCTGCATACGCAGAGGCGTCGTCTTTTTCATGGAAACAAGGAGGAAAGAACCATGTGCGCCATCATGGGTTTTACAAAGGATACACTGACGGAAGAGGAGATCCGCGCATACTTTGACCGCACGAAATCCCGCGGGCCGGATATGTCCCGCATCCAAAAGGCCGGCGACGGTTATCTCTGCTTCCACCGGCTCGCGATCATGGGCCTGCACGAGGAGGGTATGCAGCCCTTCGAGCTGGACGGCGATCTGTGCGTCTGCAACGGCGAGCTGTATCTGTTCCGCCCGCTGAAAAAGGAGCTCTCGGCGGAATATGACTTCAAGAGCGGCTCCGACTGCGAAATTATCCTGCCGCTGTATCATAAATATGGCCTGGAGATGTTCCAAAAGCTCGACGCCGAGTTTGCCATGATTATCTACGACAGCCGGAAGAAGCAGCTCATCGCGGCCCGCGATCCCATCGGCATCCGCCCGCTGTTTTACGGCGTCGGCGCCGACGGCGGCATGATCTTCGCGAGCGAGGCGAAAAACCTCGTCGGTCTCTGCGATGAGATCAAGCCGTTCCCGCCCGGACACTATTACGCCGACGGCCGGTTCACCCGCTATGCCGATCTGACCACCGTGGAGGAGTACATTTCCGGCGATCTCGACGAGATATGCGCCGGGATCCGCGAAAAGCTCATTCTCGGCATTGACAAGCGTCTGGATGCGGATGCACCGCTCGGCTTCCTGCTGTCCGGCGGCCTCGATTCGAGCCTTGTCTGCGCGATCGCCGCGCGCATCCTCGGCAAGCACGTCCGCACCTTTGCCATCGGCATGGACACCGATGCGATCGACCTCAAATATGCCCGTCAGGTCGCCGACTACATCGGCGCCGATCACACCGAGGTGTATATGACCCGCGAGCAGGTTCTCGCGAGCCTCGAGGAAGTCATCGCGATGCTCGGAACCTACGACATCACCACGATTCGTGCGAGCATGGGTATGTACCTCTGCTGCAAGGCGATCCACGAGCAGACCGACATCCGCGTGCTGATGACGGGCGAGATTTCCGACGAGCTGTTCGGCTACAAATACACCGACTTTGCCCCCTCGCCGGAGGCGTTCCAGCAGGAGGCGAAAAAGCGTGTTGACGAGCTGTATATGTACGACGTTCTCCGCGCCGACCGCTGCATTTCCGTGAACTCTCTGGAGGCGCGCGTGCCGTTCGGCGATCTGGAGTTCGTGAAGTACGTCATGTCCATCGACCCGAAGCGGAAGGTCAACACCTACGACATGGGCAAGTACCTTCTCCGCCATGCGTTTGAGAAGGATAAGCTCCTGCCCGAGAGCATCCTCTGGCGGCAGAAGGCCGCGTTCTCCGATGCGGTGGGCCA
This sequence comes from Oscillospiraceae bacterium, assembly GCA_051867595.1. Lineage (GTDB taxonomy): Bacteria > Bacillota > Clostridia > Oscillospirales > Oscillospiraceae > CAJOIG01. The sequence goes on from JBJDYS010000018.1 coordinate 13,328, forward strand.
CTCGATGGTGGACGACCTCAAGGCCTATGCCGAGGAAAAATACACCGACGAGGAGTATGAGGCGAAGCGTGCGGCGTATGATTTCGCGCAGCCGTTCACGAAGGAGAGCCTGCTCTACCGGGAGATTTTTGAGAAGTACTATCCCGGTCAGGCGCGGATGGTCAAGGATTTCTGGATGCCCAACAAGGAGTGGGAGGGCTGCGATGTGTCCGATCCGTCGGCGCGTGTGCTGGCAAACTACGGCGCCAGCGGTACTTAATGACACGGAGGTGCGGTTATGAACCCCACATGGAATACATACGGAAACATCACGGAGCGGGATGCCTGCGGCATCGGCGCTGTGGTGGACATCAAGGGCCGGGCAAGCCGGCAAACCGTGGACGATGCGCTCAAGATCGTGGAGAAGCTTGAACACCGTGCGGGCAAGGATGCGGCGGGCCAAACCGGCGACGGCGTCGGCATCCTTGTGCAGGTGTGCCATGATTTCTTCCAAAAGGCTGCCGCGCAGGTCGGGATCTCTCTGCCGGGCGCAGGGGATTACGGCGTCGGTATGTTCTTCTTCCCGCAGGACGCGCTCAGCCGCAGTCAGGCGAAGAAAATGTTCGAGATCATCCTGCAAAAAGAGGATATGCGCCTGCTTGGCTGGCGTGAAGTGCCGTCCTGCCCGGACATTCTGGGGGAGACGGCGCGCTCCTGTATGCCGTGCATCCAGCAATGCTTCGTGGAGCGTCCGAAGGATGCGGCGCGCGGTCTTGCGTTTGATCGGAGATTGTATATCGCACGGCGCGAGTTTGAGCAGTCGAACGACAACACCTATGTCGTGAGCCTGTCGAGCCGCACCGTGGTCTATAAGGGAATGTTCCTGGTCGGTCAGCTCCGCGGGTTCTATAAGGATCTGCAGAGCGAGGAGTATACCTCGGCGATCGCGATGGTGCATTCCCGCTTTTCGACGAATACGACGCCGAGCTGGGAACGTGCGCATCCGAACCGCTTCATCCTGCATAACGGCGAGATCAACACCATCCGCGGCAACGTGGACCGTATGCTCGCCCGCGAGGAGACCATGTCCTCCGCGGTCATGCGCGAGAATATGGACAAGATATTCCCGGTCGTCAGCACCTCCGGCTCGGACTCCGCGATGCTCGACAACACCATCGAATTTCTCGTTATGAACGGCGTGGAGCTTCCGCTCGCGCTGATGATTACGATTCCCGAGCCCTGGAAAAACGACAAGACCATATCCCGCAAAAAGCGCGATATGTACCGCTATTACGCGACGATGATGGAGCCGTGGGACGGCCCGGCGTCGATCCTCTTCTCCGACGGCGAGCTTGTCGGCGCGATCCTCGACCGCAACGGCCTGCGTCCGTCGCGCTATTACCTGACGGATGACGACCGCCTGATCCTGTCCTCCGAGGTCGGCGTTCTCGACATTGACGAGGCGCACATCACGCGCAAGGACCGTCTGCGCCCCGGCAAGATGCTGCTCGTCGATACGAAGCGCGGCCGCGTTCTGGATGACGATGAGATCAAGGAGTATTACGCCTCCCGCCGGCCCTATGGCGAGTGGCTCGACCAGAACCTCGTGCAGCTGCGCGACCTGCCGATCCCGAACCAGCAGGTGCCGCATCATTCGCAGGAGGTGCGCGACCGGCTCTACCGTGCGTTTGGCTACACCTATGAGCAGGTGAAGGACGCCATTCTCCCGATGGCCCGCACCGGCGCGGAGGCGACGGCCGCAATGGGCTCCGATACGCCGCTCGCGGTGCTGTCAAAGCGTTATCCGCCGCTGTTTGACTATTTCCGACAACAATTCGCGCAGGTCACAAACCCGCCCATCGACGCCATCCGCGAGGAGTGCGTCACCGATACGACGGTCTATGTCGGCCGCGACGGCAACCTGCTTGAGGAGAGCGCCGACAACTGCACGGTGCTGCAGATCAACAACCCCATCCTCACCGGCACGGATCTTCTGAAGATCAAGGCCATGCACCGGGACGGCTTCCATGTCGAGACCGTTTCGCTGCTGTACTACAAAAACACGCCGCTGGAACGCGCCCTTGACCGCCTGTTCATCCAGTGCGACAAGGCGTATAAGCAGGGCGCGAACATCCTCATCCTGTCCGACCGCGGCGTGGATGAGAACCATGTGGCGATTCCGTCCTTTCTCGCGGTGTCCGCGATGGAGCAGTACCTTGTCCGCACCAAAAAGCGCACGGCGGTATCTATCATCCTCGAGAGCGCGGAGCCGCGGGATGTGCATCACTTCGCGCTGCTGCTCGGCTATGGCGCGCGCGCTATCTGCCCGTACCTGGCGCACGAGTGCATCGAGGAGTGCATCGAGCTCGGCCTGCTCGACAAGGACGCGCACACCGCCATCAACGACTACAACAACGCGATTCTGCACGGCATCGTGAAGATCGCCTCCAAGATGGGCGTCTCGACGCTCCAGTCCTACCAGTCGGCGCAGATCTTTGAGGCCGTCGGCATCCGGCAGGATGTGATCGACAAGTACTTTACCCACACGGTCAGCCGTGTCGGCGGCGTCGGCCTTGAGGAGATCGGCGAGGCGGTGGAGTATCACCACAGCCATGCGTTCGATCCGCTGGGCCTCGGCGTGGACACGACGCTCGACAGCGTGGGCTTCCATAAGCTGCGCTCGGGCGAGGAGAGCGAGCAGCACCTCTTCGACGCGGGCACGATCATCGCGCTGCGCGAGGCGGTGCAGAACGGGGACTACGACCGCTTCCGTGCCTACTCCCGCCGCATCAACGAGGAACGCGCGCCGCAGACCCTGCGCGGACTTCTGACCTTTGCGTATCCCGAAACCGGCGTTCCTCTGGACGAGGTGGAGCCGGTGGAGAGCATCGTCCGCCGCTTCAAGACCGGCGCGATGTCCTACGGTTCGATCTCCAAGGAGGCGCATGAGTGTCTGGCCGAGGCGATGAACCGGCTCGGCGGAAAGTCGAACTCCGGCGAGGGCGGCGAGGAGCGCGAGCGCCTCGGCACGGAGAAAAACAGCGCCATCAAGCAGGTGGCGTCGGGCCGTTTCGGCGTGACAAGCGAATACCTCTGCTCGGCCAAGGAGATCCAGATCAAAATGGCGCAGGGCGCAAAGCCCGGCGAGGGCGGTCACCTGCCCGGGAAAAAGGTCTACCCGTGGATCGCCAAGACCCGGTATTCCACGCCCGGCGTATCGCTGATCTCACCGCCGCCGCACCACGATATTTATTCCATCGAGGATCTTGCCCAGCTCATCTACGACCTCAAAAACGCCAACCGCGATGCGCGCATCTCCGTGAAGCTCGTCTCCGAGGCGGGCGTCGGCACGATCGCGTCCGGCGTCGCCAAGGCCGGCGCGCAGGTCGTGCTGATCTCCGGCTATGACGGCGGCACGGGCGCGGCTCCGCGCAACTCCATCCAGAACGCCGGTCTGCCGTGGGAGCTCGGCCTCGCCGAGGCGCACCAGACCCTGATCGCCAACGGCCTGCGGAAGCGCGTGGTGCTCGAAACGGACGGAAAGCTCCTCACCGGGCGGGATGTCGCAGTCGCGGCCATCCTCGGCGCGGAGGAGTACGGCTTTGCCACCGCGCCGCTCATCGCGATGGGCTGCGTCATGATGCGTGTGTGCAACCTCGATACCTGCCCCGTCGGCGTCGCGACGCAGAACCCGGAGCTTCGCTGCCGCTTTGCGGGCAAGCCCGAGTATGTCGTGAACTTCATGCGTTTCGTGGCCGAAGAGCTGCGCGAGATCATGGCAAAGCTCGGCGTACGCACGGTCGATGAGCTCATCGGCCGCACAGAGCTTCTGCGCCGCCGTGACGATCTGGACGGCAGCGCCGCGACCGTAACGCTGGACAGCATCCTCGGCTGCGGTGCGGACAACGCCACGCATTTTGAGCCGGCGGAGGTCTATGACTTCGCACTGCAAAAGACGCTCGACGAGAGCGTGCTGCTCCCGGCCTTCAAAAAGACGCTTAAGGACGGCACGCCCAAGACGGTCTCGGTCAGGGTTTCCAGCACTGACCGCACCTTCGGGACGATCCTCGGCTCGGAGATCACGAAAAAGCTCGGAAACGATCTGCCGGATGACACGGCGGTCATCTGCGCGACCGGCGGCGGCGGTCAGTCTTTCGGTGCGTTCCTGCCGAAGGGCATGACGATCCGCCTGACCGGCGACAGCAACGACTATTTCGGCAAGGGCCTGTCCGGCGGCCGTCTGATCGTCCGTCCGCCGCAGGGCAGCGGCATCAACCCCGCCGAGAACATCATCATCGGCAACGTCGCGCTCTACGGCGCGACCGGCGGCGAGGCGTATATAAACGGCGTGGCCGGTGAGCGCTTCTGCGTCCGCAACTCCGGCGCAAGAGCCGTTGTCGAGGGCGTGGGCGACCATGGCTGCGAGTATATGACCGGCGGCTGCGTCGTCGTCATCGGCAGCACGGGCAAGAACTTTGCCGCGGGAATGTCCGGCGGCGTGGCCTATGTGCTCGACGAGACGCATGAGCTGTATCTGCGCCTCAACAAGGAGCTTGTCACGATGTCGTCCGTCACCGCAAAATACGACATCGCGGAGCTGCGCGGCATGATCGAGCGTCATTTTGCGGAGACGGGTTCCCCCCGGGCCAAAACGATCCTCGAAAACTGGGAGGAGACACTGCCGCTGTTCAAGAAGATTCTGCCGAACGATTACAGCCGGATGCTCACGGCCATCGGTCGGCTCGAGGAAAAGGGCATCCCGCGTGAGCAGGCGGAGCTCGACGCGTTCTACGCCGTGCAGAAGGGAGAGATCTGACATGGGAAAATCGACCGGATTTCTGGATTATGCCCGCATGGAGCGGCCCTGCGAAGCGCCGAAGGAGCGTCTGCGCGGCTTTGACGAGTTCCACGGCGATCTGACCGAGCAGGAGCGCCGGGAACAGGGCGCTCGCTGCATGAACTGCGGCGTGCCGTTCTGCCAGAGCGAGTACGGCTGCCCGCTGCATAACCTCATCCCTGAGTGGAATGACGAGGTGTTCGGCGGGAACTGGGAGCACGCGCTCTCGCGCCTTCTCAAAACCAACAACTTCCCCGAATTTACCGGGCGTGTCTGCCCCGCCCTGTGCGAGACGGCCTGCGTCTGCGGCATGAACGACGCGCCGGTCTCCGTCCGGGATAACGAGCTGTCCATCATCGAGTACGCATGGGAACATGGACTCATGCAGCCGAAGATTCCCGCCGTCCGCACGGGAAAGCGCGTGGCGGTCATCGGCTCCGGCCCGGCGGGACTGGCGGCGGCGGACTGTCTCAATCAGCGCGGCCACAGCGTGACCGTGTTTGAGCGGGATGACCGGCCCGGCGGCCTTCTCATGTACGGCATTCCGAACATGAAGCTCGACAAAACCGTCATTGCGCGCCGCATCGAAAAGATGCAGGCCGAGCAGATCACGTTCCGCACCGGCGTGTCCGTCGGAACCGACGTCTCCGGCGGGGAGCTTCTGCGGGAATTTGACGCTGTCGTGCTCTGCTGCGGTGCGCGCAAAGCGCGGGATATCGAGGTGGAAAACCGGGACATGGGCGGCGTCTATCAGGCGCTCGATTACCTGACCGCCGCGACCAAAGCGGTGCTCGCGCAGGAGGAAAGCGCGTGCAGCGCGCAGGGGCGGGATGTGATCGTCGTCGGAAACGGCGACACGGCGACGGACTGCGTCGCGACCGCGCTGCGTCAGGGCGCAAAATCGGTGACGCAGCTCGTGCGGAAGCCGAAGCCGGCGTCCGCCGGGCGCGTGTGGCCGTACAGGAGTACGGGCGAAAAGACCGATTACGGGCAGGAGGAGGCGATCGCCGTCCTCGGCCATGACCCGCGCCTGTACCACGCCACCGCCAAGCGGCTTGTCGCGGACGAAACCGGCGCGCTCTGCTCCGTCGTGATCGAGCAGGATGGCGAAGAACGCGAGCTTCCGGCGGGAATGCTACTCATAGCGGCCGGCTTTACCGGCGCGGAGGAGGAAGCGCCTGTCTCGCTCGGCATCGAGCCGGCCGGACGTGTCGGCGACGCCGCGTACAGAACCGAAAACCCGAAGGTGTTTGCGGCCGGAGATATGCGCCTCGGCGCATCGCTGGTCGCCAGTGCGATTGCCGACGGACGTGCCTGCGCCAAGGCGGTGGATCGCTTTTTGGAAGGCTACTCGAACCTCTGAGCCCGGTTCGGGCGATACGAAAAGGACCCCTGAAATCCAAGTGGTTTCAGGGGTTCTTGACTTTGCGGGCGGGGGATGTGATAATCAGGGAGAATGCAAAACCGAAAGGAGAACCTCCATGGACATAAAACCGGCTTCGCCGCAGCAGATGGCCTGGGCCTATGAAAACCACATGAAGCCGTCCTTTCCGGCGGCGGAGCTTGCGCCGCTGCAGGCGCTGCAAAAGCTCTATGATGAGGGGCGTTATCGTCCGTGGTGTCTCTTCGACGGGGAAACGATCGTGGGCGAGGCGTTTGTGTATGCCTGTGAGCCGGGCTTCGGGCTGCTGGAGTACCTCTGTGTCGCCCCGGAAGCGCGCTGCGGCGGTCTGGGGTCAAAGCTCCTGGCGGCTGTATGCGAGGCGGAAGAGGGCTCGATTCTGTTCGGCGAAGCGGAGATTCCCGCGTATGCGGAGGATGAGGTCGTGGCCAAACGCCGGATCGGCTTTTATCTTCGCAGCGGCGCGCAGATTGCGGATTATGACACCTGCCTTTTCGGCGTGCCGTATCATACCCTGTATTGGGCGAAAAATCCGCCAGAAACGGCCGCGCTGTGCGCCGCGCATGAGCGGGCCTACCGGCGGCGGTTTTCCGCGCAGGCGTTTCAAAAATTCGTCCGGATTCCGTGGGATGCGTCCATGGGCCGGATGGAGCAGGTGACATGGAACGAATAAAAAAGCAGGG
>JBJDYS010000019.1:0-4375 GCA_051867595.1 Oscillospiraceae bacterium
CTCTTCCTCGATGACTTCGCCGTTTGCCTTGGCCTTATCGGCTGCGGCCGCTTTCTTGTCGGCTGCACGGCGGGCTTTGGCCTTGGCCTTAGCTTCCGCCTTGGCCGTGGCATAGGCGGCCTGCGTCGCAGCGATCTTGTCCTGTGCCTCGGCGATCAGGGTCTTATTCTCCCCGACGCTGCCGCAAAGCTCTGCCAGGAGAACCTCGGGCGCGTCGCTGTGCGCTTCATAGTAGCTGCGGCCGATCTCGGAATAAAGCTTCTCGATCGCCTTTTCCTTTTTGCCGATTTTCTTGTTGAGCTTATTCACTTTCGACGCTTTGCCGATTTTCTTGAACAGGAACTTAAAGAATCTGCCGATGGCAAAAATCGCTCTGCGAAGAGCGCGGCCGATGATCTTCAGAATACGAACGAATGTGGACATTGCACGATCCTCCCGTGTTTTTCTTCAGGTGTCCTCCATGCGGAACCCTATGATTGCTCAACATTTATCATACTATAAACTCTTAAAAAGTCAAGAAAAACGCGGCCACAAATGTTATTTTTCCGGAACATACCATACAAAAGATCCTCCGGGTGTGTCCCGGAGAATTTCTTGTTTAAAATTACAGATGCAGTACGCGCTCGCGGATCTCCTGTGTGCGGCCCTGATTCCAGAACTGCGTACCGATGTAACCGCAGGTACGGCGGGCGACGTTCATCTTGTCCTGATCGGTGTTGCCGCAGCGGGGGCAGCGCCAGATGAGCTTGCCGTCCTCCTCCACGATCTCGATCTCGCCGTCCCAGCCGCAGACCTGGCAATAGTCGGACTTGGTATTCAGCTCGGCATAGATGATGTTGTCATAGATGAACTTCATAACCTGCAGAACCGCCTCCAGGTTGTTCTGCATATCCGGCACCTCAACATAGCTGATGGCGCCGCCGGGAGAAAGATGCTGGAACTGCGCCTCAAAGCGGAGCTTCTCGAAGGCGTCGATCTCCTCGGTCACATGGACATGATAGGAGTTTGTGATATAGCCCTTATCCGTCACGCCCTCGATGATGCCGAAGCGCTTCTGCAGGCATTTGGCGAATTTATAGGTGGTGGATTCCAGCGGGGTTCCGTAGAGGCTGAAATCGATGTTGTGCTCTTCCTTCCAGCGCTTGCAGGCGTTGTTCATGAACTGCATGACCTCCAGCGCAAACGGCGTCGCCGACGGGTCGGTATGGCTCTTGCCGGTCATGTACTTCACGCACTCGTACAGGCCCGCATAGCCCAGCGAGATCGTGGAATAGCCGTTATACAGCAGCTTGTCGATGGGCTCGCCCTTCTGCAGGCGGGCGCACGCGCCATACTGCCACAGGATGGGCGCTGCGTCGGACAGCGTACCCTTCAGGCGCTCATGGCGGCACAGCAGAGCCCGATGGCAGAGCTCCAGACGCTCATCGAAAATCTTCCAGAATTTTTCAATGTTGCCGCCGGAGGACAGCGCCACATCCGGCAGGTTGATGGTCACAACGCCCTGGTTAAAGCGGCCGTAGTACTTGTGCTTGCCGGGTTCGTAGTTTTTGGCGTTTGCGATGTTGCCGATGCCCGCGTCGGTGAAGCGGTCCGGCGTCAGGAAGCTGCGGCAGCCCATGCAGACATACACGTCGCCCTTGAGCTCGAGCATCTTCTTCTCGCTGATATAGTCCGGCACAAGGCGCTTGGCCGTGCATTTTGCCGCCAGCTCCGTGAGGTAGTAATAGGGCGAATCCTCGTGGATATTGTCCTCTTCCAGCACATAGATGAGCTTCGGGAACGCCGGGGTGACCCAGATCCCCTGCTCGTTCTTGACGCCCTGATAGCGCTGCTCCAGCGTCTCCTCGATGATGAGCGCGAGATCCTTCTTCTCCTGCTCGTTCTTTGCCTCGTTGAGGTACATGAACACGGTGACAAACGGAGCCTGTCCGTTCGTGGTGAGCAGCGTGACGACCTGATACTGGATGGTCTGTACGCCGCGGCGGATCTCCTCGCGCAGGCGCTGCTCCACAAGGCGGTCGAACTTCTCCTGCGAGATCTCCGCGTCGATGTAGTCCATCTCGCTCTTCACGATAGAGCGGATCTTCTCACGGCTGACCTGCACGAACGGAGCCAGATGCGCGAGCGAAATGCTCTGGCCGCCGTACTGGTTGGAGGCGACCTGCGCGACGATCTGGGTCGCGATGTTGCACGCCGTGGCAAAGCTGTGCGGCCGCTCGATCAGCGTGCCGGTGATGACCGTGCCGTTCTGCAGCATATCCTCGAGGTTCACGAGATCGCAGTTATGCATATGCTGCGCGTAGTAGTCGGAGTCGTGGAAGTGGATAATGCCTTCTTCGTGGGCCTCCACAATATCCGGCGGCAGCAGAATACGGTTCGTGATGTCACGGCTGACCTCGCCGGCCATATAATCGCGCTGCGTGCTGTTCACGACGGGGTTCTTATTGGAGTTTTCCTGCTTGGCCTCCTCGTTGTTGCACTCGATCAGAGACAGAATCTTATCGTCCGTGGTATTGGACTGACGCACCAGCGAACGGGTATAGCGATAGGTGATGTATTTCTTGGCCACCTCATAGGCGCCGTGAGCCATGATCTGCTCCTCGACCATATCCTGAATTTCCTCCACCGCCGGCGAGCGGCCGAGCTCAATGCAGGATTTCTCCACCGAATCCGCAATGCGCTGAATCTGCGTAGCGGTCATTCGCAGCTCCTCGGAAACCACCTCGTTGGCCTTGGTGATCGCCGCAATGATCTTCGTGATGTCGAAAACGGCCTCCGATCCGTTTCTCTTGATGATCTTCATGTCATTTCCCTCCAGGTATTCCAACACCGTTTCCCGGTTACATAATATCTTCAGCGAAAGCAATGCTACCACAATATCTTGTGCCTGTCAACGGTCTTTTGAACAACATTTCGTAGCGTGTCGTCATTCTGTAAAAAACGCGCTGTCCCGCGTATTTCAGGCAAAAAATGACACGGCAGGAGCGCTTTCCCGCCGTGTCAACCGAAAATTTTTGTCTATTTTGTCTACTATGCGACCACAGAACACAGGGTGTCGAAGATGAGTCCCTGCCCGATGCGCGACGGATGAATGCCGTCGTCACACAGAAGCTCCTCCGGCGTCCGCTTATCCCGCAGAAACGCGCCGCGCAGGTCGATCAGCCGTACATTCTCCTTCTGCGCGATCTTTTCGACCAGCTCGGAATACTTGGCCTGCCAGCGGTAGATGCGGTCGACATCCCCCATCCAGGCCAGAATCTTCTCCCGCGAAAGACCGTCGCGGCAGATGAAACGCAGATACCGCTCCGAATGAATGGGCGGCAGCGTCATCATGATCGGCGTGCGTCCGCTTTGGCGGATCAGGGAAATGGCCTCCTCGTAGCGCCGGACGAACTCCTCCGGCGGCGTCTTGCAGAGATGCTCGGACTCCGGGTTCGCCGCAATTTCGTCCCAATAGTAATCGCAATCGTTTCCGCCGAATTCAAGAATCGCGCAATCCCCTTCCTTATACTGCTTGCCGGCATCCCTGCGTATCTGCGCGAGCGCCTTCTGAATCGTGCAGCCAAAGCGGGAACGATTCCGAATCGTGGCATCAAACGAATTTGCAAAGCGTTCTTCCCACTCACGGTTGATGGTATAACGCCCGTTCTCCAGCAGGATCCCTTTCAGTATGGAATCTCCGTAAACCGTTACGTCCAAAGCAGACACCTCCGCTTGAAAATTATTTTATCTAGTTTCTATTACTAGTTTATAAGATGTATCATTTTATGTCAAGTGCTTTTTTAAAATATTTATTGTAATTTACAATTCAGTATGATATAGTAATCCCACAAAACAGGATGGTATATACACATGAACGAAACTTTTGAAGCATCCCTGCAGGAAATTTGTGAGCGACTGGCCTCCCAAAGGCTCCCCCGCTGGGCCGAGCTGCCCGATCTGGAGCTGTATATGGATCAGGTACTGGCCCTTGTCAGCCGGTATCTGGACGGCAATCTGGGCGACAAAGGCCTGACCGCTTCCATGGTCAATAACTATGTGAAGCTCGGGATCATGCCCGCCCCGGTCAAGAAGAAATACACGCGTGTTCATCTCGCCTATCTGATCGTGATCTGTCTTTTGAAACCGGTGCTTCCAATCCCGTCGATCGAACAGATGATCCGCCGCGAGCTTGAAGCCCTGTCGGAAGAGGAATTTTATGACAGCTTCTGTGCCCTGTACGAGCAGACGGACGCCGCCGTGGCGGAGACGGCACTTGCCTTTTTCCGTTCCGGCCACCGCCTGACGCTTTCCTCGGTTTTTGCGCCCGCCCTGCGTGCCCGCGCCGAGCAATCGCTGGCGGCGCAGCAGCTCTCCACCGGAATCATCGAACAAT
>JBJDYS010000020.1:0-63931 GCA_051867595.1 Oscillospiraceae bacterium
TTTTCAAAAAATCCCCCTGCGTAAGGTCTTGCTTGTGAAAAAGCATTCTGTAAAACAAAATCAAAAAGCCGGGGGCATGATGCCCTCGGCTTTTGCTATGGGATTTGCGGTAATCAGTCGATGCCGCCAAAGCCTCCGGGAGGCTCGTCGCTCGGGCCGAGATCGGCGGGACGCTCGGGCGGGGTGTTCTCAGACACGGCCGCAGCGGGGGTCTCCGCCGAGGCAGCGCCCAGCGTGATGACGATCTCACCCGTGTAGGTGCCGGCTGCGATGGGCGTTTCCACGCCATCGACGGTCATGGTGACGGCGGCGCCGTCCGCGCCCACGATGGAGGAGGTCGCGTCAATGGTGAGGCTGGTCAGATAGGAATCCTCGGTGACGGTCCATACGGAGCCGTTCGTGACGGCGAGGGTCAGGCCGTGATCGCCTTCGCGATACATACCGAGCTCGGTGCCGGCGGCATACCCGATCTCCTGCGAGGCGGTGTTGCCGGACGCAAAGTGGGTGACGTTCCAGCTGTCGGTGCCGAGGGAGATGGCGCCGGTGATGGCGGCGTTGTCCAAGGTGACATCCAGGCTGCGGGCCGGACGGACGCCTTCGCCGGCGGGGCCGCTGGTCGCGGTGTAGTCATCGCCCTCCATGGCGGCGGTGTTCAGGATGTTGCCGGCCATGACGGAGTTCTTGATGGTGACGGTGGGAGCTTCGCCGGAGTTCTCGGAGCCGGAGCCGGAGTCGGAGTTGTGGATGAGCTTCACGATGCAGTTGGAGTCGGCGGAGTTAAAGACGGTGTGGTTGTATGCGGTGTCCACGCCGTTCACGGTGCCGAACTGCGCGTCAACATCGGCCATATCCACGCCGTGCGCCGCCGCAAGCTCGGCGTTGATGGTGTAGGTGCCGTCGAAGGCGATGGTGCAGTTGTCAAAGACAACGGTGTTTGCGGTGTCGCGGAGCATGACGCCGGCCTCGCCGACATGGAGCTCGGTGTTGGTGAAGACGATGTCGCCGACGCTGTTGCCGGAGTGGGTCATGACGCCGTACATACCGGCGTTGATGATGCAGTCCTCATAGGAGACGATGCCGCTGCCGGTCTCGACTGCCGCATAGTCGGGCACGTCGATGACGGAGCCGGTGAAGTAGTCGCGGGCGCCGCCGTCGGAGTAAGCGCCGTAGCCGCTGGTGAGGACGGCAATGTAGCTGTCGTTGATGTGCAGCTCGGTGGGCTCATTGCTGGCGGTGTAGAGGTCATCGCTGTCGGTGCTGAGCGCGCCCCAGCCCTGGGAGATGACGGTGGAGTTGTTATAGGTGACGCAGGAGGCGCCCACCGCGTTGGTGGCGCGAACCGAACCCTCGAGGAACAGTCCCGGAGGGCAGCCCTGCATGGTCGAACGGTTCGGGTCGGAAACGGCGTAGATGGTGGAGTCGTTCACGGTGAGGGTGGCGGCAAAGCGGGTGAAGATCGTGCCGCGGCCGGGGCCACGCGTGACAATGCGGAAGTTGTTAAGCTCCGCCACGGCGTTATCGGTCACATAGACCGCTGCGCCGAAGCCGCCCATATCGTTTGTGCCGACACCGGTCAGGTCGATGACATAGTCGCTCAGCACAACGGTTTCGGGCTCGGCAAGGTCGAGGTTTGTGTACCGGCTGGTGCTGCCGCTGTCCACGAGAGCCTGCGCGATCTCCTCAAGGCTCATGCCGGCGTCATAGCCGAGCGCCTCGCAGAAGGCGTCCCAATCGGGATAGTAGGCGCCGGTGATGTAGGAGAAGTTGATCTTCTCCGCGACGAGCGCGGGATCGGACGCGCCGCCGAGGACAAATGCGCCGGTGTTGCGGATGGCGATGCCGACCACATTGTCCTCCGTGGAGGTGATGACGGTGGTGTCGCCGTCCTTGGTAAGACCGGCGTTGGTGGAGTGGGCCTCGTCCGCTTCACCGGCGTCATAAGCCTGTGAGGCGGTGGTCACGAGACGCTGAACCTGACCCATGGCCACGCCGTCAAGGGTGATGGCCTGATCGGGATTCGCCGCCGCGGAATCCGTGACGGTGGGTTCTGCTGCAGAGGAGGTGCCGGCCTCCCCGGAGGCGAATGCTCCGATGCCGAGGCTGAGCGCCAGGACGATGCAGAGAAGGATGCTCAACGGTTTCTTCATGATGCTGCTCCTTTCGGAAGATAAAATAGGGACGGCATTCGCGTCCCCGGTTCTCTTTCGTATTATATCGCAAAACAATTATCAATGTCAACGCGGTATTTATACGGGCGCAGCAGAAATATCCGTGCGCGGCCGGTTGCCGTGAGCGGGGATTCGGTGGTATAATGGATCAAATCGGCCGGGGAGCAACCGGCGAGGGGAGGCGCAGTATGGCGGAGCGGTCACAGTTTCTGCCGGTTTCGGCGGAGGATATGAAGGCGCGCGGCTGGGACGGCTATGATTTTCTGGTCGTTTCCGGGGATGCGTATGTCGATCACCCGAGCTTCGGCTCGACGGTCATTGCCCGTCTGCTGGAGGCGGACGGCTTCCGCGTGGCGATCCTCGCGCAGCCGGCGTGGCATGACGCTTCGGCGTTTCGCGCCATGGGCCGTCCGCGTCTCGCGGTTTTGGTCGGAGCGGGAAATCTTGACTCCATGGTCGCGCATTATACCGCCGCCAAAAAACGCCGGAGCGAGGATTTCTATTCCCCCGGCAAAAAGGCGGGCCTTCGTCCCGACCGGGCGAGCATCGTCTATTGCAACCGGGCCCGGGAAGCGTTTCCGGGCGTGCCGATCATCCTCGGCGGACTGGAGGCGTCCCTGCGGCGCTTTGCCCATTACGACTACTGGGAGGACAAGGTGCGCCGTGCCATTCTCTTTGACTCCCGGGCGGATATTCTCGTTTACGGCATGGCGGAATACGCCGAGCGTGAGATCGCCGCGAGGCTTGCGTCCGGCACGCCGGTGCAGGAGATCACCGACGTGCGCGGTACAAGCTATATCGCGTCCGACGTGTCCGGCTGTCCGTTCCCGATGGCGGACTGCCCGTCCTATGAAGAGGTCTGCGCCGATAAGACCGCCTATGCACGGGCGAACAGGATCCAGTACGACGAACACGACCCCGTTCGGGGCAAGGCGGTCATCCAGCGCTGCGGTGACCGCGTCCTGATCACGAACCCGCCGCAGATGCCGCTGTCCACCGCGGAATTTGACCGCGTGTCCGAGCTGCCGTATACCCGCGACCCGCACCCCATGTATGACGAAATGGGCGGCGTCCCGGCGATCGACGAGGTGCGTTTTTCGGTCATCCACAACCGGGGCTGCTTCGGCGCGTGCAACTTCTGCTCGCTCGCGTTCCATCAGGGGCGCATGGTCACCTCGCGCAGCCACGAATCCGTCATCCGCGAGGTCACCGCGATGACGAAGCATCCGCTGTTCAAGGGCTATGTCCACGACGTCGGCGGCCCGACGGCGAATTTCCGCCGTCCGTCCTGCCCGGATCAGCTCAAACGTGGGATGTGCCGCGGAAAAAACTGCCTCACACCCACGCCCTGCAAAAACCTCGACACCGACCACTCGGATTATCTCGCGCTTTTGCGGAAGCTGCGGGCCATTCCGGGCGTGAAAAAGGTCTTTGTGCGCTCCGGCATCCGCTTCGACTATCTGCTGTATGACAAAAACGGCGAGTTTTTTTCGGAGCTTGTGAAGTACCATATCTCCGGCCAGCTCAAGGTGGCCCCGGAGCACTGCATCGACAGCGTTCTCGACTACATGGGGAAGCCGCCCAACGCGGTTTATAACCGCTTCATGGAGCGGTATCGCCGGCTCAACCAGCGCTACGACAAGGATCAGTACCTTGTGCCGTATCTCATCTCGTCCCATCCCGGCAGCACGCTGCAGGACGCCGTTGCGCTCGCGGAGTACCTCAACCGCACAGGCCGTCAGCCGGAGCAGGTGCAGGATTTCTACCCGACGCCGGGTACGCTGTCCACCTGTATGTACTATACCGGCATCGACCCGCGGACGATGAAGCCCGTGTATGTGCCGCGGACATTCCATGAGAAGGCCATGCAGCGCGCGCTGCTGCAATGGAAACGCCCGGAGAAGCGCCGCCTCGTTCTCGAAGCGCTGCACGAGGCGGGTCGGGAGGATCTGATCGGCTACGGTAAGCATTGCCTCGTACCGCCCGGCCCGGCGGTGAAAAACGGCGGCAAAAAGCCGGGACAGAAGCCGGCCGGAACAAAGTCCGGTCACAGACAGCCGTCCGGCAATGCGGCGAAGCCGGGGAGCGGCGCGAAAAAACCGTCCTCCGGCGTGAAAAAGCCTGCCGATGGGCGCAGAAACGGCGCCAAATCGCATCGGGACAGAAACAAAAGATAACCAAAATTTACAAAATAGTAACAAAATCAACCGGATTGCGTGGTATCTTCTTTCCCATGCCTCGTTGGGAGGCCCACTATTTGGAAAGAAGGTACTGACCAATGAAAATAGTCCGATCCATCCTTGCTGCCGTGATGGTTTTTCTGTTGTGCGCTGCACCGGCGTTTGCGGCGGAGGACGCCGCGGAGGATTTCCGGAGCCGCAGCGCATCGCTGCCGCGGCGTGAGCTCCGTCTGCTGGCGGAAGTGACCGCAGAAGAGAGCGCGGACGAGGAAGAGGAGGCCATCGTTTGGGAGCAGGATCCGGACGGCTCCGTGCTGACCATGTCCGGCGGCGTGAATTACTATTTCGACCAGAAGGAGACCTATTACAACCTGAACATGGACTATGTCGTCGAGATCGCCCATTCGCAGGGCATTGAGGGCGAATACTGGGTGCGTGAAGACGGCTGCAAAATGCTCGGCGACTACATCATGGTTGCCGCAAACCGCGATGTGCATCCGCAGGGAAGTATCATCGGCACGTCCCTCGGCCTTGCGGTCGTTGTGGATACCGGCACCTTTGCACAGTCGAATCCGACCCAGGTGGATATTGCGGTTGACTGGTAATGAAAACGCCCGGAAACAGTGTGTTTCCGGGTGCTTGTGTTTGATGCGGCCTTGACAAAAGGCGGTGAACGCGGTAGGCTAAAAGCATGGAAAACGCTGCGTTCCGCGGTGGGGAGAAACTATGAACAAGCTTACAAAAATTCTGGAAAAGCGCTGGGCTGCGTACACGATTGCCGTTTGCTCGGGTGTGTTCCTCTATGTGCTGCTCGTGCATATCAGCCCGATCCTGCAGTGGTTCCGCTCGACGGCGAAGATGCTTTCGCCGGTGGTGATGGGTCTTGTGCTCGCGTATGTCGTTGACCCGGTGGCGGTGTGGCTCGAGAGGAATGTCTTTCGGTGGATCAAACACGACACCCATCGCCGGTCGATGGCGGTTCTGATCACCATCCTCCTGGTGCTGATGGTGGTGACGCTGTTCATCCTCATGGTCGTGCCTTCGATCATCGAAAGCATCACGGGGATCATCGAAAACGTGGATAACTACTATTTCCAGGCGCAGCGCCTGATTGAGAAGATCAACAATTTTGATCTCGGTCTGACGCTGGATCTCGACCAGTTGATCGAGAACGCGGAGGAAATGCTCAAGGATGCGTTCAGTGACCTGCAAAGCACGCTGACCTTTATTCTGAGCAAGGCGGGGAATATCGGCAAGTCCATGTTTGACATCGTCATCGGCTTCATCATTGCCATTTATTTCCTCGGCGGGAAAAACAGTCTCGTGGGCGCCATTAACCGTCTGCGCCGCACGGCCATGACCGGAGCGGCTTATGAGGCGAACACTTCGTTCTGGCATCGGTGTCATGAGATTTTCATCCAGTATATCGGCTGCAACCTGCTTGACGCGCTGCTTGTCAGCTCGGCCAATGCCGTTTTCATGCTGATCTGCGGGATGCCGAACGTCGCCCTGGTCTCGGTGGTCGTGGGCGTGGCCAATCTGGTGCCGACCTTCGGCCCGATCGTCGGCTTTGTGATCGGCGGTGTTCTGCTGCTCCTGACAAGACCTGTGTATGCGCTGTGGTTTATGATCTTTACACTCATCCTGCAGACCATCGACGGTTATGTCGTGAAGCCGAATCTCTTCGGCGACTCGCTCGGCGTGCCCGCCGTGTGGACGCTGATTGCGATCATCGTCGGCGGCAAAATCGGCGGCATATTCGGTATGCTGCTGGCGATCCCGATCATGGCGGTGCTGACCATGCTTTACAGGGAGCGATTTCTCCCCTGGCTGCGGTCGAAAAACCCGGATCCCGAACCCATGCCGGAGGAGGAAGAACGGAAGCAGGAACAGCAGATGGCGGGGAAAGCCGAATAACAGAAAACATGACCCGGAAGACCTTTTGGATAAGGCGCTTCCGGGTTTTTGTATCAGGCCAGACACTGCGTCATAATGTCTATGAGCATCTGGATGAGTGGATTGTGGTTGTGCTGCTGCCAAACCGCGCAGATCGGGATGTTGTCGTTGAGATTAAAATGGGTCAGTCGCGGATCGTTCCCGAAGCGCATATACTGATCGAAAACAGCGATGCCGTCGCCCATCAGAAGCGCCTGCAGGATCGAGTCGCGGTTGGGCAGATAAACCGGCGTCAGCCGAACCTGCCGCGCCTGAAACTGGAGAAGCGCCAGCTCCATCGCCATGGGGGACTCTTCCTCGGCGAGCATCAGAAGGCGCTGTCCCTCAAAATCGGAAGGTTGAAGCGGCTCGTCTCCGGGGCGGAGCAGGCCGCGCCGCACATAGGCACGGCTCTCGAGGTTTGCCAGCTGGTGAAGCTCCAGCCCCTCAAAGTCCGTGAGGCTTGTCTTGGTGCAGAGGATGACGTCCTGTTCGCCGGAGTGGATCTGCTGCCGGAGCTGCCGGAAGTCGCTGCTGGTAAAGGACAGCACCGCGCCGGGGTAGCGCTCAAGCACCTCCGTGCGGAACTGCTGAAGCTCGCGGCTGAGATCCCAGTATTCGCCGACGCCGACGCGCAGCCGCAGTCCGGACTGTCCCGCGAGCTGATCCGCCTCGGCTCCGGCGGCGTCATACAGCTGCTGCATCCGCCGGAACGCCTCCTGATAAACCAGCCCCGCCGCCGTGAGCTGAATGGCGTTTTTGGTGGAGCGGTCAAAAAGGAGGTAGCCCAGCTCCGCTTCCAGCGCCTGGATCTGACGGCTGACAGATGGCTGAGAAACGTATAACTCCTGCGCTGCCCGGGAAAAGCTCATGCAGTCGGCAACTCTTAGAAAATATGAGATTTGCAGGCTTGTCATGGGGATACCTCGCCACGTTCTTTTTGATTCATTATAACAATTACATTATAACGAATCAAGGCTTTTCGATATTTGCATCCGGGAGAACGGACTGGTATGATAGAAAAAAAGCGCGAGGAAGGTTTTTTATGGAGCTTCAGGCACAATACCGGTCGAAACTCGGTACCGTGGAGGACGAGCTTCGCATGATCCGGGACGGGGATATAATCTGCGGCGGCACCGAACTCTGCGAACCGGCGGGGTTCTATGGAAACTTTCATAAGGTCGCGGCACGGCTGCGGGATGTGGAGATCATCAAAGGCCGCCGTGGCAGCGGCTTTATGTATCCGTTTATGGAGATGGCGGAGCTGAAAGGCCATGTGAACATGGTCTGCCATTTTTACGACGGCGCGCTGCGGCAGTGCCACGAGCTCGGGACCGCCTCGCATCTGCCGTCGAACCTGCACGACATTCTGAAGCGCCGGACGGAGTATCAGCCGGTCATCAACAAGTTCATCGCGGTGGCAACGCCGATGGACGAGGAGGGGTATTTCAGCCTTTCCGGCAGCGGTATGTGGGAGGAAGAGGCTCTTCGATGCGCGGAGACGGTCATTCTGGAGGTCAATTCCAACCAGCCCAAATTCCCCGGCGCGCTGAGGGTTCCGCTGGAGAGAGTGGACATGATCGTCGAGGTGGATGAGCCGACCAGGCTCTATGACGTACGCAGCACGCCCAGTGAGACCGATCTGCGGATCGGCGCGTATGTGGCGGAATTTGTCCACGACGGCGACTGCATCCAGCTTGGCCTCGGTGGTATGCCTGACGCGGTCGGAAACGCCTTCTTTGATAAAAAGGATCTCGGTCTGCATACGGAAATGTTCACCCCGGTCATGGGGGATCTCATCGCAGCCGGCGTCATCACCGGCGCACGCAAGAATATAGATACCGGCCTGCATATCGGGAACTTCACGCTCGGTGATCAGAAGCTGTATGACATTCTGGCTTCCGACCCGCAGGTGCGGTTCCGTCAGGCGTCCTATACGAACGACCCCTTTGTGATCTCGCAGATCGACAACATGGTTTCGATCAATACCGCGATGGAGATCGACCTGACCGGCCAGATCTGCTCGGAATCCATTGGCCCCAGGCAGTATTCCGGCACCGGCGGCGCGTTCGACTTCGCCTACGGCGCGCAGCATTCCCGGGGCGGCCGCGGCATCATCGCGATCTCGTCGACCACAAAAGGCGGCACGATGTCGAAAATCAAAGCCACGTTGACGCCCGGGGCGGTCGTGTCGATTCCCCGCAATGTGGCGGACATCATTGTCACGGAGTACGGCGTCGCGTATATGCGCGGCCGCACCGTGCGCGAGAGGGCGGAGCAGCTCATTGCGATTGCACACCCGGATTTTCGCAGTGATCTGCGCGCCGAAGCGCGCAAGCTGGGGTATATTCTCTGAAAACCCATTGTTTTCAGAGAACAAAAAAACCTTGAAACCGATTGGTTTCAAGGTTTTTTTACTGGCAGCGGAAGAAGGATTCGAACCCTCACATACGGAGTCAGAGTCCGCTGTGCTACCTTTACACAATTCCGCTACAGTTGCGAACAAATGGTATTATACCCGAAATTGCCAAAAAGTCAATAGAAAAATGGGCCAAACGACAATTATTTCTGCAAATAACTGGTCAGAAGCTCCTGCAGCAGGTCATCGCGGTCGAGTCGGCAGATCAGGGCACGGGCGTTGTTGTAGTTTGTGATGTAGGTAGGATCCTCGGAAAGGATATATCCGACAATCTGGTTGATCGGGTTGTAGCCTTTCTCAATCAGAGAATTATACACACTCGAAAGGATCTCACGAATTTCCGCACTGTGATCGAGAACCTTAAATTTACGTGTGGATTCCTCCATAATATACCCCTCCTTCGGAAAGAATAAGCATGGTATAACATTCGTGCAAGAATATTATACCATGCTTTTAAGAAAAGAAAAGTGTTGAATTGTTACAAATGTATTAAGAATTGGAATCGGGTCGCTTTACCGGATCGCGGCGTTATGCTTTTCCTTGAGCGCGGCGAGGACGGCGTTCATGGTCTCGTTTGCGTGTTCCTCGGTCAGCGTCTGATCGGCGGCGCGGAGCGTCAGCGAGAAAGCGACGCTCTTGAAGCCTGCGGGGATGGGCGCGCCGGTGTAGACGTCGAACAGCTCCACGGATTCGAGATACGGGCCGCCGGCGGTGGTAATCGTGTCCTCCAGGTCGGCGACGGGGATATCCGCGGCGCAGACGAGCGCGATGTCGCGCTGCACGGCAGGATAGCGGGGCAGTGCCTGGTAAGTGGGCTCAGGAGCCTGCAGGGAGCGCAGGACGGGCAGGTTGATCTGCGCGTAGTAGACCTCGCCCTCGAGACCGTAAGCCTCGGCGACCAGCGGATGCACCTGACCGATCACGCCGACGGCGGTACCGGAGGCGGTGATGTCGGCGCAGCGGCCGGGATGGAAGGAGGGGTCGTCACGGCGGGCGGTGAAGCGGACGTTCTCGATGCGGAGATCCTTCATCAGAGCCTCAACGCAGCCCTTGAGCTGGAAGAAGTCGGCGTCGCCGCCGTACTCGCCCAGCGTGAGCCAGACGGTCTCATCCGCGAGCGGGCTGTCCGTCCGCTTGCGGTAGACGGTCGCGGTCTCATAGAAGCGCACGACCGGGTTGCGGCGCGCGGCGTTCAGGGAGAGGACATCCAGCATGGAGGGCATCGGCGTGGTTCGCATGACGCTGCGATCCTCACCGAGCGGGTTCTGGATGACGAAGGCGTCGCGCAGGGGTGAATCCTCCGGCAGGCGGATCTTGTCCCATGCGCCGGGGCTGCCGAAGGAGTAGGTCAGGATCTCGTTGAAGCCCATGGCGCGGCAGAGGCTGGTGGTGCGGTTTTCAAAGGCCTGCTTCTCGCTCCAGCGGCCCTGCGCGGTCTTACCGCGGAACATGGTCGGCTCGATGACGTCGTAGCCGTAGAAACGGGCGACCTCCTCGGCGAGGTCGGCGTAATGCTCAATATCGCTGCGCCAGGAGGGGACGATCACCTCATCGCCGCGCATGGTGAAGCCGAGCTTTTCGAGGACGGAGACCATGTACTCGCGGGTGAAGTCGGTGCCCAGCAGGGCGTTGATGCGGTCGGGACGGAGCGTGACGCTCTTCTCCTGCGCGGGAGCGGCGACCACGTCGATCATGCCGTCGATCACATCGCCAGCATCCAGCAGCTCGACAAGCTCGCAGGCGCGCTGCACGGCGGGGATGGTGCCTTCGGGGTCGAGACCCTTCTCGAACTTGGAGGAGGCGTCGGTACGCATACCGAGCGCGATCGCGGTCTTGCGGATGGAGGTGCCGTTGAAGTTTGCGGACTCAAACACGATGGTGGTGGTATCGTCCACGATCTCGGAGTTTTCACCGCCCATGATACCGGCGAGGCCGACGGGCTTCTCCGCATCGGCGATGACGAGCATATTGGGGGTAATGGCGCGGCTGTTGCCGTCGAGGGTCATGAGGGTCTCACCGGCCTCGGCCTTGCGGACGACGATCTTGCCGCCGCCGACGCAGCTGTAGTCGAAGGCGTGCATGGGCTGGCCGTATTCCTGCATGACGTAGTTTGTGATGTCAACAATGTTGTTGATCGGGCGGATGCCGGAGGCGCGCAGGCGGCGGCGCAGCCAGGCAGGGGAGGGCTCGATCTTGATGTTCTTGACCATGCGGGCGGTGTAGCGCGGGCAGAGCTCGGGATCGTCGATGCGAACCTCGAGATAATTCTCGATGCGGTCGCCGTCATGGCAGCCCTCGACCTTCGGCTCGCGGAGGGTGAACTCCGTGTTGAAGGTAGCGGCGGCCTCACGGGCCAGACCGATGACGCTCAGGCAGTCGGGACGGTTGTTCGTGATCTCGAATTCGACGACGCTGTCGTTGAGGCCCAGAACCTCGCGGATGTCCTGACCCAGCTCGCAGGGCTCCTGCATGATGAAGATGCCGTCCTCAATGGCGTAGGGGTAGTCGTGGGTGTCAAGACCCAGCTCGCCGAGAGAGCAGAGCATACCCTCGGACACGACGCCGCGGAGCGTGCCGGTGTGGATCTCCTTGCCGCCGGGAAGCGTGGAGCCGTCGAGCGCGACGGGGACGATGTCGTCCACGGAGACGTTCTGCGCGCCGGTGACGATGGTGAGTTCGCGCTCGCCGCCGACGTCAATCTTGCAGACCCAGAGATGGTCGGAGTCGGGATGGGGGCTCATGAACGTGACCTTACCGGCCACGACATTTTCGATGCCGTCGCCGGTGTTGGAAACGGTTTCGACCTTGGAGCCGGACATGGTCATGCCGTCGCAGAATTCTTTATCGGAAACATCGATTTGGGTGAAATCAGAAAGCCATTGTCTCGAAAGATTCATTGTTCTCGTCCCTCCTTATCAGAACTGCTCGAGGAAGCGGGTGTCGTTTTCAAACATCAGGCGCAGGTCGCTGATGCCGAAGCGGAACATACCCATGCGCTCCGCGCCGACGCCGAAGGCAAAGCCGGAGTATTTTTCGGTGTCGATGCCGCAGCCCTCGAGAACCTTGGGGTGCACCATACCGGCGCCGAGCAGCTCGATCCAGCCCTCGCCCTTGCAGGTGCGGCAGCCCTTGCCATGGCACTCGAAGCACTCCACGTCCACCTCGCAGCTCGGCTCGGTGAAGGGGAAGTGATGGGGACGGAAACGGGTGCGGGTCTCGGGGCCGTAGAGACGATGCACAAGCTCGTTGAGCGTACCCTTCAGATCGGCGAAGGTGATGCCCTCGTCAACGACCAGACCCTCGATCTGGTGGAACATCGGGCTGTGCGTGGCATCGACCTCGTCCTTGCGGTAAACGCGGCCCGGGGAGATGATGCGGATGGGCAGGGGCTGTGTCTCCATGACGTGCACCTGTACGGGGCTCGTCTGGGTACGCAGCAGCACCTCGTCGTTGTCGTCAAAGTAGAAGGTGTCCTGACGGTCACGGGCGGGATGGCCCTCCTGTGTGTTGAGGCGCGTGAAGTTGTAGTCGGACAGCTCGACCTCGGGGCCTTCGGCGACGGTGAAGCCCATGCCGATGAAGATCTCCTTGGCCTCGCTGATGACCTTGTTCAGCGGGTGCTGACGGCCGATGCGAACGGCCTTGCCGGGCATGGTGACATCCGTGGCCTCGGCGGCGAGCCGGGCCTCCAGCGCCTTTTCAGTCAGGACCTTGCGGCCGTTTTCGATGGCCTCGGTCAGCTCCTCGCGAATCTGGTTGGCAAGCTGGCCCATGACAGGACGCTCCTCCGCGGAGAGCTTGCCCATCTGCTTCAGGACGGCGGTGAGCTCGCCCTTTTTGCCGAGATACTTGACGCGGAGCGCGTCGAGCGCGTCGAGCGCGCCGGCCTCCGCGACCGCCTTGAGAGATTCCTCCCGCAGCTGACGCAGTTTCTGTTCCATAAGTGTTTTGCTCCTTGGCTGTATATGAAAAAATATTTGATACGAATACAACCTTAATTTATATCACAAAACCGCTCTTTTCGCAACTATTATCCGATAAAATGGCCTTTGGAAATTGACGTATTTTTCCGGTGCGTTTATAATAAGGGCATTCGGAGAATGAAAAGAGGGGAGGCGGACGCATGGAGCTTGCGATGGCGGCGGGCATGAAGGCCGCGGACAGGACGGCGATCGAAGAGCGGGGCATCGACTCCCTGCTTCTGATGGAGCGCGCGGCGGGCTTCGTGGCGGAGGCAGCGGCGGAATACTGCGTGGCGGACGGCCCGGCGGTGCTGTTCTGCGGCCCCGGCAATAACGGCGGCGACGGCGTTGCGGCGGCGCGTCTGCTTATGGAGCGCGGCATCCCTGTGCGGGCGTTTCTTGTCGGCGCACGGGAGAAGATGACCGCCGATACCCGCGCCATGGAGCGCAGACTGCTCGAGACCGGCGGTGTGCTGGAGGATTTCCGGCCTGCGGACGGGATGACGGCGGCGAAGGAAGCCGGTGTCATCGTGGACGCGCTTTTCGGCGTGGGTCTGAGCCGGGAGCTTACCGGCGACGCGCTCGCGGCGGTGCAGCTCATGAACCGCGCCTCCGCGCCGGTCATCGCGGCGGATATCGCAAGCGGCGTCTCCGCCGATACGGGCCTTGTTCTCGGGGAGGCGGTTCGCGCCGCCTGCACCGTGACCTTTTCCATGGCAAAGCCGGGGCATTTTATCGAGCCCGGCTGCGTATACTGCGGTGAGCTGCGCGTGTGCGACATCGGCATTCCGGCGGATGTTTTAAAGACGGCTGGCTGCGGCATCTATGCGATCCACGGCGAGGATCTGCGCCTGCCGGCGCGGAACCGCCTCTCGCACAAGGGCGACCACGGAAAGTTGCTGATCCTCGGCGGCTGTGCGGGCTATACGGGCGCGCCGAGCCTGTGCGCCCGGGCGGCGGTGCGGGCCGGGGCGGGGCTTGTCTATATCGGCGTGCCGGAGGACATCTATGCCGTCACGGCGGTGAAAAATGACGAGGCCATGCCCTTTGCGCGGACGGATGCGCTCGTCGCGGAACGGCTTTCGCAGAGCGATGTCTGTGTGATCGGCCCGGGGATGGGCCGGTCGGAGGACACGCTGGCGCTGACCCGGTATGTGCTAAAAAACGCCGGGACACGCCCGGTCGTGGCGGATGCGGACGCGCTCTGGGCGCTCTCTCAGGAACCGGCGCTGCTCGATGCTACCGAGGCGGCGCTGGTGCTCACGCCGCATGAGGGCGAGTTTGCGCGCCTGCTGGGACGGTCCGTGCATGACCGCCTGCATGACGCGCTGCGCTTTGCGGAAACGCATGACTGTGCCGTGGTGCTCAAGGGACACCGGACAATCTGCGCGTTCCCGGACGGCAGGGCGTATGTCATCGACGCCGGAAATCCCGGCATGGCAAAGGGCGGAAGCGGCGATGTGCTTGCGGGCATCATCGGCGCGATGCTGGGGCAGCTCACCGGCCGCCGCGCGGTCGTGACGGCCTGCTGGCTTCATGCCCGCAGCGGAGATATCGCCGCCGGAAAATTCGGCGAATACGCCCTCAAAGCGGGCGATATTATTGACACCCTGTTCCGGGCGGAACTGGAGATCATGGAATAATTTCGGGAGGCATCATGCGGAAAGGTCTGACTTCCGTACTGATGATACCCCTTCTGCTGCTCGCGGGCTGCGGGGAGCGGGAGGCCAGAATGGAACACAGCTTCACGGCGTTTCGGGATGCGCTCATCGACACCGCAGGCGTCACGGCCCATGCCTCGCTCACGGCGGATACCGGCGAAACGGTGGCCGATTACGAGCTGGAGGTCGCCTACGACGGGCAGGAGACGGTCGTTACGATCATGGAGCCTGCGCTGATCGCCGGGGTGAGCGCGAAAGCAAAATGGGGCGAATCGACGATCGCCTATGACGGCGTGATGCTCGGCGCGGGCGCGCTCGACGAGGACGGACTTACCCCGGTTTCGGCGATCCCGGCGATGCTGGAGGCTATGGCGGGCGGCTATAAGGAGCTGCTCTGGTGGGATGGCGAGCTTGTCGCGGCGCGGCTGTATGTCTCGGAAACGAGCCGCTGTACGGTCTGGCTCGACCCGGACACGTCCGTGCCGCAATACGCGGAGATCAGCGCGGACGGAAAGCGCGTCATTTCCTGCACGTTTACAGACTGGGTGCTTACGCCCGGCGTAGAATAGAGAAAGAGAAAAACAGAGGATACGACAATGGACGACCGAAAAAAACGCACCTGGGCAGAGATAAGCCTCGGCGCGATCGAACACAATTACCGGGCGATGCGGGCGCGTCTGCCCGCAGGCTGCCGCTTTCTCGGCGTGGTGAAGGCGGATGCTTACGGCCACGGCGCGATCCCGGTTGCCAGGCGGCTCGAAGAGCTCGGCTGCGACTATCTCGCCGTGGCCTGCCTCGACGAGGCGCGTCAGCTTCGCGGCGCGGGGATCGGACTGCCGATCCTGATCCTCGGCTATACGATGCCGGCATACGCGGCAGAGCTTGCCGATCTCGGGGTCACGCAGGCGGTGGGAAACCTTGAGACGGCGGCCGCGCTCAGCGAGGCGCTGGCGGGAACGGACAAAACGCTGAAGGTGCACCTCAAGCTCGAAACCGGCATGGGCCGCACGGGCTTCCGGGCTTTCGGCGACTGGGAGGCGCATCCCGCTGCTGCGGCGGTGAAGCTGCCGCATCTGGACGCGGAGGGCGTATTCACGCATTTCTGCGTCTCCGACGGCGAGGAGGGCGTGCGTGATTTTACGAAAACGCAGCTTATCCGCTTTCAGGAGGCCGTCCGCGCCATCGAGACCTGCTCGGGCCATCCCTTTGCCATCCGGCACTGCACGAACTCCGGCGCGATGCACGCGTTCCCGGAGACGTATATGGACATGGTGCGCCCCGGCGTGTCGCTGTACGGACTGTATCCCGGCCCGGTGCGGGACGCGATCGAGCTTCAGCCCGCGATGACGCTCAAGACCCGGGTGGCGTATGTCGAGAGGCATGAGCCGGGCGACACCGTAAGCTACGGGCGCACATTCACGGTGGAGAAACCCTCGGAGATTGCCGTGCTGCCCATCGGGTATGCGGACGGCCTGCACCGGACGCTGTCGAATAAGTTTGAAGTGCTCATAAACGGGAAAAAGGCCCGGCAGGTGGGCCGCATCTGCATGGATATGTGCATGGCGGATGTCACGGGCCTCGGCGTAAAGCCGGGGGATGAGGTCGAGATTTTCGGCCGTGAAATGCCCGTTGACGATGTCGCCGACAAGGCGGGGACGATCCATTATGAGCTGACCTGCGCGGTCAGCGCCCGTGTGCCGCGCATTTATGTGGACTGAACCGGTATAAAATATTTTGCATCGTGGGAGAATAAGATCATGTCCGTACATAGAATGATACGGGCGGCGATTCTCAGGAAAGCGGTGCTCAACTATGACAAATCCGGTTCGACGGGGCGATATTTTCTATGCCGATCTGAGTCCAGTGGTGGGCTCGGAGCAGGGGGGCCTGCGGCCCGTGCTGATCGTACAGAACGACACGGGAAACCGCCACAGCCCCACGGTGATCGCGGCTGCGATCACCTCGCAGGTGGGAAAGGCAAGACTGCCGACCCACATTGAGATCCCTGCGCCCGACAGCGGGCTGACGAGGGACAGCGTGATTCTGCTCGAACAGATCCGCACGCTGGACAAATCCCGGCTTCGGGAGCGGATGGGGAAGCTCGACGGCCCGACCATGGATAAGGTCGACGGCGCGATCGCCGTCAGCTTTGGCCTTTCCAACACCCTGTCGTAATAAACACAGGACCTCCGTTCATAGTCTTGAATGACTGAGAACGGAGGTCTTTCTATGGAGATACCGATTTATATCGACGGGGAAGAGACGGGGTGTCTGACCATCGGCAAACAGGCGGCGTGGCTGGTGCTGCAGGCGGAGCTGCGTCCGACGGGCCGGGTGGTGCGTTTGAATATATATGGCGACGGCGAGCCGTTCTATCTCGGCGTTCCGACACCGGAGGCGGGGAAGCTGCGACTGACCCGGCATCTGACGCCTACGGAGGCGCGTCGGCTGCCGGAAAACCCGGTCTATGCGGCGGAAACGCCCCGGGAGGATGCGCTGCCGCGTCATGTCCTCCGCTTTGGCGGTCGGGTCTATTATTTCTGAGGACAAAAAAGGCAGAGGGAAAGCCTCTGCCTTTTGGTTTGCGCGTCAGACGACGACCGTTGTTGTGCCGACGGGGATGTTGTAATAGATCCACTTTGCGTAGGAGTAGCTCACGCGCACGCAGCCGTGGGACAGGCGATAGCCCGTGCGGCCGTCCGCCAGAGCGCCGCTGGGATAGTACAGCACGCTGTGGATGGCCTGGTTGCCGTTGAAGGTGGAGTACCAGTAGCAGCGTACGCTGCCGGAATCGAAGTAGTAGCCGCGGTCGTAGGTGATGGAGAAAACGCCCTTGTAGGTGGGGGTGGAAGCCTTGCCGGGAGAGCAGCTGATGTAATCATAGTACTCCCATCCGCCGCTGCTGGTCTTCGTGAAGATGCCGAGGCGGCACTGCACGGAGTCGATGATGATCAGGTACGGGGTGGAACTGATGTGGTTCTGCGCCTCGGCGAGAAGCTTCATCTTGGTGGGGAGGGTGGCGGTTCCGCTGCTGCTGATGGTGTAGCCGTCGATGGTGGTGCTCACAGCCATGGTCCATTTCGGGCCGCCGTTTTCTTCGGTTCCATTGTAGAAGTAGTAGGTATAGCCGTTAATGCTCTTCCAGCCGGTGGCGAGCTTGCCGTTGGCGTTAAAGTAGTACCAGTAATCGCCGTTTTTCCACCAGCCGCTGCACAGACGCCCGGTATCATAGGCGTAAAGCCGGTCTCCTTCGGGGGTGTTGATCCAGCCATACTGGAGAATGGTATCGGTGAAATAATAGTAGTAGCTGCCGATTTTATAGATGCCGTTCTCACAGCGGGCACCGCTGGAATTGTAGTAATAGCGCGTGCCGGTATGGGTCTTGCCGTCGGCGCCGGTATAGGTGACGTCCAGCCAGCCGGAGAACATGGAGCAGTCGTCGTTGAAGCGGTAAGTTGTTCCGTCAATCGCGTAGTCCGTCCCGGCAAGAGCAACGCCGTTCACGAAGTAGTACCACTTGCCGCTGACCTTCAGCCAGTCGCTTTCGACACGGGCGCCGGAGGACTTGAAATAGCTCCATACGGAGGTCAGCTTTCCGTCCTGATCGGGCGCGGTGGTCTGCACCCAGCCGGTCTGCATGATGCCGTCGGCGTTGAAATAGTAGTTTACGCCGGAGATTTTATAGAGACAATCGACCACGGTGAAACCGTTGACGAAATAGCACCACTGGCTGTTCCGTATTCCCCAGCCGGATTCCTTTCGGTGGCCGTCGGAGGTGAAGTAGCTGCGGGCCGTATGGGACTTGCCGTCGGCGGTCTTGTAGGAGGTGATCACCCAGCCGGTCTGCATGGCGCCGGATTGGTTGAAGTAGTAGTTATAGCCGTCGATGCTGTAGAGACCGTCCTTGACGGGGGTTCCGTCAACATAGTAATACCAGAGGCTGCTGACTTTTTTCCAGGAGCCGCCGGAGAGTGTGGGGATGGTCTGCTTGAGCGGCGTATTGTAATATGTCGCAGCGGGCGTTGTGATGCCCAGGCCCTGAGCGTCAAAAGAGCTGAGGCATTTGCTGCTGTCGGCCGAGAGAGCGCGAACGGTATAATAAACCTTGGTGCTGGCAGGGGCTGTCACATCGTAGAAGGTCGTGGTGGTGGTCTCGGTGACGTACTTCCAGCTGCCTCCCTCGGTTTTGCGGTATACGCGATAGGAGCCGGCCCCGGAAACCTTTTTCCAACTGAGGCTCACGCCATTGGCGGTGTTGGCGATGGCGGACAGCTCCGGCGTGTCAACACAGGTGATGGGCGTGCCGGCACGATGGCTGCTGGTATAGGATGAGCCGTCGGCGCTGATGCAGCGCACGGTATAGTAGTACCGCGTGCCGGACACGGCGGTCGTATCGACGAAGGTTGTTTTGGAGGTCAGATTGCAGATGGATTTCCATGTGCTGTCCTCCGTCTTGCGAAAGACACAGTACTGCTCTGCCCCGGGTACGGCATCCCAGCTGATGCTGATGCCATGAGTCAGATTGGAGACGGAGGTGATCTCCGGCGCAGCGATGAAGCGGACTTCTTCGCTGCTTCGGTAGGCGCTCAGGTAAGGGCCGCGTTCACCATTCACACAGCGGAGGCAGTAGTAGTATGTGGAGCCGGAAACAGCGGTCGTGTCCGTGTAAGAGGTGTCCGCGGTGTCGATAAGCCACTCCCAGCTTCCGCCGGGAACTCTGCGGTACAGCCGGTACATATTGGCTCCGGACACCGCCTTCCAGGAGACCTGCATACCCGCGGCGGTGTTGTTGATGGAGGAAAACTCCGGGGCCGTGAAAAAGGTGATCGTCAGACCCTCGGCGTCGAAGCCGCTGGTATAGGCAGTGCCGTCCGCGTTGAGACAGCGTACGGTGTACCAGTAGGTCGTACCGGAAACAGCGGTGGTATCCATGAAGCTCGTGCCGGCGACGGAGTCGCAGACTCTTGTCCAGCCGGTGTTCGCGGTTTTGCGGAAAACGCGGTATTTTTCCGCGCCTTCGGACGCTTTCCAGGTAATGGCAACACCGGAGAGGGTGTGCTCGACCGTTTGCAGTTCTGGGGCGGTGAGTTCAGCGGTGGCGGAAGCGTCGGAGGAGGCAATGTCGGTCTGCTCAGTCTCTTCGGCTTCAGTTGATTCGATTTCCGGCTCGGTGGTCTCCGCAGGCGCCTCGGAGGAGTCCGGCTCGGCGGTCTCCGCGGGTGCCTCGGAGGGTTCCGGCTCGGCGGTCTCCGCGGGTGCCTCGGAGGGTTCCGGCTCGGCGGTTTCAGCGGGCGTCTCGGAGGATACCGGCTCGGCAGTCTCCGATTCCGGAATCTCAGCGGATTCTTCCGTTTGCGCCGGTGTTTCGGCAGGCTCCTGGACATCGGCGAGAGCCGGCGTCAGCTCCGGAGCCTCCGTCTCCGCAACGGCCGTTTCCTCCGGCATATACATGGGCTCGTCGATGCCAAGCACCGTCTCCGTGAGCAGGGAGAAGCAGGTCGCAAAGACAAGCAGAAGGGACAGAATGCGGGCATAGAGTTTCATTGTGCGATGGACCCCTTTCAGACATGAAACAGTAATTACACAATTATGTAAAAGTCTACAAGACATTCCCTTTTATGTCAACAAATTATTTATTACAAAAAATAAATATTCATGCTTCTATGAGCATGACGGCTAAGGACGGAACAGTGCACGGTTGTCACAGACTAGGCAAACTTGTCAGAGTGTGCTATAATACTACGCAAAACAGGCAATTATTTTCGGCTCGGGGGTGCTGCGATATGCGGATGAGCGATCTTATCGAGAAAAAACGGGACGGCGGCGAGCTGACGGCGGAGGAGATCCGCTGGATGATCGACGGCTATACCCGTGGGGAGATTCCGGATTATCAGATGAGCGCGATGTGCATGGCGATCTTCTTCCGGGATATGACCGTTGACGAAACCTACGAGCTGACCATGGCGATGCTGAACTCCGGTGACCGCATTGATCTGAGCGGCGTGGCCGGGGTGAAGGCGGATAAGCACTCCACCGGCGGCGTCGGGGACAAGACCAGTCTCGTTCTCTGTCCGATGCTGGCGGCCTGCGGCGTGAAGATGGCGAAGCTGTCCGGCCGTGGTCTGGGCCATACCGGCGGAACGATTGATAAGCTCGAGAGCTTTGCGGGCTTTTCGACGGCGATGAGCATGGAGGCGTTTCTGCGCTCCGTGGAGGAAAACGGCTTTGCCATCGCCGGGCAGACTGCGGAGCTGGTGCCGGCGGATAAAAAGCTCTATGCCCTGCGCGATGTGACGGCGACGGTGGCGTCCCGTCCGCTGATTGTCAGCAGCATTCTGTCCAAGAAGCTCGCGGCGGGCGCGGATGTGATCGTGCTGGATGTCAAATGCGGCTCCGGCTCGTTTATGGAGACGGAGGAGGATGCGTTCGGGCTGGCCCGGCTGCTCGTGGAGGTCGGACGGCGTGCCGGAAAGCGTGTCATTGCGGTCGTGACCGACATGGATGAGCCGCTCGGAAACGCCGTGGGCAACGCCCTGGAGGTGAAGGAGGCGCTTTCCGCGCTGAAAGGGGCGTATACCGGCGACCTCACCGAGCTGTGCATGACGCTGGGCAGCCAGATCCTGATCGCGGCGGGGGAGGCGGCGGATGAGACGCAGGCCCGTGCCCGGCTGCAAAGCGTGATAGACGACGGCTCGGCGCTTCGGCGCTTTGAGCGGTTTATTGCCGCGCAGGGCGGCGATCCGGCGGCGGTGCGGGAGGACAGTCTGCTGCCGCAGGCCCCGGTGACGCGGGATGTTCCGGCGCCGAAATCGGGCTGTATTGCGGCGGTCAATGCCCGCGGCGTCGGGCTTGTCAGTATGCACCTGGGCGGCGGCCGTGCGGCGAAGGAGGATGAGATCGACCTGTCCGTCGGCGTGGTGCTTCATAAAAAAGTCGGCGATCCGGTGAGCGCGGGGGAGAGCCTCGGCGTCATCCACGCCCGCACCGAAGCGGAGGCGGACGAAGCGGCGGCCCTCTTCGCGGCCTGCTATACCATTGCGGATGCACCCGTGACACGTGCGCCGTTTATCAAAGGCGTGGTTCGATGAACCGTCCGGGAGGAGAGAGAAAATGACGAAGCGAAATCGGGCCATGGAGCTGTACCGCTTTCTCGCGGCGGTCATGATCCTGTGCTACCACTGCCACTGGTTTGCGTTCCGGGACAGCGGGGAGGAATTCTGCGGCTTTTACCTGTTCGTGGAGCTGTTCTTCATCCTGAGCGGCTTTCTGATGATGAGCGCTATCCGCCGCCATGTGACGCCGGAGGAACGCAAGAATCCGGCGGCCATGACCGTGCGTTACATGAAAAAACGTCTGCGCCAGCTTTATCCGCACCACATCCTGTCGTGGGTGCTGGTGGCGCTGATCGAGTTTTATCTTATCGGCGACCTGTGGCCCATTGAGGTGTTCAAAATCGGCTGGGCGGAGCTTCTGCTCGTGAATATTTTCGGTTTTGTCCGCAACGAGTACATAAACATTGTATGCTGGTATCTGAGCGGCCTTGTATTTGCGTCGCTCGTCGTGCACTACCTCGTCCTGCGGGATGAGGAGGGCTTCGTGAAGATCCTCGCGCCGATCCTGCTGGTGGTGTGCTATGGGACGCTGTTCGACCGCGCCGAGAGTCTCGCCGCAACGATCGTGTTCACGCGCTATGCGCCGCATCTCGGCTTCATGCGCTCGCTCGCGGATGTGACGGTGGGTGTGCTGGCCTTCCGCGCATATGAGTGGATGTCGGATACGGAGCTGCCCGGGGAGAATATTCTCTCGACCGTGCTGGAGACGGCGGTGTTTCTCGCTTCCGCGCTGTATATGTACCGCTTCAGCGGGAAATATGATTTCCTGTTCGTGCCGCTGTTTTTTGCCTTTGTCATCAGTGTGTTCCGCGGCAAGAGCCTGTTTACGCGCCTGTTTGACAACCGGCTGTCCGCCTGGCTCGGACGGCAGAGCTACGCGTATTTCCTCAATAATATCGTGGTCATCTATATCTATATGTACCTGTTTCCGGAGTCGAATATCTGGGCGATGGTCTGGTTCTGCGTCCCGGCCTGCCTTGTGCTCTCGCTGATTACAGGCGGCGTGCTGAAGAAGCTCACATGGTAAAGGAGTCGCGCATGACAGAGGAAAAGACGAAAAAACGTGGATTTTTTGCTGTGGCCGGTCTGGTGCTGCTGATTCTGGTGCTGGCGGTGGTGTGGCTGATCGGCTGGCTCACCCTCGGTGAGTATAAGCCGGCGGAAAGGGAGACTCTGGCGCTGGAAGGCGCTGCCAGCAAGTACCTGTGCGCCGGGGACACCGTCAAGGTCATGACCTGGAATATCGGCTATGCGGCGCTGGGTGACGATGCCGACTTCTTTATGGACGGCGGCAGCCATGTATTCACCGCGGATGAAGAGCGCGTGCAGGAGAATCTGCAGGCGGTGATCGGCGAGATTTATGCCGTCTACCCCGATGTGATCTTCCTGCAGGAGGTGGATCGGGATTCCAGCCGGTCGCATCACATTGACGAGGCGTTGCAGATCATGGAGGCCTGCACGCTCTGCCGGAGCAGCTTTGCGTATAACTATCGCGTGATGTTCGTGCCGTATCCGCTGCCGCCTCTCGGCAAGGTGAACAGCGGCATTATGACGCTGACGGCCTACCCGATCTCGTCGGCGGAGCGCATTCAGCTTCCGGTGCCGTTTTCGTGGCCCGTTCGGACGGCGAACCTCAAGCGCTGCGCCATGGTGGATCGCATACCAATCTATGGAAGCGATAAGGAGCTTGTGCTCGTGAATCTGCATCTGGAGGCGTATGATGATGGCGACGGCCGGATCGCCCAGACCGAAATGCTCCGGGAGATTCTGGAGGCCGAAGCGGCTGCCGGAAACTATGTGATCGCCGGCGGCGATTTCAACCAGAGCCTTTCTCCGGCAGCGGACCTCTATCCACATAAAGAGGGAACCTGGAATCCTCCCGTGATCGATGCGGCGGGTTTTGGGAGCGGCTGGCAGTTTGCCGTGGATGCGGGGACGCCGACCTGCCGCCTGCTGGATGAGCCTTATGCCGGCGCGGATCAAGAGACATTCGCGTATTATGTGATCGACGGGTTCATCGTATCAAAGGGGCTGGAGATCGTATCTGTCAACACGCAGGATCTGGATTTTGAGAACTCCGATCATAACCCGGTTGTGATGCAGGTGCGTATTCCCGAGGCTTAGCCGCGGCGTTTTTGAAAAAACTGAAAAATACCCCTTGCATTTTCTCCCGGACTGTGCTAGTATAGCAAGGCTGAAACGCAAAGCACATATATCCGGGTGTGGCGAAGTTTGGTATCGCGCCTGAATGGGGTTCAGGAGGCCGCTGGTTCAAGTCCAGTCACTCGGACCAACTTGGAAAGACCGTCAACTTTTGTTGGCGGTCTTTTGTTGTAGAGAAACGCGGGATTGCGGAAATGACCGACAGCTTATGTGATGCGGCATCAAGGATATTTTATAAACTGTGTTGTTTGTTCCCGAATTGTGCTGTTTGTTCTGCGTGGGTTGCTGGGAGAGAAAAGAGTGTGATAAGATAAACAGGCAAAACAATACGCGGCCGCGCAAAGGCTGCGAAAAATAAAAAAGGAGAACATCCCCATGAAGAAATTTCTTGCGATGCTCATGGCTCTGTGCATGGTTCTGTCCCTCGGCACGGTGGTCATGGCCTCCGGCGAGCCCTCGGCAGAGGCAGCCTCGGCGGAAGCGGTCTCGCTGGTGCTCACCGACCCTGCGTGGGAGCTCAGCGCTGACGGCAGCTACTATTCCCTCAAGAACGTCCCGTACTGCACGAATGTCGTAAACGCGACCTATCAGTACATGAACATCTATGTGCCCGCGGCCTACCTTGAAGGCGGCGAGGTCAACGGTTACACCGCCGACACGGCGCCCATCATCATCGAGAACAACTGCATGGGCTGGAACAGCTCCACGCCCGGCAGCGCCAACACCGGCTATCTAGCCGAGGGCTTTGTGCACGTGAACGTCGGCGCCCGCAGCCGCAACGCTGAAAACGGCACCGGCAAGATGCCGGCGCCCGTTGTTGACCAGAAGGCCGCTGTCCGCACCCTGCGCCTCAATGCCGATGTCATCCCCGGCGATGAGGAGAAGATCATCTCTCTCGGCACCTCCGGCGGCGGTCAGATGAGCTCCATCCTCGGCGCGACCGGCAACATGGATGAGTACTATCCGTACCTGTACGAGATCGGCGCTGCCGGCATCGACCTCGTGAACGGCGAGTACGTTTCCACGATCAACGACAACATCTTCGCCAGTATGTGCTTCTGCCCGATCGCGGATCTGAACAACGCTGACCTCGCGTATGCCTGGCTGCGCTTCGATGCGGGCGAGGCTTCCGCCATGACCATGTTCAGCGGCGAGATTGCCTTCTCCGAATTCCAGCTTGCGCTCCAGAATGACCTGGCGGTCGCCTTCTGCGAGTACATCAACTCCCTCGGCATCCGGAACGCCGACGGCGAAGTTCTCTCCTTCGATCTCAAGGCCGACGGCACGCCCGATCCCCGCAGCGGTTCCTTCTATGACCAGACCCTGCAGAACATCTCCGACGCTCTGAACGCCTGGATCGACAGCGGCGCGTACGCCGAGGGCGGCGCTTCCAGCGAGCCCTATGAGAGCGTTGACGCGTATCTGGCCACGCTGAAGAACCCCGAGGCATGGCTTGTGAAGAACGCCGACGGCAGCTATTCCGTCACCGATCTTGCCGGCTTCCTGAACGGCACCGGTCTTGCCCGCAACAAGGATATCCCCGGCTTTGACACCTTCTTCGCCACGGAAGAGGGCAACGGCTTCGGTACGTCCGAAGAGGGCGGCGTGCATTTCAGCGCCTCCGTCGCGGCTGTGCTGGTGGAGAACTATGACCGGTATTCCCAGCTGGACGGCTTTGCCGATCAGGATGTGGACGCCTATATCGAGCAGGCGGGCCGCGCCGACATTCAGGAGCAGGCTTATCTCATGAACGCCACCCAGATCATGCTGGCGGTTGCCAACGGCACGGAGGAATCGGATATTGCCCGTCATTGGCGCACCCGTAACGGAACGGCCGATGAGCACACCAGCTTCTCCATCGCCTATGACCTCGCCATGAGCGCCCTGATGGCGGGTGCCGAGGACGTGGATTACAGCCTCGTCTGGAATATGCCCCACGGCGACGCCGAGGGTACCAGCACCGGCACCTTCATCGACTGGGTTCACGCGATCTGCGCGGACGAGGCGCCCTCTGGCTCCGCCGAGCCGGCTGCGGCGGCGGAGCTGTCCGCCGGCGGCTGGCCTCTGAGCGGTGCGGGCGACACCTCCATGGACGCTTTCAAGTCCTACCTCAAGGCCTATATGGACTGCGTTCCCGAGATGGACGGCCACGGTGAGGAGCTCTATGGCCTCATCGATGCCGAGATCTGGGAGGCTCCCGTCGCCATGGCCTGGGAGGACTGGTTCCAGGAGAACGCCATGACCTATGATGAGTTCGTCGCGGCAAACGGCACCTACGCGCTGGCCCGCTTTGAGCTGACGAGCCCTGCGGCCTGACCGCACATAACACAATGCCCCGGAAGCAAAACGCTTCCGGGGCATTTTCTGTGGCCGGGTCAGTCGCTGTAATTCGTGTCGAGGCTCGGCATCACGGTGTATCCGGGATAGACAGCTTCGATCTTCTCCGCCACGCTGCGGCAGAACGCCGCCTTGTCATGGATGCTGAAATCAATGGTGACATCAAAGGTGATGACCTTCTCGTCGGGGTCGATGTAAATGCCGTGGGCGTTCACAACGCCGTCGAGGGCCGTGCAGATGCGGATGATCTCGTCGCGCATGGCGACCTTTGCGGGGTCATGGATATCGACCGCGTAAATGCCGACGGTCAGGAACACCCGGAATTCCCCGGAGATCCTGTGCTGTATCTGCGTCGTGATCTTGTGTATATCCCCAGCGCTCATGTCGTCCGGGACTTCCACATGGATGGCGCCGAGCGCGTGGTCGGGGCCGTAATTGTGCAGGACAAGGTCATACGCGCCGAGAACGCCGGGAACGGCTCGCACAGCGGCCTTGATGCTCTTTGTGATCTCGCTGTCGGCCCGGTTTCCGAGCACATCGCTGACCGCGCCGAGGAGCATCTCCGCGCCGGTCTTGACGATGAGAAGCGCGATGACCGCGGCGATGATGCCGTCGATGGAGATATGGAAGAGGAGGGCGACGAGCGCGCCGAGCAGGGTGGAGGCGGAAACGGCGGCGTCAAGACTTGCCTCCGCGCCGGAGGCGACGAGGGCGTCGGAGTTGTAGGTCTCGCCCTGCTTTTTCACATAACGTCCGAGCAGGAATTTTGTGCCGACGGAGGCGGCCACGATGAGGATCGTGATGAGGGAGTAATCGGGCATCTCGTGCGTGATAATCTTCTTCACGGACTCGATGACCGAGGTGACGCCGGCAAACAGGATGAGGAGGGAAATAAGGATCGTACTGAAATACTCGATGCGTCCGTAGCCAAACGGATGCTTGTGGTTCGGGCGCTTTTTGGCGAGCTTGATGCCCGCGATGGTGATGAGGGAGCTCAGCGCGTCCGTGAGGTTATTCACGGCGTCGAGGACGATGGCGATGGAGCCGGCAAGCAGACCGGCTCCGGCCTTGAAGGCGGCCAGAAAGATGTTTACGATGATGCCGAGGACGCTGGTTCGCGTAATGGCTCTTTCACGAATGGTTTGTTCCATAGTCGGTTTTCTCCGTGATTTCCCTGTGAAACGGGGGGATTTTTTTGTGGGGCTGTCCGTGCGGAGGCAACATACCGGGCAGTTGCCTGCCCGGTATGCGCTTTTCCGTTTTGTCGGTTCGGGATCAGAAGAGCTGACCCAGAAGCCGTTTTTTCTCCTTTGGCGGAAAGGCCTTGTCAAATTCCTCCGCCTCGGCCTCGTCTACGAAGTAGCCCGCCGGCGTGGCGTATTCGCCCGTGACGCCGTCAAGATACCCGGGGATCAGCTCCTTGCAGAGGAAGAACGATGCATCGGTCCCCTCCGGCAGTCCGTGATAGCGGATGCCGAATTCGCTGGCGTAGGTAAAGCCGCTCTTGCCGTAGAAATCGATATTGCCCTCAAAGCATACCGCGCCATAGCCAAGGCCGACGGCCTGTTCGAGCGAATAGTCGAGCAGGAGCTTTCCCAAACCCTGCCGTTTCAGCTCCGGCGTGATGCAGATGGGGCC
This sequence comes from Oscillospiraceae bacterium, assembly GCA_051867595.1. Taxonomy (GTDB): domain Bacteria; phylum Bacillota; class Clostridia; order Oscillospirales; family Oscillospiraceae; genus CAJOIG01. The sequence goes on from JBJDYS010000020.1 coordinate 27,576, forward strand.
CATGGTCAGAATGGGAATATCCCGGCCGTCATCGGCGCGGATATTGGCCCGCATGAACATATTCTGCCCGATTAGCCTGCCGTCCGCCTCCATGACGAAGTTGAGCTCCTTCACAAAGGCGGGATCGTCCCGAAGCTGATGCAGCACATAATGCTCCAGACAGCCCGGACGGTATACGTTCCAAAAGGCTTCTCTTACAAGGGATTCCGTTTCGCGGTGGTCTTCTGTTTTCTCCGAACGGATAAGATAGTCATGTTTTCTCATTGTTTTTCCTCCTGATGATTGATGACTGCAATACGGGGAGGCCTGGCGGGATTGTTTTGACGCGCAAACCTCCCGGTCAGCGCACAATCTCCAAGGTGTTGTTCTTTTTCAAACAGCGATCTCCTTCAATGGATTGAAATATATAATCAGGCCGTGAGGCCGGATTAACGGAGGTTTTTGGGAGCGTGTTTTTTGACCGCCAGCAGATAGCACACGTCCTTCGGCGGATGCATCGGACGGCGGCCGTTCACGGCATTGTACCGTTCAAAATAGTACGCCTCCATCGCGGCGCTGTCAAGATGCTCGTAGATGAGAAAGCCGTGGTCGCCGAGCAGCTTTTCCATGTCTCGGAAGGAATAAGCGGCTTTCATCGGTTCCCCGGCGGCGGCTGCGAGCGGGCGGGTCGTGCGGAGCGAATCGCCGTCCCCGGCGGCGGGGTAGTCAAGGCAGAGGGACGAGCCTTCGCACCACAAGGCGCCGATCGTCGCAAGAAGCGCGGAAAATTCGGCTTTGGACAGATAGTATGTGAGGCCGAGGAGAGCGCCGAACGCGGGGCGCGCCGGATCAAAACCGGCAGCGGACAGCTTGTCCGTCCAGTCCGGCGCGGCAAGGTCGCAGGGGATATACCGCGTGTTCGTCTCCGGCAGGTTCAGCCGCCGGATGCGCTCGGTTTTGTCGGCGATCATTTCCGGCTTGTCAAGCTCGTAGACCGTCACATCCGGGCGGGAACTCCGCAGGGAGTAGGTGTCAAGGCCTGCGCCGAACAGAATGTACTGCCGGCAGCCGAGGAGGACGGCATTATCCAGCATCCGCTCGCAGAACGCGCTCCGCGCAAGCACGCTCGGGGACAGGTGGTTGTCCACAATGTACCGGAGCGCTTCCGCTTTTGTGCCGGCAAAGCCGGGACAGAAGAAGGAAATACCTTCGGTCATGTGATTGGCCATGCCGGTGTATTCGTCCGGGGTGAGAAGCTGCCCGGCAAAGTCGTCCCGGAAAATCCAATCCCGGTTGTTCCGGAAGTGATAGGCCCTCGCAAAGCAGCTTACCATGGCGGTCATGTTGTCCATAAATTGTCTCCTCTCGCTTGGTGTGGTATTCTTAATACACCCGTTCGGAGGAAAAAACAAGACTGGACTTTTCGGCGAAAATGTGGTAATATAAGGCCGTCGAAGAAAGAAATTTCTTCGGCTTTTTTATTTTTCGGGATCCACGCAGAGGCTGCGGAGCTGTTTTGCATCAGGCTTGCCGGGGCATCTCAAACCAAAACTCGCAGCCGTCTTCGCACGAAACGCCGAATTTTGCCTTGTGCGCGTTCAATATTTCTTTTGCAATAGACAGTCCGAGCCCGGACACGGTATCTTTCTTTTTTCGGTTTCTGGCCGTATAGTATTTTTCCCAGATATAGGGGATTTCCTCTTCCGGGATCCCGGCGCCGAAATCCTGAACGGAAAACCGGATGCCGCTATTCGCGGCACACAGTTTCACAACAATATGCTTCTGCATACCGGCGTGATTGACCGCGTTATCCATAAAGTTATAGATCACCCGTTCAAGCTGTCTCCGATCCCCTTGCACCCGCAGCCCCGGCTCGATCGTTTTTTCGATCACATAGCCCTGGGCCTTCCATAACTCATCGAACTGAGCTGCTACGCAGTCCGCCGTTTCACTCATATCAAATTCCTCCATGTGCAGGGGCAGGCCATTGGACTGCATGGAGGAGTATTCCAGAATTTCGTTCACCAGGGCCGTGAGACGATCTGCCTCCCGCTGAATGACGGCCAGATCATGATTCCGCGTCTGCTCGTCCTTCCAGGAGAACTCCTGCAGCATCTCCGCATACCCTTTCATCATCGTCAGAGGCGTTCTCAGATCATGAGAGACGCCGGCCAGCAGTTCACGCCGGGAAGCTTCCAGCCGCTCTAAGGAATGGGCCGTCTCGTTCAGGGTCTCTGCCAGATCGTCAAGCTCCGTGCAAAATCCGGCCTTTTCCACCCGGTTAAACGATCCCTGTGAGATTCTCCTGGCCTGAAAAGCCAGCTCCTGAATTGGCTTTTCAAATCTCCGGGCCAGAAAGAAAGCGAGCACAAAGGCAAGCACAAAGGACAGGACGGACACCCATATCAGCTGCACCTGCAAAATCCCGGTTGCCGCGTCAACGCTCCCCAGAGGCATACTGATGCACAGGATGACATCCTGCTCCGGAAAAGCGAAGCAAGTGTCAAGTCTTGTGGCGGAGACATAGACGCTGCCGTCCGAGGTCGTATATCCGGTGCCGGTGCTGCCGGACGCCGAAAGCTGTGCGATCAGTTCCCGGTGACTGTAGGGGAGATTCCGGATGGCGCCCTGTTCCCAGCTCATGGAGCCTTTCTCCGCATGATAGGGGTTTTTGCTGCTGTCATCTTCATCCTCGGCAGAGCTGTACAGGGTGCTGTATTCGTCCACGCTGTATAAGACCTCGCCGGTTTCATCGGTCAAAAAGATCAACAGCGAGTTTTTCATGGCGGTTTCATTGATTCTGGCCAGAATATCTGCCTCATCCTGATGGCGGATGATGTCCTGAGCCGCCTTGTTCAGATTGGCAATAGCCATGCGGGAATAAAAGCTCTGTAAAAAAACGGTCTGAACAAGCCATAAAATCACAAATATAATGGCAACAAATAAAACAAAATATGACCACAATTTGACTCCGAAGGAGTTACGCCTGATCTTCAAATTTATACCCCATTCCGCGCACCGTGACAATCTTGCCGCGGTATTTCCCGAGTTTATTCCGAAGCAGTTTGATCTGCCAATCTACGGTTCTGTCCTCTCCCCAATAATCATAGCCCCATATGTCGTTCAGAATCTGCTCTCTCGACAGGGCGATGCCCTTGTGCTCCACGAGGTAGAGCAGGAGCTCGTACTCTTTGGCCGTCAGCTCGGTCTGTCTGCCGTCGATCAGGACGTTCCGGCCCAGCGTGTCGATTACGATACCGTTCAGGCGAATTTCTCTTTGCGGCGTTCTTTCCGGTTTCTGATGACGTTTTACCACGACATTGACCCTGGCCAAAAGCTCCTTTGGGGAAAAGGGCTTTACCACATAATCGTCGATTCCAAGCTCGAAGCCCAGCAGCTTATCATATTCCTGACCCAGGGCAGACAGGATAATGACCGGAATATCCTTCCGCTCCCGTATCTCCTTGCAGGCTTCAAAGCCGTCCTTCTCCGGCATCATGATGTCCAGGATGGCCACATCCATGTCGTTATGACAGCACACGGCGACGGCCTCCAAGCCGTTGGAAGCAGTCCACACCCGATGCCCTTCGTATTCCGCAAAGCGTTTTACGAGCTGCACAATATCCTCTTCATCATCTGCAATACAGATATTTGCCATGATATACCTCCCTGATTTCAGGAAAAAATGGCAGACTGACGTCCAATGAGCCGGTCTGCCATTTTCCCGCTGTTGTCGGAGCCCTTTACTTCTGATAGCTGGAGCCTCTCTGCTGACCAGTCACATAGTTGTAGGAACTCATGTCCGAATTTTCGTTGTCAGTCGAGTCATCGCTCCGGTAGGATGCGCCCCGCAGACGCCCGGCAGCATAGCTGAAATTCGCGGCTGCCTCCTCAGACCACACGGTGTCATTGATACCATTCTCGGCCAAGAAGGCATTCCGTTCTTCCTCAGACTCGATCTCCGCGGCCTGTGCATAAAGGGCGTTGCGGCTCTGGCTTCTCTGCTGACCGGCCAGATAGCTGTAAGAAGCTGCCGGTTCCGCGCCGGTTGTCTCTGCTGCAAACGCGGTGACGGTTCCGAGGGAGAGCATTACCGCGATCGCACAGGCGAGCATGGCCACTCTTTTTTTCATGATGTATCACCATCCTGTATTTATTCTGGCTTTCACCAGTGAGGATAGTATACATCGCAAACATGGAATAGCCGTGGAGTTTAATAGGAATTTACGTGGAATTTCACACACCAATAGCAGAAATGTGTGATTCTGTTTTAGAGCATATGAAAGAATTCTAACGCTTCTACAATAGCATCTTTTTTTCTTTCGGGCACTGCGGCTGCTTGGCATTGTTTGACTGCGGCTTGTTGTAATTCTCTCGCTCAATGATACCGCACTTCTGCTTTACCTGTGCGATATACAGACTGCTGACCTTCAAGCCGGTATGCTCCAGCACATAATCCTTGATTTCCTGATAGGTAGCTCTCTTCTCCGCAGCAGTCAAATCCAACTCGTCCATATCCAGCTCAGCCTCAATATGCTGAGTCGATTAAAGTTTGGACAAAAGACATACCGTCTCGACATGAGCTGTCCGCGGGAACATATCGACGGCGGTGCAGGCCTCGGCGGTGTAGCCGAGGGCCGCGAGGCGTTTCAGGTCACGCGCCAGCGTGCCGGGGTCGCAGGAGACATACACGATGCGCTCCGGGGCCATATCCGCCAGCGCCCGCAAAACCGGCTCGTCCATGCCCTTGCGGGGCGGGTCGGTGATGATGACGTCGGGGCGCAGACCGTCCGCAGCGAGCTTCTGCGCGACAGAGGAAGCGTCGCCGCAGAAATATTCCGCGTTCGTGACGCCGTTTCGCGCGGCGCTGCGGCGGGCGTTTTCCACGGCGGAGGGGACGACGTCGTTTCCGATGAGCTTCGCGGCGTCTCGCGCGACGGAAAGCCCGATCGTGCCCGCGCCGCAGTAAAGATCAAGGACGGTTTTGCCCGCAGGTTCTGCGTATTCGCCCGCGATGCGGTAAAGCCGCTCGGCCTGCTGGGTGTTCACCTGGAAGAAGGTCAGCGGCGACAGCTCAAACCGGGCGCCGCAAAGCGTCTGCTCCACCGTCTGCAGGCCGCGGAGCGGGCGGATATCGCCGGTCAGAACGACGTTTCCGGGCTTTGGATTCACGCACAGGCTCACGCCCGCAAGCGCCGGCTCGGCGGCCATCATCGCGTCTGCGGCGGAGATGTCCACCTCGGCTGCGGCGACGATGCACGCGGCGATGCCGGATAGGCCCTCGCGCAGAAACAGATGCCGGATAAGCCCCTGCCCGGTTCGCTCGTCGTAGGCGGGAACGCCGCGTTCTTTCATCCATTGCAGCAGCGCGGCCGCCGTGCGGTCAAAGCTCTCCGGCTGAAGCAGGCATCGTTCGGTTTTGATGACGTCATGGCTCCGAGCCCGGTAAAAGCCGCAGACCGGCCCGGGAGCGAAGTTGTAGATCGCCTTGTTGCGATAACCCTCGGTGCTGTCCGCGCCGACGATGCGCCCGGCCTGCAGATCGAGGCCGCCGATGCGGCGCAGGGCATCGTTTACGCGTCCGAGCTTAAAGCGCAGCTCCGCCTCATAGGTCATGTGCCGGCAGGCACAGCCGCCGCATTTTCCGAAATACGGACAGGTCGGCTCGATGCGGTCGGGGGAGGGGACAAGCAGCGCCTCGCCGCGGCCCCATACCGCGGTGCGGTTCGCCTTCACGATACGCACGCGCCATGTCTCGCCGGGCAGGGCCCGCGGCACAAAAACAGCTCGTCCCTCGATGCGGCATACGCCCGCGGCCTGTGAGGTGAGGCCGGTCATCTCCGATTCGACTATCCGATTTTTTACCAGTTCTGCCATATTGTTCTCGCTTTATGTTGGAATGATTACGGCCATTGTACCACAGGTGCGGCAAAAAAAACTGCTGTTTTGCTGAAAAAACCGGTTTTCACACCAAATGGAAGCAATTGGGGATTGAATTGAACGGAAAACTATGGTATAGTAATTGTAACTTTTTGTTACAATTAAATCGAAAAGGTTACAGGTATATGAAGAAAACAAGTATCCAAAGGCTGAATCGGGTGCTATGCGTCCTTCTGGTGATCGGTATGCTCCCGCTGTCCGCTCTGGCGGCGGAGGAAGCGCCGGAGGCGTTTGCGGAGGGGTCGTATGAGCTGATACCGTACGAGGAATTCGCCGCGGAGCCGGAGACGGGCGACGTGGAGATTTCCGAAGCGGAAATTCTGGCGGAGGACGAAGCGGCGGTATCCGAGGACGAAGCCGATGCGGAGGAAATTGCCGAGGCGCCGGTGGAGGAGTCGGAGGACGGACTGGGCGGCGTTTTGCTGCATGAGTATGCCGACCCCGAGGACCCGCTCTATGAACGCTATAGGCAGGAGGCGCTGCTGAACCTTGACGGCGCAGGCACCAAGACCTGGAGCGATTTCACGACCCGCACCGTGGCGGGCAATGAGACCCTGCACAAGGGCATCGACGTCTCGAGCTGGCAGGAGAACATCAACTGGACAAAGGTCAAGGCGGCCGGCGTGGAGTTTGCGATCCTGCGCTGCGCGTATCGCGGTGTCAGCACCGGCAAGCTCGTGAAGGACGGCTATTTTACATCCTACATAAAGGGCGCGAAAGCGGCCGGCATTCAGGTCGGCGTGTATATCTTCTCCCAGGCCGTCACGGTGGAGGAAGCGCTGGAGGAAGCGGACTTCATGCTGAACCTCGTGAAGGACTACGACATCGACCTGCCGCTGGTGTTCGACCTTGAGCACTATCCCGGCGGACGGTTCTCGAACGCGAAGCTGTCGAAGCGCGCCGTGACGGATATGTGCAACGCCTTCTGCGAGCGCGTTGAGGCGGCGGGGTATGAGAGCATGGTGTATTTTAACCCCAGCAACCTCACAAACGATGTGTACCCGGATGAGATTGGCCGTCTGTGGCTTGCCCACTATACGACCAAGACCAGCTATACGGCCCGAAATTACGAGTACTGGCAGTGCTCGAGCGACGGCGCGGTAAATGGCATTTCCGGCGCAGTCGACCTTGATTTCTGGTTCGAGCCGGACAATGAAAATCCGTTTACGGATGTCAAAAAGACGGACTGGTATTATGACACGGTGATTCAGGCCTATCAGGAGGGGATCGTCAGCGGTGTGTCGGCGACGAGCTTCGCGCCGCAGAGCACCGCTACCCGGGCGCAGGTGGTCACAATGCTCCACCGGACGCAGGATTCGCCCGAAGCTTCCGCGAGCGCCGGATTCACCGACCTGACGCAGGATTGGTATAGGCCGGCGGTGAACTGGGCCGCCGAGACGGGGATCGTAAACGGCGTCTCTGCGGAAGAATTCGCTCCGGATCGTGCGATCACACGGGAGGAGCTGGTCACGATCCTGTACCGGATGAAAGGGGAGCCGGAGGTGACCTATGATCTGAGCAGCTTCTCGGATCGGGAAAAAATCCATACATGGGCGGAAAACGCCATGGCATGGGCGGTCGAAAACAAGATCATCACCGGCTATGAGGACGGCACGCTGCGTCCGCGGAACAACGCGAGCCGCGCCGAGGTCTGTGCGATCATTCTGCGCTATTCGGCGCTGAAATGACATATTCACATAAAAGACTTTATTTTTTGCGGGAAATGCGGTAATATTATAGGCTGTGAGCGAATATGCACACAGCCTATGATTTTTTTACAACAGGAGAAATATCATCAATGGATGAACTGGAACGCATAAAAAACATGACGCCGGAGGAACAGCAGGAGTACCTTGAAACCCTGCAGGCGTGCGAGCATAACTGCTCCACCTGTCAGGCAGAATGCTCCTCCAAGGTGCAGAAGCCCGCGAAGGTGGTGCTCGTCGTCACCGGCGGAAAGGGCGGCACGGGCAAGAGCACCGTCTCCGTGCTTCTCGCCAGGGCGATCATGAAGCAGGGAGCGACGGCGGCGATCCTCGATGCGGACATCGCCGGGCCGACCATCCCGGCGCTGCTCGGCATGAAGGACCCGGTTCTGGGCGATATGCCGGAGCTGGAGCCGGTGCAGAGCGCGGACGGCATCCCGGTCGTCAGCATGGGGATCATCGTGGAGGATCCGCTGGAGCCGGTCATCTGGCCCGGAAAGGATCTCGCGAAGCTGGCCATATGGCTCTTCAAGGACACAAAATGGCCGGACGGCCTCGACGTGCTGATCGTCGATATGCCCTCCGGCGTCGGCGACGTGCCGCTGGAGTATTACACCACCATGACGCTTGACTACGCCGTGGCCGTGGCGGAGCCGGGCGAGCAGAGCGGCGCGGCCCTGCGCCGGTCGATCAACCTCGCGGATATGCTGCGCGTGCCCGTGATGGGCATCGTGGAGAACTTCGCCGAGGAGGATATGTCCATCGCCGCCTCCTGCGAGACCATCCCCGTCATGGCGTCCATCCCGTATGACGGAGCGATCCGCCGTGCGGCGAGCGCCGGTACGCTCGGTTCGTTCGAGACGGACAAGCTGGACTTCATGGCCCGCGCAATTCTGGAGCTGAGGTAAGGGAGCATGAAACGAAACGGTTTTATCACCGGGCTTATGTATGTGCTCCTGGTGCTTTTGGCGGTGGGTCTGGCGGTGATGATTTTCCTGAATTTCCAGGCAAACCGCGAACAGATGGAGGCGATCGAGGCGGCGGAGATTGCGGCGGCCACGACGCCGACGCCTTCGCCTTCGCCGACCCCGGAGCCCACGCCGACCCCGGAGCGCGCCACGGACACGATCACGCTGACCTTCGCCGGGGACATCATCGGCCAGCCCGGTCTGTCCACGGCGGCGGCCTCCGGGGAGGACGACGAGGTGAGCTACGACTTCTACAGTGAGCTGGACGGCGTGACCAATGCGCTGAGCGGCTCGGATCTGTCCACCTGCACGCTGGTTGGCACCATGACGACGCTTGCCGGCTATGACGAGGGCTACAACCTGCCCTCCGCGATGGCGACTGCGCTGGCGGGCGCCGGCTTCCAGCTCGTGAACGCCGCGACCGACCACATCCTCGATCAGGGGCTTGACGGGCTTGTCGATACGGTTCATGCCCTGCAGGACGAGGGCCTGAACGTCGCGGGCGCGTATGCCAGTGCACAGGCGCACGGAGCCTATATGGCCTCCGTGCATGACGTCAACGTCGCGTTCCTGAGCTATACTTACGGCACGGGCGGCGTGTCCGTGGTGGATAACAGCTGGTGCGTGGATGTGTATACGACGGATTATATGACGGGTCAGGAGCAGATCGACTATGACCGCATCGACGCGGATATCGAGGCCGTGAGAAATGCCGGCGCGGACATTGTGGTCGTCTATCTCTACTGGTGGGACAGCACGCAGTATTACACCGTGGTGCGGCAGAACCAGTCGGACATGGCGCAGCACCTGTTCGAGAGCGGTGCGGACGTGCTCATCGGCTCCGGCATCAAGACCCCGCAGCCCATCGAGACCGTGACCGTGGAGCGCGCCGACGGCACAAAGGCCAACTGCGTCGCGTGCTACAGCCTGTCGAACCTCATGAGCTGCTTCAACGACCAGTACACGAACCTCTCCGCCGTCGCGAAGATTCAGGTCAGCCGCGACACGGATACGGGGGAGACCTGGGTCAGCGGCGTGAGCTATCGTCCGATGTTCATGCTCGACACGGCGGACTACGCCGATTACACCGACCCCGGCTTCAAGTACCGCCTGCTGGACGCCTATGACGCCATCGACGACTATGAAGACGGCGGCGAGACCGACCTGACGGAGCTGTCCTACGCGGCGGTGACGCAGGGCGTGACCGACCTGCAGAACCTGGTCGGCGCGGATTATGACGAGAAAAACGGCGGCGTCAGCCTGGAATTCCCGTATTAAAAGAACGGCCGGGCTGCCAAAAAAGTGAATACCGCGGCGAATACGCCGCAGAGCGCCCGGCCCGCAAGGTGCCGGGCGCAGCTTATATCCGTGTCCCGCACGACGCCGAGCGTCTGTCCGTGTACGGAAAGCCCGCCCCAGCCGAGCAGAAACGCCGCAGCCGCCAGCGTGTCCGGCGCGGGAGAAAGCCCCGTGAGCGCGGTGATTCCGCTGCCGAGCTCGAACAGACCCGTCATCAGCGCCGCGCCGGTCTGCGGCAGCGGGATGGCGGGCAGCATTCCGAGCAGCGCCCGGAAAAAGATCACATACCCGCACACGTTCAGCACGGCGGTCAGCGCGCCGGAGACGGCGTCGGGAAAGGCTTCTGCCAGCGATTTCGGCGGCGTCTCGACGTGGCGGGAGTTGTCCGGCGGCGCTTTCGGACGGAACAGGATTCCGACGCAGACCGCCGCGAGAACGTGCGTGACATACAGCAGTATTCCCGCCGCCGGACTTTGAAAGACCCCCGCCGCCGCGCCGAGGATGAAGCCCGGCCCGGAGTTGTTCGCAAAGGCGAGGAGCCGCTCGGCCTCATCCCGGCTTATGAGGCCGTCCCGGCGAAGCTGTGCCGTCACGGACGCGCCCAGCGGATACCCGCCGGAAATGCCGAGGAAGAACGCCTGCGCTCCTGCGCCGGAGATGTGAAATAACCGGCCCATGGGCTTTTGCAGGCTCTGTCCGAGCAGCGTGGGCAGACCCATGGCGGACAGGAGCTTTGCCAGCACGAAGAACGGGAACAGCGACGGCGCAAGGCTGGCCGCGCAAAGACGGATGCCCTCCCGCGCGCCGCTCGCGGCGTCGGCGGAAAAGACGACCATGCCGCAGAAGATCGCGGCTGGTAAGAGTAAAGGAACATATCGTTTCATGAGGCAGTATACGCGCCGGACGTCTATTTCTGAACGGACGGCGCATAGATTTTCCCGGAGGGATGCCTGTGAATGGGAAAAATCTGGCTGCCCGCATCGGCGAGCAGTTTGATATACCGGCGGAGTCCCGCTCCGCCGGGCCGCGCATTACGATTTCGGGGGATGACCGGGTGCTGATTGAGGGTCATCGGGGCCTTTTGGAGTATTCCTCCGAGCGGGTCGCGGCGGCACGGGTGAACGGGCGCGTGCTGGTGAAGGGAGAGGGCCTGTATCTCTCCGTGATGACGGAGCGGGAGCTGATCGTGACCGGGCGGATCTGGTCGGTGGAGCTCGAATGAACGCGGCGCGGAGGATGGCCGGCTGGGCTGCGGTGCGTGTCACCGGGGCGGAGCCGGAGCGGTTTCTGGATGCGCTCGGACGGTTGGGCGTGCCGTTTTGGGATGCCGCGCCGCCGGTCGATTTCTGCCTGACGCTGCGCGTGCCGTATGCGGCGAGAAAGCGCATGGAGCCGCTGGCGGCGTCGCTGGGTCTGGAGGCGGAGATCGTCGCCGTGGGCGGCCTGCCGGTGCTTTTCGGGAGCGCCAAACGGCGTGTGAGCCTTGCCGCGGCGCTCCTTATCGTGCTGTCGCTTCTGTGCTCGAGCCTGGCGCGGATATGGGATATCGAGATCGAGGGCAACGAGACGATCCCCGACGGGATCATCCTGCAGGCGCTGGCGGACTGCGGCGTGGAGACCGGTGCGCGCTGGGTCGGCATGAGCCAGGACGCGGTGCGAAACGGTGTCATCCTGCGCCTGCCGGAGATTCGGTGGATGACGGTCACGATGCAGGGCTGCCGCGCGCGGGTCATCGTGCGCGAAAAACGCGATCATCTCGAGCCTGTCCCGGAGGACGAACCGGCGAAGGTCGTCGCCGACCGGCCCTGCTATGTCACGGCGGTCATCGCGAAGCGCGGCACGGCGGCGGATGTGGTGAACCGGACGGTTCTGCCGGGTGAAACGCTCATCGAGGGCTATGCCACGGGCCGCTTCGGCGTGCAGGGCCCGACGCGCGCCATCGGCGTCGCGGAGGCGCGGACATGGTATGAGATGACCGCCGCTGCGCCGGTGACGGTGGAGGAAAAACAACCGACCGGGGAGGTGAAACACCTTCTTTCGGTGGTTTTGGGAAAAAAGCGGATAAATTTTTATAAAGAGAGTAGTATTTGTCCCGCGGGATGTGATAAAATCATAAGTAGCTATACGCTCGGCTGGCCGGGACATTTCGCCCTGCCGCTCGCGCTGGAGATCACGACGGTCACGGCGTATGAAAAGGAGTCCGTCCCCGCGGAAGAGCTGCGGGAGGAGCTGGAAGCGCAGCTCATGGCGGAGCTGCTGGCCCGCATCGGCGATACCGGGTCGGTCACGGAGAGTGTGTTCACCGCCTCGGAAGCCGACGGCATGATGTATGTGACGCTGCGGGCCGAGTGCACCGAGGAGATCGGCGTCACGGTGCCGCTGACGGAGGCGGAGCTTTCCGCCGTTCAGGCAAAAATACCAAGGACAGAGGAAGACAGTACATGATCGAAAAAACCATGCAGATCGACCGGATGGAGAACGTGATCAGCGTGTTCGGCTCGTTCGACCAGAATCTGCATATCATTGAGACGGAGCTCGGCGTCATCGTGTCGAACCGGGAGGACAATATCCGCATCGCGGGGGACGCGGAGAGCGTCATGTATGCGGAGAAGGCGATCGGGGGACTGCTGTCGCTCGCGGCGCGCGGCGAGACCATCGACGCGCAGAATGTGCGCTATATCATTAAGCTCGTGCAGGCGGGACAGGAAAACCAGATCAGCGATCTTGCCCGCGGCGTGGTCTGCGTGACGGCGAAGGGAAAGCCCATTAAGCCCAAGACCATCGGCCAGACCTCCTATGTGGAGGCGATCAAAAACAACACCATCACCCTTGGCGTCGGCCCGGCCGGTACGGGCAAGACCTATCTCGCCGTGGCCTGCGCGGTGCAGGCGTTCCGCGAGAAGAAGGTCAACCGCATCGTGCTGACCCGGCCCGCCGTCGAGGCCGGTGAGCGATTGGGCTTTCTGCCGGGCGACCTGCAGAGCAAGGTCGATCCGTATCTGCGCCCGCTGTATGACGCGCTGTTTGATATGCTCGGCGCGGAGACCTATAACAAATACCTCGAGCGCGGCGATATCGAGGTCGCGCCGCTTGCGTATATGCGCGGCCGGACGCTCGACGACAGCTTCATCATCCTCGACGAGGCGCAGAATACCTCCCGCGAGCAGATGAAGATGTTCCTGACCCGTCTGGGCTTCGGCTCGAAGGTGGTCATCACCGGCGACGTGACGCAGATCGACCTGCCCGCGGATAAGATCTCCGGCCTCAAGGAGGCCATGCGCGTGCTGGAGGGTGTGGAGGACATCAAGATCTGCCGCCTGACCGGTGCGGACGTCGTGCGTCATGTGCTCGTGCAGCGCATCATTGCGGCGTATGAGAAATACGACGAGAAGAAAAAGAGCGGGACAAACCCCGCCTATAAAAACGATCGGGGGCGGAAGTGATGGCGAAACTGCGGCTGCGCCTGCGCTGCGAAAACGGGGTGAAATGCCCGTTTAGCCTGCGCCGGCGCATCAAAAAGGCGGCGATGGCCGTGCTCGATGCGGAGGGAATCGCCGAGGCCTGCGAGCTGTCCGTCCTCCTGACGGACGATGCGGGCATACATATCATCAATAAGGAATTCCGCGAGGTGGACAGGCCCACGGATGTGCTGAGCTTCCCGATGGACGAGCTCGATCCGCAGAGCGGGCGGCGTGTGCTGGGCGACATGGTGCTGAATGTTGACCGCGCCGCGGCGCAGGGCGCGGAATTCGGACATGGCGCGGCGCATGAGATCAGCTATCTGACCGTCCACAGCGTCCTGCATCTGCTCGGCTATGACCATGTGGACGAGGGTGAGATGAAGCGCGCCATGCGTGCGCGGGAAAAGGCCGTTATGAAGGTGTTGGAGCCGAACGGCATCCGTACGGAGGATTGAACGAATGATTTCCAAAACAGCCATGATTACGATTGCGGGACGGCCGAATGTCGGAAAGTCCACGCTGACGAATAAGCTCGTGGGCGAGAAGATCACGATCGTCTCCCCGAAGCCGCAGACTACCCGCCGCCGCATCCTCGCGGTGACGAGCCGGGGCGATACGCAGTTCGTATTCGCCGACACGCCGGGTTATCACAAGGCCCGGACAAAGCTCGGCGACTACATGGACGGCGTCGTGCGCCAGAGTGTCGCGGATGTGGACGCGGTCGCGCTGCTGGTCGAACCCGTGGCGAACATCGGCCCGCAGGAAAAGGCGCTCATGGAGAGCCTGAAGGAAAACGATATGCCGGCGGTCCTCGTCATCAACAAGGCCGACACGCTCTCGGACAAGCGCGAGCTGCTGCCCGTGATCGCGGCGTACAGCGAGGCGTATGATTTTACCGATATCATCCCCATCTCAGCCCGGACCGGCGACGGAGTGGAGGAGCTTCTGAGCATTTTGCAGAAATTCGCCGTGGAGGGGCCGCAGCTCTTCCCGGACGACTATATCTCCGATCAGCCGGAGAAGCAGATCTGCGCCGAGATCGTGCGCGAGAAGCTGCTTCTGACGCTCGATAAGGAGATCCCCCACGGCACCGCCGTCGTGGTCACGAAGTTTGAGCAGCGCGAGGACGATGACATCATCGACCTCGATGTGACTATCTACTGCGAGAAGCAGAGCCACAAGGGCATCATCATCGGCAAGCACGGCGCGATGCTCAAGCGCATCGGCGAGCTGGCGCGCCGCGATATCGAGCGGTTCATGGGCCAGAAGGTCTTTCTGCAGACCTGGGTCAAGGTCAAGGAAAACTGGCGCGACAGCGATGCGCTTTTGAGAAATTTTGGCTTTGTTGACGAGTGAGCATCAAATCACCCCGCATGAGGCACAATAAGAGCCGCGGGGTGATTTCTTGAAAGAGGAAGAGAAGTGGGAACAGGACCTTCTCTGGCAGTTATTTGAAGATACAGGCGATCCCGTGTTCTGGCTCCTATACCGGCGCGGGAATGCCGGCCGGAGGGGATGAGAAATCCCCTCCTGACGGGTTTGGTGGTACATAGATGTATGCAACGACAAGGGGCCTTGTCCTGCGGGAGGTCCGCTATAAGGAAGCCGACCGCATCATGACCGTACTGACGGAGGATCGCGGCAAGCTGACGATCAAGGCCCGCGGCGCGCTGCGGAAGGGCAGCCATCTTGCGGCGGCGAGTCAGGCGCTCTGCTGGTCGGAGTTTACGCTGTTCGGAAACCGCGGCCGCTGGACGGCGAACGAGGGTTCGAGCCTCGAACAGTTTCTCGGCCTGCGGGAGGATATCTCGCAGCTGGCGCTCGGCGCCTATTTCGCGGAGCTTCTCGATACCGTCTGCGCCGAGGAGGTGCCGGACGGCATGGCGCTGCAGCTGGCGCTCAACGCGCTCTATGCGCTGAGCCGGGGCATCTACGAGCCGGAGCAGGTGAAGACCGTGTTTGAATTCCGGCTCATGGCGATCGAAGGCTTTGCGCCGGAGGTGGAGGCCTGCGGCGTGTGCGGACGGGCGGATATAAGCGGCCCGATGTTCTCGCCGGCCTCGGGCATGGTGCATTGCCGCGAATGCGGCGCGGCCTCGGAGGGGCTTTCGATGCCGCTCGACGGTGAGGCGCTCTCCGCGCTGCGGCATATCATAGGCGCACCGGCGAAGCGGGAATTCTCCTTTGCCGTCCCGGAGGAGAGCATGACACGGCTGTCGAAGGCCTCGGAGACGTTTGTCCGGCGGCAGCTTGATAAGAATTTTTACTCCCTTGATTATTGGAAGACGATCAAATGATGGATAAAACGGAACTTCTGGAAAAATCCCTGCGGACGATCGAGCTGCCTGCGGTGCTTGAGCAGCTCGCGGGAAAGGCGGCCTCGGAGGGCGCGAAGGAGGCGGCGCTGGCGCTGCGTCCCTCGTCCGACAGGCGGCAGGTAAAGGAACGCCTGCAGGAGACCACGGACGCGAAGCTCATGGTCGAGACGAAGGGCAGTCCGTCCTTCACGGGCCTCAAGGATGTGCGCTCGAGCCTGGCCCGTGCCGATCGGGGCGGTATGCTCAATACGCGGGAGCTTCTCGATATTGCAGGGGTGCTGTTCTGCGCCCGTGCGGCGGCGAGTTATGCCTCCGGACGCGGCGAATGCGGCAGCCTGAAGCGTCTGTTTGCGTCGCTGATGCCGAACCGCTTTCTGGAGGAAAAGATCACGTCCTCGATCACCGGCGAGGAGGAAATTGCTGACAGCGCAAGCCCTGAGCTTGCGGATATACGGCGCAAAATGCGCGCGGCGTCGGCCCGTGTGCGGGACAGCCTTCAAAAGATAATTTCCTCGCCCTCGTATGCAAAGGTATTGCAGGAGGCAATCATCACCCAGCGCGGCGGACGCTATGTCGTACCCGTGCGCGCGGAGAAAAAGGGCGAGCTGCCCGGCCTTGTCCACGATGTCAGCGGCAGCGGTTCGACGCTCTTCGTCGAGCCGATGGGCGTTGTCAAGGCGAACAACGAGCTGAGAGAGCTCGGCGCCAGGGAAAAGGCGGAGATCGAGCGCATCCTGATGGAGCTGTCGGCGGACTGCGCTGCGGCGCGCGGGAATATCGACCTCGATTTCAATGTCCTGACGGCGCTTGACCTCATCTTCGCGAAAGCGGAGCTGAGCTACGCCATGAATGCCGGAGAGCCGATCCTGACGGAGAACGAGATCCGGCTCAAAAAGGCGCGGCATCCGCTCCTGCCGAAGGGGAAGGCCGTCCCCATCGACGTCGGTCTCGGCGGTGAGGGGCAGGACACCATTGTCATCACCGGCCCGAACACCGGCGGCAAGACCGTGACGCTCAAAACGCTCGGCCTCATGTGCGCGATGGCGGGCTGCGGCCTGCATATCCCCGCCGGGGATGGCAGCGCCGTGCCGGTGCTGGGCGCGATCCTGGCCGACATCGGCGACGAGCAGTCGATCGAGCAGAGCCTGTCCACCTTTTCGAGCCACATGGTGAACATGGTGGACATTCTGCGTGAATGCGGCGCGGGAACGCTCGTACTGCTCGACGAGGTGGGAGCGGGCACGGACCCGACCGAGGGCGCGGCCCTCGCCATCTCGATCATCGAATATGCCCGGCAGGTCGGCGCGCTTGTCGCCGCGACGACGCATTATGCGGAGCTGAAGATCTATGCGACCAATACCGCCGGGGTCGTGAACGCCTCGTGCGAGTTTGATGTGGAGACCCTGCGCCCGACCTACCGGCTGCTGGTGGGCATCCCGGGCAAGTCGAACGCGTTTGCGATCTCGAGCCGCCTCGGCCTGCCCGACACGATCATCGAGGACGCGAAACGCCGCCTGAGCGCGGAGACCTCGACCTTTGAAAAGACCATCGAGCGCCTCGAAGAGCAGCGCATTGCGCTGGAGCGTCAGACCGACGCGCAGGAACGCGCCAAGCGCGCCGCCGAGGAGGATGCCAAACGGGCCGAGCAGATGCGCCGCGAGCTGGAAGTCCGCCTTGAAAAGGCCGAGCTGAAGGCCCGGCGGGACGCCGAACGCATTCTGCAGGAGGCGCGCGCCGCTGCGGACGAGGCCTGGCGTGAGATCGACCGCGAGAGGGCGATGGAAAACGACAAGGTCGATCACCAGAAGGTGAACGAAGCCCGTGCCGAGATGCGGCGCAGACTGAACGAAGCCGAGAACCGTATGCGCGATCGGGGCAGTGACCTGCGGCCCGAGCCGGAAGCGCCGAGCCGTCCGATCAGAGCGGGCGATACCGTGGAGCTTCTGTCGAGCGGCATCACGGCGGAGGTCATCAAGGTGAACGACAACGGCTCGCTGACCCTGCAGGCAGGGATCATGAAGGTGACGGCCTCGCCGAAGGAGGTGCGGCTTCGGGAAAACGCGCCGAAGAAAAAGAACGTCGCCGCCGCGGCGGGAACAGCGCTGCGCTCCGCGTCCTGTGCGCCGGAGCTTGATATCCGCGGCATGATGGCGGACGAGGCGGAGCTGGTGGTGGAACGCTACCTCGATAACGCCTATCGCGCCCGGCTCAAAACCGTGACGATCATCCACGGCAAGGGCACCGGCGCGCTGCGTGCGGCGGTGCAGGGGATGCTTCGCCGCAACCGCCTGGTCAAAAGCTTCCGGCTTGGACGCTACGGCGAGGGGGAAACCGGCGTCACTGTGGTTGAATTGAAGTAAAATATACGATAAAAAGAACTTTTCTATGTGCAATTCTCCAAAACGGAAGAAAAGGGTTTGCGAAGTAAGTATTTTTTTGATAGAATATCAGCGGAAAAGATACTTGTGTAAAGGAATGGTGAGCACATGATTACTCGTGAAGTTACCATCAACAATCCCGTTGGTCTGCACGCTCGTCCCGCGACCTTCTTCATCCAGAAGGCCAATGAGTTCAAAAGCGTGATCTGG
This sequence comes from Oscillospiraceae bacterium, assembly GCA_051867595.1. Classification (GTDB taxonomy): domain Bacteria; phylum Bacillota; class Clostridia; order Oscillospirales; family Oscillospiraceae; genus CAJOIG01. The sequence continues at coordinate 45,835 of JBJDYS010000020.1, forward strand.
GTCGAGAAGGATGACCGCCGCGTGAACGCGAAGAGCCTGCTCGGTGTGCTCTCCCTTGGCATCGTGAAGGGCACGACCATCAGCATCATCGCCGACGGCACGGACGAGGCTCTGGCTGTGGATACCCTTGCCGACCTCATCGACCGGGAATTCGAGGAATAATCCGTCAATAACAGATATCGGGGTGTGTGAGTTTCCTTGCACACCCCTTATCTGTTTCTTCAGAAACTATGGACAAGATCGCACAGCTTCGGGAAAAAGCGAATAAACTGCCCCTGCTGCCCGGCGTCTACATCATGAAGGACGCAAAGGGCGAGGTGATTTATGTCGGCAAGGCCAAGGCCCTGAAAAACCGGGTCACGAGCTATTTCCGCGGCGATCATCTGCCCAAGGTGGCGGCGATGGTCAGCCATGTGGACGACTTCGACGTCATCGTGGCGGCGACGGAGTTTGAGGCGCTGGTGCTGGAAAACAGCCTTATCAAGCGGCATATGCCGCATTATAACATCCTGCTGCGGGACGATAAGACCTATCCGTTCCTGCGGCTCGATATGCGCGAGCCGTACCCCGTGTTCACGATCGTGAACCGCGTGGCCGATGACGGGGCGAAGTACTTCGGGCCGTACGGCGGGCGCAGCGTGACGAGGAGCATCCTCGAGACCCTTGCCAAGGCGCTAAAACTGCCGTCCTGCACACGGAAATTTCCGCGTGACATCGGCAAGGGTCGGCCCTGTCTAAACCACCACATGAACACCTGCGAGGGCTGGTGCCGCGGGGAGCCGGGACAGGCGGCGTATCGCGAGCGTATCGCGCAGGCGGCGCAGATTCTGTCCGGCGACTCCAAGGAGCTGATGCGCGGCCTTGAGCGGGATATGCTCGCCGCTGCGGAGGAGATGCGCTTTGAGAAAGCGGCCGAGCTGCGCGACCGTATGCGGGCGGTGGGGGAGCTATCAAACCGCCAGAATGTCATCAAGGCGGCGCGGGCGGATACCGACGCTGTGGGCTTTTTCCGAGGCGCCAAGACGTCGTTCGTCGTGCTGCATTACACCGACGGCGACCTGACGGGCAAAGACCTCGAACTGATGCCCGAGCCGCTGGAGGAGGACGCGCAGGCGGTGTCGAGCCTGGTGCGGCAGTATTATATCCGCCGCGGTGCGTGGCCGAAGCTCGTGCTTCTGCCGACGGAGATCGAGGACCGGGAGCCACTCGCGGAGCTGCTGTCGGAGATGGCCGGGCATAAGATCGAGCTGTCCGTGCCGCAGCGCGGAACGCGGCGGGAATTTTACGAGGCCGCGCAGCGGAACGCGAGGGAGGAGAGCGCCCGTGCCGAGAGCGAGGCCGAGCGCCGCAGCAAAACCCTCGAATGGCTGCAGAAAATGCTCGCGCTGGAGGAGCTGCCCCGGCGCATCGAGGCGTATGACATCTCGAATACCGGCAATTTCGGCATCGTGTCATCCATGACCGTGTTCGAGGACGGCCGCCCCGCGAAGCGGAAATACCGCCGGTTCCACATGAAGACCGTCACGGCGCAGGACGATTTTGCGAGTATGCGCGAGACAATCTCCCGCCGGATACAGCGGTTCGTGGACAAGGACGAGAGCTTCATGCCCCTGCCGGACGTGTTCTTCATCGACGGCGGCCCCGGACAGGTGGCGGCGGCGGAGGATGCGCTGGCGGAGAAGGGCTTTCATCACATCCCGGTGTTCGGCATGGTAAAGGATGACCGCCACCATACCCGCGCGCTGACCGACCGGGCGGGACACGAGATCGGCCTGCGTCAGAATCCGGCGGTGTTTTCGTTCGTCGGGAACATTCAGGAGGAGACGCATCGTTTCGCCATTGACTATCACAAAAAGCTGCGGCAGAAAACCATCGCCTCGCAGCTTGAGGAGATCCCCGGCATCGGCGAGCGCCGCCGCAAGGCGCTCCTGAAGGAATTCGGGAGCGTTAAAAAGATCAGGGAAGCTTCGGTGGAGCGCTTGTCCGCTGTTGTCCCACAAAATGCCGCGCAGGCGGTATATAATTTCTTCCATAGTGGGGAGGAGTAACCGTTGAGAGTCATTACCGGAACAGCACGCGGACGCAAGCTCCGCGAACCGAAGGATATGTCCGTTCGGCCGACCACCGATATGGTGAAGGAGGCCATTTTCAGCATCGTCCAGTTTGACGTGCCCGGCCGTCGGGTGCTCGACCTGTTTGCGGGCACCGGCCAGCTTGGCATCGAGGCGCTCAGCCGCGGCGCGGCGGAGTGCGTGTTCGTGGACAACAGCCCCGCGTCCCTGGCGCTGGTGCGGGAAAATCTCGCGGCCTGCGGCATGAAAGCGACGGTCGTTCGCTCGGATGCGCTGGCGTACCTGCGCCGCTGCGGGAAATTCGACCTCGTATTTCTCGACCCGCCGTATCACGCGGGCTTATATAATGATGTGCTCGGCGCGCTTTTTTCGTTTGACATATTATCCGATGGTGGTATAATACTTGTCGAAAGTGAACGAGGCGAGTCGATGCCGGAGGCTGTCGCGCCCTATGTCCGGGGCAAGACCTACCATTACGGCAAAATTTCGCTTACGCTGTACTCCCGAGGTGCAACGCTATGACAACAGCTCTCATTCCCGGCAGCTTTGACCCCATCACGCTGGGCCATCTGAACATTATCCGCCGCGCATCGCAGATCTTTGACCACGTTGTGGTCTGTGTGATGAAAAACAGCGCCAAGAACTATCTCTTCAGCATCGACGAACGCGTGGAGCTTGCCAGACGGGTCGTTGACCGTCTGGGCAATGTTGAGGTCACCACAACGAATATGCTGCTCGCGGAATACGCCAAGCAATATGAGGGCGCGGTCATCGTGAAGGGTCTGCGTGCCGTGTCGGACTTTGACTATGAGTTCCAGCTTGCCCTCGTCAACAAGAAAATGAATCCGGATCTGGACACGCTCTTTTTGACCTCCAGCGAAAAATATACCTTCCTCAGCTCGACGGTCGTGAAGGAAATGGCGGCATACGGCGCGGATCTTTCGGAATTTGCGCCCAGCGAGATAATCGATGACATTAAAGAAAGAATAAATCAGAGGAGGCAGACGCAGCAATGAACGAGAACGAAGGGATCCTTGAACTGGTAGAAATGCTCTACAACATGATCTCCGAGGCCTGGGGTGTTCCTCTCGGAAACGACAAGTGCCTGGTGGAACGCAACAAGGCTCTCGACCTGATCGAAGAGATCAAGACCCAACTTCCCGCCGAAATCACGGAGGCCCGGCGTCTTGTCTCCCGCCGTGATGAGTTCATCCAGAACGCCAAGAAAGAGGGCGAGTCCATCCGCAAAATGGCGGAGACGCAGGCCCGCAAAATGGTCGATGAACAGGAGATCGTCCGCCAGGCCGAGGCCAAGGCCAAGCAGATGGTCGCTACCGCGGAGAGCAAGTCCCGCGAGATCCAGAAGGCCATGAACGAGTATGTGGACGAGACCCTTCGCGGCGCGGAAGAGACTGCCGCGCAGGCGCTTGAGATCGTCCGCAATTCCCGCGCCCGCTATCGCAGCGCCGCTGCCGGTTATGCCGGCGGACACGTTGACGACGGTCAGGGCCGTTGATCGGAGCTGCCCGGAAAGCACAGTTCGGGCCGGAGAAAAATCCATATTGACAGACACCGGAAACGGGGCTGACACAGATTTGTGTCAGCCCCGTTTTTTGACGGAAACTAGATATTGTGGTCGCTGCCAGCAAAAGGGACTATTGGAAAAAAATAACAGCAAAATTTTTTGAAAAAAGCGAATGCCACCCCTTGCATTTTTTTTTCGCGCACCCTATAATAAAACCACGAAGTGGGGCAAAGTGGTGGAATGTGCATCAAAATCCCACGAAGTGGAGCGGGGGTGAAGCCGGATGACAGGTGAATATCAACATTCCCTGGATGCCAAAGGGCGTCTTTTCGTTCCGGCGCGCCTGCGTGAAGAATTGGGCTCGGAGTTTTTCGTGACCCTCTCGATGGATAAATGTCTCTGTGCATACAGCGCGGAGAACTGGAAGATTTTTTCCGACAAGGTGGCGGCCATGCCCTATGTGAAGCAGAGGCAGATGCGTCCGCTGTATGCCTTCGCCGCCAAATGCGAGCTGGACGCCCAGGGACGCGTCCTGCTGCCCCAGTCCCTGCGGGATCGCGTGGGCCTTACGAAAAACGTGACTGTCCTCGGCGCCAACAACCACGCCGAATTCTGGGACAGCGAGGAATGGGCCGCGCTGCGTGACGCGGAGGCGTCGCCGGAGAACATTGCGGCGGTTATGCAGGAGCTTGATTTCTGATGGAGCATATCAGCGTACTGCTGGAAGAATGTATAAAATACCTGAATATCCGGGGCGACGGCGTCTATGTGGACGGTACGCTGGGCATGGGCGGTCACTCCGAGGCGATCGCATCCCGCCTCACCACGGGGCGCCTGATCGGCATCGACCGGGATGACCGGGCACTGGCATTTGCCGGACAGCGGCTTGCCCGCTTCGGCAGCCGGGTGACGCTCATGAAGGGAAATTTCGGCGACCTCGGCGAGATCCTCGATTGCGCCGGTGTGGATCGGGTGGACGGCATGATGTTCGATCTCGGCGTGTCGTCACCGCAGCTTGACAACGCGGAGCGCGGCTTCTCCTATATGAAAGACGCGCCGCTCGATATGCGGATGGATGAAAGCTCACCGCTGACGGCCCGGGAGATCCTGAACACATGGGAGGAGGCGGAGCTTCGCAGCATCTTCTGGCGCTATGGCGAGGAACGCTATTCCGGCCGCATTGCGGCGGCGGTGGTTGCCCGCCGGGAGGAAGCTCCGATCGAGACCACAACGGAGTTTGTGGATATTATCCGAAAGACCATGCCCGCGGCGGCGCTGCGGGAAAAACAGCATCCGGCAAAACGATGCTTCCAGGCGCTGCGAATCGCGGTAAACGACGAGCTCGGCTCGCTGGAACGTATGCTGGAGCAGGCACCTGGCCGGCTCCGTGACGGCGGAAGGCTTCTGGTCATCAGCTTCCACTCGCTGGAGGACCGGCTGGTGAAAGAGGCCATCCGAAGCAGAGAGGCAGGCTGTACCTGCCCGAAGGAATTCCCCGTATGCACCTGCGGCTTTGTGCAGACGCTCAGGAGCGTCACGCGCAAGCCGGTGGCGCCATCGGCGGAGGAGACGGAAAGAAACCCACGGGCACGAAGTGCCCGGCTGAGAATCGCGGAGAAAGTGTGAACCGAATGAGCGGTACGAAGAATTTTAAAAGCTATAATTTCGTCACCGGAGCGGTGGACGGCACGCTGGCTTATGATTTCAGCACGCCGGCTTATTATCCCGAGGAGGTATACGAGCTTCCGAAGCAGAAGCCGACGAAAACCAGGGAACAGGTCTGGGTCAAGGAAGAGCGGAAGGAAAAGGCGCAGACGGCCGCTCATTCGCGGCAGGGCGTTTCCCCGCTGGCCCTCATCGGATCGCTGGCGGTGATCGTGGTGCTCGTCATGACGCTGCTCGCGCAGATCCGCCTGGTCGGTATCTCGCAGCAGGCCGTGGAGCTGGAAAGCCAGATCGCGGAGCTCAAAACCGAGCGTACCCGTCTGACGGTGGAGTATGAGACGATCTTCAACCTCAAGGATGTCGAGGAATATGCCGTCAGCGTCCTCGGTATGCAGGAGCCTCGTGACGATCAGATCTACTACCTTTCCAATGTATCCTCCGCAGATAAGGCTGTGATCGTATCACGGGACGGCACGGATATTTTCTCTGCCGGTGTGCAGGATCTGATTGATTCGTTCAACGCGTATTTTCATTAAAAGAACACGGCATAAATTCATGGAGGATCGGACGCGTCCGGCTTTCCATGAATTTTTGCATAAATGCCGGAATATGCTGGATTTGTACGGGGAAGTATGTTATACTTATGTAAACTTGCATTTGTTCAGGCAATCTGAGGGAGAATTTCATGGGCAAAAAGCGTGTCTCCAAAAAAACGACAGCCTCGCCGAATAGCATGATGCTTCGCCGCACACTGTTCCTCATGGTAGTGTGCGGCATAGTTGCATTTATGCTTCTGGCTGTACGGCTGTTCCAGATACAGATCATCGACCATGACAAATACGAGGCCGCGGCGGTCGATCAGCAGCTTCGTGAGACGACGGTATCCTCCCAGCGCGGCACGATCTATGACCGCAACATGAACATTCTGGCCATGAGCGGCTCGGTATCGAATATCTATCTCAGCCCGGCGGAGATCGCTCTGTATAACGAGGATCCTTCCGCGATCGCGGCGGCGATGTCGGAAATTCTGGGCCTCGACTATTACGAGGTCTACGAAAAGACCCAGAACCGCGCCTCGTGGTATGTGACGCTCGCCAAAAAGGTGGACGACGAGGTCGCGGAGCGTGTCCGTGCGTTCAAGGATGCGGGCTACACGACGGTGGACGAGGATGGCAAGACGGTCACGAAGCCGTATATGGGCGTTAAGATCGAGGAGGCCACCAAGCGGTATTATCCCTATTCGACGCTGGCGTCCCATGTCGTGGGCTTTGTCGGCGCGGATGACTACGGCCTTGCGGGCGTTGAGTACTACTATAACGAGGCGCTGTCCGGCACAAACGGACGCATCGTCCGCGCCACCACCGCGAACGGTACGGATATGCTGTTCACGGATTTTGAAGATTATTACGACGCCGAGGACGGACAGAGCATCGTCCTGAGCATCGACGAGACGGTGCAGTATTACCTCGAGAAGCATCTGGAGCAGGCGCAGATCGACTATGATCTGCAGAGCGGTGCGGCGGGCATCGTCATGGACGTAAACACCGGCGCGATTCTGGCCATGGCCTCGCTGGATAATTTCGACCTGAACGATTATCTCGCCGTGGACGAGGAGACGCAGGAAAAAGCGGACGCCGTCGTCGATGAGGCGGAGAAGGACGAGATCCTGACCGAGGCGCGGAACGACCAGTGGCGCAACAAGGCGCTGTCCGACACCTACGAGCCCGGCTCGACCTTCAAGATCATCACCCTCGCGATGGGGCTTGAATCCGGCGCCGTCACGATGGACTCCAGCTTTTACTGCGGCGGCAGCATGGATGTGACCGGCCGTGACGACCCGCTGAACTGCTGGCTCAGCGGCGGACACGGCTCGGAGACGCTGACCGAGGCAATCATGAACTCCTGCAACGTCGCGCTCGTCAACATCGGGCAGGCGGTCGGTGCGGAGCGGTTTTATGAATACGCCCGAGCCTTCGGCTTCTTTGAAAAGACCGGCATCGACCTGCAGGGAGAGTCGGGGAGCCTCTGGTGGGACACGGAGGTGTTCTGCGATCCCTATAACCAGTCCCAGCTTGCGGCGGCCTCCTTCGGCCAGACCTTCACCATCACGCCGCTGCAGCTCATCACGGCGGTCAGCGCCGCGGTGAACGGCGGCAATCTCATGAAGCCCTATGTGGTCAGCCAGATCCTGAACAGCGACGGAACGGTTGCCATGCAGCGTGAGCCGGAGGTCGTGCGTCAGGTCATCAGCGAGGAGACCTCGGCCCATGTCTGCGAGATCCTCGAACAGGTCGTCGGCAGTCCGGCCGGCACCGGTCATAACGCCTATGTCGCGGGCTACCGCATCGGCGGCAAGACCGGCACCTCGGAGGATATCGCCTATCAGGCGGCGACCGGCGCCAAGCGCTATATCGTCTCCTTCATCGGCATTGCGCCCATGGACGATCCGCAGGTCGCGGTGCTGGTTCTGCTGAAAAATCCCGGCCCGGAGGCCAATACATACGTCAGCGGCGGCCAGATGGCGGCGCCGACCGTCGGCAGCATCATGGCGGATATCCTCCCGGTTCTCGGCGTTTCGCCGGAGTACAGCGAGGATGAGGAGAGCTATGTTGACCGCGACGTGCCGCGCCTGATCGGCAAGAGCCTGGCCGACGCCAAGGCGGCGGTATCCGATGCGGGCTTCACCTGCCGCACGGTGGGCGAAGGCACAACGGTCACGGCGCAGTATCCGCGCTCCGGTTCCACGATCGCCGTCAACAGCGAGATCGTGCTCTATCTCGACAGTGAACCGGAGGAAAAAACCGTCATTATGGAAGACCTGACCGGACTTGACTATGAGTCCGCACGTATACAGCTCGGATGGTATGGGCTCTATGTCCACGGCGAGGGTGCGATGCTGAGCGGCTCGGCCTACGTTGCCCGCCAGAGCGTCGCCGCCGGTGAGGAGGTCAAGGTGGGCAGCGTGATCACGGTGTCGCTGTCGGATTCCAGTAACTTGGGAAGGTACTGATATGAAACTCAAAGAACTGCTCGCGGAGCTTACGGTCTCGGCGATGAGCGCCGACCCGGAGCTCGAAATAAACGATATCCGCTATGACTCGCGTAAGGTTCAGCCCGGCGATCTCTTTGTCGCCGTGGAAGGATTTGCCAGCGACGGGCACCGCTTCATCGGCAAGGCGGCGGCGTCCGGTGCGGCGGCCGTGCTCTGCCAGCGGATACCGGAGGATGAAAACGTGCCGTATGTCCTCGTGCCGGACAGCCGTCGGGCGCTGGCGCTTGTGTCGGCGGCGTATTTCGGCCATCCCGCACGCAAACTCAAAATGATCGGCATCACGGGCACGAACGGCAAAACGACCTCGACCACGCTCGTGAAGCATATTCTCGAGGAGACGCTCGGCGCAAAGGTAGGCCTTCTCGGCACGATTGCCAACTTCATCGGCGCCGAGGAGATACCCACGCAGCGCACGACGCCGGAATCCTATGACCTGCAGGCGCTTCTGCGGCGCATGGTTGACGCCGGGTGCGGCTATGCGGTCATGGAGGTTTCCTCCCACGCGCTGGAGCTTGACCGCGTGGCGGGCATTGACTTTGCTGTGGGCGTGTTTACAAACCTCACGCAGGATCACCTCGATTTCCACAAGACCATGGAAAATTACGCCGCGGCGAAGGCGCTGCTGTTCAGCCGCTGTGAACGCGCGGCAATCAATGCCGACGATCCGTGGGCCGATTTTATGGCAGAGCGGGCCGTTTGTCCGGTGCTGCGCTTCGGCACGGAGGGCGGCGAGGAGCTGACGGCGGAAAACATCCGCTACTCCGCGGCCGGTGTGGCGTTCACGGCGGTCATGGGCGGCGAAAGCGTCCCCGTAAAGCTCGCTATCCCCGGCAAATTCTCGGTGAGCAACGCGCTGACGGCTCTGTCGGCGGCGTATCTCGCGGGCGTGCCTCTCGCGGACGGTGCGAAAGCGCTTGCCACCGCGCCGGGCGTCAAGGGCCGTGCGGAGGTCGTGCCGACGGGCGGCGACTATACGATCGTCATTGACTACGCCCACACGCCGGATGCCCTGGAGAAAATTCTGCAGACCATGCGCGGCGTGACGAGCGGACGGGTCGTGGCCCTGTTTGGCTGCGGCGGCGACCGCGATGCCGCCAAGCGCCCGATCATGGGACGCATCGCGGCGGAGAACGCCGACTTTACCATCGTCACCTCCGATAACCCGCGCACCGAGGAGCCGGAGGCGATCATCGCCGATATCGTGGCCGGTGTTCCGGCGGAAGCGCCCCACATGGTCATAACCGACCGCCGCGAGGCCATCGCATGGGCCATGGATCATCACGAGCCGGGCGACGTCATCGTCCTGGCCGGGAAGGGCCATGAGACCTATCAGGAGATCATGGGCGTGAAACATCACATGGATGAACGCGAGATTGTCGCGGAGCATCTGTACGGAAGCGAGAGGAAATAAACCTATGACGACTCGACTGATCATGGCATTTGCCGCAGGCTTTGTGATCGCGGCGGTGGTGGGACGGTTCTATGTCCCCTGGCTGCGGAAAATCAAAGCGGGGCAGGAGATCCTCGAGGTCGGCCCGAACTGGCATAAGACCAAGGCCGGTACGCCCACGATGGGCGGCATCATCTTCATCGCGGCGACGGCGCTGACGGTATTCACCATCGGCCTGCCCGACCTGCTGGGGGGCAACAAGGGCGCGCTGTTTGTGCTGCTTTTCTCGCTTTTTTTCGGTGCGATCGGATTTTTGGACGACTATGAAAAGCTCCGCAAAAAGCAGAACCTCGGCCTTTCCGCCCGGGCGAAATTCATCCTCCAGCTTGCAGTGGCCGTGGCGCTGCTGTACCTGCTGCGGCTCGAGGGCTATCTGGAGGCGCACCTTTACATACCGTTCTGGAATATCACCGTGGATATGCCGGACTGGCTGTATTTCGTCCTCGCTGCGTTCATCGTGGTCGGCACGGTCAATGCCGTGAACCTGACGGACGGGCTGGACGGCCTTGCCGCGAGCGTGACGACCCCGGTGATGATCTTCTATACCGCGGTGGCCTTCTTCTGGGGTATGCAGTTTGAGAGCCTCGGCATTTTCACGGCGGCGCTGACCGGCGGTCTGTTCGGCTTTCTGCTGTATAACTTCTATCCCGCGAAATGCTTCATGGGCGACACGGGCAGCCTCTTTCTCGGCGGCGCGGTCTGCGGCATGGCGTTTGCGCTCGATATGCCGCTGATCCTCGTCCCGGTCGGCATCATCTATATTATTGAGACCCTTTCGGACATCATTCAGGTAGGCTATTTCAAGCTCACGCACGGCAAACGCGTGTTTAAAATGGCGCCCTTCCATCACCATCTCGAGATGGGCGGCTGGACGGGCCACAAGTGGACGGAAAAGCAGATCGTCCTGCTGTTCACGTCCGTCACGATTGTGTTTGCGGTTATCGCGTTCTTCGGCTGCGTGAACCGCTTCAGCGCGTGAATCACTCTATTTTTCGGAAAGGCGGGCGGGACGCATGAGTTCGCGCAATACGGTCAGCTATGAGAATACAAGGCTGGCGGACTATACGACCGATGACAGCATCGAGCGCGGCGGTATGGATCTCCCGTTTGCGATGCTGAGCCTTCTGCTGCTGGCGATTGGTGTGGTCATGGTTCTGTCGTCGAGCTATGCCCGTGCGTATTACGACATCGAGGGCACGACGGGCGGAAACGCCACCTATTATTTCGTGCGTCAGGCGCTGTTTGCCGGTGCGGGCGTCGGCGTGATGCTGGTGTTTTCCCGCTTGCCGATGGGCTTTTACCGGCGTATGTCCACCATTGTTCTGCTTGTATCCATCGGACTTCTCGTTGTCGTTGCGGCCATCGGCGCCATTGGCGGCGGCGCGCAGCGCTGGATTGACCTCGGCTTCACGACCTTCCAGCCCTCGGAGCTGGCCAAAATCGCCGTGATCCTGTACTTTGCCCAGCTCATCTGCCGCACCAAAGAGAAAATGAGCACCTTCCGTTACGGCATTCTGCCGTTTGTGATCGTGCTGGGCGTGATATGCATCCTGCTCGCAATGGAGCCGCACTGGTCGGCGATCATGATTATCGTGCTCATCGGCATCGTTATGCTCTTTGTCGGCGGCGTGAAGCTCAGCTGGTTTATCGGCGGCGGCCTCAGCGTGGCGGCGCTGCTCGGCATTGCGGTGGCGGCGTTCCCCTATGTCCGTGACCGTATTACCGCGTGGGCTGACCCGTTTGCGGACATCTCCGGCGACGGCTGGCAGGTGGTGCAGAGCCTGTATTCCATCGGTTCGGGCGGGCTTCTCGGTCTCGGCCTCGGGAACTCCCGGCAGAAGTATCTGTATCTGCCCGAGGAGCATAACGACTACATCTTCTCCATCGTGTGCGAGGAGCTCGGCTTCATCGGCGCGGTGCTGATTCTGGCGCTGTTTTCGCTGCTCATCATACGCGGCTACTGGCTGGCGATGCACGCGCGCGACAAATACAGCTGCCTTGTCTGCGTCGGCATCACGACGCTTTTGGCGCTGCAGGTCATCCTGAATGTGGCGGTCTGCACGAACACGATTCCGAGTACCGGCATCTCGCTGCCGCTGTTCAGCTACGGCGGCACGGCCCTGTTGCTGCAAATGGCGGAGATCGGGATTATCCTTTCGATGTCCCGGGATATTCCGGAGAAAAAGTAGGAAGAAACAGATTATGAGAGTATTGTTTACCTGCGGCGGCACCGCCGGACATATAAACCCTGCCATCGGCGTGGCGGGACGGATTCGGGAGCTTTTCCCTGACGCGGAGATCCTGTTCGTCGGCGCGGAGGGGCATATGGAGACGGAGCTGGTTCCCCGGGAGGGCTACCGGCTTGAAACGGTGCGGATCGAGGGCTTTCAGCGCAGCCTGAAGCCCAAAATGATCCTCAAAAACATCCACACGGTGAGCATCCTTGCCGCCTCGATCCGCCGCGCCAGAAAGATCCTGAAGGATTTCCGCCCGGATGTGGCGGTCGGTACCGGCGGCTATGTGTGCTATCCCGTGCTGAAGGCGGCGTCCGATATGGGCATCCCGACGGCGGTGCATGAGTCGAACGCCGTGCCGGGCCTCACGACCCGGCTGCTCGAGAAAAAGGTTGACCGCATTCTGGTCGGCCTCGAGGAGAGCCGCGGCTATTATAAGGACGCAGCCAAGGTCGAACTAACCGGCACGCCCGTGCGCGTCGATTTCCGCGGCGAGACCAGGGCAAGGGCCCGGCGCGAGCTGGGACTGCCCGAGGACGAGCCTATCGCGCTCGCCGTGTTTGGTTCGCTCGGCGCGGGGGATATGAACCGGCGCATGGAAGAGATGATCCGGATCATGGCGGGCGAGGAAAAGCCGTTCCGGCTGATCTATGCGACCGGCAAGCGGTATTATGACGAGATGACCGAAAAGCTTGCCGGAGTGAAATGCCCCGGTCTCGACCTGCGTGAGTACATCTACGATATGCCGAAGGTCATGGCGGCGGCGGATGTCATACTCTGCCGGGCAGGGGCTTCGACGATCAGTGAGCTGACCTACCTCGGCAAGCCCGCGATCATCGTCCCGAGCCCGAATGTTGTGAACCATCATCAGGAAAAGAACGCCCGTGTCCTTGAGGAGGCCGGTGCGGCGAAAATGCTGCTGGAGGGCGAGTTTGACGGCGCGAAGCTGTATGAGACCGTTCATGATCTGGTGTCCGACCCTGCGGCCATGGAGGCGATGCACGCCGCGTCCGAGAAGATGGGCGTCCGGAATGCGACCGACCGCATCAGCTCGATTGTGATCGGCCTTGCGGAGCATACGAACTGAGATATACGAGGTAATCCAAAGTGGCAAGATACGACCGATACGGCGCAGCGAGAAAAAAGAAACGACATTCCCTGTTTGCCCCGATCTCCGTGCTTCTGGTGGGTGTGGCGATCGTGTTCGGCATGGGCGTGTTCTTCCGCGTGCAGGAAATTGAAGTGGTGGGTTCGGTGTCCTATACCGACGAGGAGGTCATTGAAGCCTCCGGCATTGATGTGGGGGACAACCTGTTCTTTATCAACCGCATCTCGGCCTCCAGCCGCATTTTTGCGCGCCTGCCTCTGGTGGAGGAGGCCAGCATCGAGCGCGAGCTGCCGAACAAAATTATTATCACCGTGGATGAGAGCTTCGCGATGGCGTATGTGAACTGGGAGGGGCAGTACTGGATGATGACCGGCAACTGCAAGCTTCTCGGCAGCGGCAGCGTGACCGAGGTCGCCGGCCTTATCCGCGTTCTGAATGTAACGCCCGTGGAGCCGAAGGCCGGTGAGATCATGCAGGTGGACGCCTCCGAAAGTCTCAAGCTATCCTACCTGCAGACGCTGCTGCACGCCATGCAGCTTATGGGGATGACCGACGATGTCAAAGATATTGACATGACGAACCCGGCGGACCCCACGTTCCGCTATCTCGACCGCTTTACGGTCAAGATGGGGCCGAACGAAAACGTGGACTATAAGCTCCGTATGCTCCTGAGCGCCGTCGAGCAGATGGAGTCCGATATGACCGGCACCGTCGATCTCGCGGAGGGGACGGCCGTCCATGTCAGCCCGGACTGACGAACATACGGTATCCGCAAGCGGGCTTTGTGTAAGAGCGTCCGAATTGGACGCTCTTTTTTATGAATTGACATAATATTTTTAAAAGAAACTATTGACCTGCTTGGCTTTTCGTAATAAAATGTAATATATATGTAATTAGTAGCATGGAGGGGTGCGGAATGCACCCTTGACAAAATATACGGGAGGCAGCAAACATGGCAGCAAATATGCTCGACAACGGCCCTGATAATGTCGTGACTCTGAAGGTCGTCGGTATCGGCGGCGCAGGCGGCAATGTCGTCAATAGAATGATCGGCTCCGGCACCAGCGGTGTGGAGTTCATCGCAGTGAATACGGACAGGCAGGCGCTTTCCATGTCCACGGCCGATCAGAAGATTCAGATCGGTGAGAAGCTCACCCACGGGCAGGGCGCGGGCAGCGATCCCTCTGTCGGCGGAAAGGCCGCGGAGGAGAGCCGCAACGAGATCGCCAAGGCCCTGGAAGGGACGGATATGGTGTTCATCACCGCCGGTATGGGCGGCGGCACCGGTACGGGCGCAGGCCCTGTCGTGGCGGACATCGCACGGGAGGCCGGCGTTCTGACGGTCGGCGTTGTCACGAAGCCCTTCGGCTTTGAGGGCAAGAAGCGCATGACCCAGGCCATGAACGGCATCGAGGAGCTGCTCGGCAAGGTGGACAGCCTTCTCGTCATCCCCAACGATCGCCTGAAATATGCTACCGATCAGAAGGTCACTTTCGCGAACGCTTTTGAAATCGCCGATGAGGTTCTGAATCAGGCCGTCACCAGCATTTCCGATCTTATCAAGAACACCGGCTTCATCAACCTCGACTTCGCCGATGTCTGCGCGATCATGCGCGGGGCCGGTTTTGCCCATATGGGCGTCGGCCATGCCGTCGGCAAAGGCAAGGCGGAGGACGCCGCGCAGATGGCGATTTCGAGCCCCCTGATGGAGACCTCCATCAACGGCGCGCACGGTGTGCTTATCAACATCACCGGCTCCGAGGATATGGGCCTTGAGGATGTCGAGGTGGCGGCGAACCTGGTGCAGGCGGCGGCGCATCCCGACGCCAACATCATTTTCGGCGCGAGCTTTGACAACACCATGGAGGATGAGATCCGCGTGATCGTCATCGCCACGGGCTTTGACGACGACAGCCCCACGGCGAAGGCGGTTTCTACCACATCGGCGGCTTCTGCTCCGGCGGCTCCGGTTGAGGATGTGAAGGAGAACCTCTTCTCCGGCGCGTCCGCGTATGCGTCGGCCGAGCCTTCCGCTCCGGCGGCTCCTGCTGCGGAAGACGAAGACCCCTTTGACAGCATCTTCAAAATCTTCAATTCCAAATAATCACTCCCGGTTTCAACGCCCCCGTCTTGTGACGGGGGCGTTTTTGTGTTGCTGTTATGGAGAAAAGCGTATGGACATTTTGTACAAAACAGAGAGGGATAATCGGCCGGAAATCGTTGCCTTTTGCCTATATAAATGCTATAATACAGTACTTTCTGATTTTTGATATGGAGAGGACAATGAAAAGAGAGCGATTGGGGAGCCGTCTTGGCTTCATTTTACTCAGTGCCGGCTGTGCCATCGGATGCGGAAATGTCTGGAAATTTCCCTGGATGACCGGGCAGTATGGCGGCGGCGGTTTTGTGCTGGTTTATATTCTGTGCCTGCTCGTTCTGGGCCTGCCCGTCATGACCATGGAATTCGCCATGGGCCGCGCTTCGCAGGCAAGCCCCGTTCGGATGTATTACAAGCTTGAAAAGCCCGGTCAGAAATGGCATATCCACGGCTATTTTGCGATGCTCGGCAATTTCTGCCTGATGGCGTTTTATACCGTCGTCACCGGGTGGATGATGTATTACTTTATCAGCTTTGTCCGGGGCACCAATACAGCTCTTTCCTTCGGCGCCATGCTCTCCAGTCCGGCCATCAATGTCGGCTATCTGGCGGTGGCCGTGGCGCTCGGCTTCGTCATCCTGTCCTTTCACCTGCAATCGGGCTTGGAGCGCGTGACCAAGTACATGATGGTCATCCTGCTCGGCCTGATGCTGGTTCTGACCGTGCATAGCGTCAGCCTCAGCGGAGCCAGGGAGGGCCTCCGGTTCTATCTGGTGCCGGATTTCGGCAAGATCAACTTCCAGGTTGTTGTGGCCGCCATGAATCAGGCATTTTTTACGCTGTCCGTCGGTATCGGTTCCATGGCCATCTTCGGCAGCTACCTCGACAAAGACCGTGCGCTGATGGGTGAGTCCGTCAATGTCATCGCGCTGGATACCCTGGTGGCTGTCCTGTCCGGCCTCATCATTTTCCCGGCCTGCTTCACCTATGGCGAAGAGGTGGGCGCCGGCCCCGCACTGCTGTTCAACACCATGGCTACCGTGTTCAACCATATGGCCGGCGGCCGTCTGTGGGGCAGCCTGTTTTTCCTGTTCATGACCTTCGCGGCGCTGTCCACGGAGCTTGCCGTGTTTGAGAACATTCTGGCCTGTATGCGTGAGCTGACCGGCTGGAGTCGCCCAAAGGGCTGTGTCATCTGCGCCGTCCTTGTCTTTGCGCTGGGGCTGACAACGGCTCTCGGCTTCAATGTGTGGAGCGGCTTTGTTCCCTTTGCCGAGGGCTCCGCCTTCCTTGATCTGTGGGACTTCCTTGTGAGCACGAATCTGCTGCCGATTGGTTCGCTGGCGTTTGCCGTATTCTGCTGCAGCAAGCGCTACGGCTGGGGCTGGGACAACTTCAAGGCCGAGGCCAATACTGGCAAGGGCCTGAAGGTGCAGGAGTGGATGAAGCCCGTGTTCTATGTGGTTCCGGTGATCGTCGTCGCTCTGTATATCTACGGTCTTATCACCTTCCCCTGGAAATGATCCATACATACAAACATCCCCGTCCGCGGACGGGGATGCTGTTTTGTTCAGGCAAACTGTGAAAGAATCATACAGCGCAGACGGGCCGCGGCCTGTTTGTTCTGCTCGGCAAAGCAGGAGAGGAGAGCGGACAGCTCCCTGTCCTCGGTGCGTCGGTCGGCGGCGCAGTAGCTGTCTGCGAGCGCCAAAGCCCTGAGCATCAGGTGGCGAAGCGCATCGATCCGGCACATACGCTCCATGCTCTCTGTTTCGCTGCATTCGGGCCTTTTTCCGGTCAGGAGAAAATACTCCGCCGCCAGACGGGCGGCCCGCTGCTTTGCACACCGGGCAAACTCGGTAAGGCCGAGACAGCGATACATCCGGCACAGTTCCCGTTCTCCCTTCATAAGCTCCAGCAGCGTGCGCTCCATACCGCCGCAGTTGGTGGATGTAACGCTTTTTTCGGCTGAAGAAGAGCCGTTTACCCGCTGCCATACGCCGTCGAACCCGGAAAGCTTGCTTCGCATCCGTGTCATATCCATTTCATCCATACAAAAAACGACCTCCCGTACATTCTATGCGGGAGGTCGCTGTGGTGTCAGGAGATTCAGCCGGCGGGTTCCGGGACGGGTGTCTCGGTGACTTCCGGTGTGGGGGTGGGAGTGGCCATGGGCTCTGTAGTAGCCGTGACAGCAACGGCGGTGTTCGGCGTGGCGATGACGACATCGTCCGTTTTTGGGTCTTCACCGCCGCGGGTACAGGACGTGAAGAACAGGACAAAAACGGCGGCAGCGATGCAGAGCATGATGGCGCCGAGCCAGAGCGTATGAAAGATTTGCCGGGTGCGATGTTCCATGGGACTCTCCTAAAAGACAGGGGGAGCGGATGCTCCCCCTGTAAAAAAATTGTATGGATTATTCGGCCTCGGCCAGCGCCTTGGCTTCCTCGATGATCTTCTGCTGAACGTTCGCGGGGGTCTCGTCATAGCGGATGAACTCCAGCGTGAAGGAACCGCGGCCCTGCGTCATGGAACGCAGGTCGATGGCGTAGGTGGTCATCTCCGCCATGGGAACCTCCGCCTCGACGATCTGCATACCGTCATGCGCGGTCATACCGAGCATGGTGCCACGGCGCTTGGAGGGGATGTCGGACATGATATCGCCCAGGTTCGCGTCGGGGATGGTGACGCGGAGCAGGCCGATGGGCTCCATGATGACGGGGTTCGCGTTGACGAGCTCCTTATAGGCGAGACCGGCAGCGGTCTTGAACGCCATTTCGGAGGAGTCAACAGGGTGGAAGTCGCCGTCGTACAGAACGGCCTTGAGGTAAACCATCGGGTAACCGGCGAGGACGCCCTTGACGCAGCACTCGCGCAGGCCCTTCTCGACGGC